>JBKBNP010000024.1:0-66844 GCA_046295215.1 Pseudorhodobacter sp. | reverse complement strand
GGGGCGGGATGCGGAAATCGGGGGCGGTCTGGGCGCTTGGCGCGATGTCGGGCACCTCGCTCGACGGGGTGGATGGCGCGATGATCCGCACCGACGGCGTCACGATTTCGGAATTCGGCCACACCGCCTACAGACCTTACAGCGCGCAGGAGCGCGAGCTGATCTGCGCAGCCCTTGGCCGCTGGCCGGGCGAGGCGGGCGTTGAGGCGGCGGCCGAGATGGTGGAAACCGCCCATGCCGAACTGCTGTCGCGGTTCGAGGGTGTGGAACTGGTCGGCTTTCACGGTCAGACGCTGGCACATGATCCGGGCGGGCGCGGCACGCATCAGGCAGGATCGGGCGCCGTGCTGGCCGAGGTTCTGGGCCTGCCGGTGATCTGGGATTTCCGCACGGCGGATGTGGAACTGGGCGGGCAGGGCGCACCGCTGGCACCGTTTTACCATTTCGCCTGCGCGAAATGGATGGGCGCGGAGGCTCCGCTGGCCTTTCTCAACCTGGGCGGGGTGGGCAACCTGACATGGGTGGACCCGGCAAGGGCCGCGCCAGAGGTGGAAGGCGCCTGTCTGGCCTTCGACACCGGGCCTGCCAATGCGCCGGTGAACGACCTGATGCGCGCGCGGCTGGGGCTGGAGCGGGACGAGGGCGGCGCGCTGGCCGCAACGGGACAGGTGGATGACGCCGTGGTGACGGCCTTCCTGCGGCATCCGCATTTCTTCAGAATGCCGCCGAAATCCTTGGACCGGAACGATTTTCCGGCACTGTCGCAGGCGGTGGCGGGGCTTTCGGATGCCGATGCGGCGGCCACGCTGACAGCGGCGGCGGCGGCGGCGGTGGTGCGCGGGGCCGAACATTTCCCGGCACCCGTGTCGCGCCTGCTGGTCACCGGGGGCGGGCGGCACAACCGCAGCATGATGGCAATGATCGCCGACGGTATGGGATGCCCGGTGCAGCCGGTGGAGGCGGCTGGGCTCGACGGTGACATGCTGGAGGCGCAGGCCTTCGCCTATCTCGCGGTGCGGGTGGCGCGGGGGTTGCCGACCTCCTGCCCCTCGACGACCGGGGTCCGGGGGGCGGTGGGTGGCGGGCAGATCAGCCGGCCCGGTTCCTGAACATCGACAGCGAATAGAGCGCGAGTGCGGCCCAGATCATCGCGAAAGCCATCGCCTGTGCGGTGCCGAAGGGCTCGTTGAACAGGAACACCGCCGTCAGGAAAATCATGGTCGGGGCAATATACTGCATGATCCCGATGGTGGAGAGCCGCAGCAGTTTCGCGCCATTCGCGTATAGGATCAGCGGCACCGCCGTCACCAAACCGCAGCCGAGCAGCAGCGCCGTATCCATCGCATTGCCTGCAAAAAAATGCCCCTTGCCCGTCCAGGCGAGCCAGACAATCCAGATGACCGCGAAAGGCGACAGCAGCAACACCTCCAGAAAGAACCCCTGATTGGGACCGATGGGGAGCTGCTTTTTCAGATAGGCATAGGCGGCCCAGGTCAGCGTCAGGCCGAGTGCGACAAAGGGAAGGCGGCCGACCTGAACCGTCAGCACGACAACCGCAAGGGCTGCCAGCGCCAGGGCCATCTTCTGTGTGCGGGACGGACGTTCCGCCAGCAGGACCGCGCCCAGAAAGACGCTGAACAGCGGGTTTATGTAATAGCCAAGGGCGGCGTCCAGCGCGTTGTCGGTGGCAATCGCCCAGATGTAGATGCCCCAGTTTACCGAGATCAGCGCCGCCGTCATCGCGGCCATGCCGACCATGCGTGGCGTGCGGAGCGCGCGTTTCAGATCGGCAGTGCGCCGCGACAGGATCAGCACGACCCCCGCGACGGGAAGCGACCAGATCGCTCGATGGGCGATGATTTCCACCGCCGGGATATGGGAGAGCGCCTTCATGTAGAGCGGCAGGAACCCCCAGAGCAGATAGGCCCCGAGCGCAAAGCCGAAGCCGCTCAGGCTGTCTTCGTTCCGGGGCAAGACCAAATCGCTCATGGATCGGGCATAGCGGCTGACGAAAGCGGCTGCCACGGAAAACTTGTATCGGATACATTCGCGCCGGGGTTGTGCCCTGGCGCTAAAGGCGGGGGATGTCGAAGTCGCGCGGGGCGAGGGTGAAGCCGTCGAACCGGAACCCCGGGCTGACGATGCAACTCACAAGGCTGTAGGCGCCGGTGCTGCGCGCCGATTGCCAATGGCCCGCAGGCACGACGATCTGGGCGGATTGGCCCTCCAGAACCTGCCCGCCCAGGGCGTGATCGGTGGCCGGACCGGTATCGGTTGCAGAGAGGGACAGCGTCAGCACAGCGCCCGCATGCCAGAGCCAGATCTCGTCGGCATCGACCCGGTGCCAGTGGCTGCGTTCGCCCGCTTTCAGCAGGAAATGGATGCAGGTGGCCAGCGCGCGCTCCGGGCCGGGGGCGGCCCAGGTTTCACGATACCAACCGCCCTCGGGGTGGGGGACGAGGCCAAGACTGTCGATGAGACGATCCGCATCGGTCATGTGCAGCACCCCTTGCCGCCGGAGGACGCCTCCGGCGGAGGTATTTTCACCAGGATGAAATCAGCCGCGCAGGATGGAACGGCCCGCATATTCGGCGGTCTCGCCCAGCATTTCCTCGATGCGGATCAACTGGTTGTATTTCGCCAGCCGGTCCGAGCGCGAGAGCGAGCCGGTCTTGATCTGTCCGCAATTGGTGGCGACGGCCAGATCGGCAATGGTGGCATCCTCGGTTTCGCCCGAGCGGTGCGACATGACATTGGTATAGCCCGCGCGATGCGCCATATCGACCGCTTGCAGGGTTTCGGTCAGCGTGCCGATCTGGTTGACCTTGACCAGCATGGAATTGGCGCAGCCGGACTTGATGCCCTCACCCAGACGGCGCGGGTTGGTAACGAACAGATCGTCGCCCACCAGTTGCACGGTTGACCCCAGCCGGTCGGTCAGCAGTTTCCAGCCGTCCCAGTCATCCTCGGAACAGCCATCCTCGATGGAGATGATCGGGTAATCGGCGGCGAGGGCGGCGAGGAAATCGACATTCTCCTCGATGGAGAGCGATTTGCCTTCGCCCTTCATTTCATACCGACCGCCCTTGAAATATTCGGTTGCGGCGCAATCGAGCGCGAGGACCATATCCTCGCCCGGCCTGTAGCCCGCCTTTTCGATGGATTTCAGAATGAAATCAAGCGCGTCTCGGGCGGAATTCAGGTTGGGGGCAAAGCCGCCCTCATCGCCGACATTGGTGTTGTGCCCGGCCTGCGACAGTTCTTTCTTCAGGGTGTGGAACACCTCCGCGCCCATGCGGATCGCCTCGCGGATATTGTCCGCGCCCACCGGCATGATCATGAATTCCTGGATGTCGATCGGGTTGTCGGCATGTTCGCCGCCATTGATGATATTCATCATCGGGACCGGCAGGATGCGGGCGGAGGTGCCGCCGACATAGCGGTAAAGCGGTTGTGCGGTGGCATCGGCGGCGGCCTTGGCCACGGCCAGTGACACGCCCAGAATGGCATTGGCCCCGAGGCGGGATTTGTTCGGCGTGCCGTCCATCTCGATCATCGTGCGGTCGATGCCGACCTGTTCGGTGGCATCAAAGCCCACCAGTTCCTCGGCAATCTCGCCATTGACGGCAGCGACCGCCTCCAGCACGCCCTTGCCCATGTAGCGGGATTTGTCGCCGTCGCGGCGTTCATTGGCCTCATGCGCGCCGGTGGAGGCGCCCGAAGGCACTGCGGCGCGGCCCATTTCGCCGCTTTCCAGCACCACATCGACCTCGATCGTGGGGTTGCCCCGGCTGTCAAGGATTTCGCGGGCGTGAATGTCGATGATCGTGGTCATGGGGCCTCCGGCTGTTTGCGGGCAGGTGCCGCGCTTTCGCGGGATGTTTACCCTGCGTCGCCGGGGTTTGGAAGCGATTTGCGCCGCGCCTCGCGCCAGAAGGTGTAAAGGCCCGAGCCGATGACGAGGGCCGAGCCGGTGAGCGTGAAGGCATCGGGACGTTCACCAAGAAACACCATCGCGAGGATCATCGCAAAGACAAGTCGGGAATAGCGGAAGGGGGCGACGACCGAAACCTCGCCCAGCCGCATCGCGGCCGTCACCGCCCAGTATCCCACCAGCCCGGTCATCAGCGCGCCCGTCAGATCGAACATGCGCTCTGGCGCCACTGCCTGCGGTGCGGTCTGGCTGATCGCCATGAGGATCAGTCCGGCAGGCACCATGCCCAGATAGGCCCATGTGGTCAGTTGGAAGGTGCCGATACTGGCGGGCATCACGCGGGTCGCCAGATCGCGCGCGGCCAGAACCACGACACAGGCGACTGTCAGCAGGCCCGCTGCCTCGAACCCCTGACCAAAGGGGCGCAGGATGACAAGGACACCCGCAAATCCTACGAGGATTGCCGTCCAGCGCCGCCAGCCGACGGGTTCGCGCAGAAACAGGGCGGCGCCCATCGTCACCACCAGCGGCGAGGCTTGCAGCAGCGCGGAATTGACCGAAAGCGGGATCAGGGCCAACGCCGTGACATAGAGCATTGTCGCCACCGCTTCTGACACCGCGCGGATCAGCGCGGGGGGCGACAGGGCCGCACGGCACAGGATCGGCTCGCGCCGCCGTGCCGCCACCAGCCAGAAACAGGCCGCCCCGGCCGCCCCCAGCATGGCGACAACCTGACCCGGGGGCAGAACCGTTGCCGCGCGTTTGAGAAACAGATCCTCGAAGGCGAAGGCCAGCATCGAGCCGACCATCAGAAGCGTCGCGCGGGTGTTGTCGGTTGATGTGGAGGCGATAAGGGTCACGAAAGCGGCTTCTTGATCGGCACGCCGTAGAGTTCCAGACGGTGACCCTTCAGCCGGTAGCCGAGGCGGGCCGCGATGCGTTCCTGCAATTGCTCGATCTCGGGATCGACGAATTCGATCACTTCGCCGGAGTTCATGTCGATCAGGTGGTCGTGATGGTCGCGTTCCGCATCTTCATAGCGCGCGCGCCCGTCGCCGAATTCCAGCCGTTCCAGAATGCCGGATTCCTCGAACAGCTTGACCGTGCGATAGACCGTGGCGATGGATATGCGGGGATCGATCGCGGAGGCGCGGGCGAATAGCTCCTCCACATCGGGATGATCCTCGGCGGCCCCGATGACACGGGCAACGACCCTGCGCTGGTCCGTCATGCGCAGGCCCCGGGCCTCGCAGCGGGCAATGATGTCCTTGGTCATGGGTCCGTCCGTCGGTCGCTCTCAGACGGTTTACGAAATTCGGGCGCGAGGCTCTAGTGCAATTCCGGTGCGGGATCGAGCTTCGGGCGCGCGCAGAAGTGGTCGCGAGAAAGGCCCAGGTCGCCGTGACGGTCGACATGGGCCTGAAGGGTTTCCGCCTGGGATGGCTGGGTTCAGTTGCTCACGGGGGCTGCTTCGCCCTCGGCCTCTGCGTCCTCGGCGGGCGGGGCCAGCGAAACGAGGAAGGCATAGAGATTTTCGGCATCGGCGGCCGTGCGGACACGGAACTGCATCTGCCCCCGCGCGCGGTTGTTGCCCAGCGTGGTTTTCAGGAAGGCCTGCGGATCCTGAACATATTCGACAAAGGTCGCTTGATCCCAGACCAGGCCTTTTTCTCCGGCCTCGACGAGATCCTTGCCATAGCGGAAGCCCTCATAGGTGCCCGCCTGCCGACCGATTACGGCATAAAGGTTGGGGCCCGTCTTGGCATTGCGTCCGGCAAGCGTGTTTCCATCCGCATCCGCGACGATATGGCAGGTCTGGCACTGGTTGAACGCCTGCGCGCCCGCTTCGGCGTCACCTTCGGCAAAGGCCGGTGCGGCCAGAAGCGCAAAAGCGGTGGCGACGGGCAGTAGGGTCTTCATGGGAACTCTCCTCCGTTAGTCGTCATGGATACGACGGATTGTGTTAGATGGATCACTTTTGTTGGAGGTCAAGCGACGGCATGGGCCAGCGCGCATTGCCGCCAGAGTGCGCCGAGCGCCTGCACCAGCCGGTCGATATCGGCATCCGAGTGGAAGGGCGATGGTGTGATGCGCAGCCGCTCCGTGCCCTTGGGCACGGTGGGATAGTTGATCGGTTGCACATAGATGCCCCAGTCATCCATCAGGATGTCGCTGATCTGGCGGCATTTCACCGGATCGCCGATCATCACCGGAATGATGTGGCTGTCATTCGCCATATGGGGGATGCCCAGCCGGTCGAGCCGCGCGCGCAGGATGGCCACACGGTCGCGCTGTGCCATCCTTTCAGTCTCCGACCCTTTCAGGTGGCGGATCGAGGCGGCGGCGGCGGCGGCGATGGCCGGGGGCAGGGCGGTGGTGAAGATGAAGCCGGAGGCAAAGCTGCGGATGAAATCGCACAGCGCCGCCGAGCCGGTGACATAGCCGCCGACCACACCATAGGCCTTGCCCAGCGTGCCTTCGATCAGGCTGATCCGGTCGGCCAGCCCCTCACGTTCCGAAATGCCGCCGCCGCGCGGGCCATACATACCCACCGCATGCACCTCGTCGAGATAGGTCAGCGCGCCATGGGCCTCGGCCACCTCGACGATCTCGCGCATCGGCGAGATGTCGCCATCCATGGAATAGACCGATTCAAAGGCCACGATCTTGGGCCGGTCGCCCACGGCTTTCAGTTTCCGGTCCAGATCGCGCCAGTCATTGTGTTTCCACAGCACCTTGTCGGCGCGCGAATGGCGGATGCCTTCAATCATCGAGGCGTGGTTCATTTCGTCCGACAGGATCACCGCATTCGGGATGCGCGCGCCAAGGGTAGAAAGCGTCGCCCAGTTCGACACATAGCCGGAGGTGAACAGAAGCGCCGCCTCCTTGCCATGCAGGTCGGCAAGTTCGGCCTCCAGCATCAGGTGGTGATGGTTGGTGCCCGAGATATTGCGCGTGCCGCCAGCCCCGGTGCCGCATTGCGCCACGGTTTCGGTCATCGCGGCGACCACATCGGGGTGCTGGCCCATGCCGAGATAATCGTTTGAACACCAGACGGTGATTTCCCGCTTCTCGCCGCCGCGGTGGCAGTCGGCGCGGGGAAAGGCACCGCGCCGTCGTTCCAGATCGGCAAATATGCGGTAGTTGCCATCGGCGCGGAGCCGGTCAAGCTCGGCGGTGAAGAATTGGTCAAAATCCATTGGCATCCTCCTGCAACCGGTCCTTGCCAGGAACCGGCTTGGTTTTGGGCGCGGGCAACATCCAGCGCCAGAGTTTCTGGTCCGGCAGCGCAAGCACCATGAACCAGTGTTCGACAAGGGCCAGCAGCGTCAGTGCTGCAAGCAGGGCAAAGCCGGTGACGTCGCCGGGAGATCCCGCCTGCCAGAGCCGTTCCAGCCAGCAACCGGTGGCAAAGGCCAGCGCGGTGACGGAAACCGGGAAGAGCGCATTCATCGGCGCGCGCCGGAAGTGGCTGGCCAGATGGGCCAGGGGGCGCGGCAGGAATTCGGTGTTGATCTGTGGCACACCGAAAAAGAGGTTCAGCTTGGCCGAGATGCGGGCGAAGAACAGCACCGCGAAAGTCCAGAGCCCGAAGGCATTTTCCGCCCCCCGCGCCAGATGCGCCATCAGCAGAAATGTCACGACAAGCAGCAATTCATGCCAGGCCAATGTGCCGAAACCGCGCAGGAACCGGTCGCCAAGCGGCGCATCGGGCGGGCAGGGGCTTCGGTTGGGGCCTGTGATGAGGCCAGAGAGGAAGGCAAGCTCGATCCAGCCCCAGATCGCGAGCGCGGACAGAAAGGCCAGAAACACGCCGTCGGGCGAGGCATTGGAAAGCGTCGCGGTGAAGCCAAGAACCCCCGCCGCCAGCATCGGCAGCGCCAGCAGCACCGACCAGATATGCTGATCCGGGCCGCCATTGTCGGCATGGCGCACGCGCCACAACAGGATGCCGGTGGAAAACCACCACAGGAACAGCGCCGCAAGCGCCGCGATCCAGGGATTGGCGATCATGGTCGCCCCCCGGTCGCGAAAGTGCGGCGCGCCCGGACCGGACGCGCCCGCCCGGACCGGTCGTCACCTGATTGGCTGGGGGTCAATAGACCGGCTCCAGCCGCACGCTTTGGGGCGGTGTCAGGCGCTGTGACGGAATGGTGTAAAGTGCCGCAAAGGCCAGCCCGGCCTTGACCGTGGCGCCCCAGCCTTTCAGCTTGCCCGCGATCCCGCCCTGCCGTTGGGCCGCATCCATGGTGCGGAAGGCGGCCTCCATCCGGCGCAGGTTCGGCTTCCAGCGCGGATGGTCGATGTCGATCTCGATCGGGAAGATCTGCCGCGCAATGGCCGAGGTCTTGCGGAAAACTTCCTGGTCATACCATTCGATATCGACGCCCAGTGCCTTGTGGAACTCCGGCCGCGCATGGTCGCGCACCCACATTGTCGAATAGACCGCCGTGAGGAAGAACTTGATATAAAGCCGGTTGGCCAGGGTCTGCGTCAGCTTCGGGTCGGTCTTCATCAGCAGGGCGAAGGCCTCGCCATGGCTGAACTCGTCATTGCACCATTCCTTGAACCACTTGAAGATCGGGTGGAACCGCTGGTCGGGGTTCGCCTCAAGGTGCCGGTAGATGGTGATATACCGCGCATAGCCGATCTTTTCCGACAGATAGGTGGCGTAATAGATGAATTTGGGCCGGAAATAGGTGTATTTCTTGGCCTTGGTCAGAAACCCGAGATTCACCGCAACCCCGGCCTCGCGCAGCGCGTCATTGATGAACCCGGCATGCCGGGCCTCGTCGCGGGCCATGTAGTTGAACAATTCGCAGATGTCGGGGTTGTTGCCGCGCCGCTTCATCTCCTTGTAAAGGACGCAGCCCGAAAACTCGGCGGTGCAGGAGGATACCAGAAAGTCGATCAGTTCGGCGCGCAGGGCGGGGTCCATGCCCTCCCAGTCCACCTTGTCCCAATCAGCGTTTTTCTTGAAATGGCCCTTGTTGGGGTCCGACTTCATCTGCGCGATCAGCTTGTCCCATTCCTCGCGCACCGGGGTCACGTCGATGCGGTCCATCTCGTCGAAATCGGTGGTGTAGAAGCGCGGATTGAGCAAGGTGGTTTCGGTCGCCATGGCGGTTGTGTCGAACCGCTCGGCCACCTCGGCGTGCAGCTCGTCATGCGCGCTGCCGTGATCGGGGTTCGGGTTGTGGGCGTTCATAGCGTCACCTCCTCGGAGAAGGAGAACTCGCACAGTTCCATCACTTCCAGATCGCCCGTCAGCCGCGTCCAGGCGCGTTCGATCAGGCTGGCACGGGTGATCGTGGCCTCGCGTTCCTCCACGATGACCTCGCCCCAGGCGGCCAGAACCGGCTCGCCATGCACCAGAACCTCGTCACCGGGATGGATGATCGCACCATTGTCAAAGCGCACATGCGCATGCAGGCTCTCGAAGCGGTGGCTGACTTCGACGGTGCAGGGCACCTTTTCCACCTCTTTTGTAAATATACCCATTGTTTTGTTCCCTTTTGTTTTTTGGTCGTCCTGGTGGTCAGAGTGCCAGCAGCCGTTCGAACGCGGCCTTGTTGTCGGCACCGAAGATATGCAGTTCCACGCTCCAGCCCGTCAGCGGGTCGAGAACGGTCAGGCGGTTGTTGTCATAGCGGATCAGGCGAACCGGCAGGTCGGGGTCAATCCCGTGCCGGCGTCGTTCGGTCTGGAGGCCGTTCTGGATCACCGTGATGAAACCGCCATGTGCAAGATCCGCCAGCAGGCTACCGTCTGCCGCGCGCACCGTCACCGCCTTGGCCCCGCCGCCGATCAGGGCGATCTCCCGCTCCATGATGATCGTGCCGGGCTTCGGCTGGCCGGTGGGTTCGCGCCCCGTCAGCGCGGCAAAGCCGACGATCAGAACCGTGGCGGCGGCAAGGCCGAACATCGCGCGGACCAGCGTTTTGGGGATCATCTCGCGGTCGCGGTGGCGAAAGGCCGGATCGGTCAGAAGGCTCATGGCGTTTTTCCTCTCATTCTGCGGCAAGGGCGGCGGCAGGGGGATCCGCGCGCAGGATCACCGGTTCGGCCAGCCGTGTTTCGGCAGCTTCGGCCAGCAGTCTGGCCACGCGGGCAGCATCGGGGATACAGCGCAGCGCGGGTTCCGGCCGGGCCAGCCGCCAGGGCCGCACATGCGGCCAGAGTGTCAGCCAGGAAAGTTTCGCGCCCTCCGACAGCGCCAGCGCGATCGTGCCGCTGCCATTGCCCTTGAGGTCGAGCCCCGCGCTTTCGATCTGCCGGAAGGGCAGGTTGATGCTGACCGACAGCGCCGCCCCGATGCGCAAAACGACGCGGGCCGAGGTGATGGTATAGACGGTCGTTCGCGCCTGCGCATGGGCCAGCAGGAAAACGATGCCGCAGCCGACGAGCCCCAGCAGCAGATTGGGGATGCCGAAGGCCAGCGCCCCCGCCATTCCGGCCTCGGCAAATCCGCGCATGGCCTGCCAGCCGACAATCAGCCCGAAATAGCCCGCAACCCATGTCAGCCCGTAAGCCTCCCGCGCCAGCCGCAGGCTGTCGGGACGCCCCTGCCACAGCACCTCCTCGCCGGAAGGCGGAAGGGCGGGAAGGCCCGGCATCGGTTCGAAGTTGAAGTCGTCGTCATGGTCGGACATTGGCAAGCCCCCCTTTTTTCCTTGTGGTTCAGCCCATCAGATACTTGATCCGCGAGGCACGCTTGTCGGCGGAATAAAGCGTGCCGCCGGCGAACCAGGCACTGACCTTTTCTTCCTCCAGAAGCGTGATCTCGCCGCTGGACCGCGTGGCCGGGATGCCCGCGAACAGATCCGACGAGAGCGAGTTCACATGCACCCGGACCGGCCCTATCTTGGCCATCGGCATCGGGATCAGCCGCTTGGTTCCGCCCTCCAGCGTGATCTCCAGATAGCGGACCAGTTGTTCCGGCGCATCGACCCAGAGATCGGAGATCGTGCCGACCACATGCAGGTCATTGGCCTGCACCTGCATCCCGCGCGGATCGCGCCCGGCCGAGACGGCAAAGCCTTCGGCGCGGGACAGGGGCACGATCTTGTTGTGGCCGTGGCCATCGAGTTCAGGCACATCGCGGCGCGGCGCCCAGGAGGCGGGACCGACACCATCGGCCATCGCGTCCCCGGTTGGCGCATGGGGGAACCCTTCGGATACCGCGGTGCGGTCCAGCGCCAGATCGGCGCGGCGGTGCGCGGCCTCGTTTTCAGCCGAGGGCACGGTCACTTCGCCACGGCCATGCGGCAAGAGGAAGGTCTTGGGCTTGGGCAGCGGGAAGGGGCCCTGATTGGGGGCTGCCGCCCCGTCTTCGGTTTCCAGCGCATAGCCCTCGCGCATGTTCTCGGTTTGCAGGTAATAGATCAGGAGCGCGAAAAAGCCCCAGAACAGCCAGATCGACAGGCTGGCCAGATCGAAATTTCCAAAGAAGGTGACGCCTACCATAGTTTGATCCTCCGTGGTCAGGTCGGGAATTCGGCAATGCCGATCCGGGCCGGGCCGGGTTTGGGTTGGGTGGGAAGGACCCTGATCCGCACCAGCGGGCCAAGGACGAGAAGTGTGACAAAAAGCAGTCCGATTTCAGTGTGATAGACAAAGGTGTAGCCGAAGGCCGGGGTCATCAGCGCCTCGCCGAAGGCCCCCGACAGGGCGAGCCCGCCCACCCCGTCGCGCAAGGCGCCGCCCAGGGCAATCGCCAGCCCCGCCGCCGTGGCCTGCGCCGCCCCCCATGCCCCGAGGGCAAGGCCGCGCCCGGCCAGCCCGCGTTCGGGCAGTGCCATCGCGGCCGACAGGGTCGAGACGGCAAAGAGTCCCGCCCCCAGCCCGATCAGCACCGCCCCGGCATAGAACAGCGCGGGAGAGTTCATCGGGGCCGAAAAGATCACCGCCGTAAAGGCTGCGATGCCGACCAGGATGCCGCGCGCCGCCAGCCGGAAGGCATCCTGCCCCTGCAGCAGCCAGCGCCCGGCCATCAGAAATCCGACGAGCGCCCCCATGGCCCACATCGCCGTCAGCAGCGTGGTTGCCGCCACCGACAGGCCCAGAATCTCGCCACCATAGGGTTCCAGCAGCACGTCCTGCATGTTGAAGGCCAGCGACCCCAGCGCCACAACGGCCAGAAGCCGCCCCGCCGTGCCGCCCGCCATCAGATCGCGCCAGGCGTCGCGGAACAGGGGGCGGGGGGCGGCGCGCTCCGCTTCCGACATCGGGCGCACATGTTCCTGTTTCCACAGCGCCACAAGGTTCAGCCCCAGCGTAACCAGCGCGCAGCCCTGCACGACCCGGATCAGCCGGATGTCGGAAAAATCGCGCAAGAGCCAGCCGACGATCACCGCCGACACCGCCATCCCCACCAGAAACATGACGTAAAGCAGCGCCACCACCCGGGGCCGCGTTTCATCGGTCGCGCGGTCCGAGGCCAGTGCCAGCCCCGCGGTCTGCGTCATGTGCAGCCCGAGGCCGGTCATCAGGAAGGCAAGTGCGGCCAGAACCTCACCCGCAAAGGGCACGTCATGCACCTTGTCGCCCGACAGAACGATCAGCGCGAAGGGCATGATCGCCAGCCCGCCCATCTGCCAGAGACTGCCGAACCAGAGATAGGGAATGCGCTTCCACCCGATCGCCGACCGGTAGGTATCCGAACGGAACCCCAGAAGCGCGCGGAAGGGGGCCGAGAACACCGGCAGCGCGATCATCACCGCCACGATCACCGCAGGCACCGACAGTTCCACGATCATCACGCGGTTGAGCGTGCCCAGAAGCAGAACGCTCGCCATGCCCACCGAAACCTGAAACAGCGACAGCCGCAAAAGCTGCGACATGGGCAAGCCCTCGGAGGCCGCATCGGCAAAGGGCAGCCATGCGCCGGACAACCGCTTGATCTGGGATTTCCCGAGGATCATGCCCGATACTCCAGACAGTTCGAAATGTAGAACCCCGTGGTGACGCGCCCGACTTCCGCCAGCCCCGGCCCCGTGGCCTGCGCCAGCGAGCCAAAGGCATGGGGCACCATGGCCGGCGAACGGTCGGCGCGGGGAAAGAGCTTGCCCATACCCCAGAACGCCATCAGCAGCGGCGTGCGTGGCGCAACCGTAAACACGATGCTGCCGGATGTGCGCGCGCCAAGCCCTTGCAGGATGCGCGCAATATCCCCGGCATCGTAATAGATCAGGCTGTCCATCGCGATCACATGGTCAAAGGCCCCGAGGCTGTCGCAGGTCATGTCGCCGCTGGAAAAGGTCACGCGGTCGCGCAATGCCTGCGGCAGCCGCGCCCCGGCAATCGCGACCAGCCGGGGCGAGATGTCCACGGCCACCACCTCGGCCCCGCGTGCGGCGAGTTCTTCGGTCATCGCGCCTGTGCCGCAGCCCGCATCCAGCACCCGCGCGCCGCGCAGATCGGCGGGCAGGCGCGAGAGCATCAAGGCGCGCATCCGGTCGCGGCCCGCGCGCACGGTCGCACGCACGCGGCTCACCGGCGCATCAGAGGTCAGGCGCTCCCAGACCTTGGTGGCCGTGCCGTCGAAATAACCTTCGACGCGGTCGCGGGTGGCGGAATAGTCCGGCATCAATCGAACCCCAGAAGTTCAAAGATTTCGCGATCAGGCAGGGCTTCGGGCGTCAGGCCGACATCCTCGACACTGCGCCACAGCTTTTCGGCCAGCCGCATGTATTCGACGCGGGCCATGACCACATCCTCGCTGTCATCCATCTCGAACAGCGTCTTTTTCTTGAGGCGGGAGCGGCGGATGGCATCGATGTCCGGCATATGCGCGATGCGCTTGAACCCCACACGGTCGCAGAACCGGTCCACCTCGTCGGTGTCGCGCGACCGGTTGGCGATGCAGCCCGCCAGACGCACCTTGTAATTGGCCGATTTCGCCTGCACGGCAGCAATGATGCGGTTCATCGCATAGATGCTGTCGAAATCATTGGCCGTGACGATCACCGCGCGGTCGGCATGCTGCAAGGGCGCCGCAAAGCCACCACAGACCACATCGCCCAGCACATCGAAGATCACCACATCGGTATCTTCCAGCAGGTGATGCTGTTTCAGCAATTTCACAGTCTGCCCCACGACATAGCCGCCGCACCCCGTGCCCGCAGGCGGCCCGCCCGCCTCGACGCATTTCACGCCGTTGAAGCCGGTCGCGACATAATCCTCGGGGCGCAATTCCTCGGCATGGAAATCGACCTCCTTCAGGATGTCGATCACCGTGGGCTGCAAGCGCCCCGTCAGGGTGAAGGTGCTGTCATGCTTGGGGTCGCAGCCGATCTGCAAGACCCGCTTGCCCATCATGGAAAACGCGGCCGACAGGTTGGAACTGGTGGTCGATTTCCCGATCCCACCCTTGCCATAGACGGAAAAGACCTTGGCCCCCTCGATCTTCAGTGCGCTGTCCTGATGCACCTGCACCGATCCTTCGCCATCCATCCCCCGCAGGTTCGGAATTTCATCTCTCGGGCTCATTCGGCCTCCCTCCGGACAGGTCCATGCCTGCCCTTTTTCTGTCCAAAAATATCCCGGGGAGCGCGAGGGGCTGGCCCCTCGCTCCGGGTCGTCGAATGGGCGCGATCACTGTTCATTCCGCCGCGATTCCTTCCAGCCGGTCTTCCAACTCGTCTGCCGCCCCGCGCAGGGCCGCCAGCGTATCCGCATCGGGCGTCCAGTAATTGCGCTCGCTCGCCTCCAGCAGGCGGTTGGCCATGCGGGCACTGGCCTCGGGGTTCATCGCCGCCATCCGCCGTCGCATCACCTCGTCCAGCACGAAGGTTTCCGACAGGCGCTGATAGACCCAGGGGTCCACCGCCTGCGTGGTCGCCGACCAGCCCATCGTATTGGTCACATGCGCCTCGATCTGGCGCACGCCCTCCGCGCCATGGCTCAGCAGCGCCTCGAAAAACTTGGGGTTCAGACTGCGGGAGCGGCTTTCCAGCGCGATCTGGTCGCGCAGCGTGCGCACCTTGCCGGTGCCCCGCGTCTGGTCGCCGATATAGACCGGCGTATCCGCGCCACCCCGCGCCCGCTTCACCGCGCGCGCAATGCCCCCCAGCGTGTCGAAATAATGGTCCACCGTGGTTACACCCAGTTCGACGGATTCGAGGTTCTGATAGGCCAGATCCACCCGCTTCAGCGCCTTTTGCAGCAATGCCGCCTGTTTCACCGGTTTGCCGTTGCGCCCATAGGCAAAGGATTTCCGCGCCTCATAGGCATCGGCCAGTTCATCCTCCTCGCCAAAGGCCGAGGCATCGACGAGCTGGTTGACGTTGGACCCATAGGCGCCTTCGGCATTGGAAAACACCCGCAGCGCGGCAATCTCCAGATCCACGCCCATTTGCGCCGCATGGGCAACGCTGTGGGCGCGGATGAAATTCATTTCGGCGGGCTCATCTGCCGTTGCGGCCTTCCAGGCAGCCTCGGCCAGCATCCGCGTCTGCAAGGGCAGCAGGTCGCGGAAGATCCCCGACAGCGTCATCACCACGTCGATGCGCGGCCGCCCGAGTTCGGCCAGAGGCACAAGATCCGCGCCGCAAAGTCGGCCGAAACTGTCGAACCGCGGCTTTGCCCCCATCAGCGACAGCGCCTGCGCGATCGGCCCGCCATCGGATTTGATATTGTCCGAGCCCCAAAGCACCAGCGCCACGGATCGCGGCATCCCTTCATGCGCTTCCAGCAACCGCGCCGCCTGTGCCGCGCCTTCCCGCATCGCAAAGGCCGTGGGCATCCGGAACGGATCGAACGCATGGATGTTGCGCCCGGTGGGCAGGATCTGCGGCGCGCGGATCAGGTCGCCTCCCGGGACCGGGGCAATGAACCGGCCCGACAGCGCGCGCAGCAGCGCCGGGATTTCGGTTTCCTCCGCCAGCAGAGCCTCGGCACGCCTCCGCGCCTCTGGGTCCACCTCCATCAGCGCCACCATCCGCGCCCGCGCCTCGGGCCCCATCGGGCGGCCCACGACATGCAGCCCCTCCGGGATCAGCGCGCCCTCGGTTTCCAGAAGCCGCGACCAGAGCCGGTCGGGCGCGAGGCCCCCCAGATCCACCGCCGCCGCCTGATCGGCAATCAATGCCTCCAGATCGCCGCGCACCGGATCGCCCGGCACGAAGCTGCGCCAGCGCGTCAGACTGTCCTTGAGATCCGCCAGCCCCCGGTAAAGCCCCGCCTGCGCCAGAGGCGGCGTCAGATGGGTGACACAGACCGCATTGGACCGGCGCTTGGCCAGCGTCGCCTCGGACGGGTTGTTCGCGGCATACAGATAGACATTCGGCAGGCCCCCGATCAGACGGTCCGGCCAGCAGGCCCCCGACACACCCGCCTGCTTGCCCGGCATGAATTCCAGCGCGCCATGCATGCCGAAATGCAGCAGAACATCGGCGCGGAAACTGTTGCGCAGCCACAGATAGAAAGTGGCAAAGGCATGGGTCGGGGCAAAGCCGCGCTCGAACAAGAGGCGCATCGGATCGCCCTCATAGCCGAACAGCGGCTGGATCCCGACAAACACCTTGCCGAACCGCGCCCCCAGCACGAACACGCCGCGCCCGTCCGATTGCGCCCGCCCCGGGGCAGGGCCCCAGACGGATTCGATCTCGGCCAGCCAAGGGGTTTCGGCCACAATCCGGTCGGCAGCCACATGATCGGCAATCGCCGCAGGCTGGCCTTGCGTGCCATTCAGCACGATGTGGCGCAGATCCTCCACCGTCTCGGGTGGGGTCAGGTCATAGCCCTCGCGGGCCATGGCATGAAGCGTGTTGTGCAGGCTCTCGAACACCGACAGATAGGCCGCCGTGCCGACCGCGCCCGCATTGGGCGGAAAGCCGTATAGCACGATACCGACGCGCCGCCCGGCCACGTCCGAACTGCGCAAGGCCACCTGCCGCGCGATCTTGTCGGCCAGGACGCCAACCCGCTCGGGACAGGGTGACATCGCCTTGGCCTGTGGGCCCGGCTTGCAATTATGGGCACAGCCCCTGCACCCGTCCAGCCCGTGACGGCCCGCAAAGACGGTCGGGTTCGTGGCGCCGTCAATCTCGGGCAGGGCGATCAGCATGGTGGTTTCCACCGGGCCAAGCCCGCCCGCGGCCCCGGCCCATTGCGACAGCGTCTGGAACTCCAGCGGATGGGCGGCAATATAGGGCACGTCCAGCGCCGACAGCGCCGCAACGGCGGCTGGGCTGTCGTTATAGGCAGGGCCTCCGACAAGGCTGAACCCGGTGAGGGAGACCAGTGCGTCGACCCGGCCCGCGCCAAAGAACCGGTCCATTGCCGGGCGGCCATCCAGCCCTCCGGCAAAGGCTGGAAGCACCGCGAGGCCCTTCGCCTCCAGCGCCGCAATCACCGAATCATAATGCGCGCAATCCGCCGACAGGATGTAGGAGCGCAGGAGCAGCAGACCCACGGTGCCGGTTGCACCATCGGGACGCGGCATCAGGGCGGGATCGGTTGTTATCCGGCCGGCAAGGCGGGGGTGATAAAGCCCGACATCGGGATATTCCACCGGGGCTGCCGATTTCGTGCCTTTCCAGCCTGCCTTGCCAGCATAGCGCGAGATCAGGAAGCGCACCATCTGCTCGATATTGTCGTCCGACCCGCCCAGCCAGTATTGCATCGACAGGAACCAGGCCCGCAGATCCTGCGCCTTGCCCGGAATGAACCGCAGGATCTTCGGCAGGCGGCGCAGAAGGGTCATCTGCTTTTCGCCCGAATTGGCCGAAGGCTCCTTCGATCCCCGCAGCTTTTTCAGCAGACGCACCGCCATCGAGGCGGGCCTGGACATGTCCAGATCGCCCATCTTCGTCAGGGTGACAACCTGCGGATCGGCGATCATGCCGACAAAGCAATCAGCCCGCTCCCTTGCGGCCCGCAGGTCCGGCAGGATCGCGGTCAGATGTTCCTCGATGAAGAGAAGGTTGGCGATGACGATGCGGGCCCCCGCTAGCGCCTCTTTCGCCCGGGCAAGGGCGGCCGGGTTCTCCGCCCATTCGGCGGCGGCATGGACCGAGACCGTGACCCCGGGGAAATCCCGCGCCAGACGAGGCGTTACCCGTGCAGCCGGGCCTGCGGCATGGGCGTCGAGCGTGATGACCACGATCTCATAGGCGGGATGGAGGGTGGGTTCAGCGCGCATAATGTGCCTTTGCCTCATAGAGCGTCTCGACGCCGATTTCGCTCAGCCCCTTTTCGGCGGCGAACCGCTCTGTATTGCGCCGCGCCTTGCCCCGGACAAAGAACGGCACCTTGCGCAATTCGCGCTCGGCTTCTGCCAGCCAGGTCACGACATCGCTGCCTCTTGCCGGGTTCATCTTGGCAGAAATACCTTGGGGGTCCGGGGGGGAACCCCCCGGTTTGGCCCGCGGAGCCTCATCGGCCTTGCGGGCCTGCGCCTTGCCACCGTGATGCGAGGCCCCGGCGGCGTCATGAAACTCGAAATCCTCGCGGAACATGGTCAAAAGATGCTCTTCCAGCCCCATGACCAGCGGATGCACCCAGGTATCGAAGATCACATTCGCGCCTTCGAACCCCATCTGCGGCGAATAGCGCGCCGGGAAATCCTGCACATGGACCGGGGCCGAGATCACCGCGCAGGGGATCCCCTGACGCTTCGCGATATGGCGCTCCATCTGCGTGCCGAGGATCAGTTCGGGGGCGAGCTTCGCAATCGCCTCCTCGACCTCCAGGTAATCGTCGGTAATCAGCGCCTCCAGCCCGTAGCCCTTGGCAAAGGCGCGCAGGGGTCGGGCGAATTCGCGGTTGTAGCAGCCCATGCCGACCACCTCGAAACCGATCTCGTCGCGCGCGATGCGGGCGGCGGCCATGACATGCGTGGCGTCCCCGAACAGGAACACGCGCTTGCCGGTCAGATAGGTGCTGTCGACCGAGGCCGACCACCAGGGCAGGCGCAGGCGGCTTTCATCGGCCCGGACGGGCAGGCCTGCCAGATCGGCCACCTCGGCCAGAAATTCGCGGGTGGCGCCAACGCCGATGGGGATGATGCGGGTATAGGGCTGCTTGAGGTTGGTCTCGCACCAGCGCGCGGCACTGTCGGCGGTTTCGGGATAAAGCATCACGTTGAACCAGGCCGAACCCATCCGCGCAATGTCCGAAGGGCGCGCGCCCATGGGGGCGGTCAAATTGACCTCTACGCCCAGATCCTCCAGCAGCGCGGTAATCTCTGCCAGATCGTCACGATGGCGAAAACCGAGCGCGGTTGGGCCAATGATGTTGCACGAGGGCCGTGCGGAGCGGTCCATCGGGCGGGCCAGTGCGCGCACGATCTGCAAGAAGGTTTCATCCGCGCCGAAGTTTTCCTTGCGCTGATAGCTGGGCAGCTCCAGCGCGATGACCGGGCAGTCAAGACCCATGGTTTCGGCCAGCCCGCCCGGATCGTCCTGGATGAGTTCCGCCGTGCAGGAGGATCCGACGATCATCGCCTCGGGGCGGAAGCGGTCATGCGCGGCCTGTGCTGCGGCCTTGAACAGGCCCGCCGTATCGGCCCCCAGATCGCGGGCCTGAAAGGTGGTGTAGGTGACAGGCGGGCGGGCGCTGCGCCGTTCGATCATGGTGAACAGAAGGTCGGCATAGGTGTCGCCCTGCGGCGCGTGCAGCACGAAATGCAGGCCCTCCATCGCGGTCGCCACACGGATCGCGCCGACATGCGGGGGGCCTTCATAGGTCCAGACGGCGAGTTTCATTCTGCGGCCTCCAACCGGTTGGGATGGCTGCGCAGGAGCGCCCGGCGGCGCAGGGGGCGGGCGAAAAGGGCCGCAAGGTCGCCCGCCTGTTCGTAGAAATGGATTGGCGTGAACACCAGTTCGATCGCCCATTTCGTGGTGAAGCCTTCAGCCTCCAGCGGGTTGGCAAGGCCGAGGCCGCAGACGGTCAGGTCGGGACGCGCGGCGCGCATCCGGTCGAGTTGCAGGTCCACATCCTGGCCTTCGCAGATGGTCGGGCCGGGGGCGAGCAGGTCGAGATCGGGACCAAGCAGCGCGCGATGCAGGAAGGGCGTACCGATTTCCAGCGCCGTCATGCCACATTCGCGGGTCAGGAACCGGGCCAGCGGGATTTCAAGCTGGCTGTCGGGAAACAGGAACAGGCTGCGGCCTTCGAGCGTGTCGCGCAGGGCGGCGATGGCCTTGCGGGCGCGGGCGCGCGGAGCGGCGGTCACCGCGTCGAAAACGGCCTCGGTGACACCGAATTCGGTGGCGATGGCGCGCAGCCAGGCGGTTGTGCCTTGCTCGCCGAAGGGGAACGGCGCACTGATCGCGGTGGCGCCGCGCCGTTCCAGTGCGGCCAGCGTATCCCCTAGAAAGGGTTGCAGCAGGGCGCAGCGGGTGTTCGGGCCGACGCCCGGCAGATCGTCCGCACGGCGCGCGGGCAGCAGGCGCAGCGGGCCGACGCCCATGGCCTCCAGCAGCGCCACTGCCTGATCCTCGACCACATCCGGAAGGGCGCCCACCAGCAGCAATTCGCGCGCCTCGGTGTGGGGCAGGGAGGGGACGAGCGAGGCAAGGCAGGCATCCTCGCCCTGCGTGAAGGTCGTCTCGATGCCGGAGCCCGAAAAGTTGTAACAGCGCAGGTTTGGCGCATGGGTGGCGTTGATTCGTTCCGCCGCGCGCGCGAGGTCCAGCTTGATGACTTCGGAGGGGCAGGAGCCGACGAGAAAGAGCTGCTTTATGTCCGGTCTGCGTGACAGTAGCCTCGCGACCTCGCGGTCAAGCTCGGCATGGGCATCGGCCAGACCGGCGAGATCCTTTTCCTCCAGAATGGCGGTGCCGAAGCGGGGTTCGGCAAAGATCATCACACCCGCCGCCGATTGCAGCAGATGCGCGCAGGTGCGCGACCCGACGACGAGGAAGAAGGCATCCTGCATCTTGCGGTGCAGCCAGATGATGCCGGTAAGGCCGCAGAACACTTCGTGCTGGCCGCGTTCCTTCAGCACCGGAACGTCGCGGCATCCCGCCGCCTGGGGGAGGGCGGTCATGCGCGGCCCCCGGCATCGAGGCGGGCGCGGCGCAGTTTCCACAGGAACTGCACGGCATTTACCGCATAGGCAGCATAGGCCAGCAGGGCGAGCGCCAAAAGCTGTTCCGGTGCCATCGCCCCAGTCAAAAGTCCCACAATATATAGCGTGTGAAGCGCGATGACGCCGAAGGAGACGACATCTTCCCAGAAGAAGGCGGGGGCAAAGAGATACTGGCCGAAGACCTCCTTTTCCCAGATCGCTCCGGTCACCATGATGGTGTAGAGCAATGCCGTCTTGAGCAGGACAGAGGCGGTCGCAATCGCATAGCCTTCGCCGGTCAGCAGGCAGCGCAGCACGAGGATGGCCGAGAGGGCACAGACGAGGAATTGCGCGGGGGCCAGGATGCCCTGGACGAGGGTCCAGCGCGAGGCGTCGCGCCGCGCCCGTTCCGCCGGCGTGTAAAGCGGTCTGCGCGGTCCGTTCTGAAGAAGGGAATCGTGCATCCGTCAACTTCCATTCCAGTGATCCTGCATGAAGCCTAGCGTCCGGCGCGGAAAACTGTCAACTAAAATTTACAGTTGCAGAGTTGACAGTTTCTGCGACAAGCTGCGGCTGTTTTTTAGGCACTGGACAAAAGAGACAATGTTTAGCAGAGGGATAGAAGCGGGGTCTGTGGCGGCTCCGGCAGGGGAGTTGGCAGTGTCAATTTGCTTTGACATTTATTCCTGTCTGGGGGACTGTTGGAGGGCGAATGTCGAGCATTGCATTCCATACATGTCGCGATGGCATGAATGGCGCTGTAAGGCCGTCGCCGGTCCGGAGCGAGAACGATGCAGGATCTCCAGAGTTCAGAAATGGAAGGCCTCATCCGTGCGGACGAGGGCGGTTTGAAGACCATTGCATCCTGGGCAATGGGGCAGATCGCGGCGCGCAGGTCGCGCGACGACCTGCCGATGCGCGCAGATCTGATGCGCGCGCTCGTGCAGGCCTCGATCTCCCCCTCGACGCAGGCCATGACCGCGCTGGCCTCCGACCTTTTCCGCCAGAAGATTTCGGCCGAGGATTTTGCCGACCGTTATATAACCGCCGCAGCCGAGGAGATGGGCCGGGCCTGGGCCGAGGACCGGATGTCCTTTGCCGAAGTCACGATGGGCATGGCGCGGTTGCAGAGCCTTCTGCGCGACCTCGGCAACATGTGGTCGGCGGACCTTTCGGTTGGCGCCGGGGGCGCTGCGCGTTCGGTTCTGATCGTGATGCCCGCGTTCGAGCAACATTCCCTCGGCGCCCTGCTTCTGATGGGCCAGTTGCGGCGGCGCGGCGTATCGGTCGCCCTTGCGTTGGGCGTTCCGGCCTCCGATATATGTCGCAGGGTGAGGGCATCACGCTTCGACGCGGTGCTGATCTCGGTGGCCTGCGTGGACAGGCTTGCGGATCTGGCCGAATTCGTGACGGCAGCCCGGGCGGGCGGTTGTGCCCTGCCGCCGGTTGTCGTGGGCGGCGGGATCCTAAACCATCCCGCCGATGTGAAGGCCGAGACGGGCGCCGATGCGGCGCTCAAGGACGTTGAGCAGGTTCTGCGCTTCTGCAGCCTGCTGGAAAGAAATGGCGCCCGGCAGCGGGCCTGAGCGGCCGCTTTCCCATCCGGTGGGTATGCGGCAACAGGATGGAACAGACAGTGCAGTCGAATGGCTCGGAAAAATTGAACCGCGGGTCGATCCCGATCGTTTCGCCGGAATTGCTGTCGGAAATCATTTCGACGGCCTCGGACATTGCGCTGCATGTTGCTCACGATGGTAGTGTCATCTCGGTGCTGGTCAATCCGCACCACCGGTCTTTCGGGCAACTTTCCCATTGGGAGGGCGCGCCGGTCCGCAGCCTTCTGACCAACGAAAGCGTGGTCAAGCTCGACCGGCGGCTGGAACAGTTGAGTGACGCCGATGAGGGCACGTCGCTTGTCGTGGAAGTGACCCATATCGGCGAATCCAATCTCGATTTTCCGATCCGCTATTCGCTTCACCGCCTGTCTCGCGACGCCAGTTTCCTGATGCTGGGGCGCGATCTGCGCCCGATTGCGGAAATCCAGCAGAAACTTGTCAGCGTGCAACTGGCGCTGGAGCGCGACTACGAGGCGCAACGGGAGATCGACACGCGCTATCGTGTGCTGATGGAGGTGACGCGGGACGCGATCATCCTGGTGTCTATGTCGAGCGGGCGGATTGTCGATCTGAACGCCACGGCGGCGACCCTGCTGGGGGCGTCTCGGGTCGATCTGATCGGATCGTCCATCGCGCAGGAATTCGTGGGGCGCCGGCGGGGCGAACTTCTGGAAACCATGTCGAGCCTCGCCACCGCCGATGCCGCCGCCCCGATAGAGATGCAGGCGCGGCGGTCGAACAATCTGTTGATGATGGTTCCGATGGTGTTTCGCGCGGCGGGCGAGCGGCTGCTGCTGTGCCGTCTCGATGTGCCCGACATGGGAACGATTGCGCAGGATGAGCTTGGCGACGGGCTGATGCGACTGTTCCACGAAGGTGTGGACGGGATCGTGTTCACCGACCGTGACGGCGTCATCCGTTCCGCGAACGAGGCTTTTCTGAACATGACGGATGCCAGCAATCTTGCGGCGGTCAAGGGCCGGTCGCTCGGGGACTTTCTGGTGCGCGGCGCGGTTGATCTGAAGGTGCTGATCGACAATGCGCGCCGGTCGGGCCGGATGCGGATGTATTCGACAAAGCTGATGACGACCTTTCAGGCCCAGATCTCGACCGAAATATCGGCAAGCTGGCTCAATGACCGGCCCAATCCGACCATGGTTCTGGTGGTGCGCGATTCAAGCCGGGCCGAGGCCATGCGCCGCCCCGGCCCTGGCGGGACCGAGGATGGCGGAAATTCGGTTGTAGAACTCGTCGGATCCGCCAAGCTCAAGGACATCGTCGCCGAAACGGCCGAGATGGTCGAACGCATGTGCATCGAGACCGCGGTGGAACTGACCCGGAACAACCGCGTCGCGGCGGCCGAGATGCTGGGGCTTTCCCGGCAGTCACTCTATGTCAAGCTGCGCAAATACGGGTTGCTGAGCAAGGACGACTGAGCCCGGTGGGGCGAAGGCCGGGTCTCTGACGACGCATTTGCCCTGAGTGATCCTGCTTCGCGGGTTCTGTTTGATGTCTGCATGGTGCGGCAGAAAGTGCCGGTCTGGATGGGTGGCGGTGCGGGAGAAGTCCCGGCTTCGGACCAACTCCTCTTTCAGGCATCGGCATGCGGTTTTGCCCAATCACCCGTCCGGCAGTCCCGCCCCGTCCGCCGGGCAGGTTTCCGAGGCGCAGCGCTGGTCCTGCGAGGCGCCTGATTGTCCGTTCGGATCGGCGACGTGGGTCAAGAGCATGCTTGCCCGACTCTGATTTGTAGTGTTTAGTTGACACATGAATGTCAGCTCAGCATTACACACCTCTTCGCTGCCGCAACCGCGCGCGCTGTTGGAACTTATCAAGCCGATTACATGGTTTCCGCCGATGTGGGCCTATCTCTGCGGCGTCATCTCCTCGGGCGGGTCGGTTGCCGCGCAATGGCCGCTGGTTGTCTTGGGGGTGATCCTCGCCGGGCCGGTGGTCTGCGGGATGAGTCAGGCCGCGAATGACTGGTGCGACCGGCATGTGGATGCGGTGAATGAACCGCACCGCCCGATCCCCTCGGGGCGCATACCGGGGCGCTGGGGGCTGTGGGTGGCGCTGACGATGTCGGTCCTGTCGCTGGTCATGGGCTGGTTTCTGGGGCCCTGGGGCTTTGGCGCGACGGTTGTGGGTGTGCTGGCCGCCTGGGCCTATTCGGCAGAACCTGTGCGGCTGAAACGCTCGGGCTGGTGGGGGCCGGGGCTGGTGGGCCTGTGCTATGAAGGGCTGCCCTGGTTCACCGGGGCTGCCGTTCTGGCGGCAGGTGCGCCGAGTGCGGAGATCGTGATGATTGCCCTGCTTTATGCCTTTGGTGCGCATGGCATCATGACGCTCAATGATTTCAAGGCATTGGAGGGGGACCGCCAGCATGGCGTGCGCTCACTGCCCGTGACGCTCGGCCCCGAGGTTGCGGCGCGGATCGCCTGCACGGTGATGGCGCTGGCGCAGTTGCTGGTGATTGCGCTTCTGGTGATCTGGGGCACGCCCTGGCATGCGCTGGCGGTGACTGTGGCACTGCTGGGCCAGTTCGCGGCCATGCGGGTGCTGCTGCGCGACCCCAAGGCCAAGGCGCCCTGGTATAATGGCACGGGCGTTCTGCTCTATGTGTCGGGGATGATGGTTTCGGCCTTTGCCCTGCGCGGGCTGGAGGCGCTCTGATGCTGGGCTGGCTGTCGATTTTCCGCATGGGCCTGGTGCAGATGAGCCTCGGGGCCATCGTGGTGCTGATGACCTCCACGCTCAACCGGCTGATGGTGGTGGAACTGGCGCTGCCGGCGCTCTTGCCGGGGCTGCTGGTGGGCTTGCATTACGGGGTGCAACTGTCCCGCCCCAACTGGGGCTACCGCGCCGATACCGGAGGCAGCCGCACGCGCTGGATCCTCGGGGGCATGGTCCTGTTGGCCTCGGGGGCGGTGCTGGCGGCCTATGCGGTGACTCTGATGGCGGCCGAGTTCTGGATGGCGCTTGCGCTGTCGGTGCTGGCCTATGCGCTGATCGGGGTGGGCGTGGGGGCCTCGGGCACCTCACTGCTGGCGCTGCTGGCGATTGCGACCCATCCGCGCAGGCGGGCGGCTGCGGCGACGATCACCTGGCTAATGATGATTTTCGGCATTGCCATGACGGCGGGCATCTCAGGCCAGTTCCTCGACCCCTATGGCCCGGTGCGGCTGATGGCGGTGGTGGGCACGGTCTGCGGTTCTGCGGTCGTGCTGACCACGCTGGCCATCTGGGGGATCGAGCGGGGCGTGGCCCCCCGCGCGCCCGAAGCGCGGCCCTTGCCCTTCCGGCAGGGTCTGGCCGAGATCTGGGCCGAACCGCGCGCACGCGCCTTCACGATTTTCGTGTTCCTGTCGATGACGGCCTATTTCATGCAGGAACTGATCCTTGAACCCTATGCGGGTCTCGTCTTCGCCATGACGCCCGGGCAGACAACCACGCTGTCGGGCGCGCAGAATGGCGGGGTGTTTCTGGGGATGCTGGCGGTCGGGGTTGCGGCGACAGGGTTGCGGCTGGGGTCACTCCGGGCCTGGGTCGTGGCGGGCTGCCTCGGCTCGGCCCTGGCGCTGATCTGCATTGCCGGGCTGGGGCAGGCGGGCGAGGCGGCGATGCTGATGCCGGTGGTCGTGCTTCTGGGCCTCTTCAACGGCATGTTCGCGGTCGCGGCGATCGGGTCGATGATGCAACTGGCCGGTGAGGGGCGTGGCGCGCGTGAAGGCACGCGGATGGGCCTCTGGGGGGCCAGTCAGGCGATTGCGGCGGGCTTTGGCGGGCTGACGGGCGCGGCATTGGTCGATCTGATGCGGCTGGCGATGACCGATGCAAGCGCCTTTGGCACGGTGTTTCTGTTCGAGGCGGGGCTTTTCGGGGCCGCCGCCATCATGGGATTGCGGATACTGGACCGGGCATCCCCCGCGCCGGAGGGCCGCCTGATACCGGGGGAATGACGATGGATTTTGACGTGTTCGTTGTGGGCGGCGGGCCTTCCGGGGCGACGGCGGCCGAGGATGTCGCCCGGCGCGGTCACCGTGTGGCGCTTCTGGACCGGGCGGGGCGGATCAAGCCCTGTGGCGGGGCCATCCCGCCGCGCCTGATTGCCGATTTCCACATTCCCGACGCCCAGATTGTTGCCCGCATCCAGACCGCGCGGATGATCTCGCCCACAGGCCGCGCGGTCGATATTCCCATCGAGAACGGCTTTGTCGGCATGGTGGACCGCGAGCATTTCGACGAATTCCTGCGGCTGCGCGCGGCCAGTGCCGGGGCGACCCGGCTCACCGGCACCTTCCTGCGGATCGAGCGGGATGCGGGCGGCACGATGGTTGTCTGGCGCGACAAGGCCAGCGGCGCCGAACGCCGAAGCCGCACGCGGCTGATGATCGGGGCGGACGGTGCGCGCTCGGGCGTGGCCCGGGCCGAGGTGCCGGGCGGTGACAAGATCCCTTACGTCATTGCCTATCACGAGATCCTCAAGGCCCCGCCTGCCAATGACCATTATAACCCGATCCGCTGTGACGTGATCTATGATGGGCGCATCAGCCCGGATTTCTATGGCTGGGTGTTCCCGCATGGCAAATCCGTCTCTGTCGGCATGGGCACCGAAGTCGAGGGCGTGGACCTGAAGAAAGCCACTGCCGACCTGCGCGCCATGTCGGGCCTGACCGATTGCGAAACGATCCGCCGCGAAGGCGCGCCGATCCCGCTGCGCCCGATGGACCGCTGGGACAACGGGCGCGATGTGGTGCTGGCGGGCGATGCGGCGGGGGTGGTGGCCCCGTCTTCGGGCGAAGGCATCTATTACGCGATGGCGGGGGGGCGTGTGGCGGCAACGGCGGCATTGGCTTGCCTTGCCTCCGGCCGGACGCGTGACCTTGCGATTGCACGCAAGCTGTTCATGAAAGAGCACAAGATGGTGTTCAAGGTTTTGCGCTCGATGCAGGATGCCTATTATCGGTCGGATGAACGGCGCGAGCGATTCGTGAGCCTGTGCCATGATGTCGATGTGCAGCGCCTGACCTTCGAGGCCTATATGAACAAGAAACTGGTGGCCGCGCGCCCGCTTGCCCATCTGAAGATCGGGCTCAAGAACCTTGCGCATCTGACGCGCCTTGTCTCGCCGGTCTGGACATGATGGACAACGACCTGATTCCGGCTTGGCTCGACGGCGATCTGCGCCCGCTGGACAAGCTGGACGTCCACAGGCGCGGCTTGCGGCATCTTGCGGTGTCAGTTTTTGTTCTGTCCGCAGGGAAGGTGCTGATCCAGCAGCGCGCCGCCGGGAAATACCACACGCCGAACCTCTGGGCCAATACCTGCTGCACCCATCCCCATTGGGGCGAGACGGCGGCGGATTGTGCCAATCGCAGGCTGGCGCAGGAGCTGGGTATCAAGGGGCTGCGGATGGCCCATGCGGGGCAGGTGGAATACCGCGCCGAAGTAGGCGGCGGGCTGACCGAACATGAGGTGGTGGAAGTGTTCACCGCCGATGCGCCCGCCGATCTGGCCATGGCGCTGAACCCGTCGGAAGTGCAGGCCGTCCGCTGGGTCGACTTGTATGACCTCGCGGCGGAAACCCGTCGCTGGCCGGATCGCTTCACGCCCTGGCTGCGGATCTATCTGTCCGAGCATATGGAACGGATCTTCGGCCCGGAGTTGCGCCGCGTCGTTACCTGACATGCCGGTTGAGAAAGGGCAGGATCAGCCCTCCGACCGCTTCGGGGCGTGTTTCATGCAGCAGATGCCCGCCTTGCGGCAATTCGGCATAGTCCGCCACCGGCAATCGCGCGGCGGCACGGGCTGATACCATGGACGGCACCGCACGGTCATCGGCGGCGGCAACCAGCAGCGTCGGTGTCGCAATCCCCGGCAGGGAGGCCAGAAGCGCGTCGAGCCGCCATTGCGCCATCATGGCAAGCGTGCCTTCGACATGTGAAGGTCGCGACACAAGCGTCTGATAAAGCGTGCGACCTTCGACATCGAGTGGCGAGCCGGTGGAGGCGAGGAGCGAGGCGACTTTCGACTCGGTGCCCCAGGCTCGTGCGATGATCTGTGGCAGGAAAGGCGCATAGGTCAGCGCCTTGGCCATGACCGGAAAAAGAACCCCCGCAATGCCGTCGAAGGAGCCCAGAGCCGCATTGATGCCGACCAAGGCCTGCGGGGGCTGCGGCAGGGTCGTGGTCATCCGCAGGGCAATCGCGGCCCCTGCGGAATGGCCGAGGATCCCCTGTGGCCGGATGTCGAGATGCGCGCAAAGGGACGTCAGATCCCCGGCCATTGCATCAAGCCCTGCGCGGCCCCGCGCGCCCATCCGGCTGAACCCCTGACCGGCGAGATCCGGGATTGTCAGCCTGAAGTGTGGTGCCAGCAGCGGGGCAAGCGCGCGCCAACTGTGGGTCGCCCCCCCCGCGCCATGCAGCAGCAGCAGGTCAGGCCCGGTCCCCATCTGCTGCACATGCCAGCGATGTCCTGCGGTGGTCACCAGATGCGAGGCGTCGCGCATCGGCCAGTTGGCGGGCAGATCGGGGGGCAGGTCGGACGGCAGATCGGCCATGGCCTAGCCCTCCAGCGCGCTGGACAGAACCGCCGACAGCGCGCGCGCATCGGCGCGCGGCAGCGGCAGATAGGGCGCGCGCATGGCGGCAGCCAGCGCCCGCAGCTCGGGTTGCGGGCGGTTGGCGGTGTCCAGCACAAGACCGGGCGTGCCGCTGGCGGCAAAGGCGCGCGCCATTCGGATGGCCTCCTCCATCGCCGTGGCCCGGTCGCCGCGCCCGTCCAGCGTGACATTCGCCCGACCGTCGGTCAGCAGCGCCAGCGTCGGCGTCATCCCGCGACTGCGCGCCAGTTGCGCCAGTTCCATCCCCAGCCGCAGGCCCGATGCGAGCGGCGTGCCCCCGCCCCCCGGCAGGCCCGCCAGCCGTCGCTTGGTCTGCACCAGTGACCGCGTGGGCGGCAACAGCAGTTCCGCCCCGGTGCCGCGAAAGGCCAGCAGCGCCACATGGTCGCGCCGCGAATAGGCTTGTGCGAGCAACAGTTCCACCGCGCCCTTCGCCTCGCCCAGCCGCGCCATGGCGGCAGACCCGGAGGCATCGACGGCAAAGATCAGCACCCGGTCCGACATTTCCTGAAACCGGCGCAGGCGGAAATCCTCGGCCCGGATCAGAAGGCCGGTGCGGTCGGGCGAAAGCCTGCGGCGGATCGGTTGCCAGGGGGCGGCAGCGCGCAGGGTTGCAACCGGGTCGATGCGCGACTGGCCATCGGGGCGGCCCGCGCGCGAGGGCAGGGGGCGGCCGCGCCGGTTGCCCTTGTGGCCCGCCCCGGTGCCGCCGCTGCCTGCGGCCACGCGCGCGGCGCGGCCTGCGGCAAGTTTTTCGAGTAAGCCGGGGGGCAGGGCCGCGCGCACGGCCTCCAGCAACATTTCCTCGGGGATCTGCATGGTTTCGGGGTCCGGGGCGGTGGCGTCCTCGCCTTCCTCCGGGCTTGGCGGCTCGGGCGGGGGGGGCTCGGCGTCATCTTCGGGCGCGTCGGGCAGGGTCAGCGCGCGCGGCGCGAGGCAGAGGGCGGCCGCGAGGCGCAGATCCTCCTCTTCGACCGTATCCGCACCCCGCAGGGCGGCACTGGCACGCGCGCAGGCCAGCGCCAGCAGCGGTGCGCGCAGGCTGGCGATGCCCATGCGCGCGGCGGTGGCGGTGATGGCCTCCACCGCTTCGGCGGGGATATGGACGGCGCGCAGTCTTGCACGCGCACTGTCCAGCGCAGCGGCATCGGGCAGGATCGCGCGGCTCGTCTGCCAGCCGATCCCGTCCAGATCGACAAACAACCCCAACCGGTCGGTCAGCGCTGAGGGCGGGGAGTCGTCGCCATCGGCCGCCTCGTCCAGTGCCAAGAGCGCGCCGCCCTCGTCGATCCAGCGCCCCAGCCGCACGGCAAGGCCGGGGGGGCAGCGTTCGGCCATGGTCAGCGCAATCGGGGTAGGGCTGGCCAGCAACGCGCCCCCGATGACCTTGCACCCGGTGGCGAGTGTCGCGGCAAGGTCCAGCCCGCCATAAAGCGCCTCATCCACGATGCCCGGCGCAATGCGGCGCGGGACAAAGGCGGTGATGCCCGCCAGCAGCCGGTCGCGCAGACTGCCCGCGCGGGCGCGCAGCCACAGCCCGCCAAGGCCTGAAGGGTCCATCTGCCACAGCAATATGGCCCGCTCCGCCATCAGCCAGCGCGGGTCGGGCGGGGGCGGCGTCATGCGGGCAGAACCTCGTCCAGCATCCGGGCCACGCGCGCCCCGCTGCCAGCCTCGTCCAGGGGATCGCGGCGCAGGCGGTGGCGCAGCGACGAGGGGGCAACGGCGCGCAGATGCGCCCGGCCTACGGTCGCGGCCCCCTCAAAAGCCGCCAAGGCACGGGCCGCGCGCAGCAATGTCAATTCCCCGCGCAGCCCGTCAGACCCGAGCGCGATGCACAGCTCCGCGCAATCCTCCAGCACCCCATCGGGCGTCACAAGGTTCGGCAGCGCTTCACGCGCGGCCAAAATCTTGCGGCGCAGCGTGGCATCCTTGGCCTTCCAGCGTTTCAGAAATGCCTCGTGGTCGTTTTCATAGCCGTCGCGGCGGCGGATCACCTCGACCCGGGTTTTCACATCGCGGGGGGAGGCGACCTCTACCGACAGGCCGAACCGGTCCAGAAGCTGCGGGCGCAATTCGCCTTCCTCGGGGTTGCCGGACCCGACCAGTACGAAGCGCGCCGCATGGCGGATCGACAGGCCCTCGCGCTCCACCACATTCTCGCCCGATTGCGCCACGTCCAGAAGCAGGTCCACGATGTGATCTTCGAGCAGGTTCACCTCGTCGATATAGAGGTATCCCCGATTGGCCCGCGCCAGAAGGCCGGGTTCAAACGCCTTTTCCCCGCGTGTCAGCGCGCGTTCGATGTCCAGCGCGCCCACAACGCGGTCCTCGGTCACGCCCAGGGGCAGGTCGATGACGGGCGTGGGCCGGGTTACGATGCGGCGGGAGGTGACTTGCGCCCAGTCGGGGCAATCCTCGGGCCGGGCGGAATTGATCGGGCAGCCCTCCACCGCGCGGATGGGCGGCAAAAGGCCCGCAAGGGCGCGCACGGCGGTCGATTTGCCGGTGCCGCGATCCCCGAACACCAAGACGCCGCCGATGCCGGGGTCCACCGCCGTCAGCACCATGGCCAGTTTCATTTCGTCCTGTTCGACGATGGCGGAGAACGGAAAGGGGGATTTCATGCAGCGTCCAGTCTGGGGATATTCGGGGCGAGGCGGGCCAGCGGATCCGCCCCGCCCCATGTGCCGGTGGTGCCGAGGATGCGGAAGCGGGCATAGAGTTCCTCGTTGAACCAGCCCTCGTCGCGCACGGCTCGGATGGCGCGGCCATGGGGGCCGTCGCCGCGCGCGAAATTTGCCATGGTCGCGGTGTCCGGCCAGACCGAGAAGGTGACCTGATGCAGCACCGGAACCTCGCCAATGCCGATCTTGAAGACCACATTCGGATCGGCACCGATGACGGCTGAAATGTCCGGCACGCGGCCCCAGAACCGCGCCAGCCGCGAGGGTCGCAGCGTGGCGCGGGTCATCGCGGCCAGCGGGCCGGGCAGGGCGGGGTCAGTGGCGGCAAAGGGGGTGCGGCCCGACCAGTGGCCGCGCACCGAGGCCGGCGACAGGTGGATTGTCCAGTGTTCAGCGGATTTTGCCCGCCAGCGCCGGAACAGCGGAACGGAGGCTGTGCGCGCCTGCGCGGTCGCAAGGTCGGGCCAGACCGACAGGATCGCCCAGACCCCCCAGTTCGGACGCGGGGTGAAACCCTCGCCAGTGCCTGATCCGCAGAGTTTCCAGAACGCGAGGTCAGGGATTCGGGACAGCCCGATCCGCGCCACCCCCATCTGGCCGATGATCCATAGTCGCGCCGCCATCGTTTCGAATCGAAACAGGCTGAGGCTGACGGTCTGCATTCTGGCTCACATCCTTGCTGTCAGGATTATCTTACAGCCTTTGCGGGTCGAGGGAAGAGGAAGCGCATGAAAAGGCAGGGGTCAGAGAAAGATTGTAAATCAGACTGGACAGTCTATCATACTCTCATGTTGACAGATCCGCGCCCAATCCGCCCCGTTTCTGCCCTGTCGCCCGACCCGGCCACAGCCCTTGTCGTCGGTGCCGGTCTGGGTGGGCTGGCCGCCGCGATGCGGCTGGGGGCCAAGGGCTACCGGGTGACGGTGGTCGACCGGCTGGACCGCGCGGGCGGGCGCGGATCGTCGATCACCCGAGGCGGACACCGGTTTGATCTCGGCCCGACCATCGTGACCGTGCCGCAGGTGTTCGAGGATCTCTGGGCCGCTTGCGGGCGCGATTTCCGCCGTGATGTGGACCTGCGCCCGCTCGACCCCTTCTACCGCATCCGGTTTCAGGACGGATCGCATTTCGATGCCTGTTCCGACACCGCCCGGATGGAGGCGGAGGTGACGCGCCTTTCCCCCCGCGACCTGCCCGGATACCGGCGGTTTCTGGAGGACAGTCGGCGGCGGTTCGTCGTGGGCTATGAGGGCATGGTGGCCAAGCCGATGCATCGCCTGTGGGAAACCCTCAAGGTGCTGCCGGAGTTTGCGCGGCTCAGGGCAGACCGGTCCATCTTTGGCCTTGCTGCCGCGCGGGTGCGCGACCCACGCTTGCGGATGGCGCTGTCCTTCCATCCGCTGTTCATCGGGGGCGATCCGCTGCATGTGACCTCGATCTATGCGCTGGTCAGCCACCTGGAAAAGGAATTCGGCGTGCATTACGCCATGGGCGGGGTGCAGGCGATTGCTGATGCCATGGTCAAGGTGATCGAATCCCAAGGCGGAGCCGTGCATCTGGGGCAGGAGGCTGACGAGATCCTGTTTGTTGGCAACCGCGCCATTGGCCTGCGCCTGACCGATGGCCGGGTGCTGACCGCAGGGCTGATCGTCAGCAATGCCGATGCGGGGCACACCTATACCCGGCTTTTGCGCAACCGGCCCCGCAAGGTCTGGACCGACGCCAAGGTGGACGGGAGGCGCTGGTCGATGGGGCTCTATGTCTGGTATTTCGGCACCAAGGGCACCAGGGCGATGTGGCCCGAGATGGGGCATCACACGATCTTCAGCGGCCCGCGCTATGAGGGATTGCTGCGTGACGTCTTCCTCAAGGGCAAACTGGCCGATGACATGAGCCTCTATATCCACCGCCCCTCTGTCACTGACCCGTCAGTGGCACACGAGAACGATGACACTTTCTATGTGCTATCCCCAGTGCCGCATCTGGGCCATGACAATGGCGTGGACTGGAAGGTGCAGGCCGAACCCTACCGCGCGCTGGTGCTGGAACAACTCGAACGCCTGATGCCGGGGATCGGCGCGCGGATCACCGAAAGCCTGACCTTCACGCCCGAGGAATTCCGCGACCGCTATCTTTCCCCCCATGGCGCGGGCTTTTCCATCGAGCCGCGCATCCTGCAATCGGCCTGGTTCCGCCCCCACAATGTCAGCGAGGAGGCCGAGGGGCTGTATCTGGTCGGTGCGGGCACGCATCCCGGCGCGGGCCTGCCGGGGGTGATTTCCAGCGCGGAAGTGCTGGGCAAGCTGGTGCCGGATGCGCCGGTTGCGGCCCCCCTGCGGATGGCTGCCGAATGATCGCGCCCGCCGATATGGACCATTGCCGCGCGGCGATCCGGGCGGGGTCGCTGTCGTTCCACACCGCATCGCGCCTGTTGCCCGCGCGGGTGCGGGATCCGGCACTTGCCCTTTATGCCTTTTGCAGGCTGGCGGACGATGCGGTGGATGAGGGCACGGACAAGGGCGGGGCGGTCCTGTCGCTGCGCGACCGGCTGGATCTGGTTTACGCGGGCACGCCCCGCAATGCGCCTGCCGACCGCGCCTTTGGCGCCATCGTGGACGGGTTCGACATGCCGCGCGCGCTGCCCGAGGCGCTGCTGGAAGGGCTCGCCTGGGATGCGGTGGGGCGGCGCTATGCCACGCTGTCGGGGGTGCTGGATTATTCCGCGCGGGTGGCGGCGGCGGTGGGGGCCATGATGTGCGTGCTGATGCGCGCGCGCGATGCCGACACCATCGCGCGGGCCTGCGATCTGGGTCTTGCCATGCAACTGACCAATATTGCCCGCGATGTGGGCGAGGATGCCTGCGCCGGGCGGCTTTACCTGCCGACCGACTGGCTGGCCGAGGCCGGGATTGATCCGGAGGCGTTTCTGGCCGACCCGACGCCCGATGCGCGCATCCGGGCGCTGGTCGCGCGGCTTCTGGCGCAGGCAGACCGGCTTTATGCGCGGGCAGGGGCAGGCGTGGCACGATTGCCGCTGTCTTGCCGTCCGGGCATCCATGCCGCCGGGTTGATCTATCGCGGCATCGGGCAGGCGGTGGCGGCGCGGGACCATGACAGCATCACATGGCGCGCGCATACCTCACGCCGCCAGAAACTCGGCTGGCTGGCCGAGGCGCTGGTGCAGAGCGGGGTTTCGGCGGTCATGCCGGTGCCCGCGCTGATCCATGCCCGGCCCGAGCCCGAGGTCGCCTTTCTGGTGGAGGCCGCCGCGCAGGGCGGGCGCGAGGCCAGCAGGCCGGAGCGGGTGCTGGACATTCTGGCGCAGCTTGAGGCGCAAAATCGGGCTCGCCGGGGCCATGCTGCACCGCAGAGCTTGGCCTTTCCCGGGGAATAGCCTACATCTGGGGCGGACCGATGGGGGACGTCGATGGATTGGGGCCTGTTTCTGACATTCCTTGCCGCTTGCGGCGCTGCGGCGGCCACCGGGGCGATGTTCAAGCCCGGCGAATGGTATGACAGCCTGGAAAAGCCCGACTGGACGCCGCCCAACTGGGCTTTCCCAGTGGTCTGGACGATCCTTTACATCTCCATGGCCTATGCGGCGATGCGCGTGGCGCTTTTGCCCGGATCGGGGCAGGCGCTGGCTTTCTGGGCCGCGCAGATCGCGTTCAACACGCTCTGGACGCCGGTGTTTTTCGGGCTGAGGCGGATGCAGGCGGGGTTTGTGGTTCTGTGCTGCCTGTGGCTGGCGGTGGCGGCGACAATGCTGGCCTTCTGGCAACTCGACACGCTGGCCGGGGTCTTGATGGCGCCCTATCTTTTGTGGGCAACCATCGCGGGGGCGCTGAATTATTCGGTCTGGCGGCGCAACCCGGAAATGGCCTGATCGGCAAAGGTCCAGCCCTCACGGCGCGGCACCCGCACCGCCAGCATGGGTTTCAAGAGCGGATTGGCAAAGCGATTGAGGTCCAGCGCCTCATGCACGCCGCGCGTGACCTCGCCATTGATGCGGGTTTCCACCTGTGAGCGGCTGTAAAAGGGCGCGTCCAGCATCGCCATGACCTGATGGGGTTTGGCCCCCGCATCCGCCCGCGTTTCACGCCGCAGCGCCCAGAGCGTGCGGGGCAGGCGGGCCTTGGGCGGTGGCTCGATCTGACGCACCGACCCGTCGCGTGCAATATGCAGGCCAAGGCCCAGTTCCGACCCGTCGCGCCGCGTGGCGTCGTAAAAACAGGCGGCCCCGTCCTTCAACGGAAACCGCCCCCATGTCCAATAGCTGAAATCGGCCTCCAGCGCGCGGGTGCCGAAATTGGCATCGAAATAGCCGTGCCCCTGCCATTTGTGGCCCTGGCTCAGGTCCACCTCGATCCGCGCCGTGGGGGCAAAAGGGCGCCACAGATGCGCGTCATCCGGGGTCAGCGCCACCTCCACCCCGGTCAGCGCGGCAGGTGTCAGGCGGATGCGGCCGCGCACCGGCGTCACCATCGGCGGCGCACCGATCTCGTTGATCTCGATTTCCAGCGCCGCGCCGGTCCAGCGCATCGAACTGGGGCCGACGGTCAGGCAGTCGGGCGATTGGCGCAGGGCGGCGCGGCCCCGGTCTGTCATGGTGAAGCGCGCGCCGGGGCCATAGGTCGCCACATTGATGCAGCAATGGTTGGCCGGGTCGCGCCGCCCCGACCAGCGATACCAGGGCGAGAAAACCGACCCTATGAACCCGATGACGGAGATCGCGCGGGTGCCGTCGGCGCTGATCCCGTCGACATACCACCAGGCATAGCCGTCGGGGCGGACTGTGACATCAAAGCGAGGTCCGTCCTGATCGCCTCGGCCGCGTGCAGGCCGGACCGGGCCGCCATCGGCAGCCCCGCCCCCGGATGCGCGCCCCCCCCCGCGATATAAAGACCCGCCAACGCCGTCCGCGCCGGAGGTCGCCGGAAGGCCGCCATCGGCCCCTCGGGGCTGCGCCCATAGATCGCCCCCTCCGACCCCGGAAACATCCGGGCGAAGCCCGAAGGCCCCGTCAGAACCTGTGGATGAAGCCCCGGGTCCGGTTGCGGGGTGAAGGTCAGCCCATAGCGGGCGAGGCGGGAAAAGGTCAGATCGGCGCATCGCCGGGCCTCCTTCGGGTCGGGGGAAAGCCCTGCAGGGGCGTTGAGGATGATCTCGAACCGCTCTGGCCCTTGCGGGACGGCTTCGACATGGTGGCGGTCCTGCGCGCAAAGATAGATCGAGGGCGCATCGGGCAGCCGCCCCTTGGCAATCGGTGCGAATTCGTCGCGCGGATCGGCGGTGAAAAAGACGTTGTGATGGGCGAGCCCCGCCCCGGTTGCAGGGCCGTGCGGGTGCGCGGCAAAGCTCCAGACCTGAGCCGAGAGGCTGCGCGGCCTTGTGGCGCGGGTGGGCAGGGCCGGGATCGCGGCCTTGCCCAGAAGGCCCTCAGGCAGGGCGGCGGGATCGCCGTTGAACACCACCGCATCGCAGGTCAGGGTTGCCCCGTCAGCCAGCACAACCGCATTTGTCCGGCCCCAATGTTCGGTGATCCGGTCCGCCGCCACGCCATAGCGGAACTGCGCCCCCCCTGCCGCCGCAAGATCGGCAAGCGCAAGCGCAAGCCTGTGCATCCCGCCCTTCACCGTCCAGACGCCGCGCGCTTCGGCCTGCCAGACAAGGCCCAGAATGGCGGGTGACCGGTAGGGCGAGCCGCCGACATAGGTGGCATAGCGTCCGAACAATTGCCGCAGACGCGGGTCGCGGAACTCCAGCGCAAGTGCGCGGGCAAGCGTCATGCCGGGCAGGAGCCAGGGCCAGAGCCGTGGTGTGCGGAGTGCGGCGAGCGCGATGGCACCGGGCCGGGGTCGGGCCGCCTGCATCATGGGCGCGTCGAAGGCGGCAAAGGCGGCGGCGGTGCGGGCATGGAAGCTGCGGAAATCGGCCTCGGCGCGCGCACCGGCGAAGGTGTGGATGGCAGCGGCGCTTGCCTCGGCATCGCTGTGCAGGTCGAGCGTCTCGCCGCCCTCCCACCAGTGCCGGGCCAGAACGGGTTGGGGGATCAGGGTCAGGTGATCTTCCAGCCGCTGGCCCGCCAGCCTGAAAATCCCCTCGAACACGCCCCGCATGGTCAAGACAGTGGGGCCCGCATCGACCGGACCCGCGACGCTGTCGACTGTGCGCATCTTGCCGCCGGGGCCTGGCGCTGCCTCCACCACCGTCACGCGGCACCCGCCATGGGCCAGCCGGACGGCAGCACAGAGCCCGCCCATCCCGGCCCCGATCACGATCACCCTTGGGCGGGAAACCGGCGGGCGGGAGTTCGGGGGGCGCTTGGCCGGTACAGGGGTTTGCGCGCGGATGGCCATGCGGTGATTGTTGACTTGCCTTTGAGGATTGTCCAGTATGATTTACAGTTATATGTCAGATATAGATGACAGGAGTGGCGGCATGGGGCTTCAGACACGGATCGAACAGGCCATTGCCGCATCCCTTGCGCAGGCGGCGGGGGCGGGGCATCCGGTGCCTTCCCGGCTCGCATCGGCCTTGCCCTATGCGGTGACTCCGGGGGGCGCGCGGGTCCGGCCCACGATCCTTCTGTCAGTGGCCCTTGCCTGCGGTGACGACCGGCCCGGCGTGGCGGATGCCGCCGCGGCGGCGCTGGAACTGATCCATTGCGCCAGCCTCGTGCATGATGATCTGCCCTGTTTCGACGATGCAGACACCCGGCGTGGCAAGCCGACGGTGCATTGCGCCTATTCCGAACCGCTTGCCGTTCTGGCGGGTGACAGCCTGATCGTGCTGGCTTTTGACCATCTGGCACATCTGCCTGCGGCCGATGCCGCCCGCGCGCTCGGCCTGATCCGGATTCTGGCGGCGCGGACGGGGATGCCGGGCGGGATCTGTGCGGGGCAGGGCTGGGAAAGCGAGGCGCAGGTCGATCTGCGCGCCTATCACCGGGCCAAGACCGGGGCGCTGTTCATCGCCGCCACTCAGATGGGCGCGCAGGCGGCGGGGCAGGATCCCGAACCCTGGACCGAACTCGGTGCGCGGATCGGTGAGGCGTTTCAGGTGGCGGATGACCTTCGCGACGCACTTTATGACGCCGAAACCCTGGGCAAGCCGGTGGGACAGGATGCCATCCATGCCCGTCCTTCGGCCGTGTCCGAGCTTGGCGTTCAGGGTGCGATCCGGCATCTGCGCGACATTCTCGGCGGTGCAATCGCCTCGATCCCCGCCTGTCCGGGCGAGGCGATGCTGGCCGAGATGGTCCGTCGCCACGCCGAACGGATGACCCCGGTCGCCCCGGCCCAGACGCATTTCCAGACCCGGGTCTGACCGATGGCGGACATGCCCGATACCGATCCTGCTCCACGTCGGCGGGCCGGTTCGGACTGGATCGTGAACCTTGCGCGGTCGCGCCGGTTTCAGGCTTTCGCGGCGCGTGTTCCCGGCCTGCGCTGGGTTGCGCGTCGGCAAGGAGAGGCGATTTTCAAGACAATACAAGGCTTTGTTGAATCCCAGGTGCTGATGGCCCTTGTTGAGCTGGGCCTGTTGCACCGGCTGGAGTCCGGGCCTGCAAAGCCTGGTGATCTCGCGCCCGGATTGGGGCTGCCGGAGGATCGTCTCGCGGTTCTTTTGCAGGCAGGCGCTGCGGCGGGTCTGTTGCGGCGGCGGCGGGACGGGCGGTTTGCGTTGTCGGTCCGGGGGGCCTCGTTGCTGGCCGTGCCGGGGCTCGAGGGCATGATCCTGCATCACGCCATCCTCTATCGCGACCTTGCCGATCCGGTGGCCTTCCTGCGCGGGGAAACCCGGCCGGACCTTGCCGAGTTCTGGCCCTATGTCTTTGGTGCGGGCGCGGCGGAGGATCCCGGACGCGCGACGCGCTATTCGCGACTGATGGCCGAGAGTCAGGTTCTGGTGGCAGAGGATACGCTGGCGCTTGCCGATCTGCGCGGGGTGCGGAGCATGATGGATGTGGGTGGCGGAACGGGCGCCTTTCTGGAAGCTCTGGGCCGCCATCATCCGGGCATCGAACGGCATCTTTTCGAGCTTCCGGCGGTGCTGGATGGGGCAGGGGCAAGGCTGGGGCAGGGGGTGCGATTGCATCCGGGCAGTTTCCGGGATGACCCGTTGCCGCCCGGTGCGGATGCGATCAGTCTCGTGCGGGTGCTTTACGATCATTCCGACGACACGGTGCGTGCGCTGCTGGCGCGGGTTCATGCGGCGCTGCCGCCGGGAGGGCTGGTGCTGGTGTCCGAACCGATGTCGGGGGGCATGCGCCCCGATCCGGTGACGGATGTCTATTTTGCATTCTACACGATGGCCATGCGCACCGGACGCACACGTTCCGCCGCGCGGATTGCGGAATTGCTGGGTGAGGCCGGTTTCGACAGAATCGCCCCCGCCCGCTCAAGGCGCCCCTTTGTGACCTCCCTTGTCACCGCGCGCCGCCCGGCCTGACGACACCCGCGCATCCTGTCACCTTTCCGGACGCATCTGCTGCACTTTCGGGCAATTGCTTTTTGCAGACTGTCTATTTTGATTGACAGTATGAGATGTAAGTTTAAAGTTACATATAAGCCAGACGACTCCGCAAGGCGGGTGCTGGCATCAGGGGGGCAGACCGCCAATGCAGACATCGGCCATCATCTTGTCAGGACCGCAGAACCTCGGGGTCGAACCGATCGATCTGAGCGCACCGCTGGCCGGGGATGTCGTTGTCGAGATCGCACATTCGGGCATTTCGACGGGCACCGAGCGGCTGTTCTGGTCAGGCCGGATGCCGCCCTTTCCGGGCATGGGCTATCCGCTGGTTCCCGGTTACGAATCAATGGGCGAAGTGGTTGAGGCGGGTGCAGACAGCGGATTCCGGGTGGGTGAACGGGTGTTCGTGCCCGGTGCCAACTGCTTCGGGTTGCGCGATGGCCAACAGGTCAGGGGTCTGTTCGGCGGTGCCGCACACCATCTGGTGACGGGTGCGGAACGTGTGACACGCATCGACGCAGCCCTCGGGGCCGAAGGGGCGCTGCTGGCGCTGGCCGCCACGGCCCGCCATGCCCTTGCCGGATTCGACGTGACGATGCCGGACCTGATCGTGGGTCACGGTGTTCTGGGCCGGTTGCTGGCCCGTCTGACGATTGCCGCAGGCGGACAGGCCCCGACCGTTTGGGAGGTCAATCCGGCCCGCCGCACCGGTGCCGAAGGTTATGAGGTCATCGACCCCGAAACCGACCCCCGCCGCGATTACCGCGCCATCTATGACGCCTCGGGCGATACGGCGCTTCTCGATACGCTGATCTCACGTCTGGCGCGCGGCGGCGAGGTGGTTCTTGCAGGGTTTTACACTGAACCCGTGCAATTCGCCTTTCCCCCCGCCTTCATGAAGGAGGCCCGTCTGCGCATCGCCGCCGAATGGACGCCCTCCGACATGACCGCCACCCGCACCCTTGTCGAAAGCGGCGCGCTGAGCCTTGCCGAACTGATTACGCACCGCGCTGATTGCCGTTCTGCCGCAGAGGCTTACGAGACGGCTTTCACAAACCCCGACTGCCTTAAAATGATACTGGACTGGAGCAACTGATGACCGAAGTGCCGAACCTCAAGGATTTCGATGCGCGGCTCAGGGCAGAGGCGAGTGAGGAGCCCACGCTGGAGGTCCCGCAAGGCGCGCCCACCAAGAAAACCCAGATCATCGCGATCTACGGCAAGGGCGGCATCGGCAAGAGCTTCACGCTGGCCAATCTCAGTCACATGATGGCGGAAATGGGCAAGCGGGTGCTGTTGATCGGCTGTGACCCGAAATCCGACACCACGAGCCTGCTGTTTGGCGGCAAGGCCTGCCCGACGATCATCGAAACCTCCACCCGCAAGAAGCTTGCCGGGGAAGAGGTTGCCATCGGCGATGTCTGTTTCAAGCGCGGCGGCGTGTTCGCGATGGAACTGGGCGGGCCGGAAGTGGGGCGGGGCTGCGGCGGTCGCGGCATCATCCACGGCTTTGAACTCCTTGAAAAACTTGGGTTCCATGACTGGGACTTCGATTATGTCCTGTTGGATTTCCTCGGCGATGTGGTCTGCGGTGGCTTCGGCCTGCCGATTGCCCGCGACATGGCGCAGAAGGTGATCCTCGTCGCCTCCAACGATCTGCAATCGCTCTATGTGGCCAACAATGTCTGCTCGGCCGTGGAATATTTCCGCAAGCTGGGCGGCAATGTCGGCATCGCGGGGCTGGTCATCAACAAGGATGACGGCACCGGTGAGGCGGCGGCCTTTGCGGAATCCGTCAAGATCCCGGTTCTGGCCGCGATCCCGCAGGACGATGATCTGCGCAAGAAATCCGCGAATTACCAGATCGTCGGCAGCTATGAAAGCCAATGGGGCAGCCTCTTTGCCGAACTGGCCGAGGCGGTCGCCATTGCCCCGCCGGTGCGTCCAGCGCCGCTGACCCAGGATGGGTTGCTCGGCCTCTTTTCGGCCGAAGCGACGGGCGCGGATTTTGTCCTCACCCCGGCGACTGACGCCGATATGCGCGGCAAGAACGCCGTGGTGAAAGCATCATTGGAAGTGGTGTATGACCATGCTTGATCTTGACCGCCTTTCCCAACTCGATCAGGCCCTTGCGCGGCTTTCCTCAGGCAAGGGGGCAGTTCGTTGAAGCGTGAGGTCGGATATGATGCGGCAGGCACTGCCGCCCTGACCCCGGTGATGGCGCAGGATCTGCCCGAACCCGTGGCAGGATCGGTTGATGGCTTGGGCTGTCATTCCGGTGCCACGCTTGAACAGGCCGCGCGCGAGGCGGGCCAATCAGAACTCCTTGACCGTTTTGCCGCCGACTATCCCAAGGGCCCGCATGACAAACCGCAAAGCATGTGCCCCGCTTTCGGATCCCTTCGCGTTGGCCTTCGGATGCGCCGTGTGGCCACCGTTTTGTCCGGGTCGGCCTGCTGCGTCTATGGCCTGACCTTCGTGTCGCATTTCTACGGTGCGCGCCGTTCGGTCGGCTATGTGCCCTTCAATTCCGAAACGCTTGTGACCGGCAAACTCTTCGAGGACATCCGCGATTCGGTGCATGAACTGGCCGATCCCGCCCGCTATGACGCGGTGGTGGTCACGAACCTCTGCGTGCCGACAGCCAGCGGCGTGCCGCTGCGGCTGTTGCCGAAAGAAATCAACGGGGTGCGGATCATCGGCATCGACGTGCCGGGCTTTGGCATCCCGACCCATGCCGAGGCCAAGGACGTGCTGGCGGGCGCGATGCTCGCCTATGCCCGGGCCGAGATCGAGGCAGGCCCGGTGGCGGCCCCCGCATCCGGCCGCGCCGACCGCCCGACCGTGGCGCTGTTGGGCGAGATGTTTCCCGCTGACCCGATGATGATCGGCGCGATGCTGGCCCCCATGGGCCTTGCCGCCGGTCCGGTCGTTCCCTGCCGGGAGTGGCGTGAGCTTTACGCGGCGCTCGATTCCGCCGTCTGTGCCGCGATCCATCCCTTTTACACCGCTTCTGTGCGTGAGTTTCAGGCCGCAGGCCGGCCCATTGTCGGCTCGGCCCCGGTCGGCCATGACGGCACGGCGGATTGGTTGAAGAACATCGGTGAGGCCTATGGTATTTCAGCCGAAAAGATTGCCGCAGCCCAAAACGCATTCCTGCCCGCGATCAAGGGTGCGCTGGCCGCCGCCCCGATCAAGGGCCGCATCACGCTGTCGGGCTATGAAGGCTCGGAACTGCTGGTCGCGCGCCTTCTGATCGAAAGCGGTGCCGAGGTTCCCTATGTCGGCACGGCCTGCGCGAAATCGCCCTGGTCACTGGCCGATGCCGAATGGCTGGCTGCCAAAGGCGTGCAGGTCAAATTCCGTGCAAGTCTTGAGGATGATCTGGCCGCGATGGAGTTTTTCCGCCCGGATCTGGCCATCGGCACCACGCCGGTGGTGCAGAAAGCCAAGGAGATGGCGCTGCCTGCGCTTTACTTCACCAACCTCATTTCTGCGCGGCCCATGATGGGGCCTGCGGGTGCGGGGTCGCTCGGGCAGGTGGTCAATGCAGCCATAGCGGGCAAGACCCGGATGGAGGGCATGAAAGCCTTTTTTGATGGTGTGGGCACAGGCGATACCGCCGGGATCTGGGAAGGCGCGCCGAACCTGCGCCCCGATTTCCGCGCCATCCACCAGAAGAAGCTCGACAAGGCCGCGAAAGCCGCCAAAGCCTCGGAGATGATCTGATGCTTATTCAGGATCATGACCGGGCAGGTGGCTATTGGGGGGCGATCTATGCCTTCTGCGCCGTCAAGGGCCTGCAGGTGGTGATCGATGGCCCCGTGGGCTGCGAGAACCTGCCGGTCACATCTGTCCTGCATTACACCGACGCGCTTCCGCCGCATGAACTGCCCATCGTCGTGACCGGCCTTGGTGAGGGTGAGATGTCCTCGGGCACCGAGGAATCCATGGCGCGGGCTTGGAAAACGCTTGACCCGGCGCTGCCTGCGGTGGTCGTCACCGGCTCCATTGCTGAGATGATCGGTGGCGGGGTTACCCCGCAAGGCACCAATATCCAGAGGTTCCTGCCGCGCACCATCGACGAGGATCAATGGCAATGCGCCGACCGCGCGATGACCTGGATATTCACCGAATTCGGCCAGACCAAGGGCCGGATGCCGCCCGAGGCCAAACGCGCCGACGGTGCAAAGCCCCGCGTCAATATCCTCGGGCCGATGTATGGCGTGTTCAACATGGCCTCCGACCTGCACGAGATGCGTCGTCTGGTCGAAGGAATCGGGGCCGAGATCAATATGGTCATGCCGCTTGGCGCGCATCTGGCCGAAATGCGCAACCTCGTGAATGCCGATGTCAACATCTGCATGTATCGCGAATTCGGGCGCGGCCTCGCCGAAGTTCTGGGCAAACCCTATCTGCAGGCACCGATCGGGATGGAGTCCACCACATTGTTCCTGCGCAAGCTGGGCGATCTTCTGGGCCTTGATCCCGAACCCTTCATCGAGCAGGAAAAGCATTCGACGCTGAAACCCGTCTGGGATCTGTGGCGCTCTGTCACGCAGGATTTCTTTGCCACGGCCAGTTTCGGCATCGTCGCGAATGAAACCTATGCGCGCGGCATCCGGCACTATCTGGAGGGCGATCTGGGCCTGCCTTGCGCCTTTGCCGTGGCGCGGGTGGCGGGCAAGAAAACCAATAACGAGGCTGTGCGCGGACTGATCCGCCAGCACCGGCCGCTGATCCTGATGGGGTCGATCAACGAAAAGATGTATCTGGCCGAGCTTGGCCGGGGCCATGGCCCGCAGCCGACCTTTCTGGCCGCGTCCTTTCCCGGCGCCGCGATCCGCCGGGCCACGGGCACGCCTGCCATGGGCTATGCAGGGGCCGTCTGGCTGTTGCAGGAGGTCTGCAACGGGCTCTTCGATGCGCTGTTCCACATCCTGCCGCTGGGCACGGACATGGACAGTGCCGCCTCCACCCCCACGACCTTGCGCCGCGATTTTCCGTGGGATGCCGATGCGCAGGCCGAACTTGACAGAATTGTAGGCGAACACCCCGTCCTCACCCGCATTTCGGCGGCGCGCAGCCTGCGCGACGCGGCAGAGAAATCCGCCCTCGATCAAGGGGCGGAGCGGGTGGTCAGGGAAACAGTGCTTGCCCTTCGGGGCGACCAGGGAATGACAGACAAGGGAGAAGCGAGATGAGCGAATACAGCGTCAACATCCCGAAAGGGTCGGTGCAGCGCGCGGGTCGGATCGAATACGCGCTCTACTTCGCGCTGATCTTTGCGGCGGCCCTGCCGATCGCGGCTCTGGTCTGGGTGCTTCGCACCGCCATGGGCCAAGAGGACCGTCCGGCCCCCTGGGCCCGGGCGAAGGCCGAGGCGCGGGCGATCACGCCGATGATTTTCCGGGCGTGACAGCCCGGACCGACATTCCTTTCCCGAATCATCGGGAGTGGATTTCGACCGGGTGTCTTGCCCGTTCGACAACCCCGGCCGTGGGGAACGCGGCCTCAGTCTTACGATCCGGAGGATAGCATGGCTGATAGAAGTGACCTGAGTTTCACAGGTCTGACCGACCAACAGGCGCAAGAATTGCACTCCGTCTACATGAGCGGGCTCTGGCTGTTTTCAGCCGTAGCCGTTGTCGCCCATCTGGCGGTGTTCATCTGGCGTCCGTGGTTCTGAGGGGGATCGAAAAATGTCCAAGTTCTACAAGATCTGGCTGATTTTCGATCCGCGCCGCGTGTTCGTGGCGCAGGGGGTTTTCCTCTTCCTGCTCGCAGCGATGATCCATCTCGTCCTGCTCAGCACCCCCAGCTACAACTGGCTCGACATTTCCGCGGAAAAATACAACCGCGTGTCGGCCAACTAAGGGGCGACCCAGGCTGCGGGCATTCCTTCACCGGATTGCCCGCGGCAAACCTTCCCCGGCGGCGCGTGTCCGGTCGGGGCAGATCGCAACATTTGAACTTCCATGGACGGGAACCGAGGCACGCCGATTGGCTGACCCGGCGGCCTGTCGGGACAGGGGAGAAGAAGCATGGCCTTGCTCAGCTTCGAACGAAAATACCGCGTGCCGGGTGGCACGCTGGTCGGCGGGAACCTGTTCGACTTCTGGGTCGGCCCTTTCTACGTCGGCTTCTTTGGCGTCACGACCTTCTTTTTCGCGGCGCTTGGAACCATCCTGATCCTTTACGGCGCGGTGTTGCAGGGAACCTGGAATCCCTGGCTCATCTCGATCAATCCGCCGGCCATCGAACTGGGGCTTTCCGCAGCGCCGCTGCGCGAGGGTGGCCTCTGGCAGATCATCACGATCTGCGCGACGGGGGCGTTCATTTCCTGGGCGCTGCGCGAGGTTGAAATCGCGCGCAAGCTGGGCATCGGGCTGCATGTGCCCTTTGCCTTCGGCGTGGCGATCTTCGCCTATCTGAGCCTCGTTCTGATCCGGCCGGTGCTGATGGGGGCCTGGGGCTATGCCTTTCCCTATGGCATCTGGACGCATCTCGATTGGGTCAGCAACACCGGCTATACCTACGGGAATTTCCACTACAATCCCGCGCATATGATCGCGGTCAGCTTCTTCTTCACGACCTGTCTGGCGCTGGCGCTGCACGGGGCGCTGATCCTCTCGGCGGCCAATCCGCCCAAGGGTCAACTGATGAAAACGCCCGACCACGAGGACACCTTCTTCCGCGACCTGATCGGCTATTCGGTCGGCACGCTGGGGATCCACCGTCTGGGGCTGCTTCTGGCGCTCAATGCCGGGTTCTGGTCGGCCATCTGCATCCTGATTTCCGGCACGATCTGGTTCGACCAATGGGTTGTCTGGTGGGACTGGTGGCTGCAACTGCCCTGGTGGGCCGGTATCGAGGGAGGCGTCAATGGCTGAGTATCAAAACATCTTTACCCAGGTGCAGGTCCGCGCCGCCCCTGAAATGGGCATGGTGGAAGGGGTCGAACTCGACAACCGCACCCGAGGAGCCAGCTTCTCGACCCTTGCGGGCTGGTTCGGCAATGCGCAGCTCGGGCCGATCTATCTGGGGACCATGGGGGTCATCTCGCTGGCCACGGGGGCCATCTGGTTCCTGATGGTGGGCGGCTGGTTCTGGTATCAGGCCGGGTTCAACCCGGCGGTGTTCCTGCGGGATCTCTTCTGGCTCTCGCTCGATCCGCCGGGGCCGGAATGGGGCCTGCGCTTTCCGCCGCTGGCGCAGGGGGGCTATTTCCTGATCGCCTCCTTCTTCCTGCTGATCTCGGTGATGACCTGGTGGGTCCGCACCTATCTGCGGGCAGAGGCGCTCGGCATGGGCAAGCATGTGGCCTGGGCCTTTGCCTCTGCCATCTGGCTGTTCCTCGTTCTGGGCCTCATCCGCCCGGTGATGATGGGAAGCTGGTCCGAGGCGGTGCCCTACGGCATCTTCACCCATCTGGACTGGACCAACCTGTTTTCGCTCACCTATGGCAACCTGTTCTACAACCCGTTCCACGCGCTTTCCATCGCCTTCCTCTACGGTTCGGCGCTGCTTTTCGCGATGCACGGGGCGACCATCCTTGCCGTCTCCCGTCTGGGCGGCGACCGGGAACTGGAACAGATCGTCGACCGGGGCACCGCCTCGGAACGCGCGGCGCTGTTCTGGCGCTGGACCATGGGTTTCAACGCCACGATGGAAGGGATCCACCGTTGGGCCTGGTGGTTTGCGGTGCTGACGACGCTTACGGGCGGTATCGGCATCCTGCTGACAGGCACGGTCGTGGACAACTGGTATGTCTGGGCGCAGGACCACGGCTACGCGCCGAACTGAGGAGATCATCGCAATGTCCGACAATGACTTCATCAAGCAGACAAGGGGCACGATGCTGCGCTCCTGGGTTCTGGGCGAAATGCTCCGCGGGGCGGGATATGCGGCGCTCGCGCTCTTCGCGGTAGGGGTGTTCATCTACGCCATCTACCTCCTCGGGCTCCTGTTGCCGGAGGAAAGCAAACAGGCCCCCTCGCCCTATGGTTTCCAGATCGAGGCTCCCGCCAAGACGCGCCTCGTCTGACGATCCCGGGGCCGGGCGGGTCAACGCCCGGTCCCAACGACCATTCGGGCCATTTGCCGGTCCGGATCCTGGGCCAAACCAAAGCCCGGTTCCCTTCCTGTTGGCGACAGGAACCTGGTGCCGTGCGGGCCCGCCCCACGGCACCTTTTTTCCGCGACGGAAAGGGCAGCCACCATCATTGCAGGGAGGCGACGATGACCGATACCGCCAGCACCACCCCGACACTCGACCGTGTGGCAGGGCCCGCCGATCTGAAGGTCTTGACCGATCTGGAGTTGCGACGGCTCGCGGATGAGGTTCGGGCCGAGGTGATCTCGGTCGTGTCCGAAACCGGCGGGCATCTGGGTTCCTCGCTCGGGGTGGTCGAATTGTCGGTTGCGATCCATGCGGTGTTCAACACGCCCACAGACAAGCTGATCTGGGATGTCGGCCATCAATGCTATCCCCACAAGATCCTGACCGGGCGGCGCGACCGGATGCGCAGCTTGCGGCAGGGCGGTGGGCTTTCGGGCTTCACCAAGCGCTCCGAAAGCGTGTTCGACCCCTTCGGCGCCGCACACAGCTCCACTTCCATTTCCGCCGCCCTCGGCTTTGCCATCGGGCGCGACATGGGGCAACCCGTGGGCGACACCATCGCCGTGATCGGGGATGGCGCCATCACCGCAGGCATGGCCTATGAGGCGATGAACCACGCAGGCAGCCTCGGCAAGCGCCTGATCGTCATTCTGAACGACAATGACATGAGCATTGCGCCCCCGGTGGGTGCGATGTCGAAATACCTGCTGGCGCTTCAGGATGCCCCCCCGCTGGCAGTCCTGAAGGGTCTGGCCGAAGGCCTGGAGGCCGCGCTGCCGGGCCCGATGCGCGACAGCGCGCGCCGCGCCCGCGCCCTTGTCACCGGTGCCCCCGGTGGCGGCACCCTGTTCGAGGAACTGGGCTTCACCTATATCGGCCCGATCGACGGGCATGACATGGGTCAGCTTCTGTCCACCCTGCGTTCGGTGCGCGCGCGTGCTACCGGCCCGGTGCTGATCCATGCCATCACCGTCAAGGGCAAGGGCTATGCCCCCGCCGAAGCCAGTGCCGACAAATATCACGGCGTCGGCAAGTTCGACGTGGCCTCGGGCACGCAGGCCAAGGCGAAATCCAACGCCCCCAGCTACACCGGTGTCTTTGGCCGTGCCCTGACGACCGAGGCCGCCGCCGACCCGCGCATTGTGGGCATCACCGCGGCCATGCCCTCGGGCACCGGGCTCGACATCATGGCCAAACGTTTTCCGGGGCGGGTGTTCGATGTGGGCATTGCCGAACAGCATGGCGTGACCATGGCCGCCGGGATGGCGGCAGCGGGGCTCAAACCCTTCTGCGCGATCTATTCGACCTTCCTGCAACGCGGCTATGACCAGATCGTGCATGATGTGGCGCTGCAGGGCCTGCCGGTGCGCTTTGCCATCGACCGGGCCGGGCTGGTGGGGCAGGACGGCGCGACCCATGCGGGGTCGTTCGATGTGGGGTTCCTGTCGGCGCTCCCGGGCTTCACCGTCATGGCGGCGGCCGACGAGGCGGAGCTTGTCCATATGGTCGCGACCGCTGCCGCCCATGACGCAGGCCCCATCGCCTTCCGCTATCCGCGTGGCGAAGGCGTGGGCGTGGACATTCCCGAACGGGGAACAGTCCTTGAAATCGGCAAGGGCCGGGTGGTTCGTGAAGGCACGGATCTCGCAATCCTCAGCTTCGGCGCGCATCTGTCCGAGGCCCGCATCGCCGCCGACCTGCTGGAAGAGGCCGGGATTTCCGTCACACTGGCCGATGCGCGCTTTGCCAAGCCGCTGGACCATGCGCTGATCGACCGGTTGGTGCGCCATCACGGCGCGCTTGTGACGCTGGAACAGGGCGCGGCAGGCGGCTTTGGCGCGCAGGTCTTGCACTATCTTGCCAACTCGGGCGGGCTTGACGGATCCTGCCGCACCCGCTGCATGACCCTGCCGGACCGCTTCATCGATCAGGCAAGCCCGGCGGCAATGTATGCCGAGGCGGGCCTCACCGCCGCCGACATCGCGCTGACCTGCGCCCGGGTTCTGGGCCGCTCCCCCGTCGCGGTCTGATCCGGCTTGCAGGCGAAGGCGGGACAAACGCGCCCCGCCTCTTCATCTGTTCAAAAATATCCTCGGGGGGTTCGGGGGGCAGAAAGCCCCCCGTCCAGGCTCATTGCCCCGCGACACCGCCGAATTTCCCGCCCACCCATGAACTGGCCCGCTGGCCCATGGAGCGAAACTTGTCCGACACTTTCGCCAGCCGCGCCTCCCATTCCGGGTCCGGCGTCTGGCCTTTCGTGACCTTGAAGAACACCTGCAACATGCAGGCAATCGCGAAGGGCTCGATCAGCGCAGCCTTGACCGCCCAGGCAAAGACCAGCGCAAAGACCAGCCCCCCCGCCGACCATGCCCCGGGAATGAGCCAGACTACCGCCGCCGCAGGGGCCAGCATCAGCAGGAACACGAGGAAGGACAGCCCGTAGACGATGGCCGTCAGCCAGGCCGCGTTGACCAGCATCGGGCGGGCGTTCTGGCCATAGAGAACCAGCGCCTCGCGCGCGCTGTCCCAGGGGTTTTCCGCCCTGGTGCGGATGGCATGGGCGAGGATCACCTCATCGACCAGTCCCACCGCCAGCCGCAGATAGGCCCGCACCAGTCCCATGGCGCGGTCCATCCCCGGGATGAAGGCGAGGATGCCCTGCACCAGCCCCGTCACGGCAGCAATCACCCCCTTGATGACCTGATCCAGCGCGAACAGCAGCGATGCCTGCCCAAAACGTTCCTTCACCACCCCGGCCGCATAGTCGATCTGCCCTCGCCCGCCGGGAATGCTGCCGCCTTCCATCAACTCCACCATCACCGCGATATGCCCCGCCTTGACGATATAGAGCAGGTAGTCGCGGAAGAAGAAGATCACCCCCGCCGTGATCCCGAACCCGCCGATCCCGCCATAGAAGGTCGAGGTGACGCGGAACTCCTCATCCCCGAAATTGCCGATCCCCCAGCCAAGCCCGGCCCCGGTGCCTGTGGCAAGGATCAAGGCGACGGTGATGCCGAAATAGACGATGACCCGGAACACCACGAAAGGCGCCGTGCGCCGCATGAGGCCAAGCGCCTCGGATACCGAAAAATCCCACATTCTGGAAAACTCCCCGAAAAATACTGCAATCATTGGCATAAAGTCATGGCTCGCCCGATCAGGCAAGCCCGGATCGGCTGCGTTCGCGGCCCTTGCCTGATGGTCCGGCCGCGCGCATTGTCCTGTTTGCAGGCATGGAGGGAGCGGGGGCGGGGGCGGAATGGAACGGGGCGGGGTCTCTTTCTGGTGGGCGGATTTGGGCGGGCCTCCGGTGCGCCGAGCGCCCCTGTCCGGCGATGCGCAGGCCGATATCTGCATCATCGGGGCGGGTTACACCGGCCTCTGGACCGCCCATGCGCTGTGCGCGCGGCGCCCCGACCTCCGCATCCTTGTCCTGGAGGCGGAGTTTGCGGGTTTTGGCGCCTCCGGGCGCAATGGGGGCTGGCTGACAGGCGGCTTTGCCTGGAGCCATGACCGCTATCTGACCACCGGAACCGAGGCGGACCTGCGCGCGATGGTGCGCGCGCTGTCCGGCACGGTTGATGAAATCATCGCAGTGGCAACGGCTGGCGGCTTCGCCGATGGCATCCGCCGCACCGAAGAATTGATGGTCGCGACCAACCCCGCGCAGCTCGCGCGCCTGCGCGATGAAATCGCCCATCGCAGACATTGGGGGGAGGAGATCGGCGAACTGGATGCCGGGGAAACCCGCGACCGGATCGCGATTCCCGGCGCGCTCGGGTCCATGGTGGTGCCGGGGGTGGCGCGGCTCCACCCTGCGCGGCTGGTTCGGGGACTGGCGCGCTTGGTCGAAGGGCAGGGCACGGTGATTGCGGAATCAACAAGGGTGCTGCGCATCCGGCCGGGTCGCGTCGAATGCGACCGGGGCATGGTGGCGGCACCGGTGATCCTGCGCTGCACCGAGGGCTTCACTTCCGACCTGCCCGGCCATCGCCGCGACTGGCTGCCGCTCAATTCCGCGCAGATCGTGACCGAACCGCTCTCGCCGGAGCAATGGGCAACGATCGGCTGGCAGGGGCATGAGATCATGGGGGATTTTTCGCATCTCTATTGCTATTGCCAGCGCACGGATGACGGGCGCGTCGCAGTTGGCGCGCGCGGCACACCCTATCGTTTTGCCAGTCGCCGGGACAGTGACGGAACCCCGGACGAGGCGACGGTCCGGCGGCTGACCTCTGTTCTCCACCGTCTGTTCCCGATCCTGAAGGATCATCCCGTTGCCCATGCCTGGTGCGGCACGCTCGGGGTGCCGCGCGACTGGTGCGCGACCGTGGGGTTCGACCCCGCCACCGGGATCGGCCATGCGGGGGGCTATGTCGGCGTCGGAGTTTCCACTTCAAACCTGGCCGGGCGGGCCCTTGCGGACCTGGCGCTTGGTCGACAGACGGACCTGACGCGGCACCCTTGGGTGAATCGCCCCCTGAACAAATGGGAACCGGAGCCGCTGCGCTGGCTCGGCGTGCGGGGAATGTATGCGCTGCTGGCCCTTGCGGATGCGCGGGAAAGCCGCCCCGGGGCCGGGCCCTCCAGATTGGCAACGCTTGGTTACAGGTTGGCAGGGCGCTGATCCTGAACGTTTTTCGGGAATTTTTGGGGCCGCGCCCGGTCATTGACTGACCAGATGATAAAAACATGTGACAGAACGTCGCCAGAGTGTCACAAATCTCTGTCACTTGCTGATCAGGCCAAGACGCCTGACCGCCCCGAAAGGCGGCACAAGGCAGGACAGCCAGCTATTTCAACGACGGGAGTTGACAGATGAAGACCAAGACCACGCTTGCCGCAAGCGTCAGCCTGATGGCGATGCTCGGCGCTCCGATTGCCTCGGCGCAGTCGATGGAAGAACTGATCGAGGGCGCAAAGGCCGAAGGCATGCTGTCCACGATCGCGCTGCCGCATGACTGGTGCGGCTATGGCGACATCATCGCCAGCTTCAAGGCGAAATATCCCTTCCTGACGGTGAATGAACTGAACCCCGATGCGGGTTCGGCGGATGAACTGGAAGCGATCCGCGCCAACAAGGACAACCGCGGCCCGCAGGCGCCCGACGTGATTGACGTGGGTCTGGCCTTCGGCCCACAGGCCCGCGACGAAGGGCTGATCCAGCCCTACAAGGTCTCGGTCTGGGATCAGATCCCCGAAAATGTGAAGGACGAGAACGGATATTATTACGGCGCCTACTATGGCGTGATGTCCTTCGTGTCCAACCTCGATCTGGTCAGCAATCCGCCGACAGAATGGGAAGACCTGCTCAAGCCCGAATACAACGGGCAGGTTGCGCTGGCGGGCGATCCGCGCGCCTCGAATCAGGCGATCCTCGGGGTTCTGTCGGCGGGGATGGCCCGCGGGGCAGATGCCGGAACCGCCTCGGGCGAGGCGGGCCTGCAATTCTTCAAGGAAATGAACGAGGCGGGCAATTTCGTGCCGGTCATCGGCAAGGCCGGCACGCTGGCGCAGGGGACCACGCCGATCATGGTGATGTGGGACTACAACGCGCTGTCGGTGCGCGACACGCTGGCCGGCAACCCGCCGGTCGAGGTGACGGTGCCGACCAAGGGCACGCTGGCGGGCGTCTATGTGCAGGCCATTTCCGCCTATGCGCCGCATCCCAATGCCGCGAAACTGTGGATGGAGCATATCTTCTCGGATGAAGGCCAGAACGGCTATGTCGCGGGCTATTGCCACACGGCGCGCTTCAACTCGATGGTGGCCGAAGGCAAGATCCCGCAGGAACTGCTGGATGCGCTGCCCCCGGCCGAACCCTATGCCAATGCCTATTTCCCGACCATCGAGGAACAGGGCGCCAACAAGGATGCCGTGACCGCCGGATGGGATGCCACCGTGGGCGCCAACGTCCAGTAACGTCCGACAGACCTTTCCCCGTCCCGGTTCGCGCCGGGGCGGGGTTCGTCTTGCAGCCGATGGCTGCGGATTCTAATCAGGCGACAACGGGCCGCCAGAGCCCGCCGGACAGGAAGGACGACCGATGACCGATACGCACCGCGATGCCGCTGCGTCCTCGCGGCCTGCCGTGCGCTGGCGCTGGCCCCTGCACTGGCTGGGGCTCGCGCCCTTTGCGATCTTTACGGGGCTGTTCCTGATCCTGCCGACCATGAAAATCGTCATCGGGGCCTTCCAGACGCCTGATGGCAGTTTCACGCTCGACAATCTGTGGGGGCTCAACAATGCCTCCATCCTCAATTCCTACTGGGTGTCGATCAAGCTTTCCTTCATCACGGCGGCGCTTGGCTGCGGCATCGGGTTCGCGATGGCCTATGCGGTGATTCTGGGCGGGTTGCCGAAGGTGATCCGCAGCCCGCTCCTGACCTTTTCCGGCGTTGCGTCGAATTTCGCGGGGGTGCCGCTGGCCTTTGCCTTCATCGCGACGCTGGGGCCGGTGGGGCTGGTCACGCTGTGGCTGCGCAACAATCTTGGCATCGACCTGCGGTCGATGGGGTTCAGCGTACTGTCCTTCTGGGGTCTGGTGATGACCTACCTCTTTTTCCAGATCCCGCTGATGATCCTCATCATCACCCCCGCCATCGACGGATTGAAGCGCGAATGGCGCGAGGCGGCAGAGATCCTCGGGGCTTCGGGCGCGCAATACTGGCGCATGGTGGCGCTGCCGATCCTGTTCCCGTCGATCCTCGGCACCTTTGCGCTTTTGTTCGCCAATTCCTTCGGGGCGGTGGCCACGGCCTTTGCGCTGACTGGCCCGCAACTGAATATCGTTCCGATCAAGCTCTTTGCGCAGATCCGGGGTGATGTTCTGGGCGACCCGCATCTGGGCTATGCGCTGGCTTTCGGGATGATCGTCGTCACGGCGATTGCCAACACCGTCTATATCGTGCTGCGCGCGCGGTCCGAGAGGTGGCTGAAATGACGCGCATCTGGTCCTGGGGGGCGCTGCTGACGGGCCTCGTGATCCTGATCCTGCCGCTGGTGGGGATGACGGAATTCAGCCTGCGCATGCGACGGGGGGAGTATTCGCTGGACGCCTATTGGGTGGTGCTGGCCGATCCGCAGTTTCAGGCGACCTTCAGCTATTCGGTCATCATGGCGCTGTTCACCATTGCCTTCGGCATCCTGCTGGTGGTGCCCACGGCCTATTGGGTGCGGCTGAAAATGCCCTGGGCGCGGCCTTACGTCGAATTCATCACGCTTCTGCCGCTGGTCATTCCGCCTATCGTGATCGTGTTCGGCTATATCCGGCTCTACAACACATCGAGCTGGCTGCCGCTGACCGGCACGGCGACGGGGACAAACCTTCTGCTGCTGTTCGGCTATGCCACGCTGTCGCTGCCCTATATGTATCGCGCGGTTGATACGGGGCTGCGCACGCTCGACATCGCCACGCTGACCGAAGCCGCGCAAAGCCTCGGGGCAGGGTGGTTCACCGTGCTGGCCAAGGTGATCTTGCCGAATGTTCTGGTGGCGGTCCTGTCGGGGGCTTTCCTGACCTTTGCCATCGTGATGGGTGAATTCGTCATGGCCGCCCTTCTGAACCGGCCCGCCTTTGGCCCCTATCTGCAGGTGTTGGGGGCGAATCGGGCCTATGAACCGGCGGCCCTGTCGGTCATCGCCTTTGCCATAACCTGGGCCTGCATGGGGCTGATCCAGCTCGTCACCCGCCTGTCCAAACATACGAGGGCCCAAGCCTGATGTCCTATCTGGAAATCGAACATCTGGAAAAATCCTTTGGCGCCACGCGCGTCGTCAAGGATTTCAACCTCGGGATCGAGAAGGGCGAGTTCGTGTCGTTGCTCGGCCCCTCGGGCTGCGGCAAGACCACGGTGCTGCGCATGGTGGCGGGGTTTGAAACACCGTCCTCGGGGGCAATCCGCATCGACGGGCAGGATGTTGTTTCGACCCGCCCCAACCAGCGCCAGATCGGCATGGTGTTTCAGGCCTATGCGCTGTTTCCGAACCTGACGGTGGCGCAGAACGTGGCCTTCGGGCTCAAGATCGCCGGAACGCCACGCGCCGAGGCCGAGGCCCGCGTATCGGAAATGCTGCGTCTGATCGGCCTGCCGGACCTTGGCGCGCGCTATCCGTTCCAGCTTTCGGGCGGGCAGCAGCAGCGCGTGGCGCTGGCCCGCGCCCTTGCCCCCAGCCCGCGTGTCCTGTTGCTGGATGAACCGCTGTCGGCGCTCGATGCCAAGATCCGGGTCTCCTTGCGCACCGAGATCCGCGAGATCCAGCAGACGCTGGGCATCACCACGATTTTCGTGACCCACGATCAGGAGGAGGCGCTGTCGATCTCGGACCGGATTGTCGTGATGAACGGCGGCATTGCCGAGCAGGTCGGCAGCCCCTTCGAAGTCTACAACCACCCGGCGACCGGTTTCGTGGCCAATTTCGTCGGAACGCTGAACCTCTTTCGCGGCACGCTGGAGGTTCCGGCCTCTGGCGTCGTGCGGCTTGGCGAGACGCTGATGAAGCTGGGCCGCCCGGTCGACAGGGCGCGCGGTGCGGAGGTGATGCTTGCCCTGCGCCCCGAGGCGATCCGGCTGGGGCGTGTCGAGGGGCGCGAGGTGACGCTTGCGGCCCGGATTTCGGAGGTGAATTTCCTCGGCTCCGTCATCCGCATCAAGGCAGAGGCGGCAGGCACGCAGGTCAAGCTTGACACGTTCAACCGTGCGGATGCGCCCCCCCCGCCGGTGGGCAGCCAGATGGAAATCAGCGTATCGGCGGCCGATTTCATCTTGCTGGATGACTGACGGGTCCACCGGTCCGGGCAAGAGCGGTTGCGGGGCATCCGGGCCGCAGTCCGGCAGCAGGGGGTGTCACGGCATCCTGTGTTGCCGTGGCCCCGCAACTGTGGCAGAACCGGACAGAGAAAAACTAGACCGATGGGTTCAGCCATGACCGATTTCTCCTCGCGCCGGACAATGATGGTGGACACCCAGGTTCGCCCCTCCGACGTGACCAAATTCCCGATCATCGAGGCCATGCTGGCCGTGCCGCGTGAGGCCTATGTTCCGCAGGCGCTGCGCGAGGCCGCCTATATGGGCGAAAACCTCGACCTTGGCGGCGACCGCGTGATTCTCGAACCGCGCAGCTTTGCCAAACTGCTGGATGCGATGGACCTTCGGCCCGCCGATCTGGTGCTGGACCTGGGCTGTGGCCTTGGCTATTCCACAGCGGTCGTTGCCCGGATCGTCGATGCCGTGATCGCGCTGGAAGAGGACGAGTCGATGGCCGCCGAGGCCGAGCTTCGGCTGGCGGAACAAGGCGTGGACAATGCCGCCGTCATGACCGGTGAACTGGCCGGCGGCGCGGCAAAGCACGGCCCCTATGATGCGATCCTTGTGGAAGGGGCGGTCGAACAGGTGCCGGAGGCGCTGCTGGCGCAACTGGCCGAAGGTGGCCGTATCGGCTGCATCTTCATGGCGGGCAGGCTGGGCGTGGCACGGATCGGGTTCAAGACCGGGCAGGGTGTGATCTGGCGCGATGTGTTCAACGCCGCAGCACCTGTCGTGCCGGGCTTTCGAAAGGTTGCGGAATTTACGCTCTGAGGCAGCATTGCTTGTGTCGGGGGCGCCTCTTGCAGGCAGGAAAGGTCGGAAAATGCGGGTAGCGGGGCGGTTTTTTGGGGCGGTGACACTCGCGGTCTCGCTGGTTGCGGGACAGGTGGCTGGTGCCGAGACGCTTGCCGATGCACTGATTGCGGCCTATCGCAATTCCGACCTTCTGGAACAGAACCGTGCTGTCTTGCGCGCGGCGGACGAGGATGTGGCGCAGGCCGTGTCCACCCTGCGCCCGGTGATCGCCCTGCGCGGTGGCGTGACCCATACCAATGACCGTGGCCCCAGCCCGAATGACGGGCTGAGCGCGAGCCTGTCCCTGTCGGCCGAGTTGACACTGCTTGATTTCGGGCGTGGCGCGGCGTCGATCCGGGCCGCCGAAGCGGCGGTGCTGGCAACGCGTCAGGCCCTTGTCGGGGCCGAACAGGACGTTCTGCTGGCGGCGGTGTCATCCTACGTGAATGTTCGCCTGACCCAGGATGCGGTGGGGCTGCGGCAGGCCAATGTGCGCCTGATCACGCAGGAATTGCGTGCGGCGCGGGATCGCTTCGAAGTGGGTGAGATCACCCGCACCGATGTGTCCATCGCCGAGGCCCGGCTTGCCTCGGCCCGCTCCGCTCTTGCGGAATCGGAGGGCGATCTGGCCGTGGCGCGCGAGAATTACAAACTGGCGGTCGGGCGCGCACCGGGACGGCTGGCCGCCCTGCCGAACCCGCCCGCAATTCCGCGGACCGTGGAGGAGGCGCGCACCATCGCGCTTCGCACCCATCCCTCGATCCGTCAGTTGCAGCATCAGGTGGCCGTGTCGGAGGCGAATGTGGACCGGGCCAAGGCCGAGATGCGGCCGACGCTTTCAGCCAATGCCGCGATCACCGACCGCCGGGCGCAGGCGGATTCGCAGTCCATAGGGCTGTCGCTGAACCAGACGCTCTATTCCGGGGGGCGTCTGTCGTCGCTCTACCGTCAGTCGATGGCGCGGCGCGATGGCACGAAAGCGCAGTTGCACCGGCAGGGCGCGCTGGTCAGCCAGGCAGTTGGGGAGGCCTGGTCAAACCTCGCCGTGGCGCGTGCCAGCATTCAGGCCAGCGACGAACAGATCCGCGCCGCCCAGACCGCCTATGAAGGCGTGCGGGAAGAGGCGCGGCTGGGGTCGCGCACCACGCTCGACGTGCTGAATGCCGAACAGGAATTACTGAGCGCGCGCACCGCCCGGCTTTCGGCCGACGCCGTGCGCTATACCGGAACCTACACTCTCCTGTCGCGCATGGGGCTGTTGACGGTGGAGCATCTGAAACTCGGCATTCCGACCCATGATCCGGAAGCCTATTACCGGGCCGTGCGCAACGCGCCGGCGACCTCCTCGCAGGGCAAGCGGTTGGACCGCGTGATGCAATCCATCGGCAAGACCCGGAATTGACCACGACTTCCGCCCGCGAAAGTTAAATTTCGTTAGCCGAATGCCCGCCTCTTTCTTGTCATGGACAGCGGGACAGGAGTAGACTGGCGGCGAGGCGAAAAGGGCAGAGAACATGTCAGAACCGATGAGCTCTGGCGAGATCGAGGATGTTCTGTCCTCCATCCGCAGGCTGGTATCCGAAGATCTGCGGCCCGCACCGGGGCGCAAGAGGATCGGTTTGCCGGCTCAGGCCGAGGGGGGCGATGCTGCGTCCCATGCCGATGAGGCCAAAAAATTACTGCTGACACCGGCATTGCGGGTCGTTGTGGATGACAACCGGGGGCTGGCTGATCATCCGCCCCCGACCGATGCCGCCTTCGTCCGAACCGCTGCAGAAGTTGATCTCGACAAGCCTGACCAGACGCAACCGGCACCGCTGACGCTGGATGACAGCCTGCGCAGCGACCGGCCCGATCGGGACGGCGGCGGGACGACGGAGGGAATTGCTGTCGTCGCGGACGAGAAAACGGCCTCTGCGCCGGAGAGTGGCCCGGCTGCGGGCCTTGGTGCGGCACTCTCCTCGATCGGTTCGGCGGTGGACCAGAACAGCGACGACTGGGAATCCGAAACCGGTGACGGCGGTTTCGCAAGCCTCGCCTGGAAGGCACCGGCCTGGGTGGAGGAAGCGGAAATCGTTTCCCCGGCCACGTCCCCGTTTGTCGAAGCCGCAACTGAAGAAGCCCTTTCGCCGGAAGCCGCAGAGGCAGCGGCTCTGGCCGAAATCGAAGCTGCGGATCGTGAGGCGGGCCGGGCCTCTGTGCAGGCCGCGTCTGCCGGGGAGGCGAAGGCCTGTCCGCCGCCGCAGAACGGGGGCAGCGCAGCGCATGCCGGGATGGACGACGATGGCCCCGACCTTTTCGCCGGGGAAGAACCGTTTTACGACGAGGTGCTTCTGCGCGATCTCGTGCGCGACATCATTCGCGAGGAACTGAGCGGCACCCTGGGCGAGCGCATCACGCGCAATGTCCGCAAACTGGTGCGTGCCGAAATTGCCAGGGCAATGACGGCCCGGGAATTCGAGTAAAAACGCGCCTGCGGTCCGGTGACCGCCAGAATGCACAACGCGCCCCGGAGCCCGGGGCGCGTTGTGCATTCAACCTGGCAGGGATCAGGCGGCTTCGGCCTGTTCCAGCGCATTGCGGCGCTCGGATTCTTCGCGCGACAGCGCGACAGATGTGCGCACGCCCTTGGAGACGAATTCCATCAGGCCCTTGACCACACGTTCGTTCGGGTCGATCCCGGCGCAGGAGAGAACCTCCCGCCCGTCACGCGACCGCGCCCAGCGGGCAATCTGGTCCGGCCCGTTGCCATATTTCTTGTCATCCGCGATCGCATCGTCCAGAGCCGCCAGCACGACCGCCGCAAAAAGCTTGCGTGCGCGCTGCCCCTGTTCGAAGTTGAACGCTGTTCCATCAACGAAATCGACCATCTCGCCGTCCTATTCTTGCTCTTGCGTTTTCTGACGTCCGCGCACTATGACGATTTATCCGCGATTCGGCATTTCCTGTTTGGAATAACAGATATGCGTTGTGTGCATAGCTAAATTCTCAAACTACCGTATTTCGTGGTTCCACACAGGCATGACCCGATAGATGTAGGTGTTGGCTGTGTTTCTTCAACCATTTGGAAAAATTTTGTCACATTCGCGCGAGGCGGGCCGACCTGTCGGAAAAGCAGCGCAAGATTGCTGCGTCGGCGCGGCCTTGCGCTGTCATTCCGGCCCGGAACCGCTGCTTTCCGCGAAGGTTTCCAAAATGCCCGAAATTCTGGCGTCACCTGCCCGCAGATCGCCCTTGGCCTGATCGAAGCGCAGCACCGCAAGCGCCTTGTTGCCGGAAACCGTGCCGAGCCGTCCCACGACCCGCTCGCCGGCGCGGATCTCCGTTCCTGCCGGGGCAGCACCCTCGATGCCGACCCGGGCCAGCCCCTTGCGCAATTCGGTCTTGTGCTTCATCCGCGCGGTCACTTCCTGCCCGACATAGCAGCCCTTGCGGAAATCGACGCCGTTCAGCCGCTCGAACCCCATTTCAAGGATATAGCTGTCATCGGGCAGCAGTTCGATGCCGCTTTCGGGGATCAGATTGGCCACGCGGATCGCATCCCAGTCAATCGCTGCCGCACCCGTCCCGGCAGGGCCATAGCGCCGCCAGCCGAGGGCCGGATGGCGCGGATCGGGCAAGGCGCCTTCGGGCGGTTGTCCCAGCCCGCGTGTCACATGCAGCGAAACGTCCGTCAGCGCCACATCCGCGCGCAGCCGATACATCGAGAGCCGTCTCAGCGTCGCCTCCGCCAGTGGCGCGGGCAGGTCCAGCAGCAGCGCCGACCCCGTGTTCACCATGAAGAAATCCGCCAGATACTTGCCCTGCGGAGTCAGCAAGGCGGCCCAGACGATACCCTGCGCCTTTGCAAGTGGCCGCATGTCGTTGCTGACAAGACCCTGCAGAAATGCGATCGCATCCCCGCCGCTGATTTCGGTGATCCGTCGGTCGGGGGCGGGTTCGCCGGTCATGCTGTTCTCCTGTATCCTCCCCAATATAGGGCGCGCGGGTCAGGACTGGAACTGCAGCCTGCAAAGATCGGCATAGAGGCCGGACCGCGCCAGCAAATCCTCGTGCCGCCCCTGATCCACCACGCGGCCGCGATCCATCACCACGATCAGGTCAGCCTCGCGGATCGTGGCAAGCCGGTGCGCGATCACCAGTGTCGTGCGGCCCGCAGACAGGCGCGCAAGGGCCGCCGAGACCAGCGCTTCGGACTGGGCATCAAGGGCGCTGGTCGCCTCGTCCAGCAAAAGAACCGGCGCATGGGCAAGCAGGGCGCGCGCGATGGCAACCCTTTGGCGCTGTCCGCCTGAAAGGCCCGAGCCCCTTGGCCCTGCGGCGGTGTCGAGCCCGCCGGGCAAGGATGCCACGAAATCGGCCACATGGGCGGCGTCGAGCGCGGCCCGCAGACGCTCCTCGGGCATATCGCGGCCCAGCACGATGTTTTCCCGGATGGTTTCGTCGAAAAGCGCCGAATCCTGCGAGACCACCGCGAATTGCGACCTGAGGTCGGCAAGATCGAGCGTGGCAATGTCGGTGCCGCCCATCTCGATCCGGCCCGAGGCGGGTTCGGCCATTCCGGTCAGCAGCGAAAACACCGTGCTTTTGCCCGCACCGGAGGCTCCGACAATTGCCGTCAGCTTGCCCGCAGGGGCAGTGAAGCTCAGCCCCTCCAGCACCGGCCCGCCGCCTTCATAGGCAAAGCGCACATCGTCAAGGCGAATTTCAGGTGCCAGATCAGGGTGTTGCAACCAGCCCGTCGCGGCGGGGCGCGGGGTGGGGGCCGTGTCGAACATGCGGAACAGCCGTTCGAGGCTCGCCGCCGCCATCTGCCAGTAGCCCGCGACATCGCCCAGACGGCGGATCGGCTGGAAGGTGAGCGCCATGGCGGAAAAGAAGGCCATGAAATCCCCGACGCTGCGGCTGCCGTCGATGATCTGCGGGCCCGCCAGCATCAGAACGACGAAAAAGCCGACGCCGGTAATCACGTCGATCAGCGCGGGAATGGTGGAGCGTCCCGCCGTTGTGCGGATCTCCCAGCGCACGATGCGGGCCACGATCTCCTGAAACCGGGTGGCCTGGTAATCTTCCATACGGTTGAGCTTGACCGCCTGAATCCCATGGAAAATCTCGTCAAGCCGCGTGGCGCGCAGCCCCGCCTCGTTGCGCATGGCGGCGGTCTTGCGGCGGATGTAACGCTGCACCACAAGGGCGGGCAGGATCAGGAGCGGGGCGCCCACAAGCGCCGCCAGCGTCCAGAAAGGGTCGATCGCCAGCGCCACGGCAAAAAGGCCAACGAGCGACACCGCGTCGCGTCCGACACCGGTGATGAACACGGTCCAGACGCCCTGCACGGCCATGGTATCGCCCTGCACCCGTTCGATCAGCGCGCCGGGGGGGTTTTTCTGGAAAAAACCGGCATCGAGCGTCAGGATATGGCGCAGAAGATCCACCTGCATCGCCGACGAGGAGCGTTGCGCAATCGTCGTCAAGAGCGTCTTGGAGGCGATGGAGGTGACCGCCCGGATCAGGAACAGCCCAAGGATCGCCCCGCCCACCCAGACCAGCGCCCCTGCATCACCGTTGGCAAAAACGTTGTCGAACAAAGGCTTTATCATCCAGGACAGCGCGCCGAGCGTTGAGCCTTCGATCACCATGATGCCGAAGGCCAGCGCCATCAGCCCGCGATACGGACGCAGCCAGCCGGTCCAGAGCCGCCCGAAAAGCCGGGAGGAACGGTAGGGGTCGTCTTTGCGCTCTTTGCTCACATCCGGGCCTTCCCTCTGGCTTGCCCGGTGTAGCCCGGAATTCGCCCCCCCTCAAGCCAACCGCCCGCCGCACCGATGCACGCTTTGGACACCCCTTGTGCGCCTTGCGTGCAGATGCGCGCGCGCCCGGTTCCGACCCCGATTGACGGCGCTTGCGGGCGGGCGTAGCCAAGGCGGATCACATGCCGGAGTTGTCTTGATGCCCGCCAGCCTGTCTCTTGCCCACGGCCGCCCCTATCTCGCCATTCCCGGCCCATCGGTCATGCCAGACCGCGTGCTGAATGCCATGCATCGCGCCGCCCCCAACATCTATGCGGGCGCTCTGATCGATGAGGTGGCCGCCCTCTGGCCGCGCCTGCGGGCGGTGGCGGGCACCAGGGCCCATGTGGCGCTTTACATCGTCAACGGGCATGGCGCGTGGGAGGCGGTGAATGCGAACCTGTTTTCCCGGGGGGACCGGGCGCTGGTGCTGGCGGTGGGGCGGTTCGGCCAGGGCTGGGCCGAATCTGCGCGCGCCATGGGTGTCGAGGTGGAGCTTCTGGATTTCGGCAAATCCTCGCCCGTCGATCTGGGCCGGGTGGAGGCCGCGCTGCGGGCCGATACCGGGCACCGGATCAAGGCGCTGATGGCCTGCCATGTGGATACGTCGAGTTCGATCAAGACCGATATTCCTGCGCTGCGCAGTCTGCTGGACGATCTGGGGCATCCCGCCCTGCTGGCCGTCGATTGCATCGCAAGCCTTGGTTGCGATGAATACCGGATGGACGACTGGGGCGTCGATGTGACGGTGGCCGCCAGCCAGAAGGGGCTGATGACGCCTCCGGGCCTTGGGTTCGTCTGGTTTTCCGACAAGGCGCGCGACCGCTGCACGGCCAGTGACCTGCGCACGCCTTACTGGGACTGGACGCCGCGCGCCTTCGGCACCGAGTTCTGGCAGCATTTCTGCGGCACGGCCCCCACGCATCACCTCTTTGGTCTGTTCGAGGCCCTGAGCATGATCGAGGAAGAAGGGCTGGACAACATCTGGGCGCGGCACCGGACGCTGGCGGGCGCGGTCTGGGCGGCGTTTGACGCCTGGGGGGCGGGCAACCCGAATATCCGTCTGAACGTGGCGGATTCCGCAGATCGCGGCTGCTCGGTCACGGCCGCTCGCATCGGCGGGCGGGATGCCACGCGGCTGCGCGAATGGTGCGAGCGCGAGGCGGGCGTCACGCTGGGCATCGGGTTGGGCATGGCGCCGCCGAACGATCCGGCCTGGCATGGCTTTTTGCGGGTGGCGCATATGGGTCATGTCAACGCGCATATGACGCTGGGCGTTCTGGGGGTGATGGAGGCGGGGTTCACGGCGCTGGACATACCTCATGGGGCCGGGGCACTGGATGCCGCGACCCGCGCGCTGCTGGGGTAGGGCGATGGCACCGTTCCAGTCCCCCGCCCATGCCGCCTATGATGTGGTCATCATCGGGGGGGCGATGCTCGGCTCCTCGACCGCCTTCTGGCTGACGTGCGATCCGGCGTTCAAGGGCCGGGTGCTGGTGGTGGAACGGGATCCGAGTTACGAATGGGCGGCGACAAGCCACAGCAATTCCTGCATCCGCCAGCAGTTCTCGACCGAGCTGAATGTGCGGATCTCGCAATTCGGGGCGGAGTTCGTGCAGGATCTGGCGCGGTTCATGGGGCCGGATGACCGGCTGCCGAAGCTGCCGATCCGGAATTTCGGCTATCTCTATCTGGCGGCGACCGAGGCGGGCGCGCAGGTCTTGCGCGACAATCAGGCGATGCAGGCCGGGCTGGGGGCGGGCACGCGGCTGATGACGCCCGGGGACATCAAGGCGGAATATCCGTTCTACGAGGTGGATGACCTCGCACTCGGCTCGCTCAACACCCGCGACGAGGGCTATTTCGACGGCATCACCGTGTTCGACTGGTTCCGCCGCAAGGCGCGCGAGGCGGGGGCGGAGTATCTGGCGAATGAGGTGGTCGCGATCACCCGGGATGGCGCGCGCGTCGTGTCGGTGACGCTGGCAACGGGCGAGGTGGTGGCCTGCGGGCAGGTGGTGAATGCCGCAGGCACGCGGGGCGCGCAGGTGGCGGCGATGGCCGGGGTGGAGATCCCGGTGGAGCCACGCAAGCGATACACATGGATCATCAGCGCCGAACGGCCGTTGGAGCGGGACTTGCCGCTGACCATCGACCCCTCGGGCGTGCATATGCGCCAGGACGGGCGCACGACCTATATGATCGGCGGGCATGGGGATGACGACCCGGCCGTGGCGCCTGACGATTTCGCGATGGATCACGCGATCTGGCTGGACAAGATCTGGCCCGCCATTGCCACCCGCATCCCGGCCTTCGAGGCGGTCAAGCTGCTGCGCGACTGGGTGGGGCATTACGACTACAACTGCTTTGACCGCAATGCCATTGCCGGGCCGCATCCGGAAATCGTGAATTTCCTGTTTCTGAACGGATTTTCCGGGCATGGGCTGCAACAGGCCCCGGCGATGGGGCGGGGCACGGCGGAATGGCTGGTCGATGGCACCTATCGCACGCTGGACCTGTCGCCCTTCCATTTCGGGCGGCTGGTCGAGGGGCGGCCCTATGTCGAGCGCGCGATCATCTGACGCCCGGCAGCAACCTTCAGGAATGAAAAAGGCCCGGATTGCTCCGGGCCTTTCGGTCTGGCGGCGGGGTCGGATCAGAACCCGGCCTTGATCTTTTCGAACTCTTCGAGCATCCGGTCGCGCATCATGTTGTCGATGGGCACCTGCGCCAGCAGCGTGGTGTCGATTTCGGACACATCGGCAGCGATCAGGTCTTCGTCCGGAATCGTCGCCAAAGCCGCGTCATTGGCATGGGCATAGCCGAAATTGTCGATCAGACCACGGGCAGAACGGTGTTCCATCCAGGCGTTGATGAAGTCATAGGCCTTGTCCTCGGAGCCGGGCGAGTCCTTGACGTTGACATAGCCGCAGAACCAGCTTGACGCCCCTTCGGCGGCATCGCGCTTGAA
>JBKBNP010000023.1:0-68014 GCA_046295215.1 Pseudorhodobacter sp. | reverse complement strand
GATCGAGGACTGCAACGACAACCACCCGCATTCAGGGCTGAAAATGCGCTCGCCCCGCGAGTTCATCGCAGCTCAAACCGCAACCGCCTGAGTGTCCGGTGAAACGGGGGAAAGACCAGCCACTGACTATGAAGCTTCCGAAATTGAGACGGTCGGTCGTGAAGATGTAGTCGTCTACACCCGAAGCCGTGAGAAGCCAATTCACCTTATCGACCAACCTGCGATCTGGCTGCCTACAAAAAGATGTATACATAGGAATGTGGTGTTAAGCATCACAGACCCCGCCGCGCTTGGTGCGTTTTCTACATAAGACCGGAAATATCCCGGGGGAGTCGCGGAACGCGACGGGGGGCAGCGCCCCCCGTGCCCCAGGCTGGCGCAGTTATCCGCGCCCGACGAAAGGCATGTTTGTGGCCATGATCGTCATGGTCTGGATGTTGGTATCCAGCGGCAGCGCGGCCATGTGCCCCACCGCGCGCGCCACCTCGGTCACGTTCATCACCGGCTCGACCGCCATCGTGCCATTGGCCTGAGGCACGCCCTTGGTCATGGCCACGGCCATATCGGTCAGTGCATTGCCGATGTCGATCTGGCCGCAGGCGATGTTGAAGGGGCGGCCGTCAAGGCTCAGCGTCTTGGTCAGGCCCGTCACCGCATGTTTGGAAGCGGTGTAGGGCACCGATCCGGGGCGCGGCACATAGGCCGAGATGGAGCCATTGTTGATGATCCGCCCGCCCTTGGGGTCTTGTGTTCGCATATGGCGGAAGGCGGCGCGGGCACACAGGAACATGCCGGTGATGTTCACGTCGATGACGCGCTTCCAGTCCTCCACCTTGATCTCGTCGATCAGGGTCGAGGGCAGCGCGGCACCGGCATTGTTGAAGATCGCGTCGATCCGGCTCCAGGTTTTCGCGGCCTTGGCAAAGGCGGCATCGACCTGCGCCTCGTCGGTCACGTCACAGGGCAGCACCAGCGCATTCGCATGGCCCTTGGCGGTTTCTTCCAGTGCATCGGCGCGACGGCCCACAAGGCCGACCTTCCAGCCCAGTTCGAGGAAATGATGCGTGGTGGCGCGGCCGATGCCGGAGCCTGCGCCGGTGACGATGATGGTTTTTTCAGACATTTGGGATTCTCCCCCCGATAGAGGCGCGGCCTTGGCCGCGAGACAAAGGCCGCGCCGGAGGGGCGCGGCCTGATGAATGGTTCAGTGGTTGTCGCGAGGCAGGGTGCGGCAGACCTTCTGATAGGCGGTCGCAAGCTCCAGACAGCCGCCATCGGCAAGCTGCCCCACATTCTTGCGGTAGATCTCCTGCCAGGGCGTCTGATGCGTCATTTCGGGCGCGGTCCAGGCATCCTTGCGGGCCTGCCATTCGGCATCGTCCACCAGCGCGTTCAGGGTGCTTTCATTCAGGTTGAGCCGCACGCGGTCGCCGGTTTTCAGATAGGCGAGCCCGCCGCCGACCACCGATTCCGGCGAGGCATTGAGGATCGAGGGGCTCTCAGACGTGCCCGACTGCCGCCCGTCGCCCACCGTGGGCAGGTGGTTGATCCCGGCCCGGATCAGCGCGTCCGGCGGCTGCATGTTGACCACCTCGGCCGAGCCGGGATAGCCGACACAGCCGACGCCGCGAATGAACAGGATGTCATTTTCATTGATCGCAAGGCCCGGGTCGTTGATCCGGTCATGGTAGTCCTCCGGCCCCTCGAACACGATGGCGCGCGCCTCGTAGATGCCTAACTTGCCCGGGTCAGACAGGAAGCGGCTGCGGAAATCATCCGAGATCACCGAGGTTTTCATCAGGGCGCTCTCGAACAGATTGCCCGACAGCACGAGGAAGCCCGCATTCTGCCGCATGGGTTCGGCGCAGGTCTTGATGACCTCGGTATCGCGGCTGGCCCAACCGGTCAGGTTCTCGGACATGGTCTTGCCGGTCACGGTCAACGCACCCCCATGCAGACGGCCCGAGGCGATGAGTTCACCCATCACCGCCGGAACGCCGCCCGCGCGGTAGAAGGATTCGCCCAGATATTTGCCCGCAGGCTGCATGTTCACCAGCAGCGGCACCTCGAAGCCGACTTTTTGCCAGTCGGTCACATGCAGATCGACACCGGCATGGCGGGCGACGGCCTGAAGGTGCGGCGGCGCATTGGTCGACCCGCCGATGGCGGAGTTCACAATGATCGCGTTTTCAAACGCCTCGCGCGTCAGGATGTCAGAGGGTTTCAGATCCTCGTCCACCATGGCAACGATGCGGCGGCCAGTTTCATAGGCCATGTTCATGCGTTCCCGGAAGGGCGCCGGGATGGCGGAGCAAGAGGTAAGGCTCATGCCCAAAGCCTCGGCCATGGCGTTCATCGTGCTGGCCGTGCCCATGGAATTGCAATGCCCGAGGCTGGGGGCAGAGGCCGCAACGCGGGACATGAATTCCTCGACGTCGATCTTGCCTTCCGACAGCAGACGGCGGCTTTCCCAGACCACGGTGCCCGACCCGACGAGCCGCCCGTTCCACCAGCCATCCAGCATCGGCCCGCCATTGAGCGCGATGGCCGGAAGATCCGCCGTGGCGGCCCCCATAAGCATCGCGGGCGTGGTCTTGTCGCAGCCCGTGGTCAGCACCACGCCGTCGATCGGATAGCCGTGCAGAACCTCGACAAGGCTCAGATAGGCAAGGTTGCGGTCAAGCGCCGCCGTTGGCCGCTTGCCGGTTTCCTGAATCGGGTGGACCGGAAATTCCATCGGCACGCCGCCCGCATCGCGGATGCCGGCCTTGATGCGGTCCATCAGGAACACATGGATCTTGTTGCAAGGTGCGATGTCACTGCCGGTCTGCGCGATGCCGATGATCGGGCGTTCACCCTGCAATTCGCCGCGCGTGTATTCCTGGTTCAGATACCGCTCCATATAGAGGGCGGTCATGCCCGGATTGTTCGGGTTGTCGAACCATTCCTGAGAGCGGTATTTCCTGTTGGCGCGCGTATCGGACATGTTTTGGCTTCCGGCTGTTGGATTGGGATTGCACTCTGCCTGCATATTGCGTTTTGGTATACCAAATCGCAACAGAAAAACGGCAGTTTTGGAAATCATGCACCTTTGGTTCCGCGCGACCCGCCCCGATCCTGGCATTGCACCGCGGCAGGGCCGGTCGTGAGCAGCCACCAGCGTCAGGCTTTCTGGCAGGGCTTTCGCGATTGCAGCCCGTTCATCGTCATCGTGATTCCCTTCTCCACGCTGTTCGGGGTGGTGGCGCGGGATGCGGGGCTCGATATTCTTCAGGTTGTCGCCATGTCGGCCATGGTCATCGCCGGGGCCTCGCAATTCACGGCACTGAGCCTTCTGTCGGATCAGGCGCCGGTCTTTGTGGTGCTGCTGGCCTCATTGGCGGTGAACCTGCGCATGGCGATGTATTCGGCGGCCCTTGTGCCGCATCTGGGGGCAGCCCCGATGCGGATGCGGATGCTGATGGCCTATGTCATGGTCGACCAGACCTATGCGGTGGCCGCAAACAAGTTCGATGTCGAACCCGACATGCCGCTGGCCGAGAAGATCGCCTATTATTTCGGCTCCATCACCGTGGTCTGTATCCCATGGTATCTGTTCACCTTTCTGGGGGCGTTGCTGGGGCAGGCGATCCCGCCGGAACTGTCTGCCGATTTCGCCGTGCCGGTCTGTTTCATCGCGCTGGTGGCGCCGATGTTGCGGTCGGCGGCGCATATTGTCGGGGCTTTCGTTTCCGTGGTGGCCTCCTTGCTGTTCCAGTCCGTGCCGTGGAATTTCGGCGTGATCCTGGCAGCGGTGGCCGCGATCCTTGCGGCGGCACAGGTGGAATTCTGGCAGCGTCGCCGCACCGGAGGGGGCAGGCGATGATTCCAGACGAGACATTCTGGCTGGTCACGATCCTTCTGGGGATTTTCACCTGGCTGATCCGGTTTTCCTTTCTGGGCCTTCTGGGCGGGCGGGAATTGCCGGACTGGTTGCTGGTGCATCTGCGCTATGTCGGCGTCGGCGTGCTGCCCGCGATGGTGGTGCCGATGGTGCTGTGGCCTGCCGCGACCGGGGGCGTGGCGGACCCGCTGCGGCTGATCGCGGCGGCGGCGGCGCTTTATGCGGGCTGGCGATTCGGGGTGATCGCGGCCCTTGTGGCGGGGATGGGCGCGCTTTGGCTGCTTCAGGCAGTCATGGGGTAGGTTGCGGCCACAAGCGTCAGGATATGCCCCTCGGCGCGGGTGATCCGCCCCTCCAGCCGGGTTGCAGGTGCAAAGCCGGGAACGGCGTCACGGAAGATGGCGGTGAACCGGCCACCCGACAGCATGACCTCCAGCGTGTGAAAGTCAAAGAGGCTGCGCGAGCGCGGGAATTGCGCCTTGTAGGCGGCCTCCTTGGCGGAAAACACCACCATCGCCTGCCGTCCGTCGCCGCGAAGCCGCGCGATTTCCTCAGGGCGCAGGACCGTTTGCCACAGGTCGGCAGGCAGGTCGGTATCCGGTTCCAGATCCAGACCGATCAGCAAGGGGCGCGCGGCAACAGCCGCCAGACAGGCCGTCGCGCTGTGGGTGATCGAGCCTGACAGCCCGGCAGGCCAGACCGGCGCCCGGTCGAGCCCCATCGGTATCGCGGCAGGCGGCAGACCGATCCGCGCCATCGCCTGCCGCGCCGCCCGGCGCCCGGCGGCATATTCGCGCAAACGCTTGTCCGTGCCGGTGATCGCCTCTCCGGGCAGCAGACCGTCCGGCGGAGTGCGGGGATCGGCAGCAGCACAGCCGCAGCCCTCGGGCAGCAGCACGCAGACGGCTGCCGCAAGGGCAGCAAGGTCAGGCATCCACCCCGGTCCGCCCTGCCCGCATCGCGCGCCGCCGTGCCATCGCATCGGCCCGCGCATCTGCCCTGTCCGAAACGCTCGCCACCGGGGCCGTGTTGGCGGCAGGCGGCGGGGGGGCGGTCATGTGTTGCGGCACGACAGGGCGGATCTGCAAGGGTTTGCCTCCGCCTTCCAGATGGCCTGCAAGGGCCGAGAGCGTGGGAAAGCGGAAGATGTCGGTGATCGACAGCCGCGCCGCCGAAGCCCCCAGGTCCGCCCGGATTTCCCGATGCGCCTGCACCGCCAGCAGCGAGTGCCCGCCAAGCGCAAAGAAATTGTCCTTCGCCCCCACTCTCGGCACGCCGAGGATCCGCGACCAGATCGCGGCAATCCGGCTTTCAACGCCTTGCGGGGCCACGAATTCTTCGGGCACCGAAACCGGCTGCGTGGCCGACGGGGCGGGCAGCGCCTTGCGGTCCACCTTGCGGTTGGGGGTCAGGGGGAAGCTTTCCACAGTCACGAAATGCTGCGGCACCATATGGTCGGGCAAAAGCGCCGCCAGTGCGGGGCGCAGGGCGGCCTCGGTCGCCGTGCCGCGAAGGTAAGCCACCAGCCGCAAATCACTTGGGGCATCCTCCCGGGCCATGACCACGGCCTGTGCCACGCCGGGTTGCGCCTCCAGCACGGTTTCGATCTCGCCCAGCTCGATCCGGTAGCCGCGCAGTTTCACCTGATGGTCTGCACGACCGAGGAAATCGAGCTTGCCATCGGGGCGCAGGCGCACCAGATCGCCGGTGCGATACATCCGCCCCGGATGGAAGGGGTTGGTGCGGAACCGGTCCGCCGTCAGATCCTCGCGCTGCCAGTAGCCGCGCGTGACGCCTTCGCCACCGATCCACAATTCGCCTGCGATGCCGGGGGGCACGGGTTGCAGCGCCTCGTCCAGCACATAGACTTGGGTATTGGCGATGGGGGTGCCGATGTTCACCACGCCCTCGCCCGCTTGCGCCTCCTCCACTGTGGACCAGATCGTTGTTTCCGTGGGGCCATACATGTTGAGGATACGCGCCGGGGTTGCCGCTTGCAGGTCGCGTACGAGGGCCGAGGGCAGCGCCTCGCCGCCCACCATCAGGGTTTTCACGCCCGCAAGCGCCGCGCGGCTGTCGTCATTCATCGCGATCATCCGCGCCATGGAGGGCGTGCATTGCAGATGCGTGACCCGGTGGCGGATCAGTTGGGCAGCGATAGACCAGTCTCCGTCTTCCGGCCCGGCGCTCGCATTGGCGCGACGCAGAACCTCGGCCAGCGGATAAAGCCCCTCCATCACCTTTTCGGGCGCGATACCATAGTCGATCAGGCAGGCGACTTCCGCCACGCCGATGCGTTTCAGGCTTTCCACCCGGTCCAGACAATCCTCGACCGTGCCAAAGAGGCCTGAATCCTCGAAATACCGCTGGAAGGCGAAATCGAGGATGGCCTCGTTTTCCTCGGGCGACAGGGTCCGCAGGTCGATCTCCATCGGATTGGACACGCCCTGCGGCCGCTTGAAGGCGGGAAAGGCCCAGGCGTATTGCTTGACCAGCCCCACGGCGGCGGCGAGGTAGGACTTCATCGGCGCTTCGGCCACGCGGCGCACGGTGTCGCGGTCGCGGCCGACATAGGTGTGCAGCATCAGCGTCACCTTGTGGGTGGCCGGGTCATGGCCTGCGGCACGCAGCGCGTCGTGGTAGATGCGGATCTTGCCCGCCACCTCGTCAATCGACTGGCCCAGAAGATGCGTCAGCACATTGGCCCCCAGCGTCCCCGCCTCGCGCCATGTTTCGGGGTTGCCTGCGGTGGTGACCCAGAGCGGCAATTCCTTCGACACCGGGCGGGGCTGCGTGACCACGGTGAGCATTGACCCGTCCGCTTTCGGAAACTCCACGCCCTCGCCGCGCCAGAGCCTTCGCACCTGATCGGCGGCGGCGAACATCGCGGCCTTGTTTGCGGGGGGCGTGTTTTCGGGGCGCAGCACGAAATCCTCGGGCTGCCAGCCCGACGCGATGGCCATGCCCGCCCGCCCGTCGGTCAGGTTGTCGATCACGGCCCATTCCTCGGCGATCCGGGCCGGGTGGTGCAGCGGCACGACGCAAGAGCCCGCCCGCACGGCAAGGTTTTTCGTCACCGCCGCCACGGCAGCGCCCGTCACCGCAGGGTTCGGATAGGGGCCGCCAAAGGCATGGAAATGCCGTTCCGGCGTCCAGACAGCCACAAACCCATTGGCATCGGCAAATTTCGCGCCCTCCAGCAGCATCTCGTATTTCTTTGGCCCGACGCCATCGTCATTGCCCCAGTAATAGAGCGAGAATTCCATCCCCTGCCCTGAGGAAATCCGCCCCGAGGACACCAGCGCGCGGTTTTCATCGGAGGACAGCACGACCTTGAAGCCGCGCGCCAGCGTCCAGAACAGCTCCAGCACCGAAATGTCGAAGGACAGTGAGGTGACGGCCAGCCAGACCCCGGCCTCCGCCCCGATCCGCGCATCCATCCCGGTGAAGAAATTCGCGACATTGCGATGTTCAACCATCACGCCCTTGGGCCGCCCGGTGGAGCCGGAGGTGTAGATCATATAGGCCAGATCGTCCGGCATGACCCCGCTGTCGGGGTTGGAGCCGGGGGCTTCGCGCAGGCGGGGATCGCGGTCAATCTCCAGCACTTGCGCGCCGCCTGTGGGCAGGCCGGGCGCGAGGGCGGATTGCATCACGATCACCGGGGCGGCGCTGTCCTCGATGTAAAGGGCGATGCGGTCGGCGGGATAGGCCGGGTCCATGGGCACATAGGCCCCGCCCGCCTTCTGGATCGCCAGCGCGCCGACCAAGAGATCGACCGACCGTGTCACGCAAAGCCCGACCAGCGTGCCCGGCCTCACCCCCATGGCCGCCAGCACATGCGCCGCCCGGTTGGCGCGGCTGTTGAGGTCGGCATAGGTCAGCGCCGTGCCCTCGAACACCAGTGCAACCGCCTCCGGGGTGCGGGCCACCTGCGCCTCGAAGGCGCGATGCACAGTCAGGGCACGGTCATGGTCGGTTTGCGTCGCGTTCAGGCGGTGCAGCACCGCCTCGGCCTCGTCGGGGGGCAGCAGGGGCAGGGTTGCCACCTCTGCCCCGGGCGTGAAGGCCGCCGCGAAGGTGGCGATGCGGGCGGCCATCGCCTCGGCCTCTGCCTGTGGCAGGCGGGTGCGGTCGTAATGCAGCGCATGGGCCGTCAGGGTGACCACGCTGCCCGACAGCGGCGCATCGGCCTCGGACAGCGCGATCTGCGGCATACGCAGGCCGGCGAGGGCGGGGTCGCGCAGGGGCAGGTCGGTGGCGAAACCGGGCCGCGCATGCGCGGTTTCCAGCGCGGCATCAAAGGCGGCCTGTGCCTCCGCCCCGGCGCCTGTCACGGCGACCCGCAAGGGCGACCAGGGGCTGACATATCCCGGTGCCGGGTCCGCGCCAGTCGTGTGGGCCAGATCCGCCGCGACCAGTCCAGATGCCCGCAGCGCCCCGATGGCCTTTGCCGCAAGGTTTCCCGGCAGGTCCAGCCGCTGCCACTCTGCGGCACCCTGCGTGTCGGGGGTCGCAATCCTGGCCGGGTCCATCACGGCCAGCGCGCGGCGCAGCGCGCCCTCGTGATTGGCGACAGATGCAAGCGCGTTCGTCAGGCGCGCGGCCTCGGCAGCATCCGGGGAGGCCAGAGGCTCCACGCCAAGACTGCGCGGGCAGACCGCAGCTCCGGCCATGTCGCGCAGCCCGGACAGCCGAAGCGCGCCGGTCCCGCAGGCGACGACCAACCCGGCCTCGGTTGCCTCCAGCACTGTGCCGGGGCTGGCCTCCCCTTCCGCCAGAGCCGCCTTGCCCACGGCCAGCACCCGGCCCGCCGCCTCGATCTTGGCGCAGGTCAAGGGGTTGAGGTAGGTGCCATGATCCATCCCGCGCACCAGCCGCAGCCCCGCCTCGGCGGGTGCCGTGAAGTCGAGCCGACCGGCCGCCGCAGGCCGGTCCGACCGCAGATGCAGGCTGCGCTGCGCCAGATCCTGCGGCACACCCTCGGGGTCGCCGTTTTCCAGATGGTCCAGCAGCGCGGGGAAACTGTCGATCGCCGCTTCGAAGCAGCGGCTGTTGAGCGTCAGCGCCGTGTCATCGGGCCGGATGTCGAAGATCCGCTGTTCCAGGATCGCGCCTTCATCGACCCCGCCGGTCATGCGGTGCCAGGTGATGCCGTGCTGCGCCTCGCCTTCCAGCAGCGCCCAGACCGGCGCGTTCAACCCGGCATGGCGCGGCAGGGGGGCATCATGGAAATTAACCGCGCCGATACGCGCCAGATGCAGCACCGCCTCGGGAATGACGTTGAGATTGGCGATCGACAAGAGCCAGTCCACCGGAATCGCCCCGAGCCGCGCGCCGGTGTCGCGATCCTGCGCCACAACCCGCAGGGCGCGGCCCGACGCCCAGCCCCGCACCTCGGCGCTGCGGGTCACGACGGCGTCAATCCGGTGCCCGCGCGCCAGTGCCATTTCCCCGCATTGGATGGTGAGGGATTCATTGCCGATCAGCAGTAGGGAAAGCGTGGTCATCTCAGGCTCCTTCACGCCGGGTTTCGGCGCGTTTGGTGTTTTCCGGCCGTCCACTGCCCCCCGGGAAAGCCGCCCGCAGGGAATGGGCGATCAGATCCCTGAGAAACATCGGGGGATCCTGCCTGTCCTTGCGCTGGATCAACAGACGCGCGCGCCACAGCGCAGCCCCCGCGATCAGCGCGCAGGTGGCGGCCACCGCATAGGCGCGGCCATGGACCTTGATGAAGTAACGCAACCGGCTGTCGAACCAGTAGCGCGGCATCCGCGCCCAGACCTTCATGCCGGTCGAGACCGACCCGATATGCACGACCTCGCTGTCCCGGACATAATCGATGGCAAACCCGGCATCGGCCACACGGCGACAAAGCTCGGTTTCCTCGAAGTAAAGAAAGAAGGTTTCATCGAACAGCCCGATCCGGTCCAGCAGATCCTGCCGCATCATCATGCTGGCCCCCGCCAGCCAGTCGACGGGTTGGGTCGTCTCGGGGATCGGGAAGGCAACGATGCGGTGGTGCAGCAGGCGCGAGACCGGGCGGAACCGAACCGCCGCCTCGAACTCCGACGCGATGGAGGGGAAGCGGAAGGCGGTGCGATGCGGCACCCCATCCTCGCCCTTGATGAAACTGCCCGCAAAGCCGGTGCCGGGATGTGCCTCCAGCCGGTCGTAAAGCGCGCGGATGGCGCCCGGTTCGGGAAAGGCGTCGGAATTGAGGATATAGACATAATCGGGCCGCGCGCCCCCCGGCAGACCCGCCCGGATGCCCACATTGTTGCCCGCGCCAAAGCCGCCATTGCGCCCCGATTGCAGCACGCGCACCGGGGTTTCGCCCCGGTCCCAGCCGCGCGCCGAAACCTCGGCCACCAATGCCTCGAACGACCCGTCGCCGCTGTCATTGTCGACGATGGTGATGGCGCCCGGCAGGCCGTCCATCGCGATACGCGCGGCCCCGGTGGCGCGCAGTGTCATGGGCGCGGTGCGCCAGTTCAGGATCACGGTCAGAACGCTGCGGGTCATGGTCATTCCGCCGCCGTGGACAGCGCGGCCGGTGGTTCGGGATTGCTGCGCGGGGCGGCGGCGACAGGTTCCACCCGCGCGATCACCCGGCGCAGGCGGGCGGCGAGCGTGCGGACATTCGGTTCCAGCACCATGCTGTCATGGTCGCCCGGAACCTCGATCACCTCCAGCTTGGGCGCAAAGCGGGTCAGGTCATTGTCGGCATAGACATATTCCCGCGCACGGCTGACCCAGTTGCCGGATGTCACCTGCCAGTGCAGATCCAGCGGCGGGCGGAACAGCACGGTTTCGCCTTGCCTGCGGGGCAGGTCATATCCCGCCACCGCCTCGCGGAAGGCCGCCTCGATGGCGGCATTGTGGAAGGCGCCTTCGGCATCCTCGGGCTTGCCCGGCTGGCGCTTGCGCATTTCCCACTCCCACCGCGCCTTTGCCCAGTCAACCAGATAGCCGGGGCCGCGCTTGCGCAGTTCCGCAAGCTTTATCAACGCCTTGTCGGCGCGGGTCAGAGCGGGGCGCAGGGGCAGGGGGGTGTCCAGCAGCACGAGGGTTGCCACCTCCTCGCCCGCCTCCTCCAACTGCCGCGCCATGTCCCATGCCGTCAACCCGCCACCCGAGAACCCACCCAACAGATAGGGGCCATGGGGTTGCACCTGCCGCAATTCGGCAATGTAATCGGCTGCCGCCTCGGGGATGGATCGGTGCGGTTCGGCATCGCCATAGAGCCCGCGCGCCTGAAGTCCGTAGAAGGGCCTGTCCCCGCCGATAAGCTGCGCCAGATGCCGCAGGTTCAGCACATTGCCGAACATCCCCGCGACAAGGAAGAAGGGTGCCTTCGGCCCGCCCTCGCGTTCGTGCATCGCAACCAGATGGGTGAAGCGGCGGGCGGGGGCTTTCGGTGCAGCGGCGGAGCCTTCCTGCGGGCCGATGCGATCCTCGATCATCGCAGCACAGGCGGCGATGGTCGGGGCCTCGAACAGCACCGAGATCGGGAAATCCACCGCCCAGGTCTTGCGCACCATCGCAAACAGCCGCACGGCAATCAGGCTATGGCCACCGAGGGCAAAGAAATCATCCTCCACCCCCACCTGCGCCACGCCAAGAAGATCCTGCCAGAAGCCAACCAACTGACGCTCGATATCATTGCGTGGCTCGACATAGGCGCTGTCAAGATCGGGACGCTCGAAGCTTTGTCCCTCGGGGCGCGCGGCCTCCAGCCGGTCGGCCTGCGCGATCAGCGCGGGCAGGTCCAGCGAGGAGACGACGATCTGCGGAACGCCCGCTGCAATGGCGCGATGGAAGGCCTCGGCCCCCTCATTGGCGCGGATGCCTTGCGTCAGGGTCCAGGCAAAGCGTTCCTCGGCAGGCGAAAGGCCCCGTGCGGCAACAGGTTCGTCAAACGCCAGATCGCGTGCGGTGGGGGGGGTCAGGGCAAGCCCGCCCTCCAGCCGCCGGATGGTGAAGCCTTCGATTTCAATGCAAACCGTGCCATCGGGGGCGGCCAGCGTGATATCGAACCGCGCAACTGGCCCTTCGGCCCGGTTGGCGCCGCTGTTGCGCACCCAACTGACAACGGTGGCCGGCAGCGGCGCATGGACGCGCAGCGCGCCATAGCTGACCGGCACCCACAGATGCGAGGGCTGATAACCTGCAATCAGCCCCATCGCCCAGCCGGTCGCCAGATCCATCAGCGCCGGATGCAGCGGCCAATGCCCGGCCTCGGTGGCAAATTCGGGTGGCAGGGCAAGCGTGGCGATGCCTTCATCCGCGCCCAAGGCACGCGACCGGATCACCCGCCAGCGCGGGCCGAAGGTCAGATGTTCCTCTTGCGGCGACCTCAGCCCGTTTCCGGCTTCCGCCACGCCGCAGCGCGCGGCAATGGCCGCAGGGTCGATCCGCCCCGGATCGGGGCTGCGCGGGATCAGCCGCGCGGTTGCGTTCATCTGCCAGCCGGTCCGCCCCACCATGGGCACCGAGGACCGCAGCTCGAACCCGTAACCTTCGTCGCTGCGCGCCAGTGTCACCCGGAGGTCGCGCGTTTCACCATCCGGCACGTCGAGCGGGCGGAAGAAATAGAGGTCGCGGATCTCGAAGGCGTCCACGCCCTCGGCGGCAAGCGCCTCGGCCGCGAGTTCCAGATAGCCCGTGCCGGGGATCAGCGCCGCGCCCGCCTTGGTGCGGTGGCCGTCGAGGATCCAGTGATCCGTGCCCAGCGTTGCGGTGAAGCGCCGATTGCCGTCGCGGTCGAATGTCGCCTCTGACAAAAGGGGCGCGTCCAGCGGCAGGCGGGGGGCGTCGGGGCGGGTGCCCAGCCGGTCGGCCAGCGCCTCGGCCGCCATGCCGACGCCCTGCCAGATGCCCCAGTTCAGCGCCACAACGCGCGTCTTGCCACCCGTGCGGGATTGTGAATAAGCGTTCATATATTCATTGGCTGCCACATAGTCCACCTGCCCCGCAGGCCCGGTCAGCGTGGAGGTGGAGGAAAACAGCACCATCAGGTCGATGGCCCCATCGGGGAAAAGACTGTCCAGAACCTGCGTGCCATGCAGTTTCGGGGCCAGAACCTCCTCTACTGAGGCGGGGGTTTTCGACAGGAGCGGGCCATCATCCACTACGCCCGCCGCATGGATCACCACGCGCACCGGGCCAAGACGGGCGGTCGCCTGCGCCACAGCCTCGGCCATTTCGCTGCGGTCGCAGACATCGGCGGCCAGCACGATGACCTCGCCACCCAGCGCCTCCAGCCGTTGCAGGGCGAGGATGCGGCGCGCGGCGGGGCCCTGGCCTGTGATTTCGGCCTCCCAATCATCGCGGGGCGGCAGGGGGCGGCGGGCGATCAGCGCGATTTTGGCGCGGTGGCGGCGGATCATATCTTCGGCCAGCGTCAAGCCGATGCCGCCAAAACCGCCCGTCACCAGCACGGTGGACCCTTGCGCCAGGTCCAGCGCGCCTTCCGGCAGCGCAACGGGGGTCACGCCACGCTCCAGCCGCCGCGCGCCGCGCAGCGCCACCAGCGCATTGGCGGGTGGGGACAGCAGATCCTCGATGAGTTGCAGCGCAAGCGGCGCGAAATCCGCCCGCCCCCGGCGGGGTGCCTCGGGCAGAACGAGGTCGATCTGCGCCGCCGTCATGCCCGGCAATTCATGCGGGATCACGCGCAGCGGGCCTGCGACCGTGGCCTTTTCCGGATGGGTCAGCGCCTCCTCCCGCACCCGGACCGCGCCATTGGTCACGGCGGTCAGATGGACCGGGCCGGGCAGGTTCTCCCCGGCCAGCGCCTGCGCGAGGAACATCAGCGAATAGAAGCCCTGTTCCACATTGCGGTGCAGAAAGCTCGACCCCGGGCGGAAGGTTTCGCGGTCCGTCACCAGCCAGAAATGCGCGACCCGCGTGGGCACGGTGCCTGACTGCACCAGATCGCGGATCAGCGCGTCATAGCCGTCGCGTCCGCGTTCGGGGGCCAGCGTGTAGCCATCGCTGTCCTTGCGGAAGGCATCTCCGGCCCGGACCGGGATCACCCGATGCCCGGCGCGGCGCAGCAGGTCCGCGGTGGCCACACCCAACCCGGCCTCGTCCAGAAACACCAGCCAAGTCTGGGGGGTGGAGCCGTCAAGCCCCGCCTCCACGTCGATCTCACATTCCGCCGCGCGGGGGCGCCATTGGGGTTTCCAGCCCCATTGCGCGATGTCGTCCGTGCGGGCGGGCAGGGCCTCGGCCTCCACCACCGAAGCCTTGCCGGGCTGGATGAAATAGGGTTTGCGCTGAAAGGCATAGGTCGGCAGCGGCACGCGGAGCCGCCGTGCCTCGCCCCAGATCGGGGCCCAGTCCACCGCGACCCCGCAGGCCCAGAGCCGCCCGATGGTCGCCATGTGCCACATGTCATCGGCAATCGCCTGTTCCGGGTGGCGCAGGGCCGAGACGATCTGCCCCTGCGCCACGCCATTGGCCTGCGCCAGCGAGGACATCGCCCGACCGGGGCCCATCTCCAGAAACACCCGCCCCGGTTCGGCGCGCAGCCAGTCCATGCAGGCAGCAAAGCGCACCGTGTTGCGCAGATGGGCGACCCAATAGTCCGGATCCGTCGCCTCGGCCGCCGTCAGGGGCTGGCCGGTCCGGTTGGAAATCACCGGGATCTGCGGCGGGTTCAGGCGGATGGAGCGCAGATAATCGCCGAACCGTTGCAGGATCGGGTCCAGCATCCGGCTGTGGGCGGCAATGTCGATGGCAATGCGCTGGCTTTCCACATCGTCGGCCGCCAGACGGTCGGCCAGTGCAGCAAGGCTGGCATCCGGCCCCGACACCACACAAAGCCCCGGTGCATTGATGGACGCCATGTCCAGATCGCCCGTCATGTAAGGCGCAAGGGCGGCCTCGTCGAGGGGCACCGACAACATCCCGCCTGCAGGAACGGTGTCAAACAGCGTGCCGCGCAGATGCACGAGGCCGATGCAATCCTCGAAACTCATCACCCCGGCAAGGCAGGCGGCGGTGTTTTCGCCCATCGAGTGACCGACCAGCGCCGCAGGTTGCACGCCCCAGCTTTGGTAAAGTTTCGCCAGCGCATATTCGACGATCAGGATCAACGGCAGTTGCACGGATGGTTTTTTCAACCGCGCCTCCGCCGCTGCCTCCGCCCCTTGTTCCGGCAGCCACAGCGCGCGGATGTCGTAATCGAGCAGGGGTTGCAGCACGGCCAGCCCGCGATCCATCCAGTCGGCGAATTCGGGTTCGGTTTCATAAAGGTCGCGCGCCATGCCCGCATATTGCGCGCCGCCGCCGGGGAACAGGAACACCACCTCCGGGGCGTCGCCCAGATGGTCATGGGACCAGACCCGGCGCGGATCGGCGCCTTCCAGCAGCCTGGCGGCCTCCTCATGGCTTTGCGCCACGATCACCCGGCGTTTGTCAAAGGCGCGGCGGCCTTCCTTCAGCGTCCATGCCACATCGGCCAGCGGCTGTTCGGGATGGGCGCGCAGATGGGCGGCGAGGTTGGCCGCCTGCCCGTCCAGCGCCGATTTCGACCGCGCCGACAGCACAAGCAGTTGGAACGGCCAGTCCGACGCCTCGGACACTGCACGCGCAGGTGCTTCCTCCAGCACCGCATGGGCATTGGTGCCGCCGACGCCAAGGCTGTTGACGCCCGCACGGCGCGGATGGCCCGCGCGCGGCCAGTCGGTCAGCCGGTCATTGACGATGAACGGACTGCCCTCAAAGGCAATGGAGGGGTTCGGCGCCTCGAAGTTCAGACTCGGCGGCATCTGGCGATGATAAAGCGCCAGCGTCGCCTTGATGAGGCTTGCAACCCCTGCCGCCGTATCCAGATGGCCGATATTCGTCTTGACCGACCCGATGCGGCAGAAGCCTTCGGCATCGGTGGTCTGGCGAAAGGCCTCGGTCAGGGCAGACACCTCGATCGGGTCGCCCAGATAGGTGCCGGTGCCGTGGCATTCGATGTAATCCACGGTGCGGGCATCCACCCCGGCAATCGCCTGCGCCTCGGCAATCGCGCGGGCCTGCCCATCGACCGAGGGCGCGAGGTATCCGGCCTTGGCAGCACCGTCATTGTTGACTGCCGTGCCCTTGATGATGCCCCAGATATGATCGCCATCGCAGATCGCATCCACCGCGCGGCGCAGCACCACGCAGCCCGCACCGGACCCGAACACTGTGCCTTGCGCGCGGTGGTCAAAGGCGTGGCAATGCCCATCGGGCGACAGGATTTCCCCGTCGTTGAAGATGTATCCGCGCGCCTGCGGCAGTTCCACCGTCACGCCGCCCGCCAGCGCCATGTCGCACTCGCCATTCAAGAGCGCCTGCACCGCGTAATGCACCGCCACCAGCGAGGTGGAACAGGCGGTCTGGATATTGATGCTGGGGCCTTTCAGGTCGAATACATGGCTGACGCGGGTGGACAGGAAATCCTTGTCGTTCCCGGTGTGCCGCAACAGGAACATGCCGGTGTTTTCAACCAGATCCGGGTTGGAGCAGAGGTTGAAGTAAAAGTAACTCCCCATCCCGCATCCCGCAAAGACGCCGATGGCCCCTGGAAAAGCCTCAGGCGGGTGGCCCGCATCCTCCAGCGCTTCCCAGGCCACTTCCAGAAACTGGCGGTGCTGGGGGTCGAGGATCGCGGCCTCTTTCGGGGAAAAGCCGAAGAATTCGGCGTCGAAGGTCTCGAACCCGTCCAGGGGCGCGGCGGCGGGCACATAATTCGCATGACGCATCCGGGCCGGGCTTTCGCCCGCGGCCAGCAGCTCGGCCTCGGTCAGATGACGAATGGATTCGACCCCGTCGCGCAGATTGGCCCAGTAGTCCGCGACGGAACCCGCCCCCGGCAAATGCGCCGCCATGCCGACAATGGCGATGTCATTCTCGCCCGGCATCTGGGGGGGAGTTGCGGAATCCTTCATGCGTTTCTGGCCCTTTCCACCGCCAAATGGTGCCCGCCCTGCCAGCGGCAAGGCGTCACACCATTCCAACAGAAGGGTAAAAATACCGCAAAGCGGCCCCGAGCGATACCCGCCGCGCTGCCGCAGCGGGATCGGTGCCGCAGCGGCGACAATGCCATATCACCGCCACATTCCGGCCGCAAAGTCCGCCGGATCAAGGCAGAGGCCGCTGCCGGGGCAGGGTTGCAGGCGCTGGGCACGACTTATTTGCCGTGGTTCCGAAACAGTCCGGCAACCCGCCCTGTCAGCGGGCCGTGGCCGTCTCCGACGAATCGGCGTTAACACTCTGGACGGTTCGGCGCGGTTGGGGTCGGTTGATACGTCACAACACCGTGCGGGGACCGCTGCGGATGGCAAGCTCCTCGCGCCATGCCTCCTGCTGTCGCTGGCGGCGCGCGCGGGCCAGCATTTCGGCATGGCCCAGAATGGCCCCCGCCATCAGCCAACTGAACGGGATCAGCGTCGCATTGGGCAGAAGATCGGCAAGGTTGGCCGCATAGATCAGCGCGATCAGCGCAGCATAGGGTGACAGGTCGGCGGGCCGGCCCAGAACCGCCTCGCGCATCAACAGGAAAAGCGGCAATGTCAGCAGACCGAACTCCGCGATATATCCGGCCCAGCCATAGGTGCCCAGCACGATGATCCACTGGCCATCCGGGATTGACCGGATTGCCCCGGTGATCGGATCGAGGATCAGCGCGCGCCCATATCCGCCCCAGCCGAACCACGGCTTTTCCATCGCGCGGGCCAGCAGAAGCTCTTCGTTGATGATGCGGAATTCCAGCGACTGGTGCCGGTCCACGCTGTAGGACAGCGCCATGTCCAGAATGGCGTCCAGCGGAATGAGCTGCGCGCCGCGCAGCAGGGGATAGGTCATCACGACCACCGCCATCAGCCCGGCCAGAATGACCTGCACCCGCCGCCCGGCAAAGAGGATTACCGGGATCAGGCCCAGCGCATAGACCATCGGCCCTGTGCTGCGGCACAGGACCAGAATGACCATCAGGTAGAGCCAGATCACCAGCGTCCGGGGCCGCTCCGCCGCCGGGGAAAGCCGGAACAGCAGCAGCGCCGACATCGCCGCCATCAGTGCAAAGAAGGCCACCCACAGCCCATGCGGCATGAACACCATCGGGCGGAACCCGCCGTCGCGCATGGTTTGCGAGAAATCATGCTGGAAAAAGCCGTAGACCCAGATGTTGATCTGCGGCGACAGGCGCGATTCGATCGCCATCGGCACGGAATAGATCAGCCCTGCCACCACGAGGATCTGCACCATCACCTTCATACCCTCTGCCGTGGCCAGCATCCGCCGGGCCAGAAAGAACGGGATCAGCGCAATGATCTGATAGCTGACCGAGGCGAGCGAGTCGTAGATCCGCAGCGCAGGCACATCCTTGGCGAAGATCGGGATGATGTCGGGATTGGTCAGGGCCGTGGCAAAGGGGCCCGCGATGAACAGCACCATCAGTGCCTTGCCGATGGGATTTTCGGGCAGGATGCGCGGCCTTTCCCCCAGCAGCCAGACCGCCAGCACCAGCGCACAGAGGTTCGAGATGGTGAACTTGTCCATGTTCGGCACGGCGGGCAGGTTGAAGCTCGCCAGCGGCGGCAGCAGCATGTAGGCCCCGAGGATCGACCAGACCAGCGCCTTTTCCCTTGGCAGATGCCGGAACAGGACGGTTGCCAGAACCGGCCAGACCAGCAACATCAGATAGGCAATCGGATTGGGCATCGGGCCGGGGCTTCGGGTCGGGGTTTCGGTGCAGGCTGCGGACACACAGCCGGGGGCGCGGAATTCGGTGGAATGTCGTAACATGGATGCGCGTTCCGTTCCATATTCTGCCGGTCCGTCGGAACGGCAAAGGGATCGGCCGTGACCGCTCTCCGCCGACAGTCTGGCATCAGACCCATGGTTTTGAATGGATTTCCCGGGGCTCACCGGAGGCGCGGCCGCTTCCGGGAAACACTGAGTTGCCGGAACATGGCACCTGTTCAGCCCTTCAGGCCGCGCGTAACCGTCGCGGAAGGTGGTTTTCCATGCTAGAAGAACGCCGTTCTGACCGATTGGGCCGATCCTGTGGAATTTCACTTTCGCGATACAGTTCTGCGTGTCACCCATCCCGATGCGGCGGCGGTCCTGGCCTCGGTTGGCGCGTGGCTGGAGGCGGGGGAGGGGTTCGCACTGGCGACGATCAACCTTGACCACCTGGTGAAACTGCGGCGGGACCGGAGCTTTGTGACAGCCTATGCGGCGCAGGATTTCGTCGTGGCGGATGGCAACCCGATTGTCTGGCTGTCGCGGCTTGCGGGGCGGCCTGTCGGGCTGGTGCCCGGATCCGATCTGGTGATCCCGCTGGTGCGGGTCGCGCGTGACAAGGTACGCCCGGTGGTGCTTCTGGGCAGCAGCGATGCCGCACTTGCGGGGGCGGCAGACCATCTGCGCGCCGCCCTGCCGGGGGTGAGGATCGAGGCGACCATCGCGCCCCCCTACGGCTTCGATCCGGAGGGGGAGGAGGCGCGGGCCATCCTCGCCGATCTGGACCGTATCGGGCCCGGGCTCTGCCTTCTGGCGCTCGGGGCACCGAAACAGGAACGTCTGGCTGCCCTTGGCCGGACCCTCGCGCCCCGGATGGGCTTTGCCTCGGTGGGGGCAGGGCTCGATTTCCTGTCGGGGCATCAGGTCCGTGCGCCGCACTGGGCGCGGGCGCTGGCATTGGAATGGCTCTGGCGGGCCTTGCAAAGCCCGCGTCGGCTGGTGCCGCGCTATGCCGCCTGTGCGGTGATCCTGCCGGGGCAGGCGGTGGCGGCGCTGCGGCTGCGGGGCGGTGCGTGATTACTTGTATTCGATCAGCCCGGCCTGCCGTCGCCGCAGCCGGTTGATCCAGTAGCCCAGAACCCCCTGCGCCTCGGGGAGCCTGCCCAGAACCGCGAAGAAGGCCGCTTCCCAACCCGCGCGCCCCTCGTTCCGCCAGCGCCAGCCCAGCCGGACCACCTGCAAGGGCCAGAGCAGCAGCACCGCAAACCCCGCCGGATGCAGCGCGCCCAGCAGCAGCGCCGCCAGCGGCACCCCCGCCCCCCAGACCACCGCGCGGCGGGTTTCGGCGACCCAGTGGCGTTCCGGCCCCGCGCCATGCCGTGCCGCGCCTTCGGCAAAGGCATGGCCCGAGCGGCGGGTCCGCCGCCACCATTGGCCGAAACGGGTCATCGCGGCATCATGCAGGGTCATTTCCGCGTCGATGCGCCAGATCTCCCCCCCTTGTCGCGCGAGCCGCAGGCACAGGTCAGGCTCCTCGCCCGCGATCAGGGCAGGATCATACCCCCCGACCGCCCTCAGCGCCGGCAACCGCATCAGCGCATCGCCGCCACAGGCATCGGCGCGGCCAATGGGAGTATTCCATTCCCGGTCGCACAGCCGGTTGTAGGCCGAGGCCTCGGGAAAGCGTTCACGCCTGCGGCCACAGATCACCACCGCGCCGGGATGTTCCGTCGCAAAATCCAGTGCCGCGGCAATCCAGCCTGGATCGAGGCTGCAATCGCCATCGACCATCTGCACCCAGCCCTCGCCGTCCAGCCGCGCCAGTCCCGCATTGCGCGCGCGGGCCGCGGTGAAAGGCCGGGACATGTCCAGCGCGACCACCTCCGCCCCTGCCGCCGCCGCCTGCGCTGCGCTGCCATCGGTGGAGCCGCTGTCGACATAGATGATCCGGCGGACCCGGCCCTGCAACGAGGCAAGGCAGGCCAGAAGCCGCGCACCCTCGTTGCGGCCGATCACGACCGCATCGACCATGGCCTTTTGCGGCCCTCCGGTCCGGGCCTTTCCGCCTGCCATCGCAACTGTCCCGACTGCCCGATCCGGGGCATAGTCTAGGCCCTGCGAAAGCCCTTGACCATGCCCCGGCATGCCTTGTGAAACGGGCCATAGCCCTTTCATTTTTCGACCATATCGGCTAATCATGACTCTCCGGGCGGGGGCTCGGTCGATTCCGGCAATGGCCGCGTCCTGCAGGCGTGGCGCTTGCCGGTCTGTCCGGTCCTCAGCCTGCTGCATGGCGGGTAAACGAACGTTAATCCAGTCCGGGACGCCAAAGTCCCGGGGGGCAGCAGGAGCCGGAAGATCGCATGGCGAACCACGACATATTGATGGTATCGGCTGAAAACCCGGCTGATCTGGAGCAGGGTGAGATGGATGAGCAGAGCTTCCGCAGGATGGCGGAAGAACGCAAGCGTGCCCGACCGGCTGGGCCATCGCTGTTCCGGCAGGGCCGCACCATTGCCGGAAATCCGGTTGCCGCCGCTCTGGACGCACCCTCCGCGCATCCTTCCGCCCCGCTCGACCTCGCACCGCCAAGGCCGGAAAGGGTCTGGGAATCGGTCAATCCGATGGTGCCGGACGAGGCGCTTCTGGCGCGAAACGGTTTGTTCACAAATCCGGCACAGAACCCGGCGACCGCTTATTTCGACCTGCTGCGCACCCGTATCCTGCAACCGATGCAGGACCGGGGCTGGCGCAGGATCGTGGTGACCTCGCCCACCCATGGCTGCGGCAAGAGCCTTGTTGCCGCGAACCTCGCCTTGTCGCTGGCGCGTCGCCCGAACAGCCGGACGCTGCTGCTGGACCTCGAATTGCGCGCCCCGCGACTGGCCAGGATGTTCGGTCTGGGCGATGCCGGAGCCCTGCGCGAGGTTCTGGCGGGCGAACAACCTTTCGAATGCCATCTGCGGCGGATCGGCCGGACGCTGGCGCTGGGCTTCAACGCGGCCCCGGTGCCCGATGCGGCGGAACTTCTGCACGACCCGGTCACCGCTGACAGCCTTGCCGCGATGATGGAGGGGCTCGACCCGCAGGTGGCGCTGTTCGACACGCCCCCCGCGCTGGTTTCCGATGACGTTCTGGCGCTGGCCCCGTTCGTCGATGCAGCACTTCTGGTGATCGACGCCACGCGTACGACCGCGGCAGAGGTGCGGGCCTGCGAAAAGATCATGGACGGGCAGATCCCGATTCTGGGTGTCGTGCTGAACCGCGCGCAGGACCGCGATCTGTCCCGCTACCGCTATGGCCGGAAGGGGTGAGCCATGGGGCAGATCCAGTCCATTGACGAACTGATCGGCCTGCTGATCCGCCGCCGCCTGCTGATCGGGGCAGTCGCCGTGTTCGGTGTGGTAATGACGTTGCTTTATGTGATGGCCAAGCCCGATGTGTTCGAAAGCGGTGCCGTGATCCAGGTGCAGACCCCGATCGTCACCGATCCGACCTCGGGCGTGCAGGTGCCCAGCCAGTCCGCCCAGCGGTTGCAGGCCATCGAACAGCGATTGACGACGCGGGAAAACATGCTTGCCGTGATCGCGCGCCATGGGCTCTATGACGGGCTGCCGCTCAGCGATGACGAGAAGGTGCATCTCCTGCGTCTTGCGGTGCGGTTCCAGCCTGTTGCCAGCGTCGCTTCCCCGCAATTCGGCGCGCCCTCGCAGGTCTCCGCGCTGATCGTCTATGCGCAGGCCGACACCCGGGCCAAGGCCGCCCGCGTCGCCAATGATTTCGCGCAGAGCATCCTTGATGCCGGGGCCGAGGTGCAGACCGGACGGGCTCGCGAGTCGGTGGAGTTCTTCACCCGGCAGCAGGCGGAACTGCGCGACCAGATTGCGCGGATCGAAACGGAACTTGCCGCCTTCAAGGTCGAGAATGCCGCAGCCCTGCCGGCGCAGCGGGCCCTTCGGGAACAGGAACTGGTCGGTCTTGAAACCGATTTGCGGGCGCTGGACCAGACGCTCGTCGGGCTGCGCAATGAGCGCGATGCGGTGGCCGCCCGCCAGTCACAGCGGATCACCGACCGCCGCCAGATCGAAACGCTGGAGGAGCAGATCGCGACGCTGGCGGCGCAGCGCGCCGCGCTCGATGCCAGCCGGTCCGAGATCCGCGGGCTACTGCTGCTGGCGCCCGAGGTGGACCGCCGCCTGTCGGCATTCGAGCGCAACCTTGACCAGGTGCAGGACCAGTTCGAGGCGGTGACCCGCCGTCTGGCCGAGGCGCGCACCGCGATGGATGTGGAACAGCGCCAGCAGGGCGAAACCTTCACCCTGCTGGAACGCGCGATGGAACCCGATTACCCGGTCAGCGGCGGGCGGCGGAAGCTGGCGGTGGCGGGGGCGCTGGCAAGCCTGATGCTGGGCGTGGGGCTCGCCTTTGTCATGGATATGCTCAATCCCGTGCTGCGCACCCGCGCGCAGGTGGAACGGGAACTGGATCTGACACCGATCGTCGCGATTCCGCCGATCCGGGGGATCGGGGAGCCTGTGCCGGACGGAGCGTTCGCCCGGGGGATGTCGCCGCATCGTGGCGGTGGCCAATCGGCGAGGCCGTCGGCGGCAAGGGGAGCCGAGGCCCGGATCGGTGCGCTTCCGGCGCGGGCCGGGCGTTTTGCGGGGGAAGCCCGGATACTGGTCAGCGGGGCGGGCCCGGACCGGCTTTCCCCGATGGGGATTGCCATGGGCGGATCGGCGGTGCTGTTGATCCTGATGATCGGTGTTGCTGTGACGTGACGTTTGCCCGGCCGCCTGGTTGCCCGGACAGACAAAAGGCCCCGCCAGATCGCTGGCGGGGCCTTTTCACAAGCCGGGACGGGATCGGACGGCTGTCAATATCCCGTGCATTTCAGAACCACACCGACTGTCCGGACCAGAAGCCGCATATCCGTGCCAAAGGACAGCGTCCGGTCATAATCCGCATCGAAGTCTGCTCGCGCGCCAAAGCTCGTGTCATTGCGCCCCGAGGTCTGCCAGGGGCCGGTGATGCCCGGTCGCAGCCGGTAATAGGCGCTTCCGGGGTAAAGCGCCTGCTGGTTGAGCATCATCGGCCGTGGCCCCACAAGGCTCATGTCGCCGGTCAGCACATTCCACAGTTGCGGCAGCTCATCCAGCGACGAGCGGCGCAGGAACTGCCCGAAACTGGTGATGCGCGGGTCACGCTTGAGCTTTTGCGTCTCCTCCCACTCGCGCCGTGCGTCAGGATGGGCGGCAAGATAATCTGCCATCCGCGCATCCGCGTCCGTGACCATGCTGCGCAGCTTCCACATGCGGAAGTGGCGGCCATCCTTGCCGACCCGCTGCTGCGTGTAGAAGGCGTGACCGCCATCGCGTCGCACCGCCATCGCAAGACCAAAGACCAGCGGCACCACGAAGGGCGCGGCGAGGACCACGACCGAAATGTCGAAGGCGCGTTTCAACGCCCGTCGATAGATCCCGGCCGGAGGCTTTTCGGCCAGCCCGGCATTGGCGGGGGGCGCAATCGTTGCCACCGCCAAGACCTTTGCCCCGGTTTTCTTGCGGGGCGGAAACTCATGAAAGGTGACGGTCATTGTCCACCCTCCCGCGACAAACGGTGGTATTCAGCGCATGAAAACTCGTCGATCAACCGGCCAGCATCAAAAAATAACTCATCTGTCGCGGCCCTGAGGCCGCGTCGTCCAACAATCCAAAAGCCCATGACCCACACTCGGCAGTAACGCCCCCAGGGTCCATTTTATCTGTATTTTAGGGGTATTGGCGAGAACCATGCGCTTGAAATCGCGCTTGTCCCGCCCGGTTAATCAAATCATTTCGACACAGGATCGCCCTTGTCTTGCCACATTCTGGCGGCTTCAACCTGTGATTGAAAAATGGAGCTTCGTCGCTTTCGACCGCCTCAAAGTGATTCGAGGGAAGCGGGGCGCGGGTCTGCTGCGAACGAGTGGTCAGAGATGACGGGATTCTGAAAAAAGCGGCAAGAGGCATTGTTTCCAATGCTGGACGAAACGGATGCTCAGGCCTCGGCGACAGTGGAGCCGACGGAGGTCTCTTCTTTCTGCAGCGAGGCGGAGGCGAATGCGATGGCAAGGGCGGCGGAAACCAGCCCGGCAAGCGGATAGGTCAGAAGCGCGACCCAGAGTGGCGCCCCGATCAGCAATGCCGCGATCACGGAAGCGAGGCCTGACACCGTGCCGAGGAGAATGATTGCGATAGCCATTCTGAAACTCCTTTGACTCAACCAGAGCGATAGTTGTCGATCACGTCAACCCGTAATGTCTGTGTGCTGGACAAATATGGCGTGAATCGGGCGCAAACGGTCTTTTGCCAAGGCGGAGTTGCGGAAATCCGCCGACCGGATCCGACCTGATCCGGGGGTCAAAGCTGCGAGATCGCGGCGTGATTGACGGTGAGGGCCGCGAGAATCAGCAGCACTGCGACGACCGACCAGACAAGATCGTGCCGCGCATCCCAGACCCGGTGCCGCCGCGCCAGCCAGATGATGAGGGGATGCACGGCGGCAAGGGCCAGCCCCTGCCCGGCCAGCGCGCCGGCAAGCCCGCCAAGTTCGGCGCCGATCAGGAAGGCGGCGGTCTGGACCGTGGCCTTGGCCAGCAGCACGAAGAAGAAGTTGCGGGAATCGCCCGCCGCGAGTGCTGCCTGATCATAGGTCATCCCGATCACCGCAGGCATCTGCACGCAGGCCACCAGCACCACGACCGCCCCGGCCATCGCATAGCGGTCATCATAGAGCAGGCCCACCAGCGGCACACCGCCAAAGGCAAGCGCCCCCAGCAGCAGCAGCAGCCCCCCTGACATGGCCATGCGCAACCGGCGCAGGCGGGGGGCGTTGGTGGCCTTCGCCCCTGCCGGATCGTCGCGATAGAGCGGGATCATCACCTTCATCACCACCGCCCCGCCCAGAAGCCAGGGAAAGGAGGCGAGGAAATAGCCGATATTGTAGACGCCAAGCGCATCGAGCGGCAGATAGGCCCCGAGGATCAGCCTGTCACCCTGCGCCATCACGAAACCGCAGGCGGTGGAAAGGAAAATCCACTTGCCGAAATGCACCAGTTCCTGTCCGGCGGCGGGTTCCCAGCGGAAACGGTTGCGCGGGCCGGGAAGGAACTGATGCGTGAGCCCCAGCTTGACCAGCGCCGTCAGAACCGCCCCCAGCACCAGCGACCAGACCGACCCGGTCGCCCAGGCCAGCGCGATCATGGCAAGGATGCCGACGGTCTGTGCCGCCAGATCCAATGCCGTGACCCGTCCGAGCAGCAAATGCCGGTTCGCCGTGTCGATCCGGGTCGGGTTGAACCCCGCGATCAGCAGTGACAGGCCCGCGACCGGCAACAGGCTGGCGAGCAGCGGCGCCGAATAGGCCCATGCGAGGAGCGGACCGAGCGCCAGCGTCGCGGCCCAGAGAACGCCGCCCCGGATCAGTTGCAAGGTCCAGGCAGTGTTCAGGAATTCCGGATCGTCGCCGCGCGGGCTGCGTGAGATGGCGGGGCCGATGCCCACATCGGAGAACATCGTCAGACCGACCAGAACCACGGTCACGAGCGCCATGAGGCCAAAAGCCTCGGGGAAGAGAAGCCGCGCGAGGATGAGGTTGGAGGCGAGCCGCAGTGCCTGCCCCGCCGCATAGCTGCCAGCGGTGAAGGCAGAGCCGCGCAGGGCGCGGGCAAAGAGCGCCTGCCCGCTGAAGGCTCGGAACAGGGTCATGTATCGGGCTCCGCCGGATCGGGACGGGGGACGGTAGGATGCCGCCGCCTCCGGGTCAATCGGACGTGGTGCGGGCCAGAGGTGCAAGGCGGCGAGGTCACACCCCGCTTCCCCCGGTCAGGACCGGGCGTCCTTCCCCCGTGAGGTATTTCCCAGAGCAAAAAGGGGGAGGGTTGCAGGTGGAGAATTTTGGTATACCATTTTGCAGGGCAGTTGAGGAGGGCAGCGATGCGGGACGCTTTGGGCGAGGTTCGGATCACGGATGTTGTGGCGGCGGGGCTGGTGGGCGAAAGCCCTCCGGGGGGCTGGTCATCCGAGATCAAGCCGGAAGATTCGGTGCATACACTGGTCGCGGTGCATACCGATGCGGGGATCACCGGGTTCGGGTCTGTCTTTGCGCCCGGGCCGCTTGTGGTCGCGGCGGTGGATCAGTTGCGGGCGTTCTGTGTCGGGGAAAGCGCACTGGAACCGGAGCGGATCAGCGAGAAACTACATCAGAATACCTTCTGGTTCGGGCGGGGCGGCACGATCACCCATGCGATCAGCGGAATTGATCTGGCGCTTTGGGACATCTTTGGCAAGGCGGCCGGTCTGCCTGTGTCAATCCTCGCGGGCGGGCGGCATCGCGATAGGGTTCGCCCCTATTGCTCGCTGTTGATGGAGGAACCGGGGCGGATGGGCGAGGTGATCGCACGCTACCGCGACCAGGGCTACCGCGCGTTCAAGATCGGCTGGGGGCCGTTCGGGCGGCGCGGGGATCATCGTCTGGACGAGGCCATCGTGCTGGATGCGACGCGCGAATTGCCCGAGGGCGGGCAACTCTTCGTCGATGCGGGGGCGTCGGATGCCTATTGGCCGAACGGGCTGAAATGGGCGCTGCGCACCGCCGACATGCTGGCCGATCATGGGGTGGGCTGGTTCGAGGAGGCGCTGGTGCCCGACGCGCTGGAGGATTTCGTGACGCTGCGCAAGGCGTCGCGCCTGCCGATCACCGGGGGCGAGGTTCTGACGCGGCGGCAGGCCTTTCTGCCCTTTCTGACCGCCGGGGCCTTTGACATCATCCAGCCGGATGTGACCAAGGCGGGCGGCTTTTCCGAACAGCGCCGGATCGCGCGCATGGCACAGGATTTCGGCATCCGCTATGTCGGGCATGGCTGGAACACGGCGATGGGGCTGGCGGCGGATCTGCAGATGGCGGCAGCGCTGCCCGGTGTGGACCTTGTCGAATATATCGGTGGCAGCCCCTATGTGGACGAATTGACGGCGGAGGGGTTTGCGCTGGACAGCGAGGGCATGCTGGCCATTCCCGCAACGCCGGGCTGGGGTGTCACGCCCGACCGGGACCGCATCGCGCGGTTCTGCCCCGATGTGGACCGCCTGTTCGGCGGGTGAGGATCAGCGCAGGCGCCAGGCCTGCGTGCGCCGCACGATGCGCCGCGAGGCCAGCGCATGCAAAAGCCTCGCTGCCGCATTGGTGTAGAAGATCATCATCCCCATCGCCGCCGCCGGGGCGATCGTTCCGGCATCGTCCATGTTCAGCACCGCGACCGAGGCCAGCGCCGTCTTGGTCGAATAGAGGAACACCACCGCCGACACGGTCGTCATCGCATTGACGAACATGTAGATCGAGATGTCGAGGATGGTCGGCAGGCAGACCGGCACCGTGACACGCCCGAACAATCGCCAGAACGGCTGGCGCAGCGAGGTGGCGACCGGTTCAAATTCCGCGTCGATCTGTTTGAGCGCGGTCAGCGCGGTCAGATGCCCGACCGTGTAGAAATGCGTGACCGTCGAGATCACGAGAATGGCCATGGTGCCATAGATGAAATTCGCCGGGTTGGCCGGATCGTTGAAGAAGAAGATATAGGCAAGCCCCAGCACCATGCCGGGGATCGCCATGGGCAACATGGCAAGGAACTGGAACAGGTTGCGCCCGGTTTTGAAGCCGTCGATCTTTTCCACCATATAGGCGCCGGTAAAGACGATCACCGTGCCGATCACCGCCGTCCATCCCGCCATCTTCAACGAGTTCCAATAGGCCGCCCAGCCACCGCCATCCATCTTGTCGAAATCGTAGTTGGCCAGGGTCAGGCTCAGGTCATAGGGCCAGAACCGGATCAGCGCCGCCGCCTGACAGGTGGCGATGATGCCCACGATGAACAGCGCGACCATCAGGCACCACAATAGCCACAGCCGGTCGGTCGCGGGGTTGGGGCGCGGCTGGAAGGGGACCGAGCGTGCGGAGAGGAGCGAGACCTGCCGCCGCGTCACGATCCGGTCCACCACGAAGGCCATCACCGCCGGGATCAGCAGGATCACCGACACCACCGCGCCCATCTCGAAATTCTGCTGGCCGATCACCTGTTTGTAGATGTCCACCGCCAGCACATTGTATTGCCCGCCGATCACCTTGGGCAGGCCGAAATCGGTGATGACCAGCGTGAAGGTCACGAAGGCCGCCGAGATCAGCCCATAGCGCGCGCCGGGGATCGTGACCGTCCAGAAAGTGCGCCAACTGCTCGCGCGCAGGGATTCCGCCGCCTCGTATTGCCGCTGGTCGGCGATGGAGAGCGCGGTGGAAATGATGATGAACGCATGCGGAAAGGTGAAGAACACCGATCCGATGACAATCCCGATGGGGCCGTAGATGGAGTTCCCCAGCAGCAGCGGCGTCAGATAGCCCTGGGTGCCGAACATGTAGACCAGCGCGATACCCGGCAGAAGCGATGGCACAAGGATCGGCATCATCGACACCAGTTTGAACGCGCCCTTGAACGGAATACAGGTGCGGTGGATCGCATAGGCGACGCCGAAGGCCAGAACCAGCGTCAGCGCGGTGCTGAGAATGGCGATCCTCACCGAGTTCTCGATGGATCCGAACAGGGCCGGGTTGGTGAAATAGGAGATGTAGTTGTCCAGCCCGGTTTTCGGCACGGGGCGCAGGTTCACCCGGCGAAAGGTGTTGCTGTCCATCTCGCGCCACTCGGTTGACCGGACGAGGTCCAGCCCCACCAGATAGGGCGCCTGTGGATCGGTCGCGCGGATGCGCCACAGGTCGGGGCTGCGAAAACTGAAATCGGGGAAAAGCTCGGTCGGGGCCAGACGTCCGTTCACATTGCTGGCGAGCTGTCGGGGCGTGAAGCGGCCAAGCTCGGCATTGAGGTCTGCCAGATTGCGCGCTTCCCCCCAGGTGCCCGTCGCATCGGCGCGCATCACCTCGTAGCGCGACAGATCGAAACTGTAGGTGACAAAGGATTTCGACAGCATCGCATAAAGCGGCAGGGCAAGCGCGCCCACCAGATAGAGGCCGATGACAAAAACGAAAAAGCGTTTGATCCAGCCATCGCGGTCGACCGCAAGGCGGGTTTCGCGGCCGGGGGGGAGGGCTGCGGCGCGGCTCACTGGGCGGCCTCGGCAAAGACCAGAACACGCTCGGCCGGGATCTCGATCAGTTGCGGGTTTCCGGTTTCGATGCCGAACCGCCGCACCGCGTTCATCGAGAAGTTGGTGACGAGGTTGACCGCGCCCACCTTCAGGTGGCAGCGCCAGTAGGAGCCCAGAAATTCCATGGTCACGACCATCGCTTCGAGCCGGTTCTCTGCGGGGGCGGCATCGGCAGCCATGGGCAGGATGTCCTCGGGCCGGATCGCGACCTTGACCGTGCTGCCGGGCGCATGGCCTTCGGTGCGGGCGGCGAGATGGAGCCCCGGCATGCGCACTGCGCCTGCCTCGACAGTTGCATTGAACTTGTTGGTTTCGCCGATGAAATCCGCGACAAACAGCGTGGCCGGATGCCGGTAGACCTCGGTCGGGGTGCCGACCTGCTCGATCACGCCATGGTTCATCACGACGATGCGGTCGGCCATCGACAGCGCCTCTTCCTGATCGTGGGTCACCATGATCGTGGTCACACCCAGCTTGCGCTGCAGTTCCTTGATCTCGTGGCGCAGATGCACGCGGACCTTGGCATCCAGCGCCGACAGCGGTTCATCCAGCAGCAGAAGGCCGGGGCTGATGGCGATGGCGCGGGCCAGCGCGATGCGCTGTTGCTGGCCGCCCGACAGTTGCGCGGGGTATTTCGGCCCTTGTTCGGGCAGGCCGACCAGCGCCAGCAATTCCGCGACCCGCGCCTTGATTTCCGCCTTGGGGCGGCCGGTGTTTTCCAGCCCGAAGGCAATGTTGCGTTCCACCGTCAGGTTCGGGAACAGCGCGTAGGACTGGAACACGATGCCATAATCACGTTTTGACGCCGGCAGGGTGGAAATGTCCTTGCCACCCTGCCGGATCGTGCCCCGGCTTTGCGGGTCGAGCCCGGCGATGGCGCGCAAAAGCGTGGTCTTGCCGCAGCCCGAAGGCCCGAGGAAACAGACGAATTCACCGGGAAGAATGTCCAGATCGATGTCGCGCAGGGCGACGAAATCGCCAAAGGCCTTCCACAGATTCCGGGTTTCCAGATAGGCAGCAGGCGCGGGCGCTTGCGCGCCGAAAGTCCGGTCAGTCATTTCAGCCCTTGAACGCTCGGGGGGAAGGGGGGAAAGGCGGACAGGACAAGGCCCCGTCCGCCGACCGGATCACTTCGCTTCGGACTTGCCGTCGTAGCGTTTCGTCCATTCGTCCAGAATGGCCGACCGGTTGTTCGCCGCCCATTCGAAATCGTTGTCGATCAGCATGGAGGAGAAGTTCTCGGGCAGATGCTCGATCGGGCGCGAAACGGAGGACACGGCGACCAGCGCATAGCCTTCGTTATACATCTCCATCGCCTTGTCCGAGATCGACCAGTCCAGCAGCGTCTGCGCCGCCTCGACCTTGTCGGTGCCCGCGATGATGGCGCTGGCTTCCATGTCCCAGCCGATGCCTTCGGAGGGCACGATGATGTCGATGGGTGCGCCGTCACGCTTGGTCCGGGCCGCGCGGAACTCGAAGGAAATGCCGATCACGGATTCGCCCGCCCCGGCATGACGGCAGGGCTTGGAGCCGGAATGCTGGTATTCCTTGATGTTCTCATGGAGCGCATCCATGTATTTCCAGCCCTCTTCCTCGCCGAAAAGCTGAAGCCAGCTTGACACGTCAAGGAACCCGGTGCCCGAGGAGGCCGGGTTCGGCATCACGATATGGCCCCTGTATTGCGGGTCGGTCAAATCCTTCCAGCTGGTCGGTGCGGTCAGCCCCAGCTTGGCGGCCTCGACCGTGTTGAAGCAGATGGCGGCGGCCCAGGCGTCCATCCCGACCCAGCTTGGCGGCACGTCGCTGTCGCGGAATTTCGGGTCCAGACGGTCCAGCCCGGCGGGGGTGTAAGGCTCCAGCATGCCTTCGGTTTTCAGCACCAGAAGCGAGGTGGCCGCCAGCCCCCAGACCACATCGGCCACAGGGTTGTTCTTTTCCGCCAGCAGCTTTGCGGTCACGACCCCGGTGGAATCGCGCACCCAGTTGATCTTGATGTCCGGGTGATCCTCGTTGAAACGGGAGGCGTATTTTTCAAGGTCATCGGCTTCGATTGCCGAATAGACGGTCAGCTCCGTCTGCGCCCAAGCGGCGGTTGTCAGCAGGATTGCGGCCAGCGTCGCCGCGGCACCCTTCATGGTCATTGTCATTGATCTTCCCCTGTTGTTGGGTTGCATTGCATGCGGCCTGGTGCCGTTCTCACTCTTTTCGTCAAACGGACCGGATCACGCGATCGCGCTGCGTGGTCTGTCACGTTTGTTAACACCTTTCTTTGCCAAGTCTGGGTGTCCTTGAAAAGCAAGTAAAATTTATAATTCTTATGTAACGGAAGCATGAACTTATATTACACACTGAAGGCAATACCCATCACGCCCGCGGCGACGATCAGCGCGGCGAGGATCCGCAGCCCGGCCGGGCGTTCTCCGAACAGGAACACGCCGATCAGCGCCGCGATGATGACGCTCGACTCACGCACGGCCGCCACCGCCCCGATCGGCGCTATGGTCTTGACATAGAGGGCGATTCCATAGGCGGAGACAGAAAAGACACCGCCCAGAAGCCCCAGCGCCAGCACCCCGGGCGCCACCGTCTCGCGCCGCTTGTGCCGCAGGCCAAGGATCACGGCGGGCACGAGCGCCTCGGACAGGAACAGCCACCCCATATAACCCATCAGGCTGTCGCTGACGCGGATGCCGATTCCATCCGAGACGGAATAAAGCGCAATCATCATGCCCAAAGCGAGGGCAAACCACAAAGGCGCGCGGCCCTTGCCCCGCGCGGAAAAGGCCAGAATCGCAATTCCGCAGGAGACCAGCGCTACACCGGCAAGCCCGAAGGGGGGCAGTGTTTCGCCGATCAATACCAGTGCGCCCAGCGTGACCAGTGCGGGCGACATGCCGCGCGAGATCGGATAGACTTGGCTCAGATCGCCCGTCCGATAGGCCCGGAACAAGAGCCAGTAATAAACGTAATGCACGAGGGCCGAGGTGATGAGCCAGGGCCAGCTTTCCGGGGCGGGCGACGGGGCGAGCGCAATGAACACCGCGCCCACGATGGCATGGGCCATGGCGACGCCCGCCAGCGTCAGCGCCCGGTCGCTGCCTCCGCGCACCATGGCGTTCCATGTGGCATGCAGCAGGGCGGCGAACAGCACCAGTCCGAGGGCAAAACCGCTCATGCGGGGTCACGCGGCAAGGATGGCCCCTTCCACGATGTCCAGCGCCCGGTCCAGATCGGCCTGCGGGATCACCAGCGGCGGCGACAGGGTCAGGACAGACCCCGCGCTGATCTTGAAGCTCAGCCCTTCGGACAGGCAGCGGTAATAGATCGCCTCGGCGCGGGCCGGGTCGGGTGTGCGGCTGTCGCGGTCGGTGACGATCTCGACCCCGAACATCAATCCGCGCCCCCGGATGTCGCCGACATGGGGGCAGGCGGTCAGGCGGTCGCGCAGGCGGCCCATCGCGGCGCGGCCCAGATCGGCGGCGCGGTCCGCCAGACCCTCGTCGCGCAGAATGTCGAGCGTGGTCAGGGCCGCGCGGGCCGTCAGGGGGTTTTTCTCATGCGTGTAGTGGCCGATGGCGAACTCGCCGCAAACATCCAGATCGCGCCGCGCGATCACGGCGGCGATGGGCAGCATCGCACCGCCCAGTGCCTTGCCCAGCGTCACGATGTCGGGCACCACGCCGTCATGCTGAAAGGCGAAGTCGCGTCCCGTCTTGCCCAGACCGGTCGGGATCTCGTCAAAGATCAGCAGCGCCCCGCGCCGGTCGCAGGCCGCGCGCACGGCGGCCCAGAACCCCGGCGGCGGCACCACCGGCACGGCGCGCATGGGTTCGGCAATCACCGCCGCCACATCGCCCTCGCGGCCCAGAACGTAATCGACCATGGTGGCACAGGTCAGCGCACAGGCCTCCGGCCCGGGATGGCCATAAGCGCAATGATAACAGTGGAACGGCGCCACATGTTCGGCCCCCGGCATCAGCGGCCCCGCGATATGGCTGCGGAATGTGGCCTCGCCCCCCACCGCCGCCGCGCCGAACCCCGCCCCGTGGAACGCATCCCAGAAACTCAGCGTCTTGAACCGGCCTGTTGCCGCGCGCGCGATCTTTATTGCCACCTCATTGGCATCCGACCCGCCGGTGGTGAACAGCACCTTGCCCAGATCGCCCGGTGCCATCGCGCCCAGCCGTTCGGCCAGATCCACCGCCACCGCATTGGCAAACCGGCGCGGCGAGAAGGTCAGGTCGTCCAGTTGCGCCTTCAGCGCCGCCACGAGCCGGGGGTGGCGATAGCCGATGTGATGCACCGAATTGCCATGGAAATCCATGTAGCGCCGGCCTGCCAGATCCTCGATCCAGATGCCTTCGGCCCTGGCGATCGTCAGCACGCAGGGGCTCGACAGGCTCTGGTGCAGAAAGGCCCCCGCGTCGCGGGCCAGCAGGTCGCGGCTCGGGCCATGGTCCTGCCCCGCCTGCCAGCGCGCCCTTGCGGCCGACAGGTTGGATTCGCCTTCGGTATGGATCGCCGTCATTTCCGCCTCCGGTCAGCCGAACAGGTCCGCCACGGTTTCCTCGCTGATGGCAAAGCCGGTGCTGGCTCCGGTGCCGCTGGTCACCATGACCAGCCGGACGTCCGGGCCCGGCGCATCGCGAAAGGCCGACACCCTTGCCGAGGAATAGGTTCCTGTCCAGCGCGCCGTTATCCTTGTGGCGCACGGGCCAAAGACGGCGGCAAACTCCTCAAGGATCATCGCGTCCACGGCGTCCGAGCCGAAAGGGTCCGGCGTTGCGCCATAGTGATGGGAATCACCCACCACGAGCGCGCCATCGGCATCCTGCACCGCGATCATGTGGATGCCATTGGCCAGCATCTGCGGCTGCTCGGCCTCCAGCCGGGCGCGCAGCGCCGCAGCCTGCGGCAGACCGGCAAATCCGCCATAGCGCAACAGGCTGAGATCGGTGATGACCCCGGCCTGCAGCCGGAACCCCGGATCGGCCAGCCGCAGCATCTGCAACTTGCAGCGCGTGACGCCATGGGCCGCGATGCGGTCGGCGCAGAGCCCGGTCAGGTCGTCGCCGGGACAGATCACGACCCGGCGCGCGCGGACCGGACCGGCGCTCGTCTCCACCACCGGGGGGGCGATGGCGGTGACGGCGGTGTTGAACCGGAACTCCACGCCATGCGCGTGCCGCAGGTGTTCCGTCAGCCGGGGCAGCGCCAGACGCGAATCCACCCGCAGCTCATGCGGGCTCATCAACCCGCCCGCCAGCGCCGGGCCATCAAGCTCGGGCTGCGCGGTCAGCAGGTCGGCGTGGGTCATCAGGCGGCAACCCTCGCCCTCCGCCCCGGTGGCGAAGGCTTCCAGAACCGCCATCGCCTCGGGCCTTCGGGCCGCCACGATCAGGCCGCGATGGAGGACCGGAATATCTGCCGCCGCCGCCATTTCAAGCCAGACATCGCGGCTGCGCAGCGCGCGGGCGCGATCCTCGCCCGGGGTCTGGCCGGTGACGACCACGAACCCGAAATTGCGGATGCTGGCACCGTTGGCCTGCGCATCCCGGTCGATCACGACAACCCGCAACCCGCGCCGCGCCGCCGCCAGCGCATGCGCAAGCCCGAGAATGCCCGCCCCGACAATCGCCAGATCAAACATCCGCACTACCACGGCAACGAGAAGGTCTTGACATTGGTGTAGCTTTTCATCGCCTCGACGACGCCTTCCTTGGTGCCGTTGCCGCTGTCCTTGATGCCGCCGAAGGGCGACATCTCGGTCCGGTAGCCGGGAACTTCCCAGATGTTCACGGTGCCCACAACCAGCCCGTCGATATAGGCGCGCATGCGTCGCCAGTCATTCGTGCAGACCCCCGAGGACAGACCGAAGGCGGTGGAATTGGAGATTGCCATGGTCGCCTCGTCGTCATCCGGCACCCGCACCACAGGCACCACCGGGCCGAAGGTTTCCTGCATCACCAGATCGGAGCCATGCGGAACATGATCCACGACGATGGGCGGCAGCAGGGCACCCTTGCGGCCCGGGTGATAGAGGATGCGCGCGCCCATCGCCTCGGCGTCGAGCACGCGCGCCTCGAAGGTTTCGGCGGCCTTTTCCGTCACGACACAGCCAAGATCCGTCGCCGGGTCCATCGGGTCGCCGAAGCGCAGCGCCTTCGCGCGGTCCAGAACCATGGCTGCGAAACGGTCGGCCACGCTTTCCTGCACGAGAATGCGTTTTACGGCGGTGCAGCGCTGGCCGGAGTTCTTCGTCGCCCCGGCCACCGCCAGATCGGCGGCGCGGGCAAGATCGGCCTCCGACAGATCATTGCAGACGATCAGCGGGTCATTGCCGCCCAGTTCCAGCACCTGCCGCTTGTAGACCGCCTTGGCCGCGATCATCTTGCCGACCGGCACACCCCCGGTGAAGGTGATGAGATCGAATTCGGGATTTGTGATCATCTCGTCGCCGATGTCGGCGGGCCAGCCCGTCACCACCGACAGCATCTGCGGTGGCAGCCCGGCCTCATAGAGCGCATCGGCCAGCCAGATCGCGGTCAGCGGTGTCAGTTCGGTGGGCTTCACCACGATGCAGTTGTTGGTCGCGATGGCCGGAGCGATCTTGTGGCTGACCATGTTCAGCGGGTGGTTGAAGGGGGTGATGGCCGAAATTGCCCGCAATGGTTCGCGCTGGGTGAAGATCCTGCGCGTCTTGCCATGCGGGGTCAGGTCGCAGGAATAAGTCTCGCTGTCGTCCTGAATGCAGAGCATTCCGGCCAGCGAATAGACGTCACAGGCCCGACCACATTCATAGAGCGCGTCGGCCAGCGATATTCCCAGTTCCGCCACGATGATCGGGGCCAGTCCGGCCTTGCGGTCATGGATGATCCGCGCGGTGTTCATCAGGATCTGCTGGCGCTGGTGGCGCGTCAGTGTTGGCCGGTAGGCCGCCGCAATCGCAAAGGCTTCTCGCGCATGTGCGGCGGTGCCTGCGGGAACGCTGCCGATCTCCTCGCCGGTATAGGGGTAGAAAACCGGAACGCGGTCAGACGTGTCCACCTTGCGGCCCGCGATCCGCATGGAGTCATGACGGTAGGGGATCGGGGCCATGGCCTAGTCCGCTGCGGCGAGACAGGCGATGTGGAAGGCATCGAAATTCCGCAAGGCGGGCGCTCCGGCAATGTCTATCACCCGGTTGACGATGAAAGGCACCTCCTGCTCGGTCAGCCCGCCATGACTGCGCAGCGGCACATCAAGCGCCGCAAGGTCGTGGCGATGGGCGCTGGTGCCGATGGCCATGGTCTCGGTCGAGGTCATCACGATGTCGCCGATCCGGTCGGCGGGCAGTTCGAACCGCGCAACGGCATCCTCGCGCGTCATCACCGCATCTATCCCGGGCGTGGCGGCCAGTTTCGCGATGATCGCCTCGCGGTCGGTCCCGGCAGGCAGATAGGCGGTGGCAAAGGATCCCAGCGCCCCGTGATGCACGACATAGGGGTCGGTGATCGGCAGGATCACCCGCGCGGCCTCCTTGCCCAGCCATCCATCCATCAGATCCTGCACATAGATCACGGCGGGCGAGCCGTCCGGGTTGTGCTTGGGTTTCATGCCGTGATCGGCCGTCACCACGATGGCCGCGCCAAGCGCGTCAAGCTCGGTCAGGTAGCGGTCGAACATCGCATAGAAATCATTGGCCACCGGATCGCCCGGCGCATGCTTGTGCTGGATGAAATCGGTCGTGGTCAGATACATCACGTCGGGTTTCCACTCGCGCAGCAGCTTCACCCCGGCAGCAAAGACAAATTCTGAAAGGCCCGCAGAATAGACATCCGGAACCGGGCTTTCCAGCCAGGCGCTGGCATTGTCGATGCCGTGGCCCGCCATGGTCGTGCTGTCCGATTTCTCTGACGAAAAGCAGATCGCCCGGCCCTCGTCGAACCGCAAGCCCACGCCCAGCAGTGCGCGCAGCTTGTCCTTTGCCGTCACGATGGCAACCCTGGCGCCTGCGTCCTGAAACGCGGCAAAGACGGTCGGTGCGCGCAGGAAGCGCACATCGTTCATCATCACCTCGGTCCCCGAGTCCAGATCATAGAAATAGTTGCCGCAGATGCCATGAACCGCAGGCGGACGTCCGGTGGCGATGGACAGGTTGTTGGGGTTGGTGAAGGAGGGCATTGCCGAATGGCAGATCCGGTCCGTCCCCGTTTCGCGCATCCGTTTCAGCGTCGGCATCAATCCGGCGTCGATGGCGGTCTCCAGATAGGCCGGTTCGCAGCCATCGAGACAGATCGCAATGGCGCAACGCTTGGGCCACGAATACGCGCGGTCATTGACGGTCACGGGTTTTGTCATCTGCTTTCCTTCCATTCGGTTTTCAGGCGGCCAGTCTGGTCTCAGGCGGCGAGCCGCGCACGTTCTTCAAGCGCGCGCGCCGGAGGCGAGGCCGTCGTCACGCCCATTGCGGCCAGGGCCCGCCGCGCCGCCTCCACCACACGGTGCATGACTGCCGCATCCATCTGTCCGATACATCCGATGCGGAAACTGTCCACCACGGTCAGCTTGCCGGGATAGATGATGAACCCTTCGGCTTTCATCAGATCGTAGAAGCGGGTGAAGTCGAACGCCGGATCGGCCGGGTTGAAGAAGGTCACGATGATCGGTGACAGCCAGCGGTCGGACAGCAGGGTTTCAAACCCGAGCGCGCGCATGCCCGCGACCATCGTGTCCCGATTGGACGCATAGCGCGCCCCGCGCCCGGCGACGCCGCCTTCGGCCTCGTGCAGCTCCAGCGCCTTGAGGAAGGCCGCGACCACATGCGTGGGCGGCGTGTAGCGCCATTGCCCCGACTTTTCGAGATAAGACCATTGCGCATGCAGATCGAGCGCGAGGGAATGGCAATTGCCCTTTGACGCCGCCAGTTCCGACCGGCGCGCGATGACAAAACCGAAGCCCGGCACACCCTCGATACATTTGTTGGCCGAAGAAACGATCGCCTCATAGCGGATGCGCCCCACCTCCAGCGGGATCGCACCGAAGGCCGACATGCTGTCGATCAAGAGCTTGCGGCCCCGCGCCTGAACGGCCTCCGCGATTTCCTCGACCGGGTTCAGGATGCCCGAGGAGGTTTCGCAATGAATGGCAATGACATGGGTGATGGCGGGGTCCGCATCCAGCGCCGCGCCGACCTCATCCCCGCGCGGCGGCAGATAATCCCCCTTGTCGATAACCACATGATCCCGCCCGAGATAGCGCAGCGTTTCCGCCGCGCGCAGCCCGTAGGCGCCATTGGCCAGCACCAGAACCTTGCCGTCGCGCGGAACCAGCGTGCCCAGCATCGCTTCCACCGCAAACGACCCGGACCCCTGCATCGGCACGCAGACGAATTCCCCCGCCGTGTCGCCCGCCATCGCCAGCAGGCGGCGGCAGATTTCGGCGGTCATGGCACGGAAATCGCCGTCCCAGGAGCCCCAGTCGCGCAACATCGCCTCCTTGACCTCATAGGCCGTGGTCAGCGGGCCGGGGGTCAGAAGGTAGGGTTCCCCCAGCCGGGGGCGTGCGATTTCAGGGGCCTGCGTCATGGTCATCCTCCTGTCAGATGCCCTTGCTTCGCATTCCGGTTGTCATTTGTAAAATCGATAAAAAAGATCAAATCATATGCCTGAATTATGAAGATCTGGTCGTGATACGACTCTGCGCGGCCTCGGGTCCGGCGCTTTCCGGCATTGCGCGGCATAGGTGGAATCGTTACAACAAGAGGCATCATCATCCATTCTTATTGGCTGGAGGCCTTCATGCGATATGTCCAGTTGCGCGCCTTCCACTACGTCGCCACGACGGGCGGCTTTTCCCGCGCGGCCGAGGCGTTGCGCCTGACCCAGCCTGCGGTGTCCGACCAGGTCCGCAAGCTGGAGGATGAATATGATGTCCTGCTGTTCAGTCGCGCGCGCAAGCAGATCACGCTGACACCGGAAGGTGAACATCTCCTGCAGATCACCCGACGGATGTTCGACAACGAGCGCGAGGCCCATGACCTCTTGTCGGAACGTCTGGCATTCCGGTCGGGCAATCTGCGCATCATTGCGGATTCAGCGCATCACCTGACGCATCTTCTGACCCGGTTCCGGCAGAAATATCCGTCCGTGCGGATCACCGTGCAGGCCGGAAACACCGGTGCGGTCATCTCGTCGCTGCAACGCTACGAGGCGGATCTCGGCGTTCTGGGCGAACTGCCGGACCAGCAGCAATTCGAGATCGTGGAACTGGGGTGCAGTCCGATCATAGCCTTTGCCGCGCGGACGCATCCGGTCGCCACCCGCCCGTCCCTGTCCCTTCGCGACCTGCAGGATCTGCCGCTGGTGCTGCGCGAGGAGGGATCGCGGACCCGGTCCAAGCTGGAGCAGGCGGCGGCGGCGGCCGGCGTGATCCTTCAGCCGGTCATCGTGGCCGAGGGACGCGAAGCGGTGCGCGAGATCGTGGCCGCGGGGGCGGGGGTCGGGTTTGTCTCGGCTGCGGAGTTCGGAGAGGACCGACGGCTGAAGCGGATCGAACTGGACGGAGCATCCGGCCTGACGATGGATGAATCGATCATCTGCCTTCCCGAACGCAGGAGCGGCAAGCTGGTATCCGCCTTTCTGGACCTTGCGCGCAGCGGTGGGCTGACGGCCGCCCGGGACTGATCCTGCACCCGACAGTTCTTGATCCCCTGCACCAGACCCGGCGTCGAACGGCAGACGCAACGGCGCGTTTGACCGACCCGGCAATCACAGGGGTCATCGGCCATTCCCGTCAGGTCTGCGGCTCGCGGGTTTCGCCCTGAGCCGCAGGACGAACTGGCCCGAGCCTGCCCCCTCGCTCCGACTGATGCGCTTCGCCCGCCGCCTTTGCAGGAGAGGATGCCCGCCGTTTCGGATCATGGCCGATCCGCCCCGCGCGCTGGCGGCCCTGCCGGGGATGGGGGCAGCGGGCGCGCACGGGCGGAATCGCGAAAATGCCGCGCAATTCGGGGGATGGCATTGATCCTTTGTTAAGTGCCATCGCCTCAGGATGCCCGAGGGAGGCATCGGCAAGAATTGTGGTGCCGTTCGGGTCGGCAAGGGCCCGATGACCGATCCAGAGGGTTTCCCAACATTAACACATACCTGAAGTCAGACCTGTGGGTCTGGCCCGAATGTCGCGCAGCCGGTTGGCAGGCAGGTGCAAGGGGGGCGATGCCATGTCACAGGGCGGTGCAGGTCAGACCGGGGATCGGGCATGGGCTCTCCTTCCGTCGCATCTGCCCGGGGCGGCAGATCCGGGGGCCGGGTCTTTCCCCGCGCTGGCGTCAGTGGTTCCCGTGGCACCATCCGCGGCTCTAGCCGGGCCTCGGCAGGCGACAGAGGAAATTCTCGGCTGGGTGCAGGACCGATCCTTCGCCGAGATCCTTGAGTCTGATCCGGAGACGCAGGCGCTGTCGATCGCGGCAAGCTCGGTTGCGCTCCCGCTCGCGGCAGCGGACAGCCGGTTCCCGACCGCGTTCTGGTGGCTGTCCGGCATCCATGCGGGCGGGGCCAACATCGCCGCAGCCTGGGCGCTGGCTTCGGGGGCGGGCACGCGGATCGGGATCGTGGACAGCGGCGTGAACCGGTATCACCTTGACCTCGCCGACAGTCATGTCGGGGGGCTTGACCTGTTCGCGGCGGGGGACACAGGCACATCCACCGTGCCGGGCGTGGACGATCCGCACGGCACCCGGGTCGCGGGGCTGGTGTCGGGGCGCATCGACAATGAGATCGGTGGCATGGGGGTGGCTCCCGCTGCGGTGATCGAGTCAACGCAGATCCCCTTCAGTTCAAATGTGAACCTGGCCGGTGTTGCCGCTGCCCTGGCGGGACAGGCGGGCTTCGATGTGTCCAACAACAGCTGGGGGTTCACCCGGGCCTTCGCCGACAACTTCCGGAGTCCGGCGCTTGCACCGCTTGCGGCGGCACTGTCGCAGGCGGTGGCGGAGGGGCGGGACGGTCTTGGCACCACCATCGTCTTTGCCGGCGGGAACGGGCGGTTGATGATCGGCGGCGTCAACGTTGGCGACGATTCCAACTTCCACAACCTGACCAACAGTCGCCACACCATTGCCGTCGGGGCCAGCGATGCTGCGGGAAAGGCCACGCTGTTTTCCAGCCCCGGCGCGAACCTGCTGCTTTCGGCACCCGGTATCGGTCTGATGACTGCGGACGGGCTGGAGATCGGGGCGGCCGGGCAGGCGATGGTGGCGGGCACGTCCTTTGCCGCCCCGCTGGTGACGGGAACCGTCGCGCTGATGCTCGAGGTCAATCCCGACCTTGGCTATCGCGACATCCAGAAGATCCTCGCGCTGACCGCACGCGCGGCAACGCCCGACGATGCCCCCGGACCGGCCGGAGGCGGCGCGTTTGCCAATGCGGCACGGATGCTCAACGGCGGCGGGATGGTGTTCGACCGTGACATCGGATTCGGGATTCTGGACGCGGCTGCGGCGGTCCGCCTTGCCGCTGTCTGGGACCGCCAGTCCACAGTGCAGAACGAGATCCGCCTTGAAGTTGTCGCCGGGCCCGCATCATCGGCGGACGGGTTGCGGTATGAACTGGCTGTCGAAGTGGCGGCCCCGGACCGGGACTTTGCCCTTGGCTGGGTCGAACTGTCGCTTTCGGTCAGCGGCGCGCAGCTTCGGCACATGGCGATCACGCTGGAGTCCCCTTCCGGCACGCTGACCCGGATAGCGCCCAACCTGCAGCAACTTGGCAGCAAGACCGTGCTGAATTTCACCTTTTCCTCCGTGGCGACCTGGGGCGAGGAAGCCGCAGGCCTCTGGCGCATCGTCCTGACCCATCCGGCCCCATCGGCAGGGTTTGCCGTGCATGAGGCCCGGCTGGCCCTTCACGGCGACCATGAGGGTGACTCGGGCCACGATGGCGGCGCGCAGTATTTCAACCGCGGTTACGCGGCGCAGGCGCTGGCGGATCCTGCCCGCAAGGTGATCGCGCAACAGGGGGCAATGCCGGGTGCGCTGGTCTTTGCCGCCCTCGATACGCCGGTGGTTGTCGATCTTGCGGCAAGGCAGGGGCGGCTCGACGGTGTCGATTTCACGCTTGAGGGCAGTTTTGCGACGGTTGTAGGCGGGGCCTCGGCGGATGTGCTGCGGGGCAGCGCCTTTGCAGACAGCCTGTCGGGCGGGGCCGGGGGCGATCTGATCTTCGGGGGCGATGGTGACGACGACCTGCGCGGCGAAGGTGGGGCAGACACGCTGGAAGGGGGGCGCGGGCAGGATGTGTTGCGGGGCGGGGGCTCGGCTGACCTGCTCTTTGGCGGCGCCCATGCCGATACGCTCTACGGCCATTCCGGCAATGATACGCTGCACGGCGATTCCGGCGATGACCTGATTTACGGAATGACCGGGCGCGACCTGATCTTTGGCGGGACGGGCGCAGATTTCATCTATGGTGGCGAAGGGTCCGACACGATTGACGCCGGGAGCGGCGCGGACACTGTCTATGGCGGCGCCGACCGTGACCTGATCTTTGGCGGGTCGGGTGCCGATCTCATCTATGGTGGCGACGGCGACGACACGATCGACGCCGGCAGCGGTGCGGACACCGTTTATGGCGGCACTGGCAATGACCTGATCCATGGAAATAGCGGCGCGGACAGGCTCTACGGCGGCGCAAGCAACGACACGATTTTTGGCGGGTCGGCCAATGACACAATCTATGGTGGTGACGGGGATGACATCATCGACGCCGGCACGGGGGCGGACTGGGTCTATGGCGGTGCAGGGTCAGACAACTTTGTCTTTTCAACACGGCCGACTGCAACCAATTACAGCCGCCTCCCTGATTATTCACCATATGAAGACCTTCTAATATTGTCGCATGCAATATTTGCAACCGGAAGAAGCGAATTGCAGTTTGAGACCGGTCTTGCAGCACAGACCACGGCCCCGACCCTGCTCTGGCACGCGGCGAGTGGGGTTCTGGAATGGGATTTCGACGGGTCGGGAACAGGGGCGCCCATCAGGATGGCCATCCTGCAGCCGGGGTTGCCACTGACAGCCGCGGACATCATTCTGATCTGAACTTTCCCGAAAACACGGCATTTCAGCATTCTGCGCCGCAGCATGAGGCAAAATCTGCATTTTGTGGCATTCTGCCCGCACTTTCGGTGGCTTGTCCTGCTTCGCTGTCGAAGTCGAATCAATTTAAGCATGAACATTGGGACTCGCGGAATAGGAATTGCAAAAACTTGGCACTGCAATTCATGGTTGCAATTTGTCAACCGAAGAACCAACTGGCATGTTTGCGGCACTGCAGAATATGACGAAAATAGGGCGCATTATGGTTAAGATGGAATTAATTGCTTTCAAAAGGATGGCTCTGTTTATAACTTCCATACCAACCGAAAGCTCTGCTGAGGCCTGATCGAAACGTTGTTGAATGACCCGAACCGGATGCCGCATTCCGGTCATGTGTAAGTATTGTTTGTCGATCCTGCTTGAGAACTTTCGCGCCCCTTATTTGACCCGCGAGGAGTTTTCCAAATGCCTGCTCAGACCCTTTTCGTCGACATCAACGACATTGACGCTGATGACATCACGACCTTTACCAGCATCCAGGCGGCCATCGCTGCGGCCAATCCGGGCGATACGATCATCGTCAGCGACGGGGTCTATGGCAATGTGGTCATCGACAAGGAGATCACGCTGGAGGCGGAGAACGCGGGCGGTGCCGTCATCAACGGCCCCGGCGTAAACCAGGGATCTGCGGTGCGGATCGCGACAGGCGTCGACAACGTTTCCATCTCGGGCTTCACGATCAACGCGGTCGGCATCGACCTCGCCGCCATCTATGCGGTCGGAAACAACACGAGCCTCACGCTGGAAAACAACACGGTCAACGGTGGCAGCGCACATGCGTTCCTTTCAGGGACCGACGGCACGACGGGTCTGACCGACGCCCTGATCGACGGAAATGCCTTTACCGGCACAGGGCCGCAACCGATCTTCTACATCAATGGCGCCATCAGCAATCCGGGCTCCACCGCGTCGGGCAACACGATCACCGGCAACACCTTCAACGGTGCCCCTGGCGCTGGCCTGCTGGCCGGGGTCGAAAGCACGGGCGACACGATCACCGACAACATCTTCGAGGGCGAGGCGGGATATGCCCAGATCGAACTCTGGGGCGCAGGCTCGACGCTGAGCGGCAACGATTTCGGCGCCGATGGGCAACCGGTCGTCGACGCCGCCGGCGCCTACGATCCCGCAGCGATCCTGGCCGACAACATCTATGACGGTCCCTCGGTCTATATCGACGGCAAAAGCGGATTTTTCGCGACGATCCAGGCGGCGGTGATCGCGGCGACGGCGGGCGATACGATTGTCGTTGGCGCGGGCACCTATGACGAGAACCTGACGATCAACAAGGGAGTCACCATCACTGGGCCCAATGCGGGCCTGGCCGGAACCGATGCCGCGCGTGGCGCCGAGGCGGTGATTGCGGGGCAGGTCACCATCTCGGGGTCGGGTGCGGTCGTGTTGGACGGCCTGAAGTTCCTCAATGACACGCCCATCGCGATGCGTAGCGGGCTCAAGCTGATCACCGTGGCCAGTGCGGCGGGCCACGAGATCACCAACTCGGTTTTCGAGAGCGCGGTTGTCGGCGGCAATACCGGCGGTCTGCATGACATCGCGATCTTCACCAACACCCTGTCCTCGGGCAGCATTTCCATCACCAACAACCTGTTTGCAGGTGATCCGGACATGACCTTCGGCGCCTTTGGCACGGCGGCCTGGGGCCGGGGGATCTGGACCGATGGCGGTGGTGCGGCCATCGAGATTTCCGGCAACACCTTCCAGAACACCCGCACCGGCATCAATCTGGACAGCTATTCCAATGATGTGTCCAGCGTGTCGAACAACGCCTTCTTTGTCGCCGGTTCCGGCATCTCCATCGGCAACCCGACTTCGGGTGTGCTGGACACCATCACCGACAACGAATTCACCGATGTCGGCACCGAGTTCAACTTGGGCGGCCTGTCCGGGGCGGTATCCTTCGACGTGGGTGGCACCGGCAACGTGGCGCTGGACGGGGCGACCACGGGTGTGATGAACATCCTCAGCGGGTCTGGTAATGACACGATCTATGGCACTGATGGCGCTGACAACATCAGCGGCGGCGCTGGCAATGACGTGATCCATGCCGGGCCGGGTGACACGGTTAATGGCGGGGCGGGCACCGATATCGTGGTGCTGGCAGACGGGCTGACCCCTGCCGAAATCGCGTCGATCAGCCTGACCAACGTGGCCGCCGTGGTGTTCGACAGCACGCCTGCCGGAACGTTCCATGTGCTTGCGGGCATGTCTATCCAGGCGGCGGTGGATGCGGCGGCCGATGGCGACACGATCATCGTGGGGTCGGGGGTGTTCACCGAAACGGTGGACGTTTCCGGAAAATCCGGCCTGACGATCCAGGGCGCGCAGGCGGGCGTTTCTGCCGGAGTTGGTGGTGACCGCACGACCAGCAGTACGGTTGGCGAAACCATTCTGCAGGGCAAGTTCACCTTCGGTGGCGGCGTCCCGACAATGAACGGCCTGACCATCGACGGGTTGCGCATCGAGGGCGAGGCCTTCGATGCCGTCCGGATCAATGGCACCTTCCGCGTCGAGAACACGATCATCGTCAGCTCGAAGGTCGGAACCGCGTTCACGATCACGACGGTCGGTTCGGGCACGGGTCACGACATCGAGTTCGTGAACAACAACTTCTTCGGCAACCGCGGCTTCAGCGTCGAGAACGGCCAGATTGGCGAGGCGCTTTTCGAAAACAACGTCTTCCACACCCAAGGTCCGAATCCGTCCAGCGCCATCTCGATCACCGCTTCAACCCTTCCGGGGGTGGTGACGGTGACGGAGAACGCCTTCAGCGGCGCCGCAGGCGTCTCGACCGTGCAGAGCGAGCAGACGATCACCGACAACAGCTTCAACACCACCGCCTTCGGCGTCCGGGTCTTTGAAAGCATCGACAACGTCATAACCGGCAACAGCTTCACCGGTTCCGGAAGCGGTATCCTGCTGGTCAACGGCACCGGCCCGCGAGCAGGCCTGGGCTTCGCGGACAATACCATCGAAGACAACGAAATGACCGGAATGGGGGGAACCTCATTCTTCAACAATACCGCTGCAAATGCATTGCTGGGGATCAACACCATCGACGGGGTCGATTACCTGACCGGCACGCTGGTGCTGGCAGGCAATGGCGCGGTCTTTGCCCCGGTTACCGGCACTCCCGGGTCTGAGTTTTTGACCGGCACCGAGAATGACGATCTTTTCATTGCGTCTGGGGGCAATGACACGCTGGACGGTTTGGGCGGGTCTGACACGATTGACATGTCTGCGGCGGGGTCTGGGGGTGCTTTTGTTGATCTGCACGCGGGTCTGGCATTTTCGACGGCGACGGGGATCGACAGTCTGATCTCGATCGAGAATGTACGGGGGTCTTCGGGCAATGACGGCCTGTTCGGCGATGCGGGGGCGAACACGTTCTTTGCGTCGGGCGGGACGGATGTGATCGACGGGCGCGGCGGGGTGGATACCTATGACGCCTCGGCTGCGACGGGGGACATGGAGGTCAACCTTGTCACGGGCGAGGTGGCAGGGGCCTTTACCGCCACGCTGACCTCGATCGAGAACATCTCGACCGGGTCGGGCGCGGATGAGGTGACCGGATCGGCGGCGGACAACACCATCTCCACCGGCGCGGGCAATGACGTGATCAGCCTTGTCGGCGGCATGGATGTCGTCGATGCGGGTGCGGGCTATGACATCGTCGCCTTCGCGGGGGTGCGGGATGCCTATACGATCAGTTGGGACGGCACCACGGCCACCGTCGATGATGGCGATGGCAACGTGGCCACGATCACCAACGCCGAGCGGCTGGACTTTGCCGCTAGCAGCGTGTTCCTGGTTTCTCCCGGGTCGAGCGCCTATACCACGATCCAGTCGGCGATCAATGATGCCGCCGATGGCGATGAGGTTCTGGTTTCGGCGGGCACCTATGCAGGGGCGATGATTGACCGCGATGTGACGGTCTCCGGAGCCAAGGCTGGCGTTGCGGGCTATGACGACCTGAGCACGTCAGGCGTCGCAAGGGACGCGACGGGCGAGACGGTGCTCACCTCGGGTTTCCTCTTCGGCGACGGTGTCACAACCAAAGTCGATGGCTTCCGTTTTGAAAATACCAATGCCGTCAACACGATGGCCAGCTTTACCGCGCAGGACATCACATTTGTCAACAACGTGATCGCCGATGGCAACAATCAGTTCTTCGGCAATGCAGGTGACTTTGGCATCGCCCTGATTTCGCGCAACTTTATCGAAAGCGCTGTGGGCAATGGTCTGCAGGTCAACAGCATGGGCAATGGCACGGCAACCATCAGCGACAACCTGTTCAATGGAACAGGGACGGGGGCTGCTGCGGTCAATGCTAATGGCATCGGCAGCTTCAGCTTTACCGGCAATGTGGTGCTGAACACCAGTTCGCACGGCATCCAGGTCGCAGGCCTGATGGGCACCGTCACCATCGACGGCAACATTTTCGAGAATACCGTGCTTTCCGGGGCCACGGATCGTGGCGCGATTTCGGTTGCCGCTCCGCAGGACTTCACCGGCGATCTGACGATCACCAACAACACTGTGACCGGCAGCCCGATCGCGCTGGCCTATCGCGGGGCACCGGATGCCGACAGCACCGCAAACCCTGCGACAATCGACGGCAACGATTTTTCGGGTGCAACCGTGGCCATCGCTCATACCGGCAATGCTGCGGACAATGTGCTGACCGGAGGGGGGGAGGCATCGGAGTTCCGCGGCTTTGCCGGCAATGACACCTTCGTGGTCGGTGGTGGCGACGATACGGTGGACGGCGGCGGCGGCATCGACATGGTGATCGTCGGCGGCACCGGCGCGACCTTTGTCCTTGCGGGCGGCGGCTGGGAGGTGACCGGCGACGATGGCACCGATACGCTTGAGAACGTCGAGATCGTTCTGGAGGGTGGCGGCGCGGGCGCGCGCACGCTGCTGGTCGGCAATGGCGGGTTCGCGCAGATCGCGGAGGCGCTGGCGGTGGCGCAGGATGGCGATACCATCCTGGTGGCCGAGGGCACCTATGCGGGCGGGTTCACCGTTTCGGTGGACAATGTCACGATCATGGGCATCGGCGATGTGATGATCGAGGGGGCCTTCCGTTCATCGAACGGCATTGCCGAGGGCGGCGTGTCGGAGTTCCTGCAAGGGTCGTCCGGCGGCTATCACAACGCATCGCAGACCGGCATCATGGTTTCGGCCAACGGTGTCACAATCCAGAGCCTTGCCATCGACAGCTTCGGCTACGGGATGCACCTGACCAGCAACATTGACGGTCTGACACTGCGGGATGTCGATTTCTCGGGCGGGGTGACGGGCATCCGCAAAGCGACTGCGGCGACGGTCACGAACCTGACGATCGAGGGCGGCAGCTTCACCGACATGCAGCATGGCATGACCGTCTACAAGGCGGACGGTGCGGCAGGGCGACTGACCGGGTTTACCGTGGACGGGACAGCGTTCTCGGATCTCAACGAGAAGGGGATCTATCTCGAGACCGGGTCGAATGTGCTCATCACCGGCATCACCATGGAGGATGTCGGGGCCTATGGCCGGACATTGTCGTTCGGTGGCAACGGCACATGGGGCAACGGCATCGACATCAACCTTAAGTATTCGGGCGGTGTGCCGGAAAGCAACATCGTGATCGAGGACTTCACGATGACGAATGTCGGCACCTCGACCGGAGCAGGGACGCCGCATCTGGGTGGCGCTGCGATCACGGTGAAGGTCCGCGACGATGCGGCCGCCTACAACACCAATCCCGCGCTCTACACGGGCACGGTCACGATCCGGGACGGCAGCATCGATGGAACCTCGGTTGGCATCCGGCAGGGGGAACCGGGCAAGGCGGTTGCCGGGCCCGCGCTGGTGGTGACCGGCGTGACCATCGAGGATGCGGTGATCGCGGAAATCGACAACGTGACCACCGCGCCGCTGACGGTGACGCTGGGCGCGGGCAATGACAGCTGGTCGGCGGCGGGCACCACCACCGGGCGGGTCGTGATGTCCGGCGGGGCGGGCGATGACGCGCTTGCGGGCGGTGCCGGCGCGGATTCGCTCACCGGCGGGGCCGGAGACGATACGCTCCTGGGCGGGGCCGGTGACGACATCCTGGTCGGCGGTCTTGGCGACGATGTGCTGGAAGGTGGGGCCGGGGCGGATATCCTCAACGGCGGGGCCGGCAGCGACACGGCCTCCTATGCCTCCTCGGATGCGGCGGTGGATGTCAACCTGTTCCTGTCGACCGCCAATGGCGGCCATGCGGCGGGCGATGTGCTGGCCTCCATCGAGAACCTGACCGGCTCTGTGCATGACGACACGCTGACCGGCGATGACGGGGCCAACCGGCTGGACGGCGGCGATGGCGACGACCTGCTGTCGGGCGGGGCGGGCAATGACACGCTGATCGGCGGCGCGGGCGATGACACGCTGGACGGCGGGACGGGATCCAACCTGCTCTTCGGCGGCGATGGCGATGACACGGCAAGCTTCGCGCTGGACTGGGAGGCCTATACCGTGACGCGCAGCGGGTCGGTCTATACCGTCGTCAGGGGGGCGGACACGACAATCGTGACCGGGGTGGAAACCTTCCTCTTCAACGGTGTCTCGTTCGACGTGGTCGGCGAGCCCGACAGCATCGTGTCGCCTGCCGCGCCCGAGATCGTCAGCATCGTGGAAATCGGCGAGGACGAGGATGGCGACGATTCCACCTTCGAAGTGACCGAGAATGCCGAGATCGGCATGACCCCGGTGGCGCGGATCACCGCCGACGATGCCAATCTCGCGGGCGGCGACACGCTGACCTTTAGCCTGCATGATGCGGAGGGCAATCCCTATACCGGGCCCTTCGCGCTGGAGAACATCACCGTGACCACCGCCGACATCGGTGTTTCGGGCGAGATCGACTATGAGACGGCAACCTCGCACAGCATCGTGGTGCGGGTCACTGACGCGAGCGGTGCCAGCACCGAACAGACCATCACGGTGGGCGTCATTGACGTGAACGAACCCCCCGGAGGCGGTCTGGGCCTTGCCGCCTGGACGCCGGACAGCATGGAACAGGGCACGCGCCGTGCGGTGCTTGCGCCGCTGGCGGTGGTGGAGGATCCCGAGGGGGACACGCTGACCTTCACGCTGACATCGGCACCGTTGCAGGGCCGGTTGCTTCTCGACGATGTCGAGGTGGCGGTGAACGACGATCTGACACGGGCGCAACTGGACGCGCTGGTCTACGAGGCGCCGGAGACGACCTCCAGCTTCGAGGCCCAGTTCGCGGTCAGCGACGGGACGAATCTGCCCGTGCCGCTGACGCTGACGCTCAATGTCACCGCCCCGGTCAATGATCTGCTGACCGGCACCGCTGCGGCCGATTACCTTGACGGGGCGGCCGGCAATGACACGATCTTCGGCCTTGCCGGGAATGACACGCTCTATGGCGGGTCGGGCGATGACCTGATCCATGGCGGGTCCAACGAGGACGAGATCTATGGCGGCGACGGCAATGACACGCTCTTCGGGGATGGCAGCGCCGACCTGATCTATGGCGGCGACGGCGATGATTACATCGACGGCGGCGGCAGTTCCGACACCATCTATGGCGGCGACGGCAACGACACGCTCTATGGCGGCGGCAGTGCCGACCTGATCTATGGCGGCGATGGCGATGACTTCATCGACGGTGGCACCAACAATGATGAACTCTATGGCGGTGACGGGAACGACACGATTCATGGCGACACCGGCAGCGACACGATCCATGGCGATGCCGGGGCGGATCTGCTTTATGGCGGCGATGCCAATGACCTGGTCTTTGGCGGCGCCGACAATGACACGATCCATGGGGACAACGGACTGGACACGCTGCATGGCGGCGACGGCGACGACCTCATCTTCGGCGGATCGCAGGACGATCTGATCTTTGGCGGCGACGGCGACGACACGCTTCACGGCGATGGCAGTTCCGACACCATCTTCGGGGATGCGGGCGATGACGTGATCTATGGCGGCGGCAGCGCCGACCATCTCTATGGCGGCGACGGCGACGACTTCATCGACGGCGGGACCAACAATGACGTGATCAGCGGCGGCGACGGCAATGACACCCTTTACGGCGACAGCGGCAACGACACGATCAACGGGGATGCGGGCGACGACCTGATCTACGGTGGCGATGCGATGGACGAGTTGCGCGGCGGCGAGGGCAATGACACGATCTATGGCGGTGCCAACGAGGACACGATCCATGGCGATGAGGGGGATGACCTGCTCTATGGCGACGGCAGTTCCGACCTGATCTATGGCGGGGAGGGCAACGACACCATCTACGGTGGCGGCAGCGCCGACACGCTCTATGGCGATGAGGGGGACGATTACATCGATGGCGGCACCAACAACGACCTGATCTTCGGGGGGGATGGCAATGACATCCTGATCGGGGGCACCGGCAATGACACGCTCTATGGCGGGGACGGCGATGACACGCTCGATGGCGGCGTGGCGCGGGACGTGCTGTTCGGCGGTGCCGGGGCGGATACATTCGTGTTCCGCAGCGCCTCCGACATCGGGCTGGGGTCGCAAAGCGACACGATCGGGGACTTCGAGAGCGGTGTGGACAAGATCGACCTCGTCGATCTGGCCGGCGACACCAGCGGCACGCTGGTCTTCATCGGAACCGCAGAGTTCGACGGCACCGCCGGACAGCTGCGCTATGACGATGTCACCGGCGCGCTCCATGGCGACATGTCCGGCAACGGCATCGCCGACTTCACCCTGTTGCTGACCGGAGCCCCGACGCTCACGCAAGACGACCTCCTCCTGCCAATCTGAACCGGGCAGAAGGCCACAAGAAAAACCGCGCCCCGAAAACGGGGCGCGGAACAGACGGAAAGAACGGGCCCCCGCAAGGGGCGCGGAACATCTGTCAGACGATCCGGTAGTCCCGATGTCCATGCCGGGGCGCGGGGGGGGGCCGATGCGCCCAGCTACAACAGATAGTTCCCATCAGATACCCACAGCATTTCGATGGGCAGCGGGGTGCCGGGGCCGTCATGGCGCCCGCCTCCGCTGTGGCTGGCACGGATTGTATCCGCGCCGGTCCGGGTGATGGTGTATTCGTCCCGCGCATGGGCGAAGTGCGCGATGCCGAAGCCGTGCCCTGCCTCCAGCCTGTCATTGCCGGCTCCGCCCGTCGGCCAGTTGGCACCGGTGCCGCCCTGAAGTTGCTGGCCATCCCCCCGCGGCGTATCGCCGAAGGATGTGCCGGTCACATTCTCCATGCCGCAGAGCAGGACCGGCGGGGGGCTTCCATCTTGCAAAGCGGACAAGGCCCGGGGCTGCCCTGCGATCGAGGTTCACCGAACCACCGCCCGTTGACGCACGAAGGCGGCGGCGTCGAAGGCATGACCATTCCCCGGGATCGCGCCTGTGCCCGGGAACCACAACAGCCAGCCATCTGCCGCCGCCCCGCCGATCTGCGCGAGGTCTGTCACGCCAGGGCTGTCGCTGCCGGTGGGGCTTGGGATCAGGGGTGGATGGCGAGATCGGCCTTCGGTCCTGGCGGCCCGGCATTCAAGCCGTTTCAAGCGTTTGCACGATTTGACCGCAAAGCAATCCCGCCGGACGGGGATGGCTCATGGCGGGTCGGGAATTTGTCCTGGCCGGTCAGCCCCTGTCATGCCGCGTTGCCGGGCCATGGGTGATCCGGGCATGGAACCGCGCGAGTTCGCGTGCAGTTGGAGCCTCCCCGCAAAAGGTTTTCACATAGGCCGGGATCCGCGTCAGGCGCAGGGCGGTGTTTTCACGGACCTGCATCGCGATATAGCCGATCTGGGTCAGATAGACCGTTCGGGCGCGCACATCCGCCTCTTCGGGGGCGAAGCCGAACCGCGTGAACATGGCCCCTATCGCCGCCAGCCGGGTCTCATCGGCCGCATTGACGCGGGCGGCCACGGCATCAGACCGGTGCGCCCATCCGCGCACGGCGAAATCCAGTTGCGGCTCGAACAGGGCCGGGTCCAGAAACACCACGTTGAGGTTCAGCACCGCCTCGGCAATCGTCTCGGCATAGGCGCCGCAGGCCTCGACAAAGGCGCCGGTGTTTCTGGCCTCCCATTCGGCGAGGAGGGCATCCAGAAGCGCCTCGCGATCCTTGAAGAACCAGTAGAAACTGGTGCGCGACAGGTTCAGGCGGCTGGCAAGCGGCTGGATCTTGACGGCATCGAGGCCGGTTTCGACAAGGGCCTGCCGGGCCGCCTCCAGCCAAAGCTCCCGCGAGCCGCGCCAGCCCGAGGTCTTTTCACCGTCCGCCGCAATGTCCCGAGGGCTTTCCATGGGCAAAGCCTAGACGCCCGCCCGGCCTCCAACAAGTAAAATATACATGAGTGATCTTTTTCTTGACATAAGTGAACATTTTTGGAACCCTTCCTGAAACCGCAAGGGAATCCGTCATGTCCAGCGATCCGCTTCTCCAGCCCTACCGCCTCAAGCATCTGACGCTGCGCAACCGGATCATGACCACCAGCCATGAACCGGCCTACCCCGAGGACGGGATGCCCAAGGCGCGCTATGCCGCCTATCATGCCGAAAGGGCAAAGGCGGGCGTGGCGCTGGCCATGACGGCGGGGTCGGCGGCGGTGTCGAAGGACAGCCCGCCGGTGTTCAACAATATCCTCGCCTACAAGGACGAGGTCGTGCCATGGATCCGCAACCTGACCGATGCCTGCCATGACCATGGCTGCGCCGTGATGATCCAGTTGACGCATCTGGGCCGTCGCACCACCTGGTCGAAAGGCGACTGGCTGCCCTCACTCTCCTCCTCGAAACACCGCGAACCGGCGCATCGCGCCTTTCCCAAACTGGCCGAGGATTGGGACATTGCCCGCATCATCACCGATTTCGCCGATGCGACCGAACGGATGCAGGCAGGCGGCATGGACGGGATCGAATTGCAGGTCTACGGCCATCTGCTCGACCAGTTCTGGTCGCCGCTGACCAATGATCTGGACGGCCCCTATGGCGGGCAGACGCTGGACAGCCGGATGAAGCTGCTGCTCGACGTGCTGGCGGGCATCCGCAAGCGGGTCGGGGAGGATTTCATCGTCGGCCTGCGCTATACGGCGGACGAGGCCGAGGCAGGCGGGATCACCCCCGAGGAGGGTATCGAGATTTCCAAGCGGCTTGCCGCGACGGGGATGGTCGATTTCCTCAACGTGATCCGGGGGCGTATCCATACCGATCCGGCGATGACCGATGTGATCCCGGTGCAGGGCATGGCCTCGGCCCCGCATCTGGATTTCGCGGGCGCGGTCCGCGCCGCAACCGGCATGCCGGTATTCCATGCAGCGCGCATCCCCGATGTCGCCACTGCGCGCCACGCCATCGCCTCCGGCCTTCTGGATATGGTCGGCATGACCCGCGCGCATATGGCCGACCCGCATATCGTGAAAAAGATCATCGAGGGGCGCGAGGAGGACATCCGCCCCTGTGTCGGGGCCACCTATTGCCTTGACCGCATCTATGCGGCGGGCGAGGCGCTGTGCATCCATAACCCGTCAACGGGCCGCGAACTGACCCTGCCGCATGACATCTCCCCCGCCCCTGTGCGCAGACGGGTCGTGATCGTGGGTGCCGGACCCGCCGGACTGGAGGCCGCGCGCGTCGCGGCGGCGCGCGGCCATGCCGTCACCGTGTTCGAGGCGCAGCCCGACCCCGGCGGGCAGGTCCGTCTGACCGCGCGAAACCCGCGCCGGCGCGAGATGATCGGCATCATCGACTGGCGCATGGCGCAATGTGCCACGCGCGATGTGACCTTCCATTTCAACAGTTGGGCCGAGGCGGCGGATGTGACCGCGCTCGACCCGGATGTGGTGATCGTGGCGACGGGGGGCTTGCCGAACCTCGAACTCTTCGAATCCGGCCGGGCGCAGCCGCTGGTCGTCAGCGCCTGGGATCTGATCTCGGGCGATGTGAAGCCGGGGCAGGAGGTGCTGATCTATGACGAAAGCGGCGACCATCCGGGCCTGATGGCGGCGGAGGTCGCGGCCAATGCCGGGGCGAAGGTCGAGGTGATGACGCCGGACCGGGTGTTCGCCCCCGACATCATGGCGATGAACCTCGTGCCCTATATGCGCGCCCTGCAGGACAAGGACGTGACCTTCACCGTGACCCGCCGCCTGCGCGACGTGTCCCGCGACGGCAACCGCCTGCGCGCGACGATCGGCACGGATTACAGCGATTTCACATCGCAAAAGACCTATGACCAGATCGTTGTGAACTATGGCACCCTGCCGCTGGATGACCTCTATTTCGACCTCAAGCCCCTGTCGCGGAACCTGGGCGAAGTCGATCACGACGCGCTGATCGCCGGGCATCCGCAGGCGGTCAGCCGCAATGCGGACGGGCAGTTCCAGCTTTTCCGCATCGGTGACGCGGTGTCGAGCCGCAACACCCATGCCGCCATCCATGACGCCCTGCGGCTGGTCAGGCAGATCTGACAGGGCAGAGGCGGGCAGGGCCGCCTGTGCCCCGGACGGAACCCCGGACGGAACCTTGGACAAGCCCCGCCTTTGGCGCTAACAGGATTCGGGACGCATCCCATTTCTGCAAGGCGCCTGCCCCGTGACCAGACCCCCGCTTCCCGCCCGCCTCACCGATCCGCGCCGCACCCTGACACTGCGCGATGTGTCCGAGGCGTCGGGCGTCAGCGAAATGACGGTGAGCCGCGTCTTGCGCAACCGGGGCGATGTGTCGGGTGCGACGCGCGAAAAGGTGCTGACGGCGGCGCGCGCGCTGGGTTATGTGCCCAACAAGATCGCGGGCGCGCTGGCCAGCCAGCGGGTCAATCTGGTGGCGGTCATCATCCCGTCGCTGTCGAACATGGTCTATCCCGAGGTGATGACCGGCATCTCGGCGGTGCTGGAGGATACCGGCCTGCAACCGGTGGTCGGCGTCACCCATTACCAGCCCGAACGCGAGGAGGCGGTTCTCTATGAAATGCTGTCCTGGCGGCCCTCGGGGGTGATCCTGGCGGGGCTGGAACATACCGATGCGGCGCGGGCGATGCTGAAGAATGCGGGCATCCCCATTGTCGAGATCATGGATGTGGATGGCGACCCGGTGGATGCGGTCGTCGGCATCTCGCACCGCCGCGCCGGGCTGAAGATGGCCGAGGCGATCCTTGCCGCAGGCTATCGGCGGATCGGGTTTCTGGGCACGATGATGCCGCATGACCACCGCGCGCGCAAACGCATGGACGGGCTGGAGGAGGGTCTGGCCCGCGCCGGCATCACCCTGATGGACCGGGAGTTCTATTCCGGTGGCTCGGCGCTGCTGAAGGGCCGTGAAATGACCGAGGCCATCCTGAAACGCAAACCGGATCTGGATTTTCTCTATTACTCCAACGACATGATCGGGGCGGGCGGGCTGCTTTACTGTCTCGACAAGGGCATCGACGTGCCGGGGCGGCTGGGACTGGCGGGGTTCAACGGTGTTGAGCTTCTGGACGGGCTGCCGCGCCGATTGGCCACGATGGACGCCTGCCGTGCCGAAATCGGCCGCATCGCCGCCGAGATCGTCGCAGGCAAGCGGCCCGGTGGCGTGGTGGGCGGCGAGGCTGTGGAGCTTTCGCCCAAGCTGCAACCGGGCGACACGATCCGGCAGGGGTGACCGGGCTTGCCCCGGAAAGCCCCGCCCCGACAGCCTCACCCGGACAGTGCCGCCCTGACAGCCCTGTGCGGGCAGGTCAGTCGGGCAGATCCTCTGTCCGTTCCTCCATTGATCCGCCACAGAGCAGTTCCACTGCCCGGTCTGCCGCATCCTGAAAGGGTTGCAGCACAAGATCCGCCCCGGCAGCCTCGACCAGTTCGGTATCCTCGGCACTTTGCGCCGCCGCCGCGATCCGCCCCTCGAACCCCGCCGCCCGCGCAATCTGGATCAGCGTTGTGCGCGCATCCTCCTGATTGAGGTTCGCAGGATGGATCGGCACGGTGGAGACGATCCATTCGGTTCCGTCCAGCGGCAGTTCGGCGATGAACTCGGGGTCGGTTGCATCGCCAAAATCCGCCTCCAGCCCCAGCGCGCGCCAGCGCCGGACGGATTGCGGGTTGAAATCCACCCCCAGCACCCCGATGCCCCGCCGGTGCAGGCGCAGCCCGATGGCCGTGCCGAACCGCCCCAGACCGAAGATCACCACCTTGGGCGCCTTTGTCTCCGTCGCGCTGCCTTCGGTTTTTTCGCGCGGCGTGCCCTTGCGTTCGAAGATGCCGAGATACGGCTCGAACACGGCATAGAGGTGATGCGACCATGTAATCATGTAGGTGGAGGCGGCGATCGTCACCAGCCCGACCATCGTGACAAGCCCCAGCGCATCCTCGGCGACATGGCCCAGCGTCACCCCCATCGCGACGAAGATCAAGGAGAACTCGCTGATCTGCGCCACGGTCAGCCCGGCGAGAAACCCCGTCCGCTTGCGATAACCAAGCGCCCCCATGATCGCCAGAACGATCAGCGGATTGCCGATCAGCACGAAGAGCGAAAACAGGATCGCCCCCGTCACATGCGTCCCCAGCAGCGACAGGTCCAGCGTCGAGCCGAGCGCGATGAAGAAGAAGAGCAGCAGGAAATCCCGCAGGGGTGCCAGCCGCGCGGAGATGGTTTCGCGGTAGGGCGTGGAGGCCAGCGCCACCCCGGCCATGAGCCCGCCCACCTCCATCCCCAGCCCGACCGCACTGCCAAGCGCCGCGAAAGTGGCGGCCAGCGCGATGGCAAAGATCACCAGCAGTTCCGGCGCGCGCGCCAGACGTTCGGTCAGCGGCGTGGCGACATAGCGCGCAAACAGCACCACCCCGACCAGCAGCGCCAGTCCCGACCCCAGCACCGTCAGCACCGTGCCCCCGGCATCGTCCCCCGCCCCGCCAATGCCGATGGCCGACAGCACGATCATTGCCAGCACCACCACCAGATCCTGCACGATCAGGAAGCCCAGCGCGATCTGTCCATGCAGCGCGTCGATCTCGCGTTTGTCCGACAGCAGTTTCACGATGATGATGGTGGAGGAAAACGTCAGCGCAATCGCGACATAGAGGCTGGTGATATGGCCAAGCCCGAGGAAAAGCCCGATCAGATAGCCGAAAAAGGCGGTGAAGGCGACCTGCCCCAGACCCGTCAGCACCGACACTGCCCCCAGCGACCGGATCAGTTTCACATCCAGCTTGATGCCGACAAGAAACAGCAGGACCGCGATCCCGAGTTCCGACAAAAGCTCGATCTGTTCTTCTGCATGGACAAGATCCAGTGCCGAGGGACCGGCGACAAGACCCACGGCGATGAAGCTGACGATCAGCGGCTGGCGCAGGATCGTGCCGATCAGGCCGATCCCGGCGGCCATGGCCAGAAGCAGCGCGACTTCGGCGAAAGAGGTCAGGTTGGGCATGTCTTATCCTTGGACTGGCTTGAACTGGAGGCGGATCGCCGAACCGGCGCAACGGCATGCCCCGCGCTGGCGGGGCAGACTTTAGGGCAACGGGTGAACTGGTGAATGACCTGAATCAAACCCGTGAACTGCCCCGGGGTTCCCTGATCCCGGCGTTCGGTGTGTCCCGGCATCAGGCCTCCTGCCGCAAGATCCCGTTCCCGGCATAGTTGCGACTGCGGCGGCGGAAGGCCAGTGCGCTTTCCCCGAAGCGGCGCGAAAAGGCCCGCGACAGGACGGAGGGGCAACTGAATCCGGTCAGCACGGCAATCTCCGCCATGTTCTGATCGGTTCCCGCAAGGCTGCGGCGCGCGGCCTGCAGGCGCAATTCGGCATAGAAGGCGCCGGGGCTGTAGCCGAGGTTTTTCTGGAACAGGTTTTCCAGCCGCCGCACCGACAGTTTGACCCGCCCGGCAATCTCTGGCGTTTTCAGGGGGGCGGAGATCGTGGCCTCCATGATGCCGATGGCGGAGGACACCTTGGCATCCACCGTCACCCCGTCATATTGCGGGCGCTGTTGCGGAAGGCTGCGGTCACTTGTGGCGATGATGAAGCTGATCGCGACCTCATGTGCCAGCCGCGCGCCGAACCGTCTGCGGATCAGGTCGATGGTCATGTCGAGCGCAGGCCCCGCCCCCCCCGCCGTGATGCGGTTGCCGCTGGTCACAAAGCGGTCGGGCACCACCTCCAGCTCCGGATATTCCTGCGCCAGCCTGTCCAGATCCTCCCAATGCACCGTCACCCGGTGCCCGTTCAGAAGCCCGGCCTTGGCCAGAACCCACGTCCCCGCATCCACCGCTGCCATGACCCCGACCGAGGCCGCGACCCTGCGGATCTCGCTGAGCAGCGGCGTGGTGGTGACTTCGGCAATGCGAAAGCCCGCAATCACGATCAGCATGTCGAAATTGCGCACCCCCGACAGGGTGGGCTGGCAGGGCAGTTCCAGCCCGCAGGTCAGGGGCACCGAGGTCAGGCCGGGCGACACGACAAGCCATTGGAACGCCTCGCGCCCCAGATGCCGGTTGGCGCTGCGCAAGGGATCGAGCGTGGAGGCGACCGTCAGGAGCGAGGCATGCGGCAAGACCAGAAGCGCCACCCGGAACGGAGGCTCACCGGCTGTCCGCTTCATTGCTTTTTCCGTCATCGCACTGCGCAATTTGCCATTCTTACCCGGTTTTGCACGCCTATCATCACGGTGTAAAGGAGAACCGCCCATGCCCCTGACCATGAACCGAGAGGTTTTCATCACCTGCGCCGTGACCGGATCGGGCGGCACGCAGGACCGCAGTCCGCATGTCCCCCGCTCGCCGGAACAGATTGCCGACAGTGCCATTGCGGCGGCCAAGGCCGGGGCGGCGGTGGTCCATTGCCATGTACGCGACCCCGAAACCGGCGTGCCCTCCCGCGACCCCGCGCTTTATCGCGAACTGACCGAGCGCATCCGCGATTCTGCCACCGATGTCGTGCTGAACCTCACGGCGGGCATGGGGGGCGACATGCTGTTCGACGGCACCGAGGCGATGAACCGGATGAGCCAGCGGTCCGACATGGCCGGGGCCGAGGAACGTGTCGCCCATGTCGTCGACTGCCGTCCCGAGATCTGCACGCTCGACTGCGGCACGATGAATTTCGCCGAGGCCGATTATGTCATGGTCAACACGCCCGGCATGCTGCGCGACATGGCCACCCGGATGGCGGCATCGGGCGTGCGCATTGAAATCGAGGCCTTCGACACTGGGCATCTGTGGTTCGCGAAACAGCTTGTGGCCGAAGGCATCATCCCCGATCCGGTGCTGGTGCAGCTTTGCATGGGCGTGCCCTGGGGCGCACCGGATGACCTCAACACCTATATGGCCATGGTCAACAATGTGCCGCAGGACTGGCATTGGTCGGCCTTCGCCATCGGGCGCAACCAGATGGCCTATGTCGCCGCTGCCGTGCTGGCGGGCGGCAATGTCCGCGTGGGGCTGGAGGACAATCTCTGGCTGGACAAGGGTGTGCTGGCGACCAATGCACAACTGGTGGATCGGGCGGTCGGCATCATTCAGGCCATGGGCGGGCGGGTCATCACCCCCGCCGAGGTCCGCGCACGGCTGAAACTGGAAAAGCGCGCGCCACGATGAAGGCCCGGCTGACCCTGACCCTGATCCTGCTCCTCGGCCTGTCGGCCTGCGCGCCCGCGTTCCGCGACACTGCACAACCCATGGCGACCGTGGCGCGGCTGGATGCCGAACGCTATGCCGGGCGGTGGTATGAGGTGGCCAGCTTTCCGGTATTCTTCCAGCGGGGATGCACTGCGACCACCGCCGATTACGACCTGCGCCCCGACGGGGTGATCGGCGTGCTGAACACTTGCCGCAAGGACCATCCCGACGGCCCGGTTTCGCAGATCGCGGGCACGGCGACCGTGGTCGGGCCGGGGCAGTTGCAGGTCCGGCTGGGCCGGGTGCCTTTTCCCGGGGATTACTGGGTTTTGTGGCTGTCGCCTGATTTCCGCACAGCGGTCGTCGGCGTGCCTTCGGGCCGCGCGGGCTGGATCCTGCACCGCACCCCCGAGATTCCCGAGACACGCCTCCGCCAAGCACGCGCTGTGCTGGAAGCGAACGGATACGACCTGACCCAACTTCAAAGGACGAGGCACTGATGCCCAAGGCAGCAATCATCGGCGGCGGCGTGATCGGCGGAGGCTGGGCCGCGCGTTTCCTGCTCAACGGCTGGGATGTGGCGGTGTTCGATCCCGACCCCGAGGCACCGCGCAAGCTGGGCGAGGTGCTGGCCAATGCCCGCGCCGCCCTGCCCGCCCTGTCGGATGGCCCGATGCCCCCAGAGGGGCGGCTCAGCTTTGCAGATACGATCACCGAGGCGGTTGAGGGCGCCGATTACATTCAGGAATCGGTCAGTGAACGGCTGGACCTCAAGCATCGCGTCTTTGCCCAGATCCAGCAGGTTTCCCCCGACGCACCCATCGGCAGCTCCACCTCCGGCTTCAAGCCCTCGGAATTGCAGCAGGGGGCGGCCAACCCTGCCACGATTTTCGTGGCCCATCCGTTCAACCCTGTCTACCTTTTGCCGCTGGCCGAGGTGGTGCCCTCGCCCGCCTCCGACCCCGCGCTGATCGAGCGCGCCAAGGAAATCCTGCGCGAACTGGGCATGTTCCCCCTGCATGTCCGCAAGGAGATCGACGCCCATATCGCCGACCGCTTCCTTGAGGCGGTCTGGCGCGAGGCGCTGTGGCTGGTCAAGGATGGTGTCGCCACGACCGAGGAAATCGACGAGGCGATCCGCATGGGATTTGGCCTGCGCTGGGGCCAGATGGGCCTTTTCGAGACCTATCGCGTGGCCGGTGGCGAAGCCGGGATGAAACATTTCATGGCGCAATTCGGCCCCTGCCTGACATGGCCGTGGACCAAGCTGATGGATGTGCCCGAGTTCAACGACGAATTGGTGGACCTGATCGCAGGCCAGTCCGATGCGCAATCGGGGCATCACACGATCCGCGAGTTGGAACGCATCCGCGACCAGAACCTGATCGGCTTCCTGCGGGTGCTGAAAGACCGCGATTGGGGGGCGGGCAAGGTGCTGCTGGAACATGACGCCCGCCGCCGCGCCGCAATGCCCGCCGCCGCACCCGATACCGCCGCCCCGATGGAAATGGCGCGGATGACCGTGCTGCCGGGCTGGATCGATTATAACGGCCACATGACCGAAAGCCGCTATCTCTTCGCCTCGTCGGAAACCTGTGATGCCTTCCTGCGCCATATCGGGGCGGATGTGGCTTATGTCGGAACGGGCTTCAGCTATTACACCGCCGAAACCCATATCATGCATCTGGGCGAGGCAAAGCTGGGCGATGCGCTGACCGGCACGGTGCAGGTGCTGCATGCCGATGAAAAACGCCTGCACATCTTCATCCGCCTCCTGAAGGATGGGCAAGCGGTGGCAACGCTGGAACAGATGCTTTTGCATGTGGACATGGCCGCAGGCCGCGCCGTCCCCGCGCCGCAGGCGATCCTCGACCGCTTGCAGCCCATCGCGGCGGCGCATCAGGCATTGCCTAGGCCGCAGAGCGCCGGCCGTCATATCGGGCAGGGGAGGGCATGATGCAGTTTGGACTGACCGATGAACAGCGCATGATCGTCGATACCACCCGCGCCTTCGTGGAGGCGGAACTTTACCCGCATGAGGCGATGGTGGAACGCACAGGCCACCTGCCGCCCGAGCTGATCCGCGAGGTGCAGGCCAAGGCGATGGCGGCGGGTCTTTATGCTGCCAACATGCCCGAGGAGGTCGGCGGCGCGGGCCTCGATACGCTCTCCTGGCTGCTCTATGAACGCGAGTTGGGCCGGGCGAATTACGCGCTGCACTGGACCTGCGTGGCACGGCCGTCAAACATCCTGCTGGCGGGCACCCCTGACCAGCGCGAACGCTACCTGATGCCCTGCATCCGGGGGGAAACCTGGGATTGCCTTGCCATGACCGAGCCGGGCGCCGGGTCCGACCTGCGCGGGATGAAGGCCTCGGCCCGGCAAGAGGGGTCCGACTGGGTGCTGAATGGCACCAAGCATTTCATCTCCCATGCCGACATCGCAGGCTTCACCATCGCCTTCATGGCGACAGGCGAGGAACAGACCCCGCGCGGTCCGAAAAAGAAGATCACCGCCTTTTTCGTGGACAAGGGCACGCCGGGCTTCACCGTGCGCGAAGGCTACCGCAATGTCAGCCATCGCGGCTATACCAACGCGGTTCTGGACTTCGACGATTGCCGCGTGCCTGCCGAAAACGTGCTGGGGGAACCACATAAAGGGTTCGAGGTGGCAAATACCTGGCTGGGCGCGACGCGGTTGCAGGTCGCCGCCACCTCGCTGGGCCGCGCCGCGCGCGCGCTGGGCCATGCGGTTTCCTACGCCGCCGAGCGCCGCCAGTTCGGGCAAGCCATCGGCAAGTTCCAGGGCGTCAGCTTCAAACTCGCCGACATGGCGATGGAGTTGAAGGGCGCTGAACTGCTGACCTGGGAGGCGGGCTGGAAATTCGACCAGGGAACGGTGACCGAGGCCGATATGTCCATGGCGAAGCTCAAGGCGACCGAGGTGCTGGCCATGGTCGCCGACGAGGCGATCCAGATCCATGGCGGCATGGGCCTGATGGAGGAATTGCCGCTGGAACGGATCTGGCGCGATGCACGGGTGGAACGGATCTGGGAAGGCACGTCAGAGATCCAGCGCCATATCATAAGCCGCGAACTTCTCCGCAGCGTCGGGGGCTGAGGACGCGTCCCGGGGGCTGTCTGCCCCCGGACCCCCGAGGATATTTGAGAACAGATGAAGGAACGAAATGTTAACCTTTGCGCTCCAACCTTCCAGAGCGGGACAGGCGGGGACGCCGATGACCGCAACAGGTGAAGCGACCCTGCCTCCATGGATGGGGGCAGGGCGTCTTGTGGCTTTCATCTGTTCTCAAATATCCTCGGGGGGAGGAGGCGCGCCCCGCGCCTCCGTGGGGGGCAGACAGCCCCCCTTCGACATCGGCAATCCTGCATGGTCGGCGGAATGAGAAGCCTCGCCCGTCTTTTGCGGCCCCGCTCGATTGCCGTTCTGGGGTCCGGTTGGGCCGTGAATGTGGTCGAACAATGCCGGGCAATGGGCTTTGATGGCACGGTCTGGCCGGTCCACCCCACACGCGACCGGATCGGCGGCATCACTTGCACTCCCTCGCTCGCGGACCTGCCGGAGGCGCCGGACGCGACCTTCATCGGTGTCAACCGCCATGCCACGGTCGACGTGGTGCGCGACTTGTCGGCCATGGGGGCGGGGGGGGCGATCTGCTTTGCCTCCGGCTGGCAGGAGGCGGGCGAGGTGGGCTTGCAGGCGGATCTTGTGGCGGCCGCAGGTGGCATGCCGATCTTGGGGCCAAATTGCTATGGGGTGATCAACTACCTTGATGGTGCGCTGCTCTGGCCAGACCAGCATGGGGGGCGGCGGGTGGCGCGGGGGGTGGCGCTGCTCAGCCAGTCCTCCAACATCGTCATCAACCTGACCATGCAGGCGCGCGGGTTGCCCGTTGCCTATGTGGCCTGTCTGGGCAATGCGGCACAAGTCGGACTGGCGGAGCTGGCGGGCGAATTGCTGGCCGATCCGCGGGTGACGGCGCTGGGGCTTTATGTCGAGGGGATTGGCGATGCCGCCGCTTTCGTCGCGATGGCCGAGGCGGCGGCGCGGGCGGGCAAGGGCATCGTCTGCATCAAATCGGGCAAAACCGACCTTTCGCGGCAGGCAGCGGCCTCGCATACCGCGTCGCTTGCTGGGGGCGGGGCGGCCTCCTCGGCCTTTCTGCTTCAGGCGGGGGTGGCGGAGGTGGCCAGCCTCGATGCGCTGATCGAGACGCTGAAGATCTTTCACGTCCATGGCCCCCGGATCGGGCCGCGGCTCTGTTCGCTGTCCTGTTCGGGCGGGGAGGCGGGGCTTGTCGCCGATATGGCCGCGCCGGGAGGCATCGACTTTCCGGCAGTGCCGGGGCCAGTTGCGGCGCGGCTGGGCGAAATCCTCGGGCCTATCGTCGCCATCGCCAATCCGCTGGATTACCACACTTTCATATGGGGCGACGGGCCGCGCACGACCGAAGTCTTTTCCACCATGCTCGGGGCCTATGACGCCGGGATCTTCATCATCGACCCGCCGCGCCCCGACCGCTGTGATCCGTCCAGTTTCACCCCCGCGCTGGAGGCCATCGAGGCGGCGCAGGCGGCCACAGGCAGGGCTGCCTTTCCGGTCTCGTCCCTCCCTGAGAATTTCGACGAGGATCTGGCGATTGCGATGATCGCGCGCGGGATCTGCCCGCTGATGGGGCTGGAGGCGGCCTTGCCTGCGCTGACGGCGGCGCAGCGCGCGCCCGCCCTTGCGGAGTGGCGGCCAATGCCTGCCATGCCACCGCGCCGGACGGTCATGCTGGACGAGGCGCGGGCAAAGGCGCGGCTGGCGGTGGCGGGTGTTATGGTGCCGAAGGGCGTGGTGGCGGCGGATCTGGCCGGGCTGGCGGATCAACTTGCCGCTCTCGATGGCCCCTTGGCGCTCAAGGGTCTGGGCTTTGCGCACAAGACCGAGGCCGGGGCGGTGCGGCTGAACCTGACCACGCTGGCGGGGCAGGCGGAGATGCCGGGGGCAACGGGTTATCTGGCCGAGGAGATGGTCAGCGGTGTGGTGGCCGAACTGCTGATCGGGCTGCGGCGCGACCCGGTTTATGGCGCGACGGTCACGCTGGGTTTCGGCGGCACGATGGCGGAATTGCTGGCCGATACGGTCACGCTGGTCCTGCCGGTGACAGCGCCGGAAATCGGCTCTGCCTTGCGCCGCCTGCGGCTTTGGCCGATGCTGGACGGCTATCGCGGGCGGGGAGAGGCTGACACGGGCGCGGTTCTGACCACGGTCATGGCCTTGCAGGCGATGATGCAGGGCGACGCCCGGCTGGAGGAAATCGAAATCAACCCGCTGATGGTCCGCGAACGCGGCGCCGTCGCGGCGGATGCGGTGATCTGGGAGACAGAGACATGATGCAGATGCGAAGCGAAGGCCCGGTGCGGACGCGCCGTGAAGGTGCCATCCTGGAGGTCACGCTGGACCGGCCAAAGGCCAATGCCATCGACCTTGCCACCAGCCGGATCATGGGACTGGTGTTCCGCGATTTCCGCGATGATGACAGCTTGCGCGTGGCGATCCTGCGGGCGGAAGGCGAGAAATTCTTTTGCCCCGGCTGGGATCTCAAGGCCGCCGCCGATGGCGATGCGGTGGATGGGGACTATGGCGTGGGCGGCTTTGGCGGCTTGCAGGAGTTGCCGAACCTCAACAAGCCGGTGATTGCCGCCGTGAACGGCATCTGCTGCGGCGGCGGGCTGGAACTGGCGCTGTCCTGCGATCTGATCCTGGCCTCGGACAATGCCACCTTCGCGCTGCCGGAAATCCGGTCGGGCACGGTGGCGGATGCGGCCTCGATCAAACTGCCCAAGCGCATCCCCTATCATGTCGCGATGGACCTGCTGCTGACCGGACGCTGGTTCGATGCCGAGGAGGCGCTGCGCTGGGGCCTTCTGCGCGAGATCACCACGCCGCAGGATCTGCTGCCGAAAGCCTGGGATCTGGCGCAGCTTCTGGTTTCCGGCCCGCCGCTGGTCTATGCCGCGATCAAGGAAGTGGTGCGCGAGGCCGAGGCGATGCGGTTTCAGGACGCCCTGAACCGGATCACCAAGCGGCAGTTCGCGACCGTGGACCTCCTCTATTCCAGCGAGGATCAACTGGAAGGCGCACGCGCCTTTGCCGAAAAACGCGATCCGGTCTGGAAGGGGCGCTAATGTTGCACGCCTGACACAGGATTCCCAAGGCCGCTCTGCCGTGCGATATTCGGGGTATGAGACGTGATGACATCAGCCTTTACCTTGGCCCCGCCGACCGTGCTGAGCTTCAGGCCCTGATCCCCAACCGCAACACCCCACGCAAGAGAGGTGGATCGGCTGATCTGAACAGGTTCCGGGCGTTTCGTAAGTGGTTTTCCGCCTTGGTTATGCCGCCACCGCCTCGGGTATCGGCTGGTTGAAGTAGGCTTGATCGGGGGTTTTC
>JBKBNP010000022.1:22332-74590 GCA_046295215.1 Pseudorhodobacter sp. | reverse complement strand
GACGCAGGATCGCGATGATCTGTGCCTCCGTGTATCTGCTTGTCTTCATTCGAAATCTCCTCATGCATCATGCCGAGAAAATTCTACTTATGCAGCCCCTTACTTTCGGGGGGGATTACCGGTGGTCTCCTTCGGCGCAACAGACAGGGCGCGGATGCGGCGGGGCTAGGATTGCGCGATGCCGCGGAAAAAGGCGACATAGTCCTCGGGCACGCCGGGCTGGCTGAAGGCGCGGTCGGCGGCGTTGATTGCGATGACGGTGCCGCGCCTGCGGTTGATGTAGATATACTGGCCATAGATGCCGCGGGCCAGAAATTCCCCCGCCTCTGCCCCCGGCGGCAGCCACCACTGGAAGCCATAGCCGAACTCCCCCGGTGCTGTGCGGGCCTGCGGGCGGGTGGAGGCCGCGACCCAGTCGGCAGGCACGATCTGCCGACCGTTCGCGGCCCCGCCCTGCGCGAACAGCAGACCAAAGCGCGCATAGTCGCGGCTCCGCATGTTGAGTCCGCCCAGAACGAAGGGCTCCCCCAGCCCGTCGGTCAGATAATAGGGGTCGGCCTCCAGCCCCAGCGGGACCAGCAGGCGGTCGGCCATCAGACCGGCCACCGGCTCCCCTGTCGCCCCGCGCAGGACCATGCCCAGAACATGCGTGTCGATGGAGACATAGGTCCAGGCCTCGCCCGCAGGGCGGTTGCGGGCGGTGAGCGTGCAGGCAAAGCCGTCCATGGATCGACCGAGTGCCAGAACCCGGCCCATGCGGTTGATGTCGCTGCGAAAGGACAGGTAATCCTCGTCGAACCGCACGCCCGAACTCATCGCAAGCACCGCCCGGATCGGCACGCCGTCATAGGCGCTGCCGCGCAGGGCGGGGGCATAGCGGCAGACCGGATCCTCGATCGACCGGATCGCGCCATCCCGGACCACGATGCCGAAAAGCGCCGACAGGAAGCTCTTGGCCACCGACCACGAGATCCTGCGGTCCTGCGCCCCGGTGCCTTGCAGGTAGCGTTCCGTCACGATGGCCCCGTCCTTCAGTACCACGAGCGCCGTCACCGTCCTGCGATCCAGAAAGCCCGCCAGACCCGCAGGCTCGGGCAGCAGGGGGCCTTGTGGCAGGGGCAGCGGATGCGGTCCGGCAGGCAGGGGCAGGACCGGAAAGACGCGGTCCATGGCGCTGAAATTGGCGCAGATGCGGTCGCTGTCGAAAAGGGTCAGAACCGCCGAGAGCCTGCGCAGCGCCACACGTCTGGGCGGCATGACCGCCCCGGCAAGGGACAGGAGCGGCACGGCAAGGCGGGTGGTCAGGGTCATGGGGGTCAATATCTTGCGGGGCGGGGATTTTCCCACAGGACCATCTGGCGGCGGATTGTGCAAGTCCGGCGGCAGGCGGGTTGACGGGGCAGGTCGGCCAGAGCCCCGGGGCGGGGCATCGGCGTCTGGTCAGTCCGGGGGCGGGGCTTGCCAGTCGACCCAGCGGCCATGGAAATCGGCGCGGCCGAGGTCGACTGTCGCCCCTCCCGGCCAGATCCGCAGGCGCAGGGCGGCCCCCGGCTGCTGGCCGTCCCCTTCCATCGCCAGATGTGCCAGAGGCGCCTCGGCGGTTGCCCGCGCCCCGGCAGCGGCGAGCAGCCCCTCGCAGCGCGCTTGCAGGTCGGGCGGGAAATACTGCCAGACGACCGTGTGAAAGATCAGGTGCAGATGGCCGCGATGCTGTGTTTGCAGCCGCGACTCCAGCCAGTCGCCCGCATCGCCCCTTTCGATGCGATGCCCCCTGCGCGTGGCCTCGGCTGCGGCCAGACGGGTCCGTTCGATCCGGTCCTGCTGGCCGGCCCAGAGATAGGCCAGAAGCCGCAGCCTGTCCGCCTCGGGGTCGAGCGGGCTGCGATCCACCCCCGCCCGATTGGCGATCACCGGAGGAGTGCCGATCCGGTCGGGGGGGACTGGCGCCGCGCCGCGCCATTCGGGGGAGAGGACGAGGGCCGCATCGGACGGCCCGTAGCGCCACCCCGCCACCTCCAGCGCATAGCGGTCCCAGATCAGGTTGAGCCCGGCACTGGCGCCGAGTTCGGACAGGATGAAGGGCAGGCCGAACCGCGCGGCCAGCCAATGCCCCGCCGCGATCAGCACCGCCGAGCGACGCACCTCGTTCGTCTGCGGCGGACTGCCGAGCCAGGGCAACAGATCCGCCCCCCGGTCGCGCAGCGCAGTCGTCAGCGCGATGGCCAGCCCCGGTTCCGATCCCTCCGCATAGGCGCGGGCCAGTTCCGGGTCCGCGCCTGACAGCACCAACGCATGCAGCCCGCCCGCCAGCCGCAGGGCCAGCGCCTCCGCGCCGGGGGCAGGATCGCCTGCCCAGTCCAGCAGCGCCCGACCGACCGCCGTGTCATGGTCGAGCAGCCCGGCCAGCAGCGCCAGAACCTGCCCGGTCAGCGGCGCGCCCATCGCCTCGCAGATCGCGGCCTGATCGCGGAAGCTCTGCCGGATGGCGTCAGTCATGGCCGGAACCGGTCCACCAGCCGTTGCAGGGCTGATCTCGGCTCGGGCGGGCTGTCGGGGTCGGAGGCGGGGCGTTCGGGCTCCGGCACCGAGGCGGGGCCTGCGGCGTTGGGGGGAGCCTTTTCCTTGCGCGCAGGTTTCTCGACCCGCGCAGGGGCCATCCGCAAGCCGACCGTATTGGTGAACCGGGGTCCGTCGCCCGCCGCCAGCGCCTCCGCCCCATCGGATATTCCGCGCAGAAGGTCATCGAGCCAGTCGGCATCGGCCTTGGCAAAATCATGCAGCACATAATGCGCGACCGCATCCTTGTGGCCGGGATGCCCGATGCCCAGACGCAGGCGGGCGTAAGCCTCGCCGATCTGCGCATGGATCGAGCGCAGCCCGTTATGGCCCGCATGCCCGCCGCCCTGTTTCAGCCGCAGCTTGCCGGGGGCGAGGTCCAACTCGTCATGCAGCACGATCACATCCGCAGGCGTCAGTTTGTGCCAGGTCATTGCGGCCCGGACAGCCTCTCCCGACAGGTTCATGAAGGTCTCGGGCTTGAGCAGCACGACCTTCTCCGCCCCCAGCCGCCCTTCGGCGACGCGCCCCTTGAAGGCCGTCTTCCAGGGGGAGAAGCCGTGATCCGCCGCGATCCGGTCCACCGCCATGAAACCGATATTGTGCCGGTTTGCGGCATATTTCGTCCCCGGATTGCCCAGACCGACGATCAGTTTCATCCCTGCTGCTCCCCATGCGGGCGGTCGGAACAGGCCCGGCGCCTGTTCCACGATCTATGCGAGGGGGGAAAGGCGCGCAACCTTTCGCGGGCGGCGCGCTGGTGCTGAAAGGGGTGGCGGCTCCAGTTTGCGCCCTTTTGAGGGCGGATTGCGTTCAGGACGCAGCGAGGATCGTTCGGGGCAGACGGGCAGACGGGCAGACGGGCAGACGGGCAGACGGGCAGACGGGCAGACGGGGCGGGCGTGCTGCGCTGCCGCTCCGGCAGGGGAGGGCTCGCTGGGGCAGGGCCGGGGCACTCGTCCCGCTTCGCGCGGCAAGATGCGCGAAGGGGCGACCTGCCCTGACGGTAGCAGCCGGATTGCGCAGCGGGTCGATGCAGCAGGCCCGGTGCGCCCGGTGCAAGGATCCGGTGATCGGCCTTGACGAGCTGACCATCCGACAACCGGCATCGTCAGGTGCATCGGGTTAAGGCCATTTGCGGCCCGGTGGAGGCGCGCGGCGCCAGACCCTCCGGTCCGCTTGCAAGCCGTGCAGACAGAGGTGGAAGAGCCCGCGTCCGCGTCAGTGGCCCAGCCCGGCGAAACGCCCGCTGAAATGCAGAACGCGGAGGCCATGGCCTCCGCGTCCGCTATAGTCTCGCCTGCCGGGGGATCACTCCTCTTCGGCGACTTCCTCATTGTCCGACGACCGCAGCCCGGACGGGGCCGAGATATTCGCGATCACGAAGTTCCGGTCGATGGTGGCCTTCGCACCATCGGGCAGCTTGACGTCGGCAATGTGGATCACATCGCCGATATTGCGGCCGTCCAGATCCACGGTGATGTGGTCCGGGATGTCGCCTGCGGTCACTTCCAGTTCGACCTCGGGGCGCACCACGACCAGCGTGCCGCCGCGCTTGAGACCCGGAGCCTGCTCGTGATTGACGAAATCGACATGGATGAACAGCTTGATCCGGCTCGTGCGGCGCAGCCGCATCAGGTCCAGATGGACCGGCTGATCCTTCACGACATCGCGCTGCACATGACGGCAGATCACGCGCACATCCTCCTGCCCTTCAACCTTGAGGTTGAACAGCGTGGACAGGAAGCGCCCGGCTTTCAGCTTGTGCAGCAGGTAGTTGTATTTCAGGTTGATCGGCAGCGGGTCGACGCCCCCGCCGTAGACGATACCGGGAACGTAGCTCTCACGACGAGCTTGACGGGCGGCCCCCTTGCCTGTCCCCTTACGTTCCTCGGCGATAAGATCCGGAATCTCACCAGCCATAGCATTTCTCCATATGTAAAGCCCGCCGCCCTCCAAGGGTGTGCGACGCGACCGGGGGGCTATAGCGGGGAATCACCCCAAGGGAAAGCGGGAAAGTGGCGGGTTTTGCAGCTTTCGCGGGCCGGGTCGGCGGCTTCGACCTTTGCCCTTGCCGCGAGACAGGCCCCTGCACCCGATGTCGTTTCCATCCGAAACCTGCCGCCCCCGCCCTTGCCGCGCCGACCGCGCCGGGATAGCTCTCGCCCATGACCGCCGCGCAATCCCCTTCCCCTGTCCTCTCCGCACCCGCACTCCTGCGGCTGTCCCGGCCCGCGCTGGCGGCTTTCGGAGCGATGGGCCTGCTCTGGGGCACCTTCGCCGCCGTCCTGCCGGATCTCAAATCCATGCTCGGGGTGGACGAGGCACGGCTGGGTCTGCTCCTGCTGATGACGCCGGTCGCGGCGGTGGGGGCGATGCTGCTGGCTCCGCGCTTCGGCGCGGCGCTGGGCCGGATTGCGCTGCCGGTCGCTGCGGTCACCATGGCCATGGCCTTTGCGCTGCCGGGGCAGTCGGCCTCGCTCCTGCTCTTTCCGCTGGCGATGATGGCCTGCGGGGCGGCCACGGGGCTGACCGACGTGCTGATGAACGCGCGTGTTGCGCAGATGGAAAACGAACGCGGGCTGGCGCTGATGAACCTCTGTCATTCGGCCTATTCCTTCGGCTATGCGGGGGGGGCGATCCTGACAGGGGCCCTGCGCGGGGCAGGCTGGGGCCCCGCCTGGGTCATGGGCACGATGGCGGCGCTGGCGCTGGTTCTTGCGCTTGCGACGATCGAACGCGACGGGCGCATCCACGGCCTCGAACGGCCCGCGCCGGGCTTGGGCGGGCTCGGTCTCGTGCCGGTGATCGGGGGAAGCATTGTGCTGATCGCCTTCCTGACCGAAAACGCGGCTGAAAGCTGGTCCGCGCTCCATATCGAACAGACATTGGGCGGCAGCCCCTCCCAGGGGGCGATGGGACCGGCGCTGCTGGCGCTGACCATGGGCGTCGCGCGCCTCTTCGGTCAGGGGCTGGCGAACCGGATCGACCCGGTCACGCTTCTGCGCTGGGGTGCGGTGATCGCGGCCTCGGGCGCGCTGATCGCGGCCTTTGCCACCAGCCCCGCCATGGCCCATGCGGGCTTTGTCGTGATGGGCATCGGTGCCTCGGTCATAGCCCCCACCGCCTTCACGCTTGTCGGCCGCCTCGCCGCCCCCGCCGCCCGCGCCCGCGCCATCGCCCGCGCCACGCTACTGGGCTATTTCGGCTATTTCTTCGGCCCGCCTATGCTGGGCCTCATCGCGGGCGGTTTCGGCCTGCCCATGGCCTTTGTCACCGCAGCCGCCGTGCTGGCGCTCGTGCCGCTCATCGCCCCGCTGATGCGCCGGATCGCCTGACCCCTTTCACCTTGGCAAAAATACCTCGGGGTGAGCGGGCCGGCACGGCCCGCGAGGGGCAGCGCCCTTTTGCCCCGCCTCAGATCCCGCCTCAACCCCCGCTTCCGCCCGCCCCGCAACCGCGCTATCACCGGGCCATGGCGCTCACCCTGACCTCACTCACGCACCTCACCGGCGCAGGCTTCGATGACATCATCGATGTCCGCGCCCCGGCCGAGTTTGCTGAGGACCATCTGCCCGGTGCGATCAGCCTGCCGGTGCTGGATGACGCCGAGCGCGCCCGGGTCGGCACGATCTACAAGCAGCAAAGCCCGTTTCTCGCGCGCAAGATCGGGGCGGCGCTGGTTGCCGCCAATGCCGCGCGCCACCTTCAGGGCCCGCTGGCCGACAAGCCGGGCAACTGGCGCCCGCTGCTCTATTGCTGGCGTGGGGGGCAGCGGTCCGGCTCCTTTGCCTCGATCCTCGCGCAGATCGGCTGGCGCGTGGACACCGTGGCGGGTGGCTACAAGGCCTGGCGCGGGCTGGTGGTGCATGCGCTCTATGAAACCCCGTTTCCGGGGCGGGTCGTCCTGCTCGACGGCAATACCGGATCGGCCAAGACCGATCTTCTGCACCGGCTCGCAGCCCTTGGCGTCGCGGTGCTGGATCTCGAAGCTCTGGCCCGGCATCGCGGCTCGGTCTTTGGCGCGATGGCGGGGGGGCAGCCCAGCCAGAAGGCGTTCGAGGGGGCGCTCGCCCTCGCCATTGCCCGCCTGCCCGAAGGCGCGCCGGTGGTGGTGGAGGCCGAAAGCTCCCGCATCGGGCAGATCCGCCTGCCGCCCGGGTTGTGGCAGGCGATGACCGGCGCGCCGAGGATCGAGATTTCCGCCCCGCTGGACGCGCGCGCGGACTACCTGACCCGCAGCTATCGCGACCTGACCGACAGTCCGGGCCGCCTGCACGAAAGGCTCGAATGGCTGCGCGGGCAACATGCCAATGATCTTCTGGACCGCTGGCAGGCGCTGGCGGGGGCAGGGGACCACCAGACACTCGCCGCCGAACTGATGCAGGCGCATTACGACCCGCGCTATGCGCGGCACCGCGCCCGCTTTGCCCGCCCCGGTGATGTGACCCTGACCACCGGGGCGCTGACGCCCATGGCCCTCGACGATCTGGCCATTCGCGTGGTGGCGGCGCTGCGCGGGCTCAGCCTCTGATCCGCAGCCGGGTTGGTCCTGCCGTGACTTGCCCGATGATCGCGGCGCGGATGTCACCCGCCCGGTGCAGCGCCGCTACAAGACCGGCGGCCTGCGCCTCCGGCACCGCCGCCAGCAACCCGCCGCAGGTCTGCGGATCGAACAGCAGATCGAGCAGCCCCCTAGTGCCGGAAGCCTCGACAAAGGGCATCGCCGCCGCCCGGTTCGCGGGCAGAAGCGTCGATCCATGGCCCGCCTGCGCTACCGCTTCGGCTCCGGGCAGAAAGGGGATCGCGCCTCGGTCCAGATCCGCCGCCAGCCCGGCCTCCTGTCCAGCCGGGGCCAGCATTTCCAAGAGATGCCCGGCAAGGCCGAAGCCCGTCACATCGGTCATCGCATGGGCCCCGGGCGCCAGAACCGCCGCTGCCGGTCCCAAGGGACGCGCCATGCTGGCAAAGGCCGCCGCCACTGCCTCGCCCAGCAGGAGGCTCGGAACCCGCGCGGCAGCCATCTCGGCGGCGAGGATCGCGCCGGTGCCGATGGGCTTGGTGAGGATCAGCGCATCCCCGGCCTCTGCGCCGCGTTTTCGCGTTGCCTCCTCTGCGACCAACCCCGTCACCGTGAACCCGACCGTCAGTTCTGCACCCACCGCGCTGTGCCCGCCGATCAGATCGCCCCCCGCCGCGCGGATCACCTCCGTCGCGGCATTCAGGATCTCGGACAGCATGTCGGCTTGCAGCACCGCCCCCAGCGGGGGCAGCGTGATCTGCGCCAGCACCGCCTGCGGCGCCGCCCCCATCGCCCAGACATCGCCAAGCGCATGGATGGCGGCGAGCCGCGCCATCAGCGCCGCGTCATGGGTGAAGGCGCGCAGATGGTCGGTCGTCAGCGCCTGCACCGCCCCCCCGATCCGCAGGAGCCCCGCATCATCCCCGGGCCCCGAGATCACATCGGCACGCTGCGGCGTGGGCAGGGCGGCCAGCGCCTCCGTCAGCACCGCCGCCCCCACCTTGGCCCCGCACCCCCCGCATATCGGTTTTGGCCCGAGCGCCTCCGCCAGCCCCGCCGCCGCCCCTGCCGGAATCGCGGGCCGCGCCATCGCCGGATACTCCTCGAATTTCGCCATGAATTTCCGGTCGATCTGGTCCTTCCAGCGCCAGAGCCATTTCCCCCTCAGCGGCAGGCCTGACCTGTCCGCCACCGCCGATTTCTCGCCGGTGGAGATCAGTTTCAGATAGTCGCGCTGCGGGTGATAGCTGCGCAAGCCCGCGCCCCCGGCCAATATCGCACGCAGATTGTGGTAAAGGACCGGCGCCTGCCGCACGGCGAACACCCCGGCCTTGGGGCGGGGGGCATGCGCCATATGCGCGCAATCGCCCACGGCAAAGACCTGCGGATCGCTGCTTTGCAATTCCGGGGTCACGGTCACGAACCCGTCGGTCAGGTCCAGCCCTGTGTCCGCCAGCCAGCCCTGTGGCCGCGCGCCCGCGACCGACAGCGTGAAATCGGACGCAATCGCCGTGCCATCCGCCAGTTGCACCCGGTCCGCACCGATGGTGGCGGGTTCTGCCCCGGTGCGCAGGGTCACGCCCTGATCCGCCAATGCGGCGATCAGCGCCCGCTGCGCCCCGGCCCCCAGCCCGGGCAGCATATGGGCGCTGCGTTCCAGCAGCGTGACCTGCGGTCGCCGCCCCAACCCGCGCAACCTGTGCGCCATGGCCATGGCCAGTTCGGCCCCGCCGATCCCGCCCCCGATCACCACCAGACGCGGTTGCGCCGGGCAATCGGCCAGAAACGCCTCCCACCTTGCCGCATAGGGGCCAAGCGGCTTGGCTGCGGCGGCATGATCGTCAAATCCCGGCAGGCCGGGCAGGTCCGACGCGATGCCGACATCAAGGCTCGCCACATCATAGCGCAGCCAGCGCCCTGACCCGAGCCGCGCCCGGCGCGCGTCGCGGTCCAGCGCCTCGACCCGGTCCAGCACGACCCGCGCCCCCGCGAACCGCGCCAGCCGCACAAGGTCGATCATCATTTCGTCCCGGCCGTAATGGCCAGCGACATGGCCGGGCAGCATGCCGGTATAGGGGGCCACCGGGCCGGGATTGACCACCGTGACCCGGGTTCCCGGCTGAGGGTCCATCCCCCAGCGGCGCAGGACCAGCGCATGCGCATGCCCGCCGCCGATCAGCAGCAGATCCTTGACCATCGGCCAGTCGTTCCCCGTCATGCGCAGCGCCTCCGGTTCATCGCCCATGAGGCCAGCGATAGACCTTTCATACCCGGCTGGCGAGAGGATGCACCACCGCACCCGATCACAAACAGGTCTGAACCCTCCGCAGGTTTCCTTTGCCGGCCTCTCGGTGCTGGCCGGTTGCGCGGGCGGGCGCACCGGCCTAGTCTCGGATCTGCCGGGGAAACGGACGCGACCCGCCGCCTGCGGGCAGGGTCCAGACAGCAGGACGGGCAGGGGATGCAGGGTGGTCCGGGCACAAGGCTCGTTCAGCGACAAAGCCAGCGGCTGCGCCTGACGTCCGGGCTCTCCGCCTCCATCCGCATCCTGCGCCACGATGCCACCGGCCTGACCCGGTTTCTGGAAGAACAGGCCGCGGAAAATCCGCATCTGCTTCTGGTTCCGGTGGAACCTGCTCCCGGTGAATGGACGCCCCGCTGGGCCAATGCCTTTGCCCGCATCTCCGCATGGGGGCCCGATGCCGCGCCGCAGACCGAACGGCTCGCCGCCGCCGCCCCGGGTCTTTTCGCCCATGCGACCACACAGATGGAACGCCTGTTGCCCTCGGGCCGGGCGCAGATGATCGGTGCGGCCATCGTGCAGGCGCTGGAACCCTCGGGCTGGCTCGGGCGCGATCTTGCCGCCATCGCGGCGGAGACGGGCGTTTCCGTGGCCGAGGTCGAAACCGTCCTGCGCCGGATGCAGCAGGCCGAGCCGACCGGACTTTTCGCGCGCTCGCTGGCGGAATGTCTGCGGCTTCAGGCCGAGGAGGCAGAGCAACTCGACCCGGTGATGGACTGCACGCTTTCCCATCTGGATCTGCTGGCCGAGGGCGAGGTGGACCGGCTGGCGCGGCTCTGTTCCGTGCCGGTGGCGACCATCCTCGCGAAGCTGCGGCTGATCCGGGGGTTCGACCCCAAGCCGGGAGCCCGCTTCGGTGAAGGGGCGGCACCGCTGCGCGAGCCCGACCTTCTGGTGTCGCGTGGCCCCGGCGGGGGCTGGCAGGTCGCACTGAACCGCTCCGCCCTGCCCGATGTCGCGATTCGGGGGGAGGTGATCGGGGCAGAACAGCCCGGGGCGGCAAGCCGTGCCGCCCTTGCCGCCGCAAAGGAATTGCAAAGTCAGGTCGCCAGCCGCAACCGGACGCTTCTTGTCGTGGCAGAGGCGGTGCTGGCGCATCAGGCGGAGGTTCTGGACCGGGGGCTTCGCGCCTTGCGCCCGCTGCGCCTTGCCGATGTCGCGGCCCAACTCGGGATGCACCAAAGCACGATCAGCCGCACGGTGGCGGGGATCAGCCTTGAGACCCCGCGCGGCACGCTCTGGCTGCGCACGCTCTTTGGCGGCAAGGCGGGGGCCGAGGGGCGAAAGCAGGCCGCCGGGGCCGGACCGGACGAAGCGGCGACTGCCGCCACGGTGCAATCGGCCGAAGCGGTGCGCGCGCAACTCGCCGCCCTCGTCGCGGCGGAGGATCCGCACGATCCGCTCAGCGATGACCGGATCGGCGCTGCGCTGGGCGCGGCGGGCGTTGCCATCGCGCGCCGGACGGTCGCGAAATACCGGAGCCTTCTGGGCATCCCGCCCGCGCATCGCCGCCGCCTTGCCGGGCGAAACATCGCAGGACCGGGGGCCTGACCCCGGGCGGACCCTTGCCGCCGCCTGCAAATGCCTTAGGCTCGCCCCCCGATGGCCAAAGGCAGGAGTGTGGACGCGAATGACCCTTTTTCTGGGCGTGGATACGGGCGGAACCTATACCGATGCGGTGGTGCTGGACCCGGACGCGGATGCCGTTCTGGGCAAGGCCAAGGCGCTGACCACGCGGGGCGATCTCGCGCAGGGGATCGGCGGGGCGGTGGATGCGGCCATGGCCGCGGCCGGGGTGGCGCCGCGTGACATCTCCATGGTGTCGCTCTCCACCACGCTGGCCACCAATGCGCTGGTCGAGGGGCAGGGCGGGCGCGTGGCGCTGGTGTTCATCGGCTTTGACGCGGATGACCGCGCCCGCGCCGGGCTGGAGGAGGCGATGCGCGGCGATCCGGTGATCGTGCTGGCGGGCGGGCATAGCCATGCGGGCACCGAGGCCGCCCCGCTGGACCTTGCCGGGCTGGAGCGTGCCCTGACCGGTCTGGAGGTCGAGGGCTTTGCGGTGGCGGCACGGTTCGCCACCCGCAATGCGGCCCATGAAACCGCCGCGCGCGATGTGATCCGTCGCGTCACGGGCCGGGCGGTGACCTGCTCGCACGAGCTTTCGGCCAATCTCAACGGGCCGAAACGCGCCCTGACAGCGGTGCTGAACGCGCGGCTGATCGGGATGATCGACCGGCTGGTGACGGCCTGCGAATCCCACCTGTCCCTGCGGGAGATTTCTGCGCCGGTGATGGTGGTGCGCGGCGATGGCGCGCTGATCTCGGCGGCGATGGTGCGCGAGCGGCCCATCGAGACGATCCTCTCTGGCCCCGCCGCCTCCATCGTGGGGGCGCGCTGGCTGACCGGGGAAAGCGATGCGCTGGTGTCGGACATCGGGGGCACGACGACCGATGTGGCGCTTTTGCGCGGCGGCCTGCCCGAGATCGATCCGATGGGCGCGCGGGTGGGGGGGCTGCGCACCATGGTCGAGGCGGTGGCGATGCGCACCACCGGGCTTGGCGGTGACAGCGAGGTGCATCTGGTGTCCGGGGGCCTGTCGGCGGCGCTGAGGCTGGGTCCGCGACGGCTGGTGCCGGTCTCGCTGCTGGCGGTGGAGCATGGCGCGATGGTGCATGCCGCCCTTGACCGCGCGCTGTCCACCGGCATCGCGGGAGAACATGACGGGCGTTTCGTGATCCCGATGGCCGGGCGGGCCGAGGGGCTGGCGGCGCGCGAGGCGGGCCTTCTGGCGCGCATCACCGCGCCGATGCCGCTCGACCGGGCGTTGACGACGCGGCTGGAGGCGGCCGCGCTGGACCGGCTGGTGGCGCGCGGGCTGGTGATGGTCGCGGGCGTGACCCCGTCCGACGCCAGTCATGAACTGGACATGCTGCGCGACTGGGATGCGGGGGCCGCGCGCAAGGCGCTGGACCTCATGGCACGGCGGCGCGCGGGAAATGGTGAACGCATCGCGCCCGACGCCGCCACCCTGGCCCGGATGATTGTCGACCAGTTGACCGAACAGACCGTAACCTGCCTGCTGGAGGCCGCCTTTGCCGAGGATCCGGGTTTTGCCGGGGCCGATGCGGCGGCGCTGGCCCGCCATCCGCTGACGCGGGCCGGGCTTGGCAACCACCGTGGCGTGGTGGAGTTTTCGGCCCGTCTGGGCGTGCCGGTCATCGGGCTCGGGGCCTCTGCCCCGGCCTATTACGGGGCGGTCGGTCACAGGCTCGGGGCGCGGATGATCCTGCCCGACCATGCCGGTGTGGCCAATGCCATCGGGGCCGTTGTGGGGCAGGTCAGCCAGCGCGCGACAGGGGTGGTGAGTTCCGAAGGCGAAGGGCAGTTCATCGCCCATCTGTCCTATGGCCCGGCCCGGTTCACCCGGGCCTCCGATGCGCTGGACGCGATGGAAACCGCGCTGCGCGCCGAGGCCGAGGCGCGTGCGCGCCTTGCCGGGGCGGCGGATCTGCTCGTCACCGTGGCGCGTGACATAAGGGAGGCGGAAATCGAGGGCCGCCCGATGTTCATCGAGGCGACGATTGCCGTCACCGCCTCGGGGCGACCCCGCATTGCCCATCCCGAGCCCGACCGGTTGCCCGAGCCCCCGCTGTCCGGCTTGATGCCCGGCCAGTCGTCCGGTCTGCGCCCCGGCATCCCTGCCGACCCGCCCACCGGCAATCGGCCCCCCCTGTCGATTTCCACTTGACGCTGTCGGGACGCTGACCTAGTCACCCGGCTCAAGTGGCTAGGTAGCTCAGCTGGTTAGAGCGTGCGACTCATAATCGCAAGGTCGAGGGTTCGAGTCCCTCCCTCGCCACCACTTCCCCCTCCGATCCTCTCCCCCAGAACTGCGTCTGTGCGGGCTTTCGCCCGTTGTCCGCCTCCCCTCCGGCAGGCGCGGGCCGGGTCATGGCCTGATCCGGGAGTCGGCCTTGCGGCGGGGGGGCGATTGCGGGTTGCCGACATAGGCGCCGAGTTCCAGAAGCCGGCTCTCGAACCCTTCGATCCGGTCGCGGGCTGCCGGGTCGCGGGCCGCCATCAGTTCGAGCAGCGTCTCCACGATCAGGAACGCCCCGGCGATGGAATACATCACATGCGGCCCCGCAACGGGCGCGCGCAGCACGCGCCAGGCATCCTGCACCAAGGGTGAATCGCTCCGGTCGGTCAGCGCGATCACCCTCGCGCCCCGGGCATGGGCGATGCGGGCGGCGCGCACGACCTCGGCGGAATAATGCGCGAAGGAAATCACGATCACCACATCCTCGGCGCCACAATCGGCGAGCTGGTCGACGATCAGCCCCGGCTGTGCGGGCGAGGGCGTGACATTGCCATGGGCGACCGCGCCGCGATAGGTGAAGTAATGCGCCAGCGCATAGCCCATCCGCACCCCGATGCAATGGATGCGCCGCGCTGCCAGCAGATGCGGCACGATTTCCTCCATGGCCGCCCCGAGCGCGGCATCGAACACCGCCTCGGCGTTGGACCGTGCCGCCCCGGCGAGTTCCCCCAGAAGCGCGCCCGAGGACTGCTTCGCCAGCGCACCGGCCCGCGCGACATAGCCCCGGTCGGCCTCGCGCAGGGCCTGCTGCACGGCCTTTCGCGTCTTGGCGAAACTGTCATAGCCTGCCGCCTTCATGGCCCGCATCACGATATTGGCGTCGGTGCCCGCGGCCTCGGCCAGACTTCGCACTGAATGGAAGGCCAGTTCCTCGGGCCGCGCCGCGAGCCAGCCCGCAAAGCCACGCAGTCCCGGCGCACCGCTCCGGACCAGATCCGTCATCCGCAAGCGCAGGGTTTCCGTCGGAGACCCGGCCTGAGGGTCAGCAAGCGGCCCGGGGCGGCCACCCCCATCGCGCCCTGTCGCGGTCAGGCATTCATCCCCGGGGTCGGCATCCTGTTCGCGCATCGATCTGTTCCCCTGCGGAAGGCGGTGCAACTCGGAACTGATACAATTTTGATTCTGTTTGACAGAATCAATACATTTGTTTCACTGGACAAGTCCCAATGACAATGCATGCGGCATTTCGTCAGGGTTCAGGGCCGGAATGCGGCCCAATGACATAACAACAGGAGAAGGCAATGACCAAGTTCTGGATGGCCGGCGCGGCCGCCGCCCTTGCACTCGCAGGGGGCGCGGCACAGGCCCAGCAGACGTTCATTTCCATCGGCACCGGCGGTGTGACCGGCGTCTATTATCCCGCAGGCGGCGCGATCTGCCGTCTGGTTAACCGGGACCGCGCAACCCATGGCATCCGCTGCGGCGTGGAATCGACGGGCGGCTCGGTGTTCAACGTCAACGCGATCCGCTCGGGCGAGATGGAATTCGGGGTGGCGCAATCCGACATCCAGTTCCATTCCTACAACGGTTCGGCGCAATTCGCGGATGCGGGCGCCTATGAGGGGCTGCGCGCGGTATTCTCGCTGCATCCCGAGCCCTTTACCGTGGTGGCCCGCGCCGATGCGGGGATCACCAGCTTCGAGGATCTGAAGGGCAAGCGGGTCAATATCGGCAACCCCGGATCGGGCCAGCGCGCCACGATGGATGTGGTGCTGGAAGCTCTCGGCTGGACCACGGGCGATTTCGCGGTCGCCTCGGAACTGCCCCCGGCGGAACAGGCGGCGGCGCTGTGTGACAACAATGTCGATGCAATGGTCTACACGGTCGGCCACCCCTCGGGTGCCATTCAGGAGGCGACGACCGCCTGTGACACGGTGCTGGTCAATGTCACCGGCGACGCGATTGCCGGGCTGATCGAGGCGAACCCCTATTACCGTATCGCCACGATTCCGGGCGGCATGTATCGCGGCACCGCCGAGGATGTCACGACCTTCGGCGTGGGGGCCACCTTCGTTTCCTCGACCGATGTGTCCGAGGAGATCGTCTACAACGTGGTCAAGGCGATCTTCGAAAACCTCGACCAGTTCAAGGGCCTGCACCCGGCGCTGGGCAATCTCGACCCCGAGCAGATGGTGAATGACGGCAATTCCGCACCGCTGCATGACGGTGCGGTAAAATTCTACCGCGAAGCGGGGCTGATGCAGTAACGTTGCTTCGGGGGCTTGCCGGGGATTGTCCGGCAGGCCCCATCGTCGGGACGGGGCCCCGGCATGTATTTGGTTTGATATAGGCAGGGGGACTGCATGGCCGAAACAGGGCAAGGCGGCAAAGGCCGCGCGTTTTCGGATGACGAGCTTCAGGATCTGGTGGCGCAGGCCGACAGCGGCGCGCGCAATCCTCGCAACCGGGGTGTTGCGCTGCTGATCGCGGGGCTGGCGCTGTTCTGGGCGCTGTTCCAGGTCTGGATCGCGGAACCGCAATTCTGGTTCGGCCAGTTGCCCTTCGTGAAGATCCTCGGGTCCGACCAGACCCGCCCCATGCACCTCGCGCTGGCCCTGACGCTGGCCTTTCTCGCCTATCCTGCCGCCAAGACCGCGCCGCGCGACCATATCCCGATTTATGACTGGGTGCTGGCGACGCTGGGCGCGGGCTGTGCGCTCTATATCTTCTGGTTCTCCACGGCGCTTGCGACCACGGCGCGGTCCGGCCTTCCGACCGACAGCCAGATCTGGGTCGGTGCCATCGGCATCCTCATCCTGCTGGAGGCGAGCCGCCGTTCGCTTGGCCCCGCGCTGACCATCGTGGCGGCGATCTTCCTTGCCTACAGCTATTTCGGGCAGGGCTGGCTGATCCCCGACCTGATCGCGCATCAGGGCCGCACCTTTACCGCCATCGTCAACACCCAATGGCTGTCGACCGAGGGCGTTTTCGGCATCCCGCTGGGGGTGTCCACCGCTTTCGTGTTCCTTTTCGTGCTGTTCGGATCCTTGCTCGACAAGGCGGGGGCGGGCAATTACTTCATCAAGATGGCCTTTGCGGGTCTCGGCCACCTGCGCGGCGGGCCGGCCAAGGCCGCCGTTGTGGGATCTGCCGCGACAGGGCTGATCTCGGGATCTTCCATCGCCAATGTGGTCACCACCGGCACCTTCACCATCCCGCTGATGAAGCGTGTGGGCTTCTCGTCGGAAAAGGCGGGCGCGGTGGAGGTTTCCTCCTCCGTCAACGGCCAGATCATGCCGCCGGTGATGGGGGCCGCCGCCTTCCTGATGGTGGAATTCATCGGGATCTCCTATCTGGAGGTCATCAAGCATGCCTTCATCCCGGCGATCATCAGCTATATCGCGCTGATCTATATCGTCCATCTTGAAGCACTGAAAACCGACATGCCCGCGCTGGGCGAATCCAAAAGCCTGCTGGGCATGCTGCTCAAGGTCTTTGCGGGCTTCGCGATTGCGGGCGTGGCCTTTTATGGCGTGATCTGGGCGGTGGAGCTGTTGCGCGCGGCCTCTCCGGGGCTGGCGCCCTGGGTGATGGTGGCGGCGGTGACAGCGATCTACCTCGGTTGCCTTTCGGTCGCGGCCAAGCGCCCGGATCTTGAACCCGACGACCCCCATGCCGCGCAGATCAAGCTGCCGGTGATGGGCGAGGTCGTGCCGACCGGCCTGCATTACCTGCTGCCGATCTTCGTGCTGGTCTGGTATCTGATGGTGGAACGCCAATCCCCCGCAAAATCGGCCTTCTATGCCGTGCTGGTGATGCTGGTGATCCTGCTGACGCAAAAGCCGATCAAGGCCCTGCTGCGCGGCGAGGGCAATCTTGGCACCTCTTTCCGCGCCGGGTTCGATGACCTGATCGAAGGCATGATTGCAGGCTCGCGCAACATGATCGGCATCGCGGTCGCCACCGGGGCTGCGGGCATCATCGTGGCCACCGTGACCCGCACGCCCATCGGGACGGAACTGGCCGGGCTGGTGGAACTGCTGTCGGGGGGCAATCTCTTTCTGATGCTGGTGCTGGTGGGGGTGTTCTCGCTGATCCTTGGCCTCGGGCTGCCGACCACGGCCAACTATATCGTGGTGTCCTCGCTGATGGCGGGCGTCGTGGTCAGCCTCGGCGCGCAGGAAGGGCTCATCATCCCGCTGATCGCGGCGCATCTCTTCGTGTTCTACTTCGGCATCATGGCGGATGTGACACCGCCTGTGGGCCTGGCGAGTTTCGCCGCCGCCGCCGTGTCGGGGGGCGACCCGATCAAGACCGGCTTTCAGGCGTTCTTCTACAGCCTGCGCACGGTCGCGTTGCCCTTCCTCTTCATCTACAACCCCGCGCTGATCCTTTACGGGATCGACCTTGGCACCACGGCGGGCATCCTGATGGCCTGCAAGGTGTTCGTGGTGGCGACCATTGCGATGCTTCTGTTCGCCGCCGCCACGCAGGGCTATTTCTTCGCCCGGTCCCGCTATTGGGAATCCGCAGCACTGCTGCTGGTCGCCTTCACGCTTTTCGTGCCGAACTTCTGGCTCGACCGGCTGCAACCGGCCTATGTCACCGAACCCGGCACGGCCTTTGAAACCGTGCTGACCGAGGCGGATCAGGGCGATTACCTGCGCTTCGTCGTGACGGGCCCCGATTTCACGACAGGCAATCCACGCAGCACGACACTGGTGCTGGATGTGGACGCGACCCCGGCGGCGGGCCGCGTCGCGGCGACGGGGCTGTTCCTGATGCCGGAAGGCGACCGGATGCTGATGGAAGAACCGCTGCCTGCGACGGTTTTCGCCGAGGCGCTGCAGGGCTTCGATTTCTATGGCGGCGATCCGGTCGAGATTACCCGGGTGGAACGCCCCAACGACCGGCTGCCGCAGGAGCTGTTCTATCTTCCCGCTCTCCTGCTGCTGGGGGTGGTCATCCTGTTCCAGCGCCGCCGCCAGACCAAACCCGCATTCTGAGGGGGTGCAATCCATGTCCAGAACCATCCTTCTGCCGATCGACCTCTCCGACAAGGGCAACTGGAAAAAACCGCTGGCCGAGGTGCTGGGGATGCTGGGGCCGGACGGCGTGCTGCATGTCGTCAGTGTCCTGCCCGATTTCGGCATGTCGCAGGTCGGCGCCCATTTCCGCAAGGAATATGAAAAGGAGGCGCTGGCCGCCTTCGGCAAGGCCCTTGCCGAATGGACGGATCTGAATGTCCCCGAAGAGGTGAAAGTTCATCCCCATATCCTGCATGGCACGATCTATGATGAGATCCTGCGCGCGGCTGAAAAGCTGGGCGTCGATGTGATCGTGATGGGCGCGCATCGTCCGGCGCTGAAGGATTACCTGCTCGGCCCCAATGCCGCGCGGGTGGTCCGGCACGCGCCCTGTTCGGTCTATGTCGTGCGGGGCTGACATGGGGGGGCATGTTTTCGGGCGCAGCACGCGCGGCACCCTGCCCACCGCTGTTTCCGGGGATGGCTGCTACATCATCGACGCGCAAGGGCGGCGCTATCTGGACGGGTCGGGCGGGGCGGCGGTGTCCTGTCTTGGCCATTCCGACCCTGGCGTGCGCGCAGCACTCCATGCGCAACTGGACCGGCTGGCCTTCGCCCATACCGGGTTTTTCACCTCCGAGGCCGCCGAAAGCCTCGCGGATCTGCTGATCGAGGATGCGCCCGAAGGGATCGAGCGGGTCTATCTCGTGTCGGGCGGCTCCGAGGCGGTGGAGGCGGCGATCAAGCTTGCCCGCCAGTATTTCATGGAAATCGGCCAGCCCGCACGCCACCGCGTCATCGCGCGGCGGCAAAGCTATCACGGCAACACGCTGGGCGCGCTGGCGGCAGGGGGGAACGCCTGGCGACGCGCGCAATTCGCGCCACTTCTGGCCGATACCACCCATATCGCGCCCTGCTATGCCTACCGCGACCGGCAGGACGGGGAGTCGCCCGAGGCTTACGGCCGCCGCGTGGCCGATGAACTGGAAACGGAAATCCAGCGCCTCGGGCCCGAAACTGTCATGGCCTTTGTCGCCGAACCTGTGGTCGGGGCCACCATGGGCGCGGTGCCCGCCGTGCCGGGCTATCTCCGCCGCATCCGCGAGATCTGCGACCGGCACGGGGTGCTTCTGATCCTCGACGAGGTGATGTGCGGCATGGGGCGCACCGGGCATCTTTACGCCTGCGCCGAGGATGGCGTGGCTCCCGACATGCTGACCGTGGCCAAGGGGCTGGGGGCGGGATACCAGCCCATCGGGGCGCTGCTGACCTCCGCCCGGATCTATGACGCGATTGCGGCGGGGTCGGGGTTCTTCCAGCACGGCCATACCTATATGGGCCATGCGATGGCCGCCGCCGGGGCCGGGGCCGTGCTGCGCGCGATCAAGGGGGGGGGCCTTCTGGTGCAGGTGCAGGCGCGCGGGGCGGAGTTGCAGGCGGCGCTGGAGGCGCGCTTCGGCCAGCACCCGCATATCGGTGACATCCGGGGGCGGGGGTTGTTCCGGGGGCTCGAATTGGTGGAGAACCGCGAAACCAAGGCGGTGTTCGATCCGGCGCGAAAGTTGCACGCCAAGGTCAAGGCGGCGGCGATGGTGGAAGGGCTGATCTGCTATCCGATGGGCGGCACCATCGACGGGCAGCGCGGCGACCACATCCTGCTCGCGCCGCCCTTCATAATTTCGGGAGATCAGATCGGGGAACTGACCGACAAGCTGGGCCGGGCGGTGGACCGGGCGCTGGCGGCATGACGCGGCTCGCCGTGCTGCCGCGCGTGATGGTGGCCCCGAACGGCGCGCGGCGCGGCAAGGCGGATCATCCGGCCCTGCCGGTGACGATTGCCGAAACCGTGGCCACCGCCGCGGCCTGCCATGCGGCGGGGGCAGGGGCGATCCATGCCCATCTGCGCGACGGCGACGGGCGGCACTGGCTCGATGCCGGGGCCTATGCCGAACTGATCGCGGAAATCGCCCGCGCCGTGCCGGACATGGCCGTGCAGATCACCACCGAGGCGGCAGGCCGCTATGACGCCCCCGCACAGCGCGCGCTGCTGGAGAGGGTGGCGCCCGAAGGCGTATCCATTGCGGTGTCGGAAATGCTGTCGGATGGCGACCGGGCGGCGGCGCGTGCCTGCTATCACCGGCTGGCCGAGGCCGGGGTGGCGGTGCAGCATATCCTTTACGAGCCTTCGCATATCGCGATTCTGGCGCAGGAAACTGCTGCGGGCACCATCCCCGAGGGCGCGTTGTGCGTGCTTTACGTTCTGGGCCGCTACACCGACGGGCAGCAGTCCGACCCGGCGTCCATCGCACCCTTTCTGGCGGCGGCAGAGGCGGCGGGGGTGTCGCCCGACTGGGCGGTCTGTGCCTTCGGGTCGGCGGAGACCGCCTGTCTTGCGGCAGCTTTTGCACAGGGTGGCAAGGCGCGGGTGGGCTTTGAGAACAACCTGCACATGGCCGATGGCAGCCTTGCCCCTGACAATGCCGCACGGGTGCGCGAGGTGGCGGCGCTGGTGCCGGGGCAGTGAGGCACGCGAACCCCTGTCGGCCATGGACAACGCCCGCCGCCTGCGGCAGGTTTGCGCCCCTGAACCGCGACACCGGAAAGGCCGCCCCATGTTCGAGAAAACCCGCCATTTCGAGGATTACGAGATCGGCGAAACCCGCGACACCGTGGGCCGCACCATCACCGAAACCGATTTCGTGGTCCATGCCGGGCATACGGGCGATTTCTTTCCGCATCATCTGGATGCGGAATTCTGCAAGACGCTGCCCTTTGGCCAGCGGATCGCCCATGGCACGATGGTCTTTGCCATCGGTGTCGGCATGACGGCGGGGGAGATCAACCCGGTGGCCTTTTCCTATGGCTATGACCGGCTGCGGTTCGTGCGCCCCGTTTTCATCGGCGACACGATCCGCGCGCGGACCGAGGTGATAGAGAAGGAAGTGATGGAAAAGCGCCCCGGCTATGGCCGCGTCGTGGACCGGCTGACCGTGTCCAAGCAGACCGGCGAGACTGTGCTGGTGGCGGACCATATCCATATGGTCGAGTTGAGGAAATAGGGGCGCTGCCCCTCGCGGGCCGTTCCGGCCCGCTCACCCCGAGGTATTTCCGGCCAAGGTGAAAGGGCGCGGGGTCAGTCAGTCCAGCCATCCTGAAGGAGTGCGTTCGCCCCCCCCAGCACCGGGGCGGCGCGGGGGGATTTCGGGCGCGCACCGTCAATGCGCATCGGCAGCCGGGTGGTGCGCAGGGCAACCTTGTCGCCGCGTTTCACCTCCTGCACCATGTCGAGAAGGTCCAGCATCCCGCTGCGGGTCAGGTCCTGCCAGTCCATCACCGGGGCGGCCCAGATGTCAGCGGCCACAAGCTCTGCCATCCAGTCATCCGTGGGGCGGGTGGCGAGCCGCGCGGCGAGGCTGGCCTTGATCCGGTCACGCTCGATGAACGGGTCGAGGGTGGCGGTTGCAAGCTCCAGCCCGGTGATCTGCGCCAAGAGGTCCAGCTTGCCCATGGCAATCGCGATATGGCCGTCGGCGGTGCGGTAGACCCCATAAGGGGCGGCGAGATAGACATGCGCGGGGTTCTGCACGGACCGCGCGGGCTGGCGGCCGCCATCGTTGAACCATGTCGTCAGCAGTTCGAATTGCAGATCGGCCAGCACCTCCAGCAACGAGGTTTCCACATGCCCGCCGATCCCCGCCCGTTCACGCCGGAACAGAAGCGCCAGCACCCCATGTGCCAGTGCCGAGCCCGCCAGCATGTCCGCAATCGGCACGCCGAGCGCCACCGGCCCGTCCTCCGCCCCGCCCGACAACCACATCAGCCCCGACCGCGCCTGCGCCAGCAGATCCTGCCCCGGCAGATCCTTCCACGGCCCCGTCCGTCCATAGCCGGTGACCGAGCCATAGACGATGCGCGGATTGATCTCGCGCACCGCGTCATAGCCAAAGCCCAGCCGCTCGATCACGCCGGGGCGGAAATTCTGCAACATGACATCCGCGCCCTGGATCAGCCGGATCAGCGCCGCCCGATCCACAGGCGATTTCATATCCACCGCGATGGACCGCTTGTTGCGGTTGATCGCGTGGAAGATCGTGCTTTCGCCGTCGATTTTCGTATCGGTGAGATAAAGCTGGCGCGACAGATCCCCGCTGCCCGCGCGTTCCACCTTGACCACATCGGCGCCCAGATCGGCGAGTTTCAGGGCGGCATAGGGGCCTGCGAGGAACTGGCTGAAATCCAGCACGCGGAGGCCGACAAGGGGGGCGGGGCTGTCGGTCATCGGGCAAAGCTTTCGTTGAAACGGAGGTCAAGGGCCGCGAGCGCGTTTGCAGGGCTTGTGCGTCCGCGAAGGGCATCGGAAATGATGCTGCTGCCCTCCTCCTGAAACGCCATGTATCCGGCATGCCGGGGGCGGACCCAGGCCGCCTCCTGCGTCAGCCTTGTGCCGCTATAGGCACCGCCCACCGCCGCATCGACCTCTGCATCCCCCCAGGCACGCGCGTTGCCGGGCTGGCCGTTATGCCTCGCGTAAAGCCCGCGCTGCACCTCTGCCGAGGCGAGCCAGAGCGCGAAGCGGCGGCAGGCTTCGGGATGGGCCGTGTGTGCCGAAATCGCGATGCCGGTGCCGCCGAGGGTGGACCCGACGGGCCCTTGCGCCCCGAACGCCGGAATGTCGTGGAACCCGATGCGATGTGCGCGATAGCCCTGCCGCCCGTAAGGCGCGTAAAGATAGGTATGAGGCGCCACCGCCAGCCGGTCGCTGTCGGTCAGCGCATCCAGCACCGCAATCGGGTCCATCTCGAAACAGGCCGGGTCCAGATGATCCGCCAGCGCCTGCAAGGCCGCCAGCACGCGCAACCCCGCATCGCGCGGCAGCAGCGGGCCGGGCGTCACGCGGCAAGGCTCGCCCAGATTGGCGGCGAGCGTGAAGAAGCTCATCAGCGCATGGGGCGGGCGCAGCGGCAGGATCGCGCGCCCGTCGCGTGCGGCGTCAACCACCGCCGCCCATGTCTGCAGCGGCGCGGCCAGCCGGTCGGGACGGATCGCCTGCACCTGACAGGCCGCATCAATCGGCAGCGCCCATTGCCGCCCTGCAAGGCGGTAGGAGGCAAAGCTCTGGCCCAGTGTCTCAGCTTCCAGTTGCAAAAGGGCGGCCTCATCCTCCGCCCGGTCCAGCGGCAGCAGGCAGCCCTCCGCGACGACCGCACCGACATGCGGGTGGTCGATCACCATCAGGTCATAGGTCGCGGCCAGTTCCTCCACCGGGGTCGATTCGAACCCCTGAAGCGACCGCTTGTCCCAGTCGATCCCCACCCCAGGCTCGATTGCCGCCCATTCGCGGGCCGCTGCCACCACCGGGTCATAGCCCCGCGGATCGGACCATGTCATCCCCCTGAGCCGTATCGACGCCATCCCGCATTCCTCCGTTTCCTGTCAGCAGGACTAGCAAACTTCATTCATTTGTGAAAGTATATTTTATATGTGAACTAACTACCTCTGCGCAGCCTCGCGGCGCAGGGCGTCAGCGACAGGAGGCCGCGCATGACCGGACCGGAGGATCGTTACCGCGCCCCGGCGCTGTCCAAGGGGCTCGACATTCTGGAGCTTCTGGCCTCCGACCCCGCAGGCTGCACCCAGGCCGAAATCGCGAAAACGCTGGGCCGCACGGCGCCCGAGATCTTCCGCATGCTGATGGTCCTGCGCGACCGCGGTTTTGTCGAGCAGCGGGAGGATGAACGCTATGTCCTCACCATGCGGCTTTTCGAACTCGCGCATCGCCACCCGCCGATCCGGCGGCTGACCGTGGCGGCGGGTGAGCCGATGCAGGATCTTGCGGATCGGATCAACCAGTCGGTGCATCTGGCCATTCTCGATGGCGGGTCGGTGGTGGTGATGGCGCAGGTCGATGGCCCGGACAATCACCTCAATTCGGTGCGGCTCGGCGCGCGCTTTCCGCTGGTCGAAACCGCCTCGGGCCGCGTGCTGGCCGCCTGGCTGGCACCGGACCGGCTCGCCGCGCTGTCATCCCATCTGCCGCCCGGGGCGGCCCCCGGCTTTCTGGCCGATCTGGCGCAGGTGCGGCAGGCAGGGGGGTGGGAGGCGGATTCCTTTTCCATCCGTGGCGTGCGCAACATCTCTGCCCCGATCCGCGACATCACCGGGCGGGTGGTGGCGGCGCTGACGATTCCCTATCTGCACCGCCTGACCGGCGGCCCGCATCCGCCGCCCGGGGCCGCGCAAGCCGCGCTGCGCGACACGGCCCTGCTGATTTCCCGCCGCCTCGGGGCCGGGGCACAGGGCTGACCTCTGCCTTGACCGTCGGCCAGCCTTTCATCCTGGCCCGAAATACCTCGGGGTGAGCGGCCAGCGACCGCGAGGGGCAGCGCCCCTTTGCCCGGCGGCCCCGCGCGCCGCCGCTCCGGCACAGGATCAGGGGGGCCGGAATGACCCGGCCCCCCTGATCCTGCCATCTTTGCCGCACGCTACTTCTTCCAGCCTTCCTTGATGCTGTCCGAAATCGGATGGACCAGCTTGCGCGTATCGAAATGGTGGCAGGCGACGCCTTCCGAATTGCGCTCTTTTTCCGGCAGATAGTGCATCACCGTTGCCAGCGCCGCGATGATCTTCGGGTCCGTGCTGGTGGAAATGTCGGCCGCATCCCCTGTCAGGTGGCGCGACACCTGGTTCCAGTCGGCCTTGTCCATCATCAGATCGACAAATCCCTTCTGGTCCCCCTTCTCGACCAGCGCATCAAGCTCCTCGCGCAGCGCGGTGTTGGAGCGCAGGTAGACATAGATTGTCCCCCGATTGAGGTGACCCGTCCAGCCCTTGAACATCGCATTGGCCTGACTTTCCTTCGACCGCAGACCCGAGGTCACCCGGATCGTCGTGCCGTCATAGAAGGAGGACACATCCTTCAGAATGTTGATGATCGTCTTGTTCACCCCGTCGGTCTTGCCGGTGACATTGCCGGGCACGGGGGCGTCCTCTTCCTCGGGGGCTGCCTTTTCCTCGTCGATCAGCACGCATTGCGTCCCTTCGTCGATGATGGCTTCGATGGCGGTCTGGGTTTCCTCCAGCGCCTTCTCGGTCTCGTCGTTGACCGATCCGTTTTCCTTGGAAAATTCCGCGATCATGTCGCGCAGCACGGCCAGCATGGCATCGCTTTTCTCCATCAGGGTCGCACCCGCGTCAGCCACGCCCTTCTTCGCCCCGGCCAGAAGCCCGCGCATCTCGTCCTGCATGTCAGTGGCGACGCCCTGCACCTCGTCGGCGCGGTCCTTGAGCGCATAGCGGGCTTTCTCGATCTCCTGCTGCATCACCTCGTAAAGCTCGCCGGTGCCCTCGGCGTTCTCGATCAGGTCGGCAAGTTCGGCCTCTGCCTTGTCGACAAGGGTCTGCCCAGCGTCGATATGTCCCTGCAGGACCGATGTGTCACCGCTGCTGCGGACAGCGACGATCACCGGCTCGTAGGAAAGGCTCCCGGCAAGTTTCTTGAGCCGGTTGAACGACTCCTCCACATCCACCCGGCGAACCTGGATCCGGTCGCAAAACGCCCGTGCGGTCGAAAGCCGGGTCGGACCGATCTCTTCCTCGGCCTCGGCCAGCTTCGTCGTCGCAAAGCGCGCGAAGTTTCTCGCAACCGCGTGCCAGCTCATCGCACGCCCGACGCCGGACTTGCCATCCTCGCCGTTGAGCGTGCTTTCAAAGCCCTTCATCCTGGCCTCGAACTCCTTGATCGCCTTTTCCAGCGCCTCGTCGACCTTGCGGTCAGCCTCCTCCTGCGCCTTCTCGCCCGTCTTGATCGCTTCCTCGATCATGTCGCGCAGCTTCTGGCCGAACTCGCCGAGATCCTTGCGCACCTCCTGCACCCGGCGCGCGCCTTCCTCGATCAATTCGCGCGGCACCATCAGGGGCGCGGTCGGGTTCTTCAGCGCCTCCTCGGCGGCGCGCTTCATGCCGTCGATGAAGCCATGCACCTGATCGCGCTTGGCCTGCGCCTTCTGCTCGGCCTGCTTTCGGGCGGCATCGGCGATCTGCTGGAACGAGCCGGCGAGCTGCATCATCCGCATTTCGAGCGTGGCAAGTTTCGTGATCGTCTTCTGCAATTCGGCCATCGCCAGCCGGATCGCCGCGTCCTCGACTTCGTCCAGAACCCGATCCACAGCGTCGCGGCCCCGGGCGTCCAATCCGGCCACCTCGCGGCGCAGATCCTCGATCCTGCCGCGCAGCGCCTCGGCCTCGGCCGTCATCTCGTCGATCGCGCTGCGCAGCGCCTCCATCTGGGGCCCGGCGGCTTTTCCGGCGAGGTCGCCCGCGTCGTCGATCAGTGTCCGCAGCGTGGTTTCGGCGCTTTCCCTGGCCTTCTGCGCGCGCTCCAGCCCTTTGGTCGCGCGGTCTTCGGCCTGCGCGATGATCTTCTCCGACCCGTCGCGCAGCCGCATGATCTGGGCGGCGATCTGTTGTTCCAGCGTCAGCTTCGTGGCCTCGATGGCGCGGATGATGCGCTCGTTCGACTCCTGCGCCGCATCGCGCAACTCCCCGACATAATCCGCCATTTCCCGACCGATCCGGCCCATCGGGACAAGTTTGGCGATCAGTTCCTCGAAAGCCGTTCCAAGCGTCTCGCGCGCCTGTTCGGCGCGCCGGAGCATCTCTTCGGCCTCCGGGCCGCGCAGGGCAGGGGCCTCGCGCAACTGCGTCTCGATTTCCGTCAGGATCTCCTGTGCCGCATTGCGCAGGCTGTAGCCTTCACTGCGGATCCGGTCCTTGATGGATTCTGCGGCGGAATAGACTTCTCCGGCCTTGTCCTGCACGAAACCGAAGGCCTCCTCGGCCTTCTGGCGGGCCGCTGCGGCCGTCGCGCGCGCGACATTTGCAGCAATGCCGGTCCCGCGGTCCAGAAAGCCCTCGACCGCCCGCGCCACGGCAGAGCCTGCCCGCAGCGCCACGGCGCGGGCCTCATCTGCGGCCTGCCCTGTGCGGGTGGCGGCGTCCTGCGCCCGAGCGAACCCGTCCTGAAGCTGCGCGACAAACCCGGCCAGATCCTTCTGGGCCCCGTCGCCCGCCTCCTCGATTGCGGCTTCGACAAGGGCCAGACCCTCGCGCAACTGCGCCTCGGCCTCGGCCAGCCGGGCCTTTGCAGCGTCAAATTCCGCCTCTGCCGCGCGGTGCTGTTCGGTGGCCTGGTCGGCGAACCGCTGGGCAATGCCCTTCACCGCCGCCTGGGCCTCGACCAGTTTCTGGTCGACCTTCCCGAGCATCGATTCTGCGGCATCCCTGAGTCGGTCGCCGATCTGGCCCGAACCCGGTTCCAGCGCCTCGATCTCGCGCTGGACAAGATCGCGCGCAGCGCGCGCCCGCTGCACCAGCGTATCGGCCAGTTCCTCGGCCCCGCCGGACACCTTGCCGACCTCGTCCGAAATCCGGTCGAACGCCGTGCCGAGGCGGCCCTTGACCCGCTCGGCCTCGGCCTCGGCCACTTCGATCAACTCCACCGTCAGGTCGGCGGCGAGCTGCGCGGCCCCGGCCGCCTCACGCGCGGCGTTCTGGGCTTCGGCCACGGCCTGTGCTGCGACCTTTTGCAGGCTCTTTGCCAGGGCTTCGGCTTCCTGGACCAACTTGACGCCGGCATCGTCCTTCACCTCGGCGGCAAGCTGTTCGGCCCGTGCGGCGGCGTCGATCGCCTTTTGCACCGCACGGTCGGCGGCCTCCTTGGCTTCGGCTGCGCGCTGCGCGGCCTTGGCGGCTGTCTCATAGGCGGCCTTCACCTTTTCGGCGGCGCGGTCGCCCACCTGTTCGACGGCCCTGCCCATCTGTTCGGCGGCACCCTTGACGGCCTCTGCGGCCACCTTCACGGCATCGACTGCCTTTTCGGCGATGTCGAAGGCCGCCTGTGCGGCAACCTTCGCCCCCTGCGCCACCCGCATCGCCAGCGCGCGGGCAGCCTTGGCCACCTTGTCGATCAGCCCGCCGATCCCCTTGGCGATGGATCCGCCAAGTTTGCCGAGCGTGCCCGCGACCTTGCCTGCACCCTTGGACAATGCGCTGGAAACGGCCGCAACCGCCCCCCCCGCCGCCTTGCTGACAGTGGACACACCCTTGCCGACCGCTTGCCCCAGCTTGGCGAAGGCCCCCCCGGCGGCCTTGCCGACCGAGGCCACTCCCTTGGCGACAACCTTTCCAACCGTCGCGGCGGCCTTGCCCCCGACTTCCGCAACCTTCTGGGCCCCGTCCCCGACCTTCCCGGCGGCATTGCCAACCATCTGGCCGGCTTTCTGGGCCCCGTCGCCAATCGTTTCCGCAACACCGCCGATGGACTGACCTGCCTTCTGGGCACCATCGCCGAGTTTCCCGGCGACGTCCCCGACCATCTGGCCGACTTTCTGGGCACCGCTGCCAACCGTTCCGGCGGCCTCCCCGACCATCTCTCCGGCCTTTTCGACGCCGGTGCCAACGGTCCCGGTGACTGCCTCGGTTGCCCGGCCGGCCATGTCGGCGGCGGTCTCGATCCCCTTGCCGAGCGTATTGCCGACCACCTCGACGCCCTTGCCGGCGGCCCCTCCGACCTTGCCCGCAACGTTGCCGACCGCCTCTCCGGCCTTCGCGGCCCCTTCCGCGACCTTCGAGCCGACATTGCCCACCTTGTCGCCAATACTGCCGCCGCCAGTGGCCTTGTCGAGTTTCTGGACCTCCCCTTCCACGAATTTCTGGATCAGCTTGAGGATCGGCATGGCCTTGGCCGGGTCAGTGCCCTGGCGCGCATCCTCGAACATCCTGGCCAGTTGCTCGGCCTTCTTGGCGGCCCCTGCCTGCCCGGCCCCGATCACCTGATCGACCTTGCTGCGGATCCCGTCATAGCCATCGGCCAGATCCTTGCGCAGTTTCTCCACATCCTCCGCACCGACGGGTTTCTTGCCCGGTGCCCCGTCCGGCACCGTTTTCTTGACCCGTTCCAAGGCATCGCGGATGCGGTCAAGCATCTTTTCGGCCTGATCGACCTTACCCTCGGCCGCCGCCTTCGACGCGGTGGCAACGGCCTGAACCAGCTTGCCCGCGGCATCGCCGATGGACCCTGCCGCCTCGTTGATGCTTGTGACCAGATCGTTGGCAGCGTCCATCACGCGCTCGCGCTCGCGGTCTGCCTCCTCCGCCTCGATCGCGGCCCCGCCGCTGTCCTCGTTCTCGGCGGCGTCTTCCTGTTCGTCCTCGTCGTCATCGCCCTCGACCGAGCCATCGGCCAGAACGAAGATCACCTTCATCTTGTGGCCCGCCTGCGACAACTGCTTGCGGATGGCCTTTTTCAGCGTGCCGGGAAAATCGTCCTCGACGAACTGGAGATGCAGCTCCTTGCCGGAGACATTCATCGTGCCCATGCCGCCCTTGGTGCCGCCCGCCTGCTGCTTGGCCTGCCGCCACATAACTTCGGGCCCCTTGCGCGGGTCGGCGGCAATCGCCACGCCCTCCTTGCCGATCACGGCAGCGAAATTCATCTGCCGTTTGCGGGCCATCGCGATGATTTCGCCCATGTCCTGGGGTTCGTCGCCACCGGGTTTCTTGGCCATAATTTCCTCCTGCAAACAGGGCGGCGCAAAGATCGGTGCGCCGGGCGCATGTCAAATTCATTCAGGGTGCAAAAACAATTCCCCCCGAATCGCTACCATGAAATCCGGATCTGGCCAAGAATTTTGCGCTTTCGGGGGCGGGAACCTTGCTTCCGGCCCGGTCTGGTTTCCGGTCAGATCACCGTGACGACAAGGCTGCCGATCCCCTCGATCCGCGCCTCCATCCGGTCCCCGCGCGCGACCGGGCCAACGCCCGCCGGTGTGCCGGTCAGGATCACATCACCCGCCGCCAGCGTGAAATAGCGCGAGAGACAGGCGATGACTTCCGGCACCGACCAGATCATCTGCGCCAGGTCGCCGGACTGGCGCGGCTGGCCATTGACCGACAGCGTGATTGCGCCCCCTGCCGGATGGCCGGTCTCCTCCACCGGGCGCAGGGGCGCCACCGGGGCCGAGGCCTCGAAGGCCTTGCCGATCTCCCAGGGCCGTCCGGCCTTTTTCGCCGCCGCCTGAAGGTCGCGCCGGGTCATGTCCAGCGCCACGCCGTAGCCCCAGACATGGGCGAGCGCCGCCTCGGCCGGAATGTCGCGCCCGCCGGATTTCAGCGCCACCAGCAATTCGACCTCGTGATGGACGTCGCCCGATTGCGGCGGATAGGGAAAGTCTGCGGCGGATGACAGGTTGTCGGGGTTCTTCTGGAAGAAGAAGGGCGGCTCCCGGTCCGGGTCATGGCCCATTTCGCGGGCATGCTCGGCATAGTTGCGCCCGATGCAATAGACCCGGCGGACGGGAAACATCAGGCCCGACCCTTCGACCGGGATCATCGGGGCAGCGGGCGGGGGGAATACCGTCTCGGACATGGCTTGCGCTTTCTTCGGAGGAAATTCGCGCCGAGGATCCTATCTTTTCCAGCGAAGCGCCAGCCGGTCCAGCGCGAAAAGCCCCAGACCCGCCACCAACCCCCAGAAGGCCGCCCCCACACCGAGGATCGGCAGGGTGGAGGCCGTGACCACCAGCGTCACCAGCGCCGCAAACCGCTGATCCGGTTGCGCGAAGGCCCCGCTCGCCGCGCCCAGCAGCGGCCCCAGCAGCGCCAGCGCCACAAGCGCCGTCAGGATCGCGGGCGGGAAGGCATCGAGCAGCGCCAGAACGAAGGCCCCGAACAGCCCCAGCAGAACCCAGATCAGCCCATAGGCCAGCCCGACCTTCCAGCGTTGGCTGCGGTCGGGATGGGTGTCGTCGCCCAGGCAGATCGCCGCCGTGATGGCCGCCATCGACACCGTATGCGCCCCGGCAAAGGCCGTCAGCGCCGACAGCCCCCCGGTCGTGATCAGCGCGGGCCGCACCGGCGGCGCATATCCGGCCGCGCGCAACGTGGCGAACCCCGGCAGGTTCTGCGAGGCCATGGTGACGAGGTAGAGCGGCAGGCCAAGCCCGACCAGAACGGGCAAGGAGAAGTCCGGCCAGATCAGCACCGGCAGCGGCAGCCCCGGATTGCCCGCCATTTGCGCTGCCGACCCGGTTGCAAAGGCCAGCCCGATGCCGAGCGCCAGTGCCGCCAGCACCGCCAGTGCGGGGTTCTTCAACCGGACCAGCACAAAGACCGCAATCATCGGCAGCACCAGCAGCGGGTCCGCCGCCGCAGCCCCCGGAAGGGTCAGGCAGAAGGGCAGCAAGACCCCCGCCAGCATCGCCGCCGCAATCCCGTCGGGGATGCGCGCCACCAGCCGCCCCAGCACCCCCCAGGCCCCGGTCAGCGCGATCAGCCCGCCCGCCAGCAGGAAGGCCCCGACCGCCTCTGCCATCCCGATGCCCTCGCTGGCCGCGATCAGCGCCGCACCGGGGGTGGACCAGGCCAGCACCACCGGCACGCGCGACCACCAGCTCAGGAACGCGCTGCCGACCGCCTTCGCCAGACAGATCGCCAGCAACCAGGACGCGGTTTCGGCAGGGCTCGCCCCGAGGCTCCGCGCCGCCGCCAGCAGGATCGCGACGGAGGCGCCATAGCCCACGAGGGCCGCCACGAGGGCCGAACTGAACAGCGACAGGGGCATGGCGCGACGCTCCGGCGTGAAATTGCGCGCGGACTATCGAAGCTGCACCGCGCGACCGCAAGGCCAAAGCGCCGGGAGCATTGTCGGAGAAAGGGGGAGGTCGGAAATGGAAACGGCGGCCCCAGGGAGGAGGAGGGGGCCGCCGTCATACGCTCCGGCTCAGGGAGAAGGAAGAGCCGGGCATTCCGCTGGGGCAGTTGGCCCCGAATTCTGGTGCGGCACCCCCAGGGAGGAGGAGAGAGGGTGCCGCCAGTCCGTCCGGCTCAGGGAGGAGGAAGAGCCGGCCAGTCCGTCCGGGGCGTCGTCTTGCCCCGTATCTGGGTGCGGCACCCCCAAGGAGGAGGAGAGAGGGTGCCGCAAGTCCGTCCGGCTCAGGGAGGAGGAAGAGCCGGCCAGTCCGTTCGGGGCGTGGTCTTGCCCCGGAATGAGATGCGGCGACCCCAGGGAGGAGGAGGGGGCCGCCGCTTAGTCCATTCGGCTCAGGGAGGAGGAAGAGCCGTCCGGTACACGGTTTCGGAAACGTTCGCCTGAGGGCGCGGGCTTCCGTATGAAAGGGCGGCGGCACCAGGGAGGAGGAGAGTGCCGCCGCTTTTGCTACAAGACCCGGGAGGAGGTGGGCCTTCGCAAAGACATGTTACTTGCCGTAGGCCGCTTCAAGGGCGATACGGGTGATCATCGTGCGGTGGATGCCCAGATCGGCAAGCTCGCGCGAGGACAGCGAATTCAGCTCGCGCTCCGTCTGCTTGAACACGCGACGGCGGTGCAGCGACAGGCGGATGGACTTGACGGTGTCGTTCAGCCAGTCGGACAGGCTGCCGGCAAAGCCGCGGGAGATGTTGATATAAGCCATGGTGAGCCTCGTCTTTCTTTCGTCAGGCGCCGGTATCAGCGCCGTTGAAACAAAGATGCGCCCTATGCTGCGATTGCACAATACCGACCTGCTGCAATGCTGCCATGCAGCGAAGGAATGGCTGGATCGTCAAAATTACTTAGCGTAAACAGGCGCATCGCCTTAATTTTATGCGCTAAAGAAATTGCGACTTGCCGTTTGCCTCTGACATGACAAGGTGTGCATCTCATTTGGGCGCGGGAGAAACGCATGGCACTGGATCGCGACGGGGTTTTGGCGGCACTGGCCGGGGTCGCCTGTCCGGGCGGCGGCACGCTGGTCTCGCGGGATGTGATTCGCGCGCTGACGGTGGAGGGCGGAAGCATCCGCTTCGTGATCGAGGCCCCCACGCCGGAAGAGGCCCGCACGCTCGCCCCCGCGCAGGCCCAGGCCGAGGCGATCCTGCGCGCGCTGCCGGGCGTGGCTTCGGTGCAGATCGTGATGACCGCGCATGGCCCTGCGGCCAAACCTGCCGCCCCCGGCCTCAAGATCGGGCAGCATCCCTCCCCGCAACAGGGCGGCCCGCAACCGCTGGCCGGGGTGGACCGGATCATCGCCATCGGGTCGGGCAAGGGGGGGGTGGGCAAATCCACCGTCTCGTCCAACCTCGCCGTGGCGCTGGCGCGGCAGGGGCGGCGGGTGGGCTTGCTCGATGCCGATATATATGGTCCAAGCCAGCCGCGCATGATGGGCCTGTCGAAACGCCCCGCCTCACCCGATGGCAAGACGATCATTCCCTTGCAGGCGCACGGTGTCACCGTCATGTCCATCGGCCTCATGCTCAACGATGGCGAGGCCGTGGTCTGGCGCGGCCCGATGATCATGGGGGCGCTGCAACAACTGATCGGGCAGGTCGAATGGGGCAGGCTCGACGTGTTGCTGATCGACCTGCCGCCGGGGACGGGGGACATCCAGTTGACGCTCTGCCAGCGCACGCAACTGACCGGAGCGATTGTCGTCTCCACCCCGCAGGATGTGGCGTTGATCGACGCGCGCCGCGCCATCGACATGTTCGCCAAGCTGAAAACCCCTGTGCTGGGGCTGATCGAGAACATGTCCTTCTATCATTGCCCCAATTGCGGGCATGAGGCGCATCTGTTCGGTCATGGCGGTGTCGCGGCCGAGGCGAAGGCGCTGGACCTGCCCTTTCTGGGCGCGCTGCCCATCGACCTTGCAGTGCGCGAGGGCGGCGATGGCGGCATTCCCGCCGCCATGGGCGAAGGTGCGGCGGCCGAGGCCTATGCAAGCCTCGCGCGGCGTCTGATCGACGGTGGCATGGGCTGAACCCCGGCCTCAAAGGCCGTGTCTGGGAAAACGCGGGACAACCCGCGACCAACAGCCTGACTACCGAATCACTTTTCATGCCAGACCCGTGATTCGGGATTGAATCCGGATGGATTCAGCCCTGATCTTCGCTTCGTTGCCGCGCGGATCGCCTCGCGTTGAAAAAAATCGGGAAAACATGGGACGGGCTTTTCGTGCAACGTTCTGTCTATATCTAGTGCTAATCTGACCACCTTCCGCCAGAATTGGTCCTGACGGGCTTGAATTTTCCACAATATGCTGTTTCCAAGCGCCCTTGATTACAAGATATGCCCAGCCTGACCCGTAGAAATCCGTTGCGTCCCACGAAATCCCATGTCATCAAGATTGTAAGGAAGCAAAGCGGCACGGAACAGGGGCGGTAAAGACCCCGAAAAGGCGAAAAAAGCAGGCTCATACAGGCAACCGCCTTTGCTTCCGAAAAACAAGGATCCGGCGCGCGAGCGAGCAGACATCCCCCCAGGTGGCGCGCGCAGTCGGACAATCCCGGAGACGGGACAGGGCGGCGGATCGGGCAGTGGCAGCAGCCCGATCCGCCGTTGTCCGTTTCAGGGGCACGTCCGGGGGGCCCGCAACGGGCAGCCAGCGGGGCAGACGAGGGAACAGGAACACCAGACCGTGTCCGAGGATTTCAGAGGCGAATACTACCAGAAGGTAGATGCAAAGGCCCGGGTTTCCATCCCGGCAGCCTTTCGCCGCGTTCTGGAGGCCGGCGATCCGCCCAGCAATGACTTTCCCCGCACCCGCATCGTCATGGTCTATGGCGGCAAGCAGCGTCAGTTCGTCGAATGCTACACTCAGGCCGCCGCCGACCGGCTGGCGCGGCTCGTGCGCAAGCTGCCGATGGGGTCCAAGGAACGGCTGATCGCCGAACGCGACCTCATCATGCGCTCGCTCACCGTGGAAATCGACGATGACGGCCGCATCGTGCTGCCCCAGAAGGCGCGCGACAAGATCGGCTTCACCGAAGGCGAAACCGTGTTCGCGGGCACGCTCGACCGCTTCCAGATCTGGCGGCGCGACACCTATGACGCGGTGTTCGGCGCGCCCGACGATGACGAGGACGACCTGCCCGAAGGCGTCGATGTCCTGTCGCTTCTGAGCAATCTTGACGCGGGGGAATAGCCTTGCCGCGACGCGATCCAAAATCCGGTCGCCCCAAATCCGGCCCCCCCGATCATCCCGCCAGCGACGCGCCGCATGTGCCGGTGCTGATCCGTCCGCTGATCGACCTTGTGGCCCCGGTCGCGGGCGACTGGCTCGACGGCACCTTCGGGGCAGGGGGCTATGCGCGCGCGCTGCTGGAGGCGGGGGCCGCCCGCGTGACCGGCATCGACCGCGACCCGCTGGCGCTGGAGATGGCCGCCCCCATGGTTGCAGACTACGGCGACCGGCTGCACCTTGTCGCGGGCACCTTTTCCTGCCTCGACACGCTCGCCCCCGGCCCGCTGGACGGGGTGGTGCTGGATCTGGGCGTGTCGTCGATGCAACTCGACATCGCCGAACGCGGCTTCTCCTTCCTGCGCGACGGCCCCCTCGACATGCGGATGAGCCAGGCGGGAGGCAGCGCCGCCGATCTCGTCAACAGCGTGACGGAGGAACAGCTTGCCGATGTGATCTATCACTATGGCGAGGACCGCGCCGCCCGCCGCATCGCGCGTGCCATAGTCGCGGCCCGCGAGGCGGCGCCGATCACCACGACCCTGCGGCTGGCCGAGGTGGTGGCCTCTGTCCTGCCCCGCCCCAAACCGGGCCAGAGCCACCCGGCCACCCGCAGCTTTCAGGCCATCCGCATTGCCGTGAACACCGAATTTTCCGAACTGGTGCAGGGGCTTGAGGCCGCCGAACGCGCGCTAAAACCCGGGGGCGCGCTGGCCGTGGTCAGCTTCCACAGCCTTGAGGACCGCATCGTCAAGCGCTTCTTCCAGACCCGTTCGGGCGGGGTGGGGCAGGGCAGCCGCTATGCCCCCGAACGCCCCCCAGAAACACCCCGTTTCACGCTGCTGAGCCGCAAGGCCATCGGCCCGGACGAGGCCGAACTTGCCGCCAACCCGCGCTCCCGCTCTGCGATCCTGCGGGCCGGGCGACGCACGGACGCGCCCGCAGGCCCGGTTGATCCCGCCGAGCTGGGCGTGCCCCTCCTTCCTGCTGCCAACAAGAAAGGACGCCGCTGATGCGCCCCTTCCTCTCCATCATCACCGCCCTCGTCCTCATGGCGCTCGCCTTCTGGGCTTACCGTGAGAATTACGCGACACAGGCCGCGCTGCGCGAGGTCTCCGCGCTCAACCGCGAAATCGCGGGCCTGCGCGAGGCGCTGAACCTGCAACGCGCCGAATGGGCCTATCTCAACCGCCCCGAACGGCTGCGCGACCTTTCGATCCTGAACTTCGACCGGCTGGGCCTCCTGCCGCTGGAACCCGAACAGTTCGGCCGGGTCGATCAGGTGGCCTTTCCGCTGCCCCCTGCGATCCTGCCGCACGACCTGAACCCCGTCGACATCTCTGCCGCGATCGAGGAGGATCCGCTGTGACCCGCACCCCCCTGCGCCCGCTTGCCCGTATCCTTTCGGCCCGCGACAAGGGCGAGAACCCCGATCACATCGAAGCCGAGAACATCCGCCTGCGCGCCGAGGCCAGCCGCGACCGCCAGCGCGGCCGCGCCGAAGGCCGCCTGCTGATCCTCGGCTTCGCCTTCTTCGTGGGGTTCACCGCTGTCGGGCTGCGCATGGGCGATCTTGCGGCCTCGGTGCCGGAGGAACCGCGCAGCTTCGCCTCCGGCGCGCAGATCAGCGCGGCGCGGGCTGACATCACCGACCGCAAGGGGCGGCTTCTGGCCACCAACCTTTCGACCCATGCGCTTTATGCCCATCCCAAGCAGATGGTGGACCCGCCCCGCGTCGCCCGCGAACTGGCGGCTCTTTTCCCCGAGATGAAGGCGGATGAGCTTGAACGCCGCTTCACCGATGGCCGCTCCTTCCTCTGGCTGCGCCGCAAGCTGAGCCCGGAACAGATGCAATCCGTGCATGAAATCGGCGATCCGGGCCTCTTGTTCGGGCCGCGCGACATGCGGCTCTACCCCAATGGACGGCTGGCCGCGCATATCCTCGGGGGCGCCTCCTTCGGGGCCGAAGGTGTCCACTCCGCCGAAGTCATCGGCACCGCCGGGATCGAGCGCGCATTGGACGAACGCCTGCGCGACCCCGCGCGTGCCTCCAGCCCGCTGGCGCTCTCCATCGACCTGTCGGTGCAGACCACGATGCACGAGGTGCTGGAGGCGGGCATGGTCATGATGAACGCCAAGGGTGCGGCAGGCATCCTGATGGATGTGCGCTCGGGTGAAATCCTGAGCCTCGTTTCCCTCCCCGATTTCGACCCGAACGACCGCCCGAATCCGCTGGTCAAGGGGGATCCCGCCGACAGCCCGCTCTTCAACCGCGCGGTGCAGGGGGTCTATGAACTCGGCTCCACCTTCAAGATCTTCGCCACAGCGCAGGCGCTGGACCTTGGCCTTGTGAACCCCGAAACCATGGTTGATGCCAATGCTCCGATGAAGTGGGGCAAGCACACGATCAACGAATTCCAGCGCAAGAATTACGGGCCCAAACTTTCCGTGACCGATGTGATCGTGAAATCATCCAATGTCGGCACCGCGAAACTCGCACTCCAGATCGGCACCGCGCGCCAGCAAGCCTTTCTCAAGAGCCTCGGGTTTTTCGAGGCAACCCCGGTGGAATTGTCCGAGGCCCCCGGCGCGCGCCCGCTGATCCCGGCGCGCTGGCCCGAAATCGTCACGATCACAACGTCTTACGGCCATGGCATGTCGGCCAGCCCGCTGCATCTGGCGCGCGCCTATGCGGCCATCGCCAACAAGGGCGTGATGGTGGAACCGACGCTCTTGCGCCGCGAGGGCACGGTGCAGGGCGTGCGGGTCATGTCTGAGCGCACCGCCATGGCCTCGGTCGACATGCTGCGCAAGGTGGTGACCAAGGGCACGGCCAGTCTGGGCGAGGTGCCGGGCTATTCCGTCGCGGGCAAGACCGGCACCGCCGACAAGCCCAAGCGGACGGGTGGCTATTACAAGGACAAGGTTATCAATACCTTCGCCTCGGTCTTTCCCGCCGAGGATCCACGCTATGTGCTGATCGTGACGCTGGATGAACCGGTCGACACCACCGGCCCGACCCCGCGCCGCACCGCTGGCTGGACCGCCGTTCCCATCGCCGCCGAGGTGGTGCGCCGCACCGCCCCCCTGCTTGGCCTAAGACCACAGATTGAATCCCTCGCCCCGGATGCGGTATCAGCAAGGCGCAACTGACCATCCGATGAGGCGCACCCCGTGACACAGGAAAGACCGCTCGCCGACCTTGGCCTGACCGCGCGCGGCGGGGCCAATCCGACCGTAACGGGGCTTTGCGTGGACAGCCGCAAATCTGCGCCGGGGGCGCTGTTTGCGGCCCTGCCCGGGTCGGTGATCCATGGCGCGGAATATGCCGAAGGCGCGCTGGCGCGGGGGGCCGTTGCGCTGCTGACCGATGCCGAGGGTGCCGCACTCGCCGCAGAAGTGATCGCCCGCTACAGCCCCGCGCTGATCGTGGCGCAGGATCCGCGCGCCACGCTGGCCGCTGCCGCAGCACTCTGGTTCGGCATCCAGCCCGAAACCATGGTCGCGGTGACGGGCACCAACGGCAAGACCTCCGTTGCCACCTTCACCCGCCAGATCTGGGCCGCACTTGGCCATGTGGCCATCAATATCGGCACCACCGGCGTCGAAGGCGCCTGGACCGCGCCCTCGCCCCATACCACACCCGAACCGATCACGCTCCACGGCCTGCTCCGCGATGCGGCAGCGGCGGGCGTCACCCATGCCGCGATGGAGGCCTCCTCCCACGGGCTCGACCAGCGACGGCTCGACGGGGTCCGCCTGCGCGCGGCGGGGTTCACGAATTTCACGCAGGACCATCTGGATTATCACCACACATTCCAGGCCTATTTCGACGCCAAGGCCGGGCTTTTCGCGCGGATACTGCCCGAGGACGGCGTGGCGGTCGTCAATCTGGATGATCCGCGCGGCGCCGATGTGGCGCAGATCGCGCGTGGACGCGGCCAGCGCCTGCTGACGGTAGGCCGGGCCGAAGGCGCGGACCTGCGGCTTCTGGGGCAGCGGTTCGATGCGACGGGGCAGGACTTGCGCCTGCAATGGGCGGGTCAGCCGCATCAGGTCCGGCTCGACCTCATCGGTGGCTTTCAGGCGGAAAACGCGGCGCTCGCGGCGGGCCTTGCCATCGGCGCGGGCGAGGATCCCGCCGCCGTCCTATCCGTGCTGCATCGCCTTTCGGGCGTGCGCGGGCGGATGGAACTGGCCGCCACGCGGGTCAACGGCGCCGCTGTCTATGTCGATTATGCCCATACCCCCGATGCCATCGCCACCGCGCTCCGGGCACTGCGCCCGCATGTTATGGGCCGCATCGTCGTCGTGTTCGGCGCGGGCGGCGACCGCGACCGGGGCAAGCGCCCGCTGATGGGGCAGGCTGCCGCCGCCCATGCCGATGTGCTTTACGTCACCGATGACAACCCCCGCTCCGAGGAACCTGCCACGATCCGCGCCGAAATCCTTGTCGCCTGCCCGGAGGCGAATGAGGTCGGCGACCGCGCCGAGGCGATCCTGCGCGGGGTGGATGCGCTCGGCCCCGGCGATGCGCTGCTGATCGCGGGCAAGGGCCATGAAAGCGGACAGACCATCGCGGGCCAGACCTATCCGTTCGATGATGTCGAACAGGCCTCGGTGGCCGTGGCCGCGCTCGACGGGCTGATCTGATGCCGCATCCTGCCGAAATTCCCGCGATTTTCCCCTGCCGCGTTCATCTTGGAAGAAATACCTCGTGGGGGGTGAGGCGCATCCGCGCCGAGGGGGGCGCGCAGCCCCCCTGCGCCGCCCGCAACCCTGAGCCGAAGGATGATCTGCCGTGACCGCGCCGCTCTGGACCTCCGATGCCGCCGCCGCCGCAACGGGCGGCACCCCGACGCACGCCTTTGCGGCCACGGGTGTTTCCATCGACACCCGGACCCTGCAACCGGGCGATCTCTTCGTGGCGCTCACCGATGCGCGCGACGGCCATGATTTCGTTGCCGCCGCGCTTGACAAGGGTGCCGCCGCCGCCCTCGTCTCCCGCCGCCCCGAAGGCATCGGCCCCGAGGCGCCGCTTCTGATCGTGCCCGATGTGCTGGCGGCATTGGCGGCGCTCGGGGCTGCAGCCCGCGCGCGGCTTGCGCCCTCCGCCCGGGTCATCGCCGTCACCGGATCGGTCGGCAAGACCTCAACCAAGGAAATGCTGCGCACCGCCCTTGGCGCGCAGGGCGCGCTCCATGCCGCCGAGGCGAGCTACAACAACCATTGGGGCGTGCCGCTGACGCTGGCGCGGATGCCTGCCGACACGCGCACCGCGATCCTCGAAATCGGCATGAACCATCCGGGTGAAATCGCGCCCCTGTCGCGCCTCGCCCGTCCGCATCTGGCGATCATCACCACTGTTGCCCCGGCCCATCTGGAGGCCTTCGACGGGCTCGACGGCATCGCCCGCGAGAAAGCCACCATCCTCGACGGGCTGGAACCTTCCGGCATCGCGGTCCTGCCCGCCGATCTGGAGGTGACGCCGGTGCTGACCGCCGCCGCCTCGCTGCGCGGGGTGACGACGGTCCTCTTCGGCGGCCATGCGCAGGCCGATTACCGCCTGACCGATGTGCAGGTCACCGAAACCGCCACCATCGCCCGCGCCCGCGTGGCTGGACAGGTTGGGGGGCAAGTTGGAGGGCAGGCCGCCACAGGGGCAGAGGGGCGTGACCTCCTGTTCAAGCTCGCCACTCCGGGGCGGCATTTCGCGGCCAATGCGCTTGCGGTGCTGGCCACCGCCGACGCGCTCGGGTTCGATCCCACCCTGACCGTCACCGCTCTTGGCCGCTGGGCGCCGCCTTCGGGCCGGGGGCGGCGCGAAAGCATCCTGCTCGATCTGGTGGAAGGCTATGAATTCGGCCTGATCGACGACGCTTTCAACGCCAATCCCGCCTCCATGGCCGCCGCGCTCGACCTTCTGGCCGCCTGCACACCCACCCATGGCATCGGGCGGCGGCTGACAGGGCGGCGCATCGCAATCCTCGGCGACATGCTGGAACTTGGCCCGACCGAGGCCGCCCTGCACAGCGCGATCGCCAAACATCCGGCACTCAAGGACGTGGCGCTGGTCCATTGCGTCGGCCCCCGGATGCGCGCTCTCCATGCCGCGCTGCCGCGCGCGAAACGCGGCCACTGGGTCGAAACCGCCGCCGAACTCGTCGCGCAGGCCCCGAGCCTTGTCGATGCAGGCGACATCGTGCTGGTCAAGGGCTCCAAGGGCATCAAGGTCAGCCTCGTGGTTGACGCCCTGCGCAAATTGGGGCAACCGGCAGCGGGCCGCAGCGAAGGGATTTGACGGATGCTCTACTGGCTGACCGAGTTTTCAGACGGCGGGGATGTGTTCAACCTCTTTCGCTACATCACCTTCCGGGCGGGCATGGCCTTTGCCACGGCGCTGGTGTTCGGCTTCATCTTCGGGCGACCGCTCATCAACCTCTTGCGCCGCCGTCAGGGCAAGGGTCAGCCGATCCGCGATGACGGCCCGCAAAGCCATTTTGCCAAGGCCGGAACGCCGACGATGGGGGGGCTCCTGATCCTCTCGGCGCTGCTGTTCTCCACGCTGCTCTGGGCGCGGCTCGACAACGCCTATGTCTGGATTGTCGTGGGCGTGACCATCGCCTTCGGCCTGATCGGCTTTGCCGATGACTTTGCCAAAGTGTCGAAACAGAACACCAAGGGTGTCTCCTCGCGCACCCGGTTCCTGCTGGGCCTCGTGATCGCGGCGCTGGCCTGCTGGTTCGCCGCACAGTCGCATCCGGCAGCCCTTTCGGGCCAGCTTGCCCTGCCGGTGTTCAAGAATGTCCTGCTGGACATGGGGATCTTCTTCATCCCTTTCGGCATGATCGTCATTGTCGGCGCGGCCAATGCGGTGAACCTGACGGACGGGCTCGACGGGCTGGCGATCATGCCGGTGATGATCGCCGCCGGAACGCTGGGGATCATCGCCTATATCGTCGGTAACTTCAATTACACCGACTATCTGGGCGTGCATTTCGTGCCCGGCACGGGGGAACTCCTGATCTTCACCGCCGCGCTTTTTGGCGGGGGGCTGGGGTTCCTTTGGTACAACGCTCCCCCGGCGGCGGTGTTCATGGGCGACACCGGCAGCCTCGCCTTGGGCGGCGCGCTTGGCGCCATCGCGGTCTGCACCAAGCACGAGATCGTGCTGGCCATCGTCGGCGGGCTGTTTGTGGTGGAGGCGATGTCGGTCATCATCCAGGTGCTTTACTTCAAGCGCACCGGGCGGCGGGTGTTCCTGATGGCCCCGATCCACCACCATTTCGAGAAAAAGGGCTGGGCCGAACCGCAGATCGTGATCCGCTTCTGGATCATCTCGCTGATCCTCGCCGCCATCGGGCTTGCCACGCTGAAACTGCGCTGAGGCGGGATGGCGGGGGGCTGGTTCTCCGGCCAATCGCTGATAGCCTGTTGAAAAAGCGCCCCGGCGCGGGGTGCAGCCAGACAGGACAGACGTGACCGAAGCTCTGAAAGACAGTGCCGCAACCCGACCCGAGATCCTGCCGCTTGGCCCCGACGGGATCGTGCTGCGCCTCGGGCTGCGGGTGACAGAGGCGGTGACGGCACAGGTGCAGGCCCTGGCGGCACGCCTTCATGCCGCACCGCCCGACGGCGTGCAGGAGGTGGAGACCGCACTCGCCTCGGTGTTCCTGCGCTTCGATCCGGCGCGGGTGTCGCGCGCGGACCTCTTGCCGCGCCTCGCGCCTTTCCTCGACCTGCCCGCCGATCCGCCGCCCGCGCCGGTCCTGCGGCGCTGGACCATCCCTGCGGCTTTCGGCGGGCAGGCGGGGCCGCAACTGGCCGATCTCGCGGCGCGGGCGGGTCTCACGGGCCAGCAGGCGGTGGCGGATCTCTGCACCGCCGATCTGCGGGTTCTGGCCATCGGTTTTGCGCCGGGCCAGCCCTATCTGGGCCTCTTGCCCGACCCTTGGGACATTCCGCGCCAATCCGCGCTGACCCCGCAGGTTCCGGCGGGCGCGCTGGTGGTCGCGGTGCGGCAGGTGGTGCTGTTCGCCAACCCCTCGATGACCGGCTGGCGGCAGGCAGGGCTCTGCGCCTTCCGGCCCTTTCAGGCGGATCGCGCTGAACCTTTCGCCCTGCGCAGCGGCGATGCGGTCCGGTTCGTGCAGGTGGACGGGGCGGCGCTTGCCGCGCTGGCGGGGGGCGACGGGCTGGGCGGTGCGCGGCTGGAGGTGCTGCGATGACCGCCGGGTTGGAGGTGATTTCCGCAGGGCCGCAGGTCACCGTGCAGGACATGGGGCGTCCGGGGCTGCTGGGGCAGGGGCTGTCCGAAGGCGGGGCGGCAGACAGGCTGGCCCTGCTGGAGGCGGCGGCAATCCTCGGCCTTGCGCGCCCCGGCCCTTCGCTGGAACTGGCAGGCTTCGGCGGGCGGTTCCGGGCCGGGGCCGACCTGCGGTTTGCGCTGACCGGCGCGCCGATGCAGGCGGATCTTGACGGCGCGGCGCTCGGCTGGAACCGCGCGCATTGGCTGCGGGCGGGGCAGGTGCTGAATTTGGGCGGGGCGCTCGCGGGGCAGTATGGGTATCTGACCTTTGCCGCCCCGATGCGGGGCGAGGCGCTGCTGGGCAGCCTTTCCGCACATCTGGCCGCCGGGATCGGGCGGGCGCTGGGGGCCGGGGATGGCCTTGATTTCGGGCCGGACCCCGACCCGGGTGCAGCCCTTGCCGCCTTGACGGTGGAGGACCGCTTTTCCGGGGGCGTCCTGCGCCTCGCGCCGGGGCCACAGTCCGGGCTTTTTGAGGCCGCGACCCGCGCGCGCCTTGCCGATACCGCCTTTCGACGTGCGCCGCAGGCCAACCGGCAGGGGGTGCGGCTTGATCAGGAGGGTGCCGGTTTTGCCGCCGCGGGGGCGGCGGGGCTCGCCTCGGATTTCCTGATCGCGGGCGATGTGCAGATGACCGGGGAGGGCGTGCCCTATATCCTTCTGGCCGAATGCCAGACCATCGGTGGCTATCCCCGGATCGGCACTGTGCTGCCCTCCGATCTGCCCCGCGCGGCACAGGCGCCGCCGGGGGCGGGGCTGCGGTTCGAATGGGTTAAGACGGCAGAGGCCGACCGGCTGCATCGCCCGCCTTTGAGCCTGCTGGCCGATCTGCGCCGGGCCTGCCGCCCGGTGATCCGCGACCCCGCGACACTCCCCGATCTTCTGGGCTATCAACTCATCAGCGGGGCCACGGCGGGCGACGATCTGGAAAGGGAGTGAGGCGATGCAAACGGTCGATCTGAACGCGGATATGGGCGAAAGCTTCGGCCCGTGGCGCATGGGCAATGATGCGGGGCTGCTCGATGTGGTGACCTCGGCCAATATTGCCTGCGGCTTTCACGCGGGCGATGCCGACACCATGGCCGCGACGATGCGTATGGCGGTGGCGAAGGGCGTGGGGATCGGTGCGCATCCCGGCTTTGCCGATCTGCAGGGCTTCGGGCGGCGGCGGATCGCGCTTTCGGCCGAGGAACTGGCGAACCTCGTGACCTATCAACTCGGCGCCGCACAGGCCATGGCGCGCGCGGCGGGGGGCGAGGTGCGGCATCTGAAACTGCATGGCGCGCTGTCGAACATGGCGTCAGAGGATGCGAGCCTTGCGCGGATCTGTTATGAGGCGGCGCTGAAGGTGCAGCCGGGGATCATCCTCATGGTGCTGTCGGCCACCGCGATGGAGGCGGTGGCGCGCGATCTCGGCTGCCTCTGGGCGGGGGAGATCTTTGCCGACCGCGCCTATAAGGACGATGCGACGCTGGTGGCGCGTGGGCTCCCGGGGGCGATGGTCACGGACCCGGATCTGGCCGCGACCCGCATCCTCGCCATGCTGCGCGAGGGCGCGATCATTGCCGAAAGCGGACGCCGCATCCCGACCCGGATCGACACGGTCTGCCTGCATGGCGATGGAGAGACGGCCTTGCCCATGGCACGCGGCTTGCGCGCGGCGCTGGAGGCGGCGGGGCTGCGCGTGGTGCGGTTTTGAGGCGCGCGCCGCATTTCTGGCGGGGCAGGGTGGCGCAAGGGGCAGGGGGGCCAGCCCCCCGTCGCGTTCCGCGACTCCCCCCGGGATATTTTTGGACAGAAAAAGCGGGGGCAAGCGCGGGGGAGCGGCGGACGGGGTGGCAGAAGATAGGGCGGAGTGGACAGGGGGGCAGAGGGATGGGTGGGCAGTTGATGGGCGGCAGTTGACGGGGCTCAATGGACGGGGATGCGGCCTGCGGCGTCATTCCGGGCGATCCAGGGGGTCTGCCGACCCTGGCTTTCGGTCACCACCCTTGCCTTGACGGCTGCGTAAAGCTCATCAAGTTCCACGGTTCCGTTGCCGTCGAGGTCGGTATCCTGCCTGTCGCGGGTCAGCGCCTCCACCAGTGCCGAGGTGAAAAGCCCGCCGCCCCGCGCGGCCCGTTCAAGGCTTTCCTGACGGCCCTTCGAGGCGGCAATCACCACGACATTGCCGCGCGACCCCGGTTCACCCCCCAGTTCCGCAACTGCATCGTCATTGGTCGCCCCCGCCGCCCCCGAATGGCAGGCGTCGAGCAGCACCAGCACGCGCCCCGGAAAGCGGGCGAGCGCCCGGGCGATCTTGTCCCATGCAAGGCCGGTCCCCGCGAGGTTCCCGGCGCGACTGGCGCGGGTGGCAAGGTAGAACCCTCCGGCGTCATCGAGCATCCCGTGGCCCGCGACATGCAGTAGCAGCGTGTCCCCGGTCCCAGCCTGCGCGGTCATGTCGGCAAGGATGGCGGGCAGGCTCTGCGCAAGATCGGGGTCATCGGCGATGACCTCGGCCCGGATGGCGGCGTAATAGGGGCTGGCCGCCCCCTCGGTCAGCGCGGCGGCAAGGTTGCGCGCATCGGCCACCGCGAAATTCAGCGGGGAAAGGGCGGGATCGTCATACTGGTCGGTGCCGACGGCAAGCACGAAGAGCCGTCCCTCGGGGGGGGCGTCGCCGGGTGGGGCGGCAATGTCGAGGCTGCGGCTCTGCAAGCCGGCCTCGTCCACCAGACGCAGCGCAAAGCCGCGCGTTTCGGGCAGGGCGGGCAGGTTGGGGCGCATCTCCACCATGGGGCCTTGCAGTGCCTGCGTGGCAATCCGCCGCCCGTCGCGCCAGATCTCCAGTCGTGCGAGTGTTGACCCCGGCCCCGCCTCGGCGCGGATCGTGGCGTTGTTCTCTGCGCCTTCCAGCAGGATCAGCCGGGGCGGAACCGGCGGCGGGGGGGCCGGGGCGGCGGTGGCGCCCGACAGCGCCGGGGACACCACCCGCGCCCCCGCCAGCAGCGCGCCGAACTGGTCGAGCCGATGGGCGAAGGGATCGCCGGGATATTTCAGCGCGACATGGCGCGCACCTTCCTCGGTGGCCTCGAACCGCAGGGCGCTGTCGAACACCACCACCTCGTCATCAAGATAGCGCCCGGCCAGCGGCTGCGCGCCCGTTGCCGGATCATGCACGAAGAAGCGCCCGTCCCGATTGACCTGCAAGAGATGGATCCCATCCTCCAGCAGGCTGATCTCCTCGGCATCACTGGCGGCGGGGAGGGGGATCTGCGCCTGAAACCCGCCCCCCGCCGAAAGAACGGTCAGCGCATCGCGCTTGTCGAGGATGGCAAGGCGGCCCTCGTCCAGCCGCCAGACCCGCAGGCGAAGCTGTGCGGCAATGGGCAGCGCGTCATGCCGTGCCGTCATGTCCCGCGCCTCTGCCTCGTCCATTGCGTGCAGCTCTGCCGACCAGTCGAAAATGCCGACCGCTCCGGCCCGCGCACTGACGCTGCCGGTTGCCGCATCGCTCTCGAGGCGCAGGAGCAACCCTTCCGGCCCATAGCCGGTGGAGACGGTGCAGGTGAAATGCAGGAACTGCACGATCCGCCCGGAATGGGTCAGGGTCCACAGATCGGCGTCATGGAAGAAATTCGCGGTCAGGCAGGCGTCCCAGAGCCGGATTTCGGTCTCGATCACCTTGTCTATCGCCATGGCCAGCGCAGGGTCGGCGCCGAAGGCCGTGGCCTCGGCCCCGGCCGCATAGCGGATGCGCCGCCAGCCGGTTTCGGGATCCTCGCTTTCAAGCGCGGGCAGGCGGATATGGTCCATGCCCGGGGCAGCGGCGGGGACGATCCCCAGCGCCGCCAGCCGCGCCGCGCGGCGCGTGGGTCGGGCGAGGTCCGCGACATCCTCCATCGCGCGGGCGGCGCGGGACCGGTCCGTCCCGGCCAACGGGGCGGGGGCGGGCATCGCCATGGCCTGCGTTTCGGGAAATTCCTGCCATTCCCAGCTTGTCCGCGCGGCCCCGGCGAGGTTCAGGAACCGCCCCTCGGGCGCGTCAAGGCCGAATTCCACCAGCCCGTCCGAGGCGAAAGCCACCAATGCGCGGCCCGGATCGCGCAGCCGCGCCTCGGGTGGGGGCGTGTCGTTCATCCATTCGGACGAAGGTGCTGTCGCCTCGTCCCAATAGGCCGCGTCATCGGTCAGGCTCAGCAGATGGAAACTGTTGGCCGCCCCCAGCCGCACCAGCGCGTTTTCCAGCGACAGATCGGCCAGCCCCATTTCGGCGGGCGCGCAGGCCCCGCAGCCATATTGCCCCTGCCGGAAGGGCCGGTCCGTCAGCGCCTGCCAGAAGGCCATGCCGACCTCGGCCTCGAAACTCACGGCCAGAAAACTGTCGGCGGGGGACCAGTGCAGAGCTGTGATGAACATGCCGCGCGAGGGCCAGCCATCCTGCCAGAGTCGTGCCACCGGGGCCTCGGCGGCCAGATCGAAGATCCGCAGGTCGGTGGGCAGGCCGCGTTCCACCCCATCAATGAAATTCTCGCCCCCGAAGGCATGGAGGAACCGCCCTGTGGGGGAAAATCCCGGCTCCGCCCCCTCGGCGGCGATCACCAGCGCACCGGTTTTGGCCTCGGTCACGCGGAAGAACCCGTCGAACAGTTCCAGCCGCCGCCGCCCGTCGGGCGACAGCCGCGTCGCAAGCGCAGCTTCGGTGGCAAAGCGGTCCTGCACGATCACGCGCGGCCGCCCGGACCCGAGCGTCAGCGGCAGCGCCCCCCCGGCCAGCACCTCGGGCCGTTCACCCCGGATCGCGACGATCTGCCAGTCCAGCGCCACCCCGCCGCTGGCAAAGGGGGTCAGGACGATCCGCCCCGCCAGCCCGCCCTCCAGATGCAGCGGCACGACGGCGCGGGTCCGGTCCCGCAACATGTCCATTCCGAAGGGGCCGCGCTCGCCGGGGGCCAGCGCAAACAAACCCTCCCCCTCCAGCCGTGCGGGCGCATCGAGGCCGATCACCAGAAACACAGCCTCGCCGCAGGCCAGAACCGAGTCCGTCTGCCGCCATTCCAGCACCAGCGGTGCCCCTGCGGCGCGGTCGGCCTCGGGGGTGGAGATGGCGACAGGGCGCGCGATTTCGCAGGCCCGGGCGGGGGACAGGGCGGCAAGGCCAGAGATCAACAGGGCAAGGAGCAAATGACGCATGGTCCGATCCTGCGCCGCCGCGCCCGCCTGATCAACTGCCTCGCGTCAGAAAAACGCCTGCAGCCCCGTCACCGCGCGCCCGAGGATCAGCGCATGCACGTCATGCGTGCCCTCATAGGTGTTCACGGTTTCCAGATTGACCATATGGCGCATGATCTGGAAATCCTCCTGGATCCCGTTGCCGCCATGCATGTCGCGCGACCAGCGGGCAATCTCCAGCGCCTTGCCGCAATTGTTGCGCTTGACCAGCGAGATCATCTCGGGGGCTGCGTTGGCGTCATCCAGCAAGCGCCCCACGCGCAGCGATCCTTGCAGCCCGAGGCTGATATCGGTCAGCATATTCGCCAGTTTCAACTGGTAAAGCTGGGTCTGGGCCAGCGGTTTGCCGAATTGCCGGCGGTCCAGCCCGTATTGCCGCGCGGCCGCCATGCAGAACTCCGCCGCCCCCATCACCCCCCAGGAAATGCCATAGCGCGCCCGGTTGAGGCAGCCGAACGGCCCTTTCAGCCCCTCGACATGCGGCAAAAGCGCGTCCTCGCCGACCTCGACATCCTTCATCACGATCTCGCCGGTGATCGAGGCGCGCAAGCTGAGCTTGCCGCCGATCTTGGGCGCGGAAAGACCCTTCATGCCCTTGTCCAGCACAAAGCCACGGATCTTGCCGCCATGTGCGTCAGATTTGGCCCAGACCACGAATACATCCGCGATCGGCGCGTTGGAAATCCACATCTTCGCGCCGTTCAGCACGTAGCCGTTCGCGGTTTTCTTCGCCGTGGTTTTCATGCCTGCCGGGTCGGACCCCGCATCGGGTTCGGTCAGCCCGAAACAGCCGATGAATTCCCCGCTGGAAAGTTTCGGCAGGTATTTCTGGCGCTGCGCCTCGGACCCATAGGCATAGATCGGATACATCACGAGGCTCGATTGCACCGACATCATCGACCGGTAGCCTGAATCGACCCGCTCCACCTCCCGCGCGATCAGCCCATAGGCGACGTAAGAGGCGCCAAGCCCGCCATATTCCTCGGGCACGGTGACACCCAGCAGACCCATCTCCCCCATCTCGCGGAAAATGCCGGGGTCGGTCGATTCCTCGCGATAGGCGGCGGTGACGCGGGGTTGCAGCTTTTCCTGCGCATAGGCGCGGGCCGCGTCGCGCAGCATCCGCTCTTCCTCGGTCAACTGGTCATCGAGCCGGAAGGCATCCTCCCAGTCGAACCGGCCCAGATCGGGGGCATCCTTGGGTTTCAGCTTGGGGCGGGCGATCTGGTCCATGGTGCATCTCCGGGTTCGCTACCCGCCCTCCATACGCCGAATCCCGGCCTTTCGGCAAATGAATTGGCTTTACAGGTTGATGAGCCTCACGCATGAAGTCGGGCATGAAGCGCCACAATTACACCCCCACCCTGCCGGAATTGCAGGCTTTCGTCACCTGCGCGCGGCAAGGCACCGCCACCCGTGCAGGCGCGGCGCTCGGCCTGACGCAAAGTGCGATCAGCCGCGCGCTTGGTTCGCTCGAGGCGCGGCTCGGCGTGGCGCTCTTTCACCGCATCCGCCAGCGGCTTGCTCTGTCGGATGCCGGTCGCGCCTTTCTGCCGGAGGCGGAACGCATGCTGGCCGATCTCGACCGCGCCGCCCTCACGGTGATGAGCTTCGGCGGCCATCGCAATGTGCTGCGCCTCGCCTGCCTGCCGACCTTTGCCGCGCTCTGGCTGATCCCGCGGCTGGGGGATTTTGCCCGCGTGGCACCGGGGATCAGTTTCGATCTGACCGCGACGCTCACGCCGCTCGATTTCGACCGCGACCCCCGCGATGCGGCGATCCTGCGGGCCGAACCGCCTCTGCGGGGGGCGGGGCATGACGTGCTGCTGGAGGAACGGCTGATCGTCGTGGCCTCGCCCGCGTTGCTGCCCGAAGGGAAACCGCTCGACGATGCCGCCCTGTCGCGCCTGCCGCTCTTGCAACAGGCGACCCGGCCCGAGCTGTGGCTGGACTGGTTCCGCGATGCGGGCGAGGCGCCGACCCGCATCCTGCGTGGTCCGAGGTTCGAACAGTTCGGCATGGTGCTGGCGGCGGCGCGCGCAGGGCTCGGCGTGGCGCTGCTGCCCGAGGTGCTGGTCGCCCCCGACCTTGCCAGTGGTGCGCTCCGTGCCGCCTCGCGTCGCCGCCTCGCCACCCCGACCCCCTATGTGCTGACCGCCCCGCCGCGCAGCCACGACCTGCCCGCCTTCGCCGCCTTCCGCCGCTGGCTGCTGGCCTCGGTCGGGTCAGCCGCTGCCCCGCCGCCAGTCGCAATTCCCGCCCCGCGTGCCTGAGACCGGCCACCGGTCCCGGCCTTCCCCCTGTCCTGCGCAACACGCCGCCCCATGCCCCATTTGCGGACTGCCCCACCGCGCGGCCAAGCCTCACCCACCTTTCCCGCCCCCCTCCATTGGTCGCAAAGCCTGCGCTGCGCGCTTGACCTTCCGGCGCCCAGCCTGCCACCGTTGCGCGGGGCCGGAGCATATGCACCGGGGGTGTGCAGAAAATGCACGCAAGGGCAGGGGGAAAAGACCATCGTGGCAGCATTACCGCACTCCATCGACGGGGTCGAAACCCTGCTCGCGGGTCAGGGCTATGTCGCCTCCCGCGCGCTCGCCACCGTGGTCTTTCTGGCGCTGCGCCTCGGCCGCCCGCTCTTTCTGGAAGGCGAGGCCGGGGTCGGCAAGACCGAGATCGCCAAGGTTCTCGCCACCGCCCTCGGGCGCCGCCTGATCCGGTTGCAATGCTATGAAGGGCTGGACGCCGCCTCCGCCGTGGCTGACTGGAACTTCGCCGCCCAGATGATTGCGATCCGCACGGCGGAGGCGTCGGGCGGGGCCGACCGCAACGCCCTGCGGGCGGAGCTTTTCACCGAGGATTTCCTTGTGGAACGGCCCCTTCTGGCCGCCATGCGCCCGCAACCGGGCGGCGCGCCGGTGCTTCTGATCGACGAGCTGGACCGTGCCGATGAACCCTTCGAGGCGTTTTTGCTGGAGGCGCTTTCGGATTTCCAGGTCACGATCCCCGAGCTTGGCACCATCAGGGCCGCCGAGCCGCCCATCGTCATCCTCACCTCCAACCGCACGCGCGAGGTGCATGATGCGCTCAAGCGCCGCTGCCTCTATCACTGGGTCGATTACCCCGATGCCGCGCGCGAAATGCAGATCCTCGCCGCCCGCGCGCCCGAGGCGCAGGAAACGCTCTCGCGCGAGGTGGTGGCCTTCGTGCAACGGCTCCGGACCGAAGACCTTTTCAAGAAACCCGGCGTTGCCGAAACCATCGACTGGGCCAAATGCCTGCTTGCCCTCGATGTTGTCACCCTGACCCCCGAGGTCATCGCCGACACCCTGGGCGCGATCCTCAAATATCAGGACGATATCCAGAAATTGCAGGGCTCCGAGGCGAAACGCCTGCTCGACGAGGCCCGCGCCAGCCTCGCCCCCGCATGACCCCCGGCATGACCCGGGCCCCCTTTCATCTTGGTCCAAATACCTCACGGGGGGCGCGGGGGGGGGGGGGCCCCCCCCAGGGGGGGG
>JBKBNP010000022.1:0-22322 GCA_046295215.1 Pseudorhodobacter sp. | reverse complement strand
CGCCGCCCGCCCCCCCCGCCGCCGCCCCCCCCCCCCGCGCCCGCGCCCCCCCCCCCCCCCCCCCCCCCCCCCCCAGGCTGGTCATGGCAAGATACGCCGATATAGCTCTCCCCGAAGACGGCAAGCTGGCACAGAACATCGGCCATTTCGCGCGCGCGCTGCGCAAGGCGGGCCTGCCCATCGGGCCGGGCCGGGTGATCGACGCCATCCGCGCGGTCGAGGCGGCGGGGTTTACCGCGCGGCGCGACTTCTACTGGACGCTGCACGCCTGTTTCGTCTCGCGCCCCGAACATCGCACGGTGTTCGGGCAGGTGTTCCGGCTCTTCTGGCGCGATCCGCGCTATCTCGAACACATGATGGCGCTGATGCTGCCCGCGATCCGCGGCGTGCAGGAGGACCGCGCCGCGCAATCGGCGGAAAAGCGGGCGGCGGAGGCGCTGCTGGATGGCGCGGATCGCGACATCGCCCCGCCCGCCGACACGCCCGCCACCGAGGACTCCCCGGTCGTGATCGACGCCTCGCGCACCATGTCGGCCGAGGAGCGGCTGAAAACGCTCGATTTCGAACAGATGTCCACCGCCGAGGTTGCGCAGGCCAAACGCATGCTCGCGCGCCTGTCCCTGCCGGTAAAGCCACTCGTGACCCGGCGCCTCCTGCCCTCCGCCAGCGGTCTTGCCGACCCGCGCGCCACGCTGCGCGCGGCGATGCGTCACGGCGGCGAGGTGACCCGCATCGCGCAGCGCAAGCCGGGGCAGCGCTGGCCCAATCTGGTGGTGCTGTGCGACATTTCAGGGTCGATGAGCCAGTATTCCCGCATGGTGCTGCATTTCGTGCATGCGGTCGCCCATGCGAAAGGGCAGGGCTGGGCGCGGGTCCATGCCTTCACCTTCGGCACAAGGCTCACCAACATCACCCGCCATCTGGTCAACCGCGATGTCGATCAGGCACTGGCGGCAGCGGGCGCGCAGGCGCAGGACTGGTCGGGCGGCACGCGGATCGGCGCCTGCCTTGCCGGTTTCAACCGCGACTGGTCGCGCCGGGTGCTGGGGCAGGGGGCGGTGGTGCTGCTCATCACCGACGGGCTGGACCGGGACGATGCCGGCGACCTCTCGCGCCAGATGGAGCGGCTGCATCTGTCCTGCCGCCGCCTGATCTGGCTCAACCCCCTGCTGCGATGGGATGGATTCGCGCCGAAGGCGGGCGGCATCCGCGCCATGCTGCCCCATGTGGATGCTTTCCGCGCAGGCCATTCGATTGCCTCGCTCGACGCGCTCGGCCGCGCCCTTTCCGACCCTGCCGACCGCGGGGAAAAGGATCGCCTTCTGGCAATGATGCGTGCAGAAAACCGCTGAGCTATCGGCTTGCTATCGCATATCAATCACCAAACCGCACATATGGCGGGAACGAAACTGCGCGCTGTCACGTTATGGCCTCAGACCCCTAGACGGGGAGCGCGACCGACACCTGTCCTGAAAGGATGCCTGATGAAACGTCTCTTGACCTCGACCACTGCCCTGTCTCTGGCCTTCGCGCCGATGTCCTCCCTGCCTCTGGCCGCGCAGGTGGCGGTGGACACGCCCGAAGGCACCGCCTTCTGCCTTGCCGTCGAAGCCGATCCCTGCCCGGAGGGCGAGGTCTGTTTCGTGGCCGAAGCTGGCGATTGCGCGGCAGAAGGCATCGAGGCCGAAGCCGAGGAAGCATTGCTGGACACCGCCGCTGAGGTTACCGCATCAGAGGCTGCGGCAGAGGCCGGAGCCGCGCCCGGGGAAACCGTTTCCGAAGCCCCGGCAGAACCGCCTCTGGACGCGCCTGTCGCCGAGGAAAGCGCCGGGGAGGCCGTGCCCGACCCCGCCCCGGAACCGCCGACCGAGGTTCTCGCCGCGCCGGAGGTCTCCACCCCGGATGCCGCCGCGAGCGGGGAAGCTGCGGTTGATGCGCCTGTTGACCCGGCCCCGGTGGACGGGTCTGCGGAGGTCACATCGGAAACCCCGGCGGAAGACGCAGCCCCTGACGCAGCGGATATTGTCGAGGAAGTCCAGCCCGCCGAGACCGAAAGCGTGCAGGACGCCGAACCAGCCGGTGCGGAGCCGGTTCAAGAGACCGACGCAGCGCCCGCCGCCGCACCCGAGGCGACCGTCGCCCCGACGGATACCGCGACCGCAGAAACACCCGCCGAACAGCCCGCAGAAATCATTGGTGAGGCCGCAAGCGTGCTTCAGGATATTCTTGGGCTCGGGGATGAGGAAAGTGACGGTGCCGCACCGACAGCCGCCGCCGCTGCCGGATCCAATACGGATGGCACGGTTGCCGAGGGTGACGCGGCCGCCGCCGTATCCGAAACCGAAATCACTTCGGAAAACACCCGCTCCAGTTCCGAGGAATTTGCCGCAGCCCCTGCTGCCACAGCAAGTGGAGGAGGCGGCAGAGGTCTGTCCGATCTGGAGCGTTTCGGCCTTGTGGCACTTGGCGCGCTGGCCGTGGGTGCGCTTCTCAAGAATGGCGATCAGGTCGTGTCCAACAGCGGAGACCGTGTCGTCGTTCAGGACGATCAGGGCCAGTTCCGGGTGCTGAAGGATGACGACACCCTGCTGCGCCGCCCCGGCTCGCGCCTGCGCACCGAAACGTTCAATGACGGTTCGACCCGCAGCACGCTCGACCGCGACGACGGGACATCCATCGTGACGATCCGCGATGCCTCGGGTCGGGTCTTGCGCCGGGCGCGCTATGCACCGGACGGCACCGAACTGGTTTTGATCGACGATCTGCAAACTTTCGAACGGATCGACGTGGCGACCCTGCCGCCACCGCCCGCACCGCGCGAACAGGTGGTGATTTCGGCTGCACAAAGCCCGCGCGATCTGAGCCTTGCACTGGCCGCCATCGAGGCGCGGGAGAATGCGCGCGCCTACAGTCTGCGCCAGATCCGCGAATATCGCGAGGTCCGCGCGCTCGCCCCGACGATCGACGTCCAAAGCATCACCTTCCGCACCGGATCGGCGGCCATCGACGCCTCGGAGGCCGAGAAACTGAGTGCGCTCGGTCGCCTGATATTGGGCGTTCTGCAGGATCGGCCCTATGAGATCTTCCTTGTCGAAGGTCATACCGATGCCGTGGGTTCGGCCTCGTCCAACCTCGCCCTGTCGGATCGCCGGGCCGAATCGGTGGCGCTCGCGCTGACGGAATATTTCGGGATCCCGCCGGAAAACCTCGTGGTGCAGGGCTATGGCGAGGCAGAATTGCGCATCCCCACGCAGGCCGCCGAGGAACGCAACCGCCGCGCCGCCGTGCGCCTGATCTCGCCCCTGCTGCGCACCGCTGCCAGCCGCTGAGCGTTCTGGCCGGTTTCAGATGAAAAAGGGCCGGCGCGACGGGGATTGCATCCCTGTCGCGCCGGCCTTGCCTTGCGTCGACAGCCCCTCCGACCGGGTCCGCCACCATTGGACAGTGGCATCCCGCCCCGCTTCGCGACATGATGCGACCCGTGCGGAGAGGTGTGCAGGGAGGACAGCATGAGCGCAGACCAGATCGAAGGCATGCCGGAACTCGCACTCGCCTGGCACCGTGCGGGGCAGGGTGCTGCGCTGGCGACGGTGGTGGAAACCTGGGGTTCGGCCCCGCGCCCGGTGGGCAGCCAGCTGGCAATATCGGGCGATGGCCGGATGATGGGCTCGGTCTCCGGGGGCTGCGTCGAGGGCGCTGTGGTGGCCGAGGCACTTGAGGCGCTGGCCGATGGCAAGGCCCGGCTCCTGACTTACGGCATCGCCGATGAAGACGCCTTCGCCGTCGGTCTGGCCTGTGGGGGCCGGATCTCGGTGCTGGTGGAACCGGTGGGGAACGGGGCCGAGGCATGGCCGGAGACGTTGCTGGCCGATCTGGTCGCGGCCCGGGCGGCGGGGCGTCCGGTCGCGCTGCTGACCCATCCCGAAACCTGTCAGCGCCGCCTTACCGAAGGCCCCGGCGACCCGAAGGCCGAGGCGGTTGCCGCACGGCTGCGGGCCGACCGGTCAGGACTGGAGGAGGACGGCTGGTTCATCGCTGTCCACAACCCGCCGCTCAGGATGATCGTGGTGGGGGCGGTGCATATCGCGCAGCCGCTTTTGCCGATGGCGCGGGCCTGTGGCTATGCGCCGTCCCTGATCGACCCGCGCGGCGCCTTCGGGTCAGCGGCACGCTTTCCGGGTGAGGCAATTCTCGACGACTGGCCGGATGAGGCCATGGCCGCCCTTGCGCCCGATGCGCGGACCGCCGTGATCACCCTGACCCATGACCCCAAGCTTGACGACCCGGCGCTGATCGCGGCGCTTGCCTCGCCCGCTTTCTACATCGGCTGCCTCGGGTCCAGTCGCACCCATGCCAAACGGCTGGTCCGCCTGCGTGACGCGGGCGTCCCGGATGCACAGATCGCCCGCCTGCACGCGCCGGTGGGCCTTGATATTGGGGCAAAATCTCCGGCAGAGATTGCCGTTTCGATCATGGCAGAGGTGACGCAGACGCTGAGGCGCGGCTGATGGACTTCGGGGAGGTGCCGCTCGACCGGGCTCTGGGTGCGATTCTCGCCCATTCGGTTGCCCTGCCGGACGGACGTTTGCGCAAGGGCAAGGTTCTCGATGCCGAAGATCTCGCGCGTCTCGCCTCCGGAGCGCTGAATCGGGTGACCGTGGCGCGACTCGGCCCTGATGATGTGGATGAGGATGCCGCCGCGCTTGCCGTTGCCCGCGCGCTGGTTCCTGACCCGTCGGTGGCCGGGATCGACCTGCGTGCCGTCGGCACCGGTCGCGTCAACCTGCATGCGCAGGGCGCGGGGATCGTCCGGATCGACGCGGCGGCGATCCATGCGCTGAATGCGGCAGACCCGACGATCACCGTGGCCACCCTGCCGGAATGGCAGCGCATGGACTCCGGCGGAATGGTGGCGACGGTCAAGATCATCGCCTATGGGGTTCCGGCCAGGGCGCTGGACGATGCCTGCCGGGCCGGGGCGGGCGCGCTGTCACTGCTACGCCCCCGACGCCGAAAGCTGGCCCTTGTCCAGACCCGCGTGGCTCCGGGCGAAGACGGGGCAAAAGGGCTGGCGGTTCTTGCGATGCGGGCAGAGCGGCTGGAGGCAAGCATCGTGGAAACAAGAATGGTCGATCACCGCATCGACGATCTCGCCTCGGCCATTGCAGGTCTGCGCAACTGCGATCTGATCCTGATCCTGACCGGATCGGCCACATCCGACCTGCGCGATACGGCCCCCGAGGCCCTGCGCATCGCGGGCGGAACGGTTGACCATTTCGGCATGCCTGTCGATCCGGGCAACCTGCTGTTTCTGGGCAGTCTCAGGGGTATTCCGGTGATCGGATTGCCCGGCTGTGCCCGCTCCCCGGCGCTGAACGGCGCGGATTGGGTGATGGAGCGGCTGATCTGCGGCCAGACCGTGACCGGCAGGGACATCGCGCGAATGGGGGTGGGCGGGTTGCTGAAGGAAATCCCGACCCGTCCCCGGCCCCGCGATCCTGCCGGGCGCGCCGACCGCGGGCTCTGATTTCATCTTGGTGAAAATACCTCGGGGGTGCGGGGGCTGGGCCCCGCTCCCTGCCGTGTTATTTCGGGCCGATCATCATCACCATCTGCCGGCCTTCCAGCTTCGGCATCGCCTCGACCTTGCCGGCTTCGGCCTCTGTCACGTCATCGGCCACCCGGTTCAGCAATTCAAGGCCAAGATCCTGGTGCGCCATTTCCCGGCCTCGGAACCGTAGCGTGACCTTCACCTTGTCGCCCTCGCCCAGGAATTTCAGCACCGACCGCATCTTCACATCGTAATCATGCTTGTCCGTGCCGGGGCGGAACTTGATTTCCTTGATCTCGATGATGTGCTGCTTGCGCCGGGCCTCGGCCTCGCGCTTCTGCTGCTCATATTTGAACTTGCCGAAATCCATGATCTTGCAGACCGGCGGTTCCGCGTTCGGGCTGATCTCGACCAGATCGAGCCCGGCCTCCTCTGCCATCGCCATGGCACGGGCGGGTGTCACCACCCCCACATTCTCGCCATCCGCGCCGATCAGGCGGATTTCCGGGGAGCGGATACGATCATTCACACGGGGGCCCGTCTCGCGTTGCGGAGGGGCGTTGTGGGGTCTGCGGGCTATGGTTGTCTTCCTTCTGACATGGACGATGCAGCGACAACAGGTGTTGGCGCCGTGCGACAAAATAGACCCCGGCGCGCAGTTGTTCAACCGCAAACCTTGTCCTGTCAGAACCTGCCGCGCTGCGGCATCAGGCTTTTCAAGAGCCAGGTTTTCTGAGATAGGTGCCGCGTGATGCCGCCGGTCGGCATGAAAGGGGAGATTACCATGAACAAATCCGTTATCATCGGAGCCGTGCTGATCGTCGCCGCGGGTCTTGGCTATTACCAGTTCAGCTATGTGCCTGCGCAGCGCGCCGCCGAACAGGCTGCCATCGAGACGCAGCAGCGGGCCGCCGCCGAGGAAGCCCGCCTGAAGGCCGAAGAAGAGGCGAAGGCTGCCGAAGCCGCTGCCGCCGAGGCCGCCGCGAAAGCCGAGGAAGAGGCGCGCGCCGCTGCCGAGGCCGCCGAAAAGGCTGCCGAGGAAGAAGCGCTCGCGCTTCAGGAGGCCGCCGCCGAGGCTGCTGCCGAAGCCGGGGCCGAAGCCGCCGCCGCTGCCGAAGCCGCCGCTGCGGCCGCGCAAGCCGCCGCGGACGCCGCTGCCGGGACCACGACCGAAGCCGTCGAAGATGCCGCACAGGCTGCAACCGAAGCGGCGTCCGACGCGGCGGAAGCGGCGCAATCGGCGGCCGATGCCGCCTCCGATGCGGCCAATGCCGCGATGGAGGCCATGAACCCGGCCGAGATCCTCGACGCCAGCCGGTTCGATCCCGCTCAGGTCGGCGCCCTGATCGACGCCTCTGCGCTTGACGACACCATCAAGACCTCGCTGAAAGCGGCGGTTGAGGCGGCGCAGAACAATCCCGTTCTGGTGCAGGGCGTGATCGATCAGGTCCGCGCCGCGCTCGGGCTTTGACGCCAATACGGAAAACCGAAGGCCGCGCAAGCAATTGCGCGGCCTTTTTCATGTGTTTTCTGAACGCGTGAGGCGTGGATCAGATCCCGTCGCCCACAAAGGCCTTTTCCACGACATATTCGCGCGGGTCGGAATTGGCCCCTTCGGACAGGCCGAAGTTTTCGAGGACCGCCTTCACGTCGATATTGAAGGCGAGGCTGCCGCAGACCATCGCGCGGTCTTCAGCGGCGTTCATCGGCGGCAGGCCAAGATCGGCAAAGACCTTGCCCGAGGCAAGATTGTCGGTGATCCGGCCCATCCGGTTTGACGTCTCGCGGGTCGTGGTGGGGTAATAGTGCAGCTTGCCCTCGACCATTTCGCCGATCAACTCATCCGCGCGCAGGCTCTCCACCAGTTCCCGGCCATAGTTCAGTTCCGCAGCTTCGCGGCAAGTGTGCATCATGATGACAGAGTCATACTTCTCATAGGTTTCCGGGTCGCGCATCAGGCTGGCGAAGGGCGCGATGCCGGTGCCGGTCGCCAGAAACCAGATCCGCTTGCCGGGCAGGAGCGCGTCATGCACCAGCGTTCCCACCGGCTTCGGGCGCAGGATGATCTGGTCGCCGGGCCGGATATGCTGAAGTTTCGAGGTCAGGGGGCCATCCGGCACCTTGATCGAATAGAATTCCAGCCCGTCATCCCAATTGGGCGAGGCGATGGAATAGGCCCGGAGCAGGGGCTTGCCGTTGTCGCCCGGCAGGCCGATCATCACGAACTCCCCGGACCGGAACCGCAGGCTCGCCGGTCGGGTCACGCGAAAGGAAAACAATTTGTCCGTCCAGTGCCGGACTTCGGTCACGGTCTGGGCATCGGGCAGGGTCGCCGCTCTGGCGACGGGGGCGGGGCTGTCGGTCACGGTCAGGCTTTCGGTCATATCCACTGCAACCGGCCCTTGACCGGCATCCTTTGTCTAGCTTCGATTGAAGGCAGATGAAAGCGTCAGGCGCGCAGACGCGCCTGATAGTCATTCGCCTGCCAGTCGGCGCGGTAAACCCATTGCGCCTCGGGCTGGCGCGCGGCGAGATCGTCCGAGATTTCCACCTCGTCGAACCCGACCCGCCGCGCCATGGCATATTGATCCGCCAGCACATGCCCGCGGGCCCGCAACCGCCCCTTGAACCCCATCATCCTGATCCGCCGCGCCAGCGTGAAGCCGCGCCCGTCGCTGAAGGCCGGGAAATCGACGCGGATCAGGCGCAGATCGGCCAGATAGGGGGTCAGCGTGGTGGGATCATCGGTGTTGATCAGGTCAATGGCGCCCTCGTGGAAGGGCAGTTGCTCCAGCGTCACATAGGACGGGATGGGATATTCGCTGGAAAACCCCTTGTCGGTGACGATCACGCTCATGCCGCGTTCTCCTGTTTGATGCGGACGGGTCTGCCGTCGATGAAATGGATGCCACATTCGGTTTTCTGGCTGCCGCGCCAACGTCCTGCGCGCGGATCCTCACCCGGTTTCACCGGGCTCGTGCAGGGTGCGCAACCAATGGAAGGGTAACCCCTGGCCACCAGCGGATGCCGGGGCAGGCGGTTGTTGACGATATATTCCTCCAGATCCTCCCGCCCCCAATGGGCCAGCGGATTGACCTTGATGCGCGCCTCGCCCTCGGCCTCGAAGAATTCGACGGCATCGCGGGTTGCCCCCTGATAGCGCTTTCGCCCGGTGATCCAGCCGTCGAACCCCGACAGGGCGCGCTCCAGCGGTTCCACTTTCCGAACGCCGCAGCAGGCATCCGTGTTGAACTGGTGGAGCGTGCCATCCGGGTCTTCCAGCGCAAGCCGGGCCGGATTGGCGCGGATCGTCCGAATGTCGCAAAGGTGCAATTTTTCGGCCAACTCGCGTTGGTAATCCAGCGTTTCCGGGAACAGCATCCGCGTATCGATGAACAGCACCGGTGTTTCGGGCGCGATGACCGAGACGAGATGCAGCAGCACCACCGATTCCGCCCCGAAGGATGACACCAGCGCCACCCGGCCAAGGTCCGAATCCTTCAGCGCATGTTCCAGCACCGCCGTCGCCGAATGGTGGCGATAGCGACCGTTGAGGGTTGCCACCCGGTCGGCAACCGGACCGGTATGCAGGTCACGCGGCATCCCGCGCCCCTTCCGCCGGATAGAGAGCGGCCTTGAACGGGGAAAGGCCCAGACGACGATAGGCTTCGAGGAAAGTTTCCTCCGGTCCCTCGCGATGCACAAGATAGGCCTGCACAAGTCGTTCAATTGCGGGCACAATCTCGTCATAGGCAAAACCCGGGCCGGCGCGTTCACCGATGGTTGCCGTTTCGGTGCCGTCGCCGCCGAGGGTGATTTGGTAATTCTCCACGCCTGCACGATCCAGTCCCAGAATCCCGATATGGCCGACATGGTGATGCCCGCAGGCATTGATGCAGCCGGAGATCTTGATCTTCAGCGCGCCGATCTCATGTTCCAGCTTCAATGCGTCGAACCGGGTCGCGATTTCCTGCGCGACGGGGATCGAGCGGGCGGTGGCCAGCGCGCAGTAATCCATGCCCGGGCAGGCGATGATGTCCGAGATCAGCCCGATATTCGCCGTCTCCAGCCCGGTCCCGCGCAGTTCGGCATGCAGGGCAGGAAGGTTCGATTTGTGAACATGAGGCAGGATGACATTCTGTTCATGGCTGATGCGGATTTCCGAATGGCCGTAGCGTTCAGCCAGATCCGCGATCAGGCGCATCTGGTCGGCGGTTGCATCCCCCGGAGTTGCGCCATGCGCCTTCAGGCTGATGGTGACAATGGCATATTGGTCATTCTTGTGGGCGGCGAGGTTGGTATCGGCCCAGGCCCGGAACACCGGGTCCGCCTTGCGGTGCAGGCCGAACCCGTCGGTGGGCGCATCCATCAGGGCGGGCGGGGTGAAGGCCGCCTCGATCCGCGCCAGCAACTCCTGATCGTTGCCCCCGAAAAGGGGACGGAGTTCCGCGAAGCGGTCCTCGATCATGCGGGAAAGCTCTTCCTTTCCCGTCTCATGCAGGGTGATCTTGATGCGGGCCTTGTATTTGTTGTCGCGCCGGCCAAGCGTGTTGTAGACGCTCAGAACCGCCTCGACGTAAGGAAGCAGATCGGCCTTCGGCAGGAACTCCCGCACGGTCTGGCCCACCAATGGCGTGCGGCCAAGGCCGCCGCCGACGATCACCTCGAATCCGGGTTCCCCGGCCGCGTTGCGCAGCATCCGCAGCCCGATGTCATGGGCGCGAGTCACGGCGCGGTCGTTCGGACTGCCGGTGATGGCGATCTTGAACTTGCGCGGCAGGAACTGGAACTCCGGGTGGTCGGTGGACCATTGGCGCAGCAATTCCGCCACCGGGCGGGGGTCTTCGATCTCGTCTGCCGCCGCACCGGCGAAATGGTCGGCGGTGACATTGCGCACGCAATTTCCGGAAGTCTGGATCGCGTGCATCCCCACATCGGCCAAGGCCGAGAGGATTGCGGGCACATCGGGCAGCTTCGGCCAGTTGAACTGGATGTTCTGGCGCGTTGTGAAATGGCCGTAGCCCTTGTCATAGGTCTTGGCAATCATGGCAAGCTGGCGCATCTGGCGCGGATTGATGGTGCCGTAGGGGATCGCCACCCGCAACATATAGGCATGAAGTTGCAGATAGAGCCCGTTCATCAGGCGCAGGGGGCGGAATTCCTCTTCGGTCAGCGAGCCGTCGATGCGGCGGCGGACCTGATCGGAAAACTGGCCCGTGCGGGCGCGCACAAAGGCCTCGTCGAAATCGGTATAGTCATACATTGGGCTGTTCCACCTGCTTGCCGTGGCGGTAATTGGAGGGGCCACGCGTGCGGAATGCTTCGCGGAAATGGACGGGCTCGGGGCCGTTCGGGCCGCGTTTCGCATCCGCCAGATAGGCACCGACCGCGACTGACCGCTGTGACTGTGCGTGCAGCAGGCGCATCTGGGCGTGGGCCTCGTCCTCGATCAGTTCGGCCTCGTGGTGGAGACGCGACCAGCGGTCATCGGGTGTCAGAAAGATCACATCGCCTTCGAGCAGCGCATTGGCGGTGACGACTTTCGGGGTGAATGCACGGCTCATGCGAGCGCCTCCTGCAAGGGGTCGGGGGCCAGTTGGTCCAGGGAACGCGCGGCGTGGCGCGGGGCCAGCCCGTAAAGCAGCACTGCCGGGCCGTCGACGCCTTCGAGCGCGGCGGGGAGGGCGGCCAGCGTGGTGCCGATGATCCGTTCATCCGGGCGGGACACGTTCTCGACGATCGTGACCAGCGTGTCGGCGCTCGCCCCGTGCATCATCAGACGGCCCTGAAGGAAGCGCGCGGATTTCTTGCCCATGTAGATGGCTGCGACCTCATCCGGGTTGGAAAGACCCCGCCAGTCCTGATCGGCAAAGCCCGCCATGTCATGCCCGGTCAGGATGCGCAGCGACCTGTTGCGCCCACGACGGGTCAGCGACTGGCCGATGGCGGCGGCGGCAACGGTTGCGGCGGTGAGGCCGGGGAGGATCTCGAACGGGATGGAATAGATTTCCAGCGCCTCGATTTCCTCGTCCAGACGGCCGAAAATCCCGCAATCGCCCCCCTTGAGCCGCACCACGGCGCGCCCCGTCAGGGCCTTGGCGACCAGTGTCGCATTGATCGCGGATTGTGCCGCAGAAGGGCCGAATCCCTCCTTGCCCATGTCGATCACCTCGGCATCGGCGGAGACCAGAGCGAGGATCTCGGGGCCGACGAGCCGGTCGTGAATGACGATCTCTGCGCTGCGCAACGCCTCTGCTGCCCCGAGCGTCAGATGGCAGAGCGCACCGGGGCCTGCACCGATGAAGCGGACAGGGCGGAGGGCTTGGGCAATCTGGCGCATGGCATGGTCCTTTGAATGATGCCGTGAATATAGGACATTTTCCCCCGTATCGGCCATATGCCCTTGCAGATAAGGAAGTTTGTTCCGATACTGCGCTGGATTGGAACGGTTTTCGCGAAGAAAGGGGATTGCAGGAATGGCTGCCCGGCTGGATGAGATGGATCGGAAAATCCTTGCCGAGTTGCAGGAGGATGCCGCGCAGTCGCTGGACGAGATTGCCAGAAAGGTCGGGTCGTCCAAGACGCCGGTGTGGAATCGCATCAAGCGGATGAAGGAGGCGGGCGTGATCCTGCGCCAGACGGTGCTGCTGGAGGCGGAGGCGCTGGGGCTGGAGGCCTGTTTCTTCGTGCTGATCCGCACATCGGAGCATGAGGCGGAGTGGCAGGCGCGGTTCCTGCGCGCGCTGCGTGAACGGCCCGAAGTGATGGAGGCGCATCGGCTGGCCGGCGAGATCGACTATATCCTCAAGGTGCGGGTGACGAACGCGCGGGCCTATGACAGTTTCTATCAGGCACTGATTTCCGAGGTGCGGATTTTCAACGTGACGGCGCTGTTGTCGATGGAGGAGATCAAGTCGACCACGGCATTGCCCCTGTGAGGGGCGCAGGGGGGCCTCTGCCCCCCTCGGCCCGGCCCCTGCCGGACCTCACCCCCCGAGGATATTTCTGGACAGAAAAAGCGGGTCAGCGCGCGAGATGCAGCGCGGTGAGACCGTGGAAGTGGAAGCTGTCGGCATAGAGCGGCGGGGCGGCGAGGCGCAGGCCGGGCAGGCGGGCGAAGAGGATCGGCAGGGCGATCTGGAGTTCGAGCCGGGCAAGGGGCGCGCCGACGCAGAAATGCAGCCCGCCTCCGAAGGCGAGATGCGGGGCGGCGGGCCGGCCGGGATCGAACCGGTGCGGATCCTGCCACATCGCGGGATCGCGGTTCGCGGCCCCGAGCAGAAGTGCCAGGCGGCTGCCTGCGGGCAACATGTGGCCCATGACCTCTACCGGCTCGTAGACATGGCGGAAGAAGAGGTGGAGCGGAGGGTCGAAGCGCAGGATTTCCTCGGCCAGTGCGGCGGGGGGGACGGCGGCGGGGTCGGTGCCGGATTGCAGGATCGCCTTCACGCCATTGCCGATCGTATGGACGGTGGCCTCATGTCCGGCATTCAGCAGCAGGATGCAGGTCGCGATCATTTCGGGCGTGCTGAGCCGGTCGCCTTCGGAAGAGGCGGCGATCAGATGGGTCAGGAGGTCGTCGGAGGGGTGGCTGCGCCGGTGGTTGATGAGGTCGCCGAGGAAAGTGGCGAAATCGGTAGCGGCCCGTGCGGCGCTGACCTCGTCCGCATGGCTGCGATGGGGAATATACATGCGGACCATCGCATGCGACCAGGTCAGGAGCTGGTCGGCCATCGCGTCGGGCACGCCCAGCAACCGGGCGATGATGATGACCGGCAGTTTCTGCGCGAAATGGGGAATCAGGTCGAACCCGCCCTCCGGCAGGGCGTCGAGCAGGCTGTGGCAGAGGGCGGCGATTTCGGGCTCCAGCGCGACGATCCGGCGGGAGGTGAAGGCGCGCAGCACGAGGCTGCGCAGGCGTGTGTGGCGGGGGGGCTCCATATCCAGCATGGAATGGTCCTCCACCGCATAGAAGGGGCGCAGATGGTCGGGCACCGGCTGGCGCTGGTCGGGCGGGGTTTCGCGGCCCATGCGGCGGTCGCGCAGGATCGCATTCACCGCCGCGTGCGAGGTCACGCAGAGGGTGCCGTAATCCTCCCAGAAGAAGAACGGCCCTTCGGCGCGCGCGTGGTCGTAGAACGCATAGGGATTCTGGACGAAATCCGGGTCGGTCGGGGATTGGCGCAAGTGCCGCATCAGGGGGTCAGGCGGCGTCGAGGGCCGCCACGATGGCGCCGAAGTCGGAGGCGCGCAGGCTGGCACCACCGACCAATGCGCCGTTGACATGGGGCAGGGCGAAAATCTCGGCCGCGTTGGAGGGTTTGACCGAGCCGCCATAGAGCAGGCGGATGACGCGGCCGGTGTCGCGGAGCATCGAGGGGTAAGCGTCTTCTGAAATCTTGTCGCGGATGAAGGCGTGGACTTCGGCGATTTCCGCCATCGTGGGGGTCTGGCCGGTGCCGATGGCCCAGATCGGTTCATAGGCGATGGCAAAATTTTCCTGTGTGCACCAGGCATCGCTTTCGCTTCCCTGGTAGCCCCGCAGGACGGCGCCCAGTTGGCGGCCCACAACATCCAGCGTGCGCCCCATCATCCGGTCCTGGCGGGATTCGCCAACACACAGGATGACGGCAAGGTTGTGTTCATGGGCCGTCTGCATCTTGGCCCGGATCATCACATCGGTTTCCTGATGATCCTGCCGCCGTTCGGAATGGCCGAGGATGACCCAGTTCGCCCCGGCATCGCGCAGCATTTCAGCGGAAATATCGCCCGTATGGGCGCCGGAGGATTTTGCATGGCAATCCTGCCCGCCGACCTGAAGCGCCGATCCGGCTGCCTTTTCGGCCATGCGCGACAGCAGCGTGGCCGGGGGGCAGATCACCATTTCGCAGGTTTTCGGGGCGGGATGGGCGGCGATCAGGGACAGCACCTCGTCCAGATCGTCGGATGTGCCGTTCATCTTCCAGTTGCCTGCTGCGAGTTTCTGCATGGCACGTCCTCCCTGTGATGTGGATGGCAGGTTGGAACCGATGTCGTCGGATTGCAAGTGTCGGGCCGTCGCGGGACGCGTCAGGCGTCCTTGAACTTGATCGATTCGCCGCAGCCGCAGGCCTCGGACACATTCGGGTTGCGGAACCGGAAGCCCTGTTCCAGCAAGGACGTCTCATAGTCGATTTCAGTCCCGATCAGGAACATCTGGGCCATGGGCGCAATCATCACCCTTGCACCGTCCTGCTCCACGGTTTCGTCCATCGGATTGACATCTGCCACATAGTCCATCGTGTATTCCATGCCCGCGCAACCGCCCTTCTTGACGCCGATGCGCAGACCCTTCGATCCATGCCGTTCCATCAGCCGTGCGATCTGGCGCACGGCGGCGGGGGTCAGCGTGACGGCGGCTTTTCCGGGGATGGCGAACATTATATGCTCCTTCTCTTCCATTCAATCTAATGTGGAAAAGCCGGGATTCCAAGCGGGGCAAGCAGCGCAAGCGTCAGATGGGCCGCCGCGATGGCCCAGCCGAAGGAGGCGAGCGTGCCGATGATGACATATTCGCTGATCGCGCGGTCATCGCCCACGGTGCCGAAGCGCAGGACGGATTTGGCGGCGATCAGGAAGCCGATGCCGCCGGGCTGGCCGGTCAGCACCAGCAGGAAGATCAGCCCGCGCTCCAGATGGCCGATGGTCTGGCCTGCGTTCAGCAGTCCCTCCGTGCGCTGTGGCGTGGCTGCGCTCCGCATGGCGAGGTCCGCTGCCCATGGTGCCATCAGGAAGCCAACCGCGAAACCGCCGGCCCGCGTGGCGATGACCGCCCCGGCGGCAAGGGCCATGAGGCCCGGAAGATGGGAGAGCGGCAGGATGGTTTCCCAGAAAGGCTGCGCCCAGAGGCCGGAGGCATAGAGGCCCGGGACCACAACCGCCAGCGCGCCGAGGCTGGCCAGATGGGCGGCCTGATCGGCCAGAAAGGGGCCGAGGCGGTTTTCGGTGAGCCGGGGGGCGAGGTGGGTCTTGGCCAGGTCTATGGCCAGATGGACTGCAGCCAGTGCCACGAGGGACGGATGCAGGCTGCCGGTGGTGGCGATGGTGGTGACAAGGACAATCAGCCCATGCGCGGCCATCGGGACAGGCCGCTGCTTGGCCGCCACCATCTCGCGGGTCTGGAAAACGAAATCGGCCAGAACATGCGCGAAGAGCAGGGCCACGAAGGTTTCGATCATGGGGCAGGGTCCGGCGGGGTTTCTTGGGAAAGCGGCAAGATCGGTTCTGCCCGAAAGGCGAGGCAGGCTTGATCCAGAACATGATATCCGGCAGCTTTCAGGCGAAGCCCCACGGCCTGCCGGGAGATGCCAAGAGCCTGCGCAATCTGTTCTTGCGTCGGGGCGTCAGGGTGCAGCGCATGGGCCATCGCTTCTGCCTGTTCCTTGGACCAGCGTAATGCATGCTCCTCGGCAAATGCGAAGGCAAGTTTGCGGAACCGGTCTATTTCGGTTTTCTTGCCGGAAAGGGCCAAGTATTGCCCGCGTGCCATCTGGTCGAGCGCCCGCCCCGAGGCGGTGAAGGCGGGCCCCATGGCGGTCGAAAGGTCCGTGGCGTCGGTCGGATGATATGCACCAATCCCTGCGGCGATCCGGCTTGGCAAGGCATCAGGATCGGCACGCAGACGGGCAAGGATGTAAAGACAGGCCCAGAGGCAGTCGCCCGGTTCGGTCAGGGCCATCTGCCAGCCATCGCCGCGATGTCGGGTGAAACGGCAGTCCGGCCCGATTTCCCGGGCGATGGCCGCAAGCAGAATCATGGTATCGCTGACACGACCCGCCGGGGCATCGGTGGATCCAACTAGATCGCCGGTCAGGATGGCAATGTGGTCTGTCATGAGGCAAGCTATAAGGCTTGCATCGGAAAATGCAAGTCTTATAGCTTGCATTTGTTTCGAGCAAGCCTCTGGGCTTTCATGCCGGTGGCGCAAGTCTGAAAGCTTGCGGTCCGAAATGAGGTTGGAGGAGTTTTCAAACCTGGACTGAACAGGGCAGCGCAGGCCCTTCCTACATGAACCCCAGTTCCAGCCGTGCCTCGTCGGACATCATGTCCATGCCCCAGGGCGGCTCGAAGGTCATGCCGACATTGACTTGTTTCACGCCGGGCAGGGGTTCGACCGCATCGGCGACCCAGCCGGGCATCTCGCCCGCGACCGGGCAGCCGGGGGCGGTGAGGGTCATCATGATCTCGACCTCGTTCTCGGTCGAGATCTCGATGGTGTAGACAAGGCCAAGGTCATAGATATTCACCGGAATTTCCGGGTCGAACACGGTGCGGCAGGCCTCCACGACCTGATCGTAAAGCGGGTGGTCGGTGGTGGAGGGCTTGATGAGGGGGGTGCCCTCGATCCGGTCCTGCGGCTGGTTCATCGCGGCCTCACATTCTATTCCGAGTGATTATATAGGAAAAAGCGCGCCCTGCGTCCAGAGCGCGCTTTCCTCTGATGCGTGAGGCGCGGTCAGAACGGGATTTCGTCATCCATGTCAGGGCGCCCGCCAGAGGGAGCGCCACCACCGGAGCCGGACGAGCGGCCACCACCCCCACCGCCATAGCCGCCGCCCCCGCCGCCTTCATATCCGCCACGGTCATCCGGGCTCCCGCCACCGCCGCCGCCGTCACGACCGCCCAGAAGCGTCAACTCGCCCCGGAACTGGCGCAGCACGATTTCGGTGGTGTAGCGGTCGGCGCCCGACTGGTCCTGCCATTTGCGGGTTTCCAACTGGCCTTCGATATAGACGGTGGAGCCCTTGCGCAGATATTGCTCGGCGATCTTGCCCAAAGCCTCGTTGAAGATCGCGACCGAATGCCACTCGGTGCGTTCCTTGCGTTCCCCCGATTGCTTGTCGCGCCAGTTTTCCGAGGTGGCGATGCGCAGATTCACGACCTTGCCGCCATTGGGAAAGCTGCGCACCTCCGGGTCGCGCCCGAGATTGCCGATGAGGATGACCTTGTTGACCGATCCTGCCATTTTACCCCCTGTGATACCTCTCCGCGCCGGATGAGCCGGGGCGGTCGCCCTTCCTGATAGCGGAAACGCGGTTAACAAAGCCTATATCCCCGCCCGGCAAAGGGCGCAACCTCGCGCCCTGTCGAACAACGGGCCGGGAACGGCCGGCCGGGGCCCGCCCATGTCCCTCGCCCTGGGGCGGCGCGGGGTCGGGAAGGGGCCGGAAACTCTGGTCTTGCCCGTCGAATTGACTATAGTGGCGCGGTGAAACGGGGTTTGGGTGGTCCATGCGGCAGATGATGCGGCTTCTGGTCGGGGTGGGGCTTGTCGGACTGGTGACGTCGGTGCCGATCGCGGCTTCGGCGGAAGCATTGGTTCTGGGGGGGGCGAAGTCTCGCAACGCGATGTTCAAGAACCAGACCAAGCTGCTCGACTCCAGACTGTCGAAGCAATACGCGGCCTCGGTGCGGCTGCAACCCAAAGGGCCGGAAACAAAATCCGAGCCGGTGCCCCGGTTCAGGGGCAGCTACAAGGGTGAATATCTGGCCGTGGCCCGGGCCGCGGCGCGGCAACATTCGGTGCCCGAGGATCTGTTCCTGCGTCTGGTGCAGCAGGAGTCCGGCTGGAACCCCGGGGCGGTGTCGCACAAGGGGGCAACGGGGCTGGCGCAACTGATGCCCGACACGGCGCGGCTGTTGCGGGTCAATATCGACGATCCGCGCCAGAACCTCGAAGGCGGCGCACGCTATCTGCGCATGATGTATGACAAGTTCGGAAGCTGGCGGCTGGCACTTGCCGCCTATAATGCAGGGCCGGGTGCGGTTGAAAAGCACTCCGGCATCCCGCCCTATGCCGAGACGAAAAACTATGTGAAGGTTATTCTGGGCGGCTGAAGGGCCGACGCGCGCGCCACGTCAAACCCCTCAGTTTTCTTCGGTCAGGTCGCGCGCCTCAGGTCAGCGCCCCATCCGCCCCGATACGGGTCTTGCCCCCGAGATAGGGGTGCAGAGCCGCAGGAAGATCGACCGATCCATCCGCCTGCTGGCCATTTTCCAGAACCGCGATCAGCGTGCGCCCCACGGCAAGACCCGACCCGTTCAGCGTATGCACGAATTCCGGCTTGCCGCCGCCTTCGGGGCGGAAGCGCGCGTTCATCCGCCGCGCCTGAAAATCACCACAGACCGACACCGAACTGATCTCGCGATAGGTGTTCTGCCCGGGCAGCCAGACCTCCAGATCATGCGTCTTGGTGGCCCCGAACCCCATGTCGCCGGTGCAAAGCACAATGACGCGGTAAGGCAGGTCCAGCTTTTGCAGGATTGCCTCGGCGCAGCCCGTCATGCGGTCATGTTCGGCAAGGCTCGTCTCGGGCGTGGTGATCGACACCATCTCCACCTTTTCGAACTGGTGCTGGCGCAGCATGCCGGATGTGTCCTTGCCCGCCGATCCGGCCTCGGAGCGGAAGCATTGGGTATGCGCGGTCATGCGGATCGGCAATTGGGCTGCGTCCAGCGTCTCGCCCGCCACCGTATTGGTCAGCGTCACCTCGGAGGTCGGGACCAGCCACCAGCCATTTGTGGTGCGATAGCTGTCCTCGGTGAATTTCGGCAATTGCCCGGTGCCATACATCGCCTCGTCCTTCACCAGAACCGGGGTCCAGGTCTCGGTCAATCCGTGGTCGGTGATGTGGGTATCAAGCATGAATTGTGCCAGCGCCCGGTGGACGCGCAGCACGGCCCCGCGCAAAACAACGAAGCGGGAGCCGGAAAGCTTTGCCGCCATGGCAAAATCCATCCCGGGCAGGACGGAACCGATCTGGAAATGTTCCAGCGGGCGGAAATCGAAGGCGCGCGGAGTCCCCCAGCGGCGCAATTCCACATTGCCGGTCTCGTCGGCGCCTTCGGGGACTTCGGGCAGCGGCAGGTTGGGGATGGTTTCCAGCAACTCGCGCAGGCGGACATCCTCGGCGGCGGCGTCCTCGGTCAGCATCGCCACTTCGGCCTTCTTTTCGGCCACGAGCGAGCGAAGGCGATTGAACTCCTCGTCATTGCCGGCAGCCTTGGCGGCCCCGACATCGCGGGAGGCGGCATTCTGGGCCGCCGTTGCGGTTTCGGCGGCGAGGATTCTTGCACGCCTTGCGGAATCGATGGCGAGGATTTCCGAGGACAGCGGGGCCAGACCACGGCGGGACAGGGCTGCGTCGAACGCGGCGGGGTTATCGCGGATCGCGCGGATATCGTGCATGGCGGGCCTCCTTGGATGAACCGCCCTGATATGCCCGATCGGGGCAGGAAGGGAAAGTGGCCAGCAGCGACGCACTCATCATGCCCTTGCGGGCCGTCTTTGCTGTTGGCGGCGCTTTGGGCACGGGCAAGGAATGCGGAACGCCCGCAAGGGAGTGATAACTGGCGCGGATCTCAGCCCTCCCGGTTCTTCCAGTCCGGGTCACGCTTGCCCAGAAAGGCGCTGATGCCTTCCTCCGTATCGCGCCAGAGCATGTTTTCCACCATGACCGCGCCCGCATGGGCATAGGCCTCGGCCAGCGGCAGGCCCGCCTGATCGTAGAAGGCGCGCTTGCCGATCCGCACCGCCGCGCCCAGCTTGCCTGCAACGGTATCGGCAAGGGCCGCAGATTCGGAGTCGAGCAGGTCTGCCGCCACGACCCGGTTGACCAGACCGATCTCGGCGGCGCGGGTCGCGGGAATGAAGGCTCCGGTCGTCAGCATCTCGAAGGCCAGCTTGCGGGGCACGTTGCGGGTCAGCGCAACCATGGGCGTGGAGCAGAACAGCCCGATATTCACCCCGTTCACCCCGAACCGCGTGCCTTCGGCCGCCAGCGCCATGTCGCAGGAGGCGACAAGCTGGCATCCGGCGGCGGTCGCAATGCCATGGACCTGCGCGATGACGGGCTGGGGCAGGGTGACGATGGCCTGCATCACGGCGGCACAGCGGTTGAACAGATCCCTGAACGCCGCTGCTCCGTGATCTTCGGCCTGCCGGGCCTGCTGCATTTCCTTCAGGTCGTGGCCCGCGCAGAAACAGCGCCCCGCCCCTTTGAGAACCACGACCCGGATCTTCCGGTCCGCCTCCAGCCGGGCCAGTTCCGTCGCCAGCGCATCGAGCATCGCATCCGACAGGGCATTGAGGCTTTCGGGCGCATTCAGCGTCAGATGGGCCACAGCGCCCCGGTCCTCGCGCAAAAGGATTGCGGTCATGGCAGGCTTCCTTACCTTGTGCGTGGTTCACATCCCGGCCCATCTGGTCAGGGAGACGGGTTGATTGCAAGAGGGAGGCTCGATGGGCACGATAGAAACGCCGGTCATGGACCGCGCCGCGTTGACGGATTTCCTGCATCGCGAATTTGCCGAGGTCGCCCGGGATTTCGAGGTGGTGTCCGTTACCGGAACGGGTGTCGAAATACGCCTTGTGGTGGGGGCACGTCACCTGCGCCCGGGCGGCACGGTCTCCGGCCCGTCGATGTTCGCGCTGGCGGATGTGGCCGTCTATCTGGCGATTCTGTCACGCATCGGGCCGGTGGCTCTCGCCGTCACCACGAATTGCGCCATTGATTTCATGCGAAAACCCGCAGCCGGTCGCGACCTGATCGCCGGGGCCCGGCTCCTGAAGCTGGGCCGGGTGCTGGCGGTGGGGGATGTTCTGATCCATTCGGAAGGAGAGGCACAACCTGTGGCCCGGGCCGGGCTGACCTATTCGATCCCGCGTGGAACGTAAGCCGACCGGGAGGCAGATCCGCTGACCTGCCCCGTTCAGACTGTCACGCATTGCGGCGGGCGGCGTCCCGGCTCAGCGCTTCTTGATGCGGAAGGTCCCTTCAATCTGCGCGCCACTTTCGATGGAGAGGGTGGTGTAGGTGATTTCCGCCGTCACCTGGGCTGCCGAACGAAGCGTCAGGCCCGAGGTTTCGATCTTGCCATTGAGTCTGCCGCGCAGATCGACCGTTTCGGCGGCAATCGAGCCCTTCACGCTTCCCTCATGGCTCAGAAGCAATGTGCCCGCGCTGATAGAGCCGTCCACCTCGCCCATCACCTCGACCGCCCCGGTTGAGACGATGTCTCCGGTTATGCGCAGATCGGCGGCAAGGACGGACTTTCCGGCATTGGGTTTTGGCTGGATCCCGGCGCTGTCGGCGGGGGAGGAGACTGTGGTCATCGGGCATGTCCTTCGTAAGGTGATGGCCGGACGGCCGGGCTCTTGTGCCGGGGCGGCATCATGCCGACAGGAACAGGCCGATAGAAGGCCGACAGCCGGGGATCGGTCAAGTGGACAGTGTTCCCGATGTCCGGATTTCCGCCCATTCCGGTAGGATTCGCATGCAATGCAGGGGGTAACCGGAAAGGATTCGGGCCCTGCGCAGGTCGGTCCCGGTCTCATTGGGATGCGATTCGCACCATCCCTGGCCCATGAGGCGCAGTTGCCCCGGTCGACGGGCGGGATCAGGGCCAATGAAAAAAGGGTTCCCTGAAAAAAAATCGGGCCGGGCGGATTTTTCTGCTTGCAGCCGTCGGCGACCCACCCTAAATACCGCTTCACCGAAACGGACAAGGTCGGAAACGGCGGCGGAAGGGACGGCAGGTCGGGCGAAAGCGGGGCCGAGATTTCTGGAGATGCGGCGGTTGGTTGCGCTGAAGGTCAGCGCGGTCAATTTGTTTTGTCTCTGTGCTCTTTGACAATTTGTTTTTTGAAGGGATATGTGGGCGGTTTGGGCGCGATCGGCGTTTGGATTGTCTGTATATCGACCATGTAGGGTTTCGGCCCGATGATCATGGG
>JBKBNP010000021.1:0-75024 GCA_046295215.1 Pseudorhodobacter sp. | reverse complement strand
AGCCGGGCTGTGGTTCCGGCGGGGTCGTCTTGCCATGGTCTTCTCCTCGCTTGCAGCATCATGCCGCTGTTGCGCAGAAAATCCACTTGTCCCGCCTGTTCAGATTTCTGGAACCACCTCTCAGATCCATCTTCCCAAGGTTGTAAACACAATCCGGGGGCAGGTGGCCCAGATGATTGAGTCCGGACTTCTTCTGCCCATTTTTTTGGGCGAAGGATGGGCCTGGCCGGTACCGTGCCCCCATTGCGATGGACGTGGTCGACGCATTCGTGCGCGACCATGTCGGGCTTCTGCGGTTCAGCAAGGAAACCGGCGTCCATCATATCAGGCTGCGCCGGAAACTTGATGCCGCCGACATCCGGCCGATTGACGATCCGGAGAGGCTTCGTGCGCGGATCTATCGCCGGGAAGATCTTCAGCCCTCTGACAAATCCCCATCAGACAAAAAAATGTACAAGGCCGCCATTGTGGCGGCCTTTTTTGTTTTCGGAGAGAGACTTTCGGATGGACAAACTTTCCTTGGCAAATGGACAAACTATGGCTGGCGGGACAGAGGATCTTCGACAGGCTTGTTCAGACATTCCGGACAGGGTTCGTCGCCGGAGCTGACCCCGCAAACGATGGAAAAGACGGCCCGTTGGCTGTCTTTTCCATTCAGGCGCGGAAGCGAACGCTGAGGCAGGCCGATGGCTCTTGAATGGGGCGTCCCCGCCGAGGGGAGCGGCGGGGACGCGGGAGCCGGACCTTTCACGAGGGGGACAGGTGAGCCCGGTTCGAAGTGACCCTAGCCCGGTTTTGAAACCGCCATGTGACATGGCGGGTGAAACCGGCGCCGAACCCGGTCAGTCTCCGATCCGGAAGTGCAGGAGCGCGTTCTCGGTGCGCTTGCCGGCGCGTTCGATGGTCAGGCGGGCGGTGTATTCGCCCACCGGCCAGCCAGCGGGGGGGCGGCGCTTGCCAAGGGCGCGCATGGCCCGGGCCTGGGTGCGGGGCAGGACAACCGATTCTTGCAACAGCACACCGTCCGGCCCGCCGAGGGTGAAGTGCAGCCTGTCCCCCGTCCGCGTGCCATAGAGATGCGCCCAGATCACCAGCGCGGCGGAGGCGCGGTTCAGGGGTGGAACGGCGGGCAGCCCTGCCTTGATCGCATCGAAGCCGGGCACTTCTGTCGCGATGCCGAGGCCGATCAGCCCGCCGGGCTCATAGGGCACCGGCGCGGACCAGAGCGTTCTGCCGGGTAGTGCCGCGCAATCGAGCCCGCCCTCCGGGTCAAAGGGATCGACCTCCGCGCCATTGCGGCGCAAGCCCATGTGCAGATGCGGAAATTCCGTCTGCCCCGACAGGCCGATCAGCCCGAGCGGCGTGCCTGCCGTCACCACGTCACCCCCGCGGACCCGCACCGAGCCTTGCCGCAAGTGGCAGTAGAGGGTTTCCCAGCCCTCTGCATGGTCGATCACCACGGCATTTCCACAGTCGTTGCGGTCAAGTTGGGGCGCACCGGGCTGGCCGATGGCGATGTCGGGCATTCCGTCGCGGACCGCGCGCACCCGGCCGGGAGCGGCGGCGCGCACCTCGACCCCGGCGGCCATTGCCGCAAGGTCCGGCAGGGCAATATCGGTGCCGCTGTGCCCGTCATAGCTGAGCGGGCCACAGGTGAAATCCAGCGCGCCGGGGCCGGGGTCACGGTCGGGATATTGCTGGATGAAGCAGCTTTCCCCCCGCGTGCAATCCACCGGCCAGTCCAGCGAAAAGGCCCCCGCTTGCGCAGGGGCCATGAGGAGGGCGACGAGTGCCCCCCGGATCTTCAGTGCCGTCACTCTGCCGTCAGGAGGGGGGGCTTCTGCCCTGTCAGGCGGGGCTTCTGCGGCTCCTCGACGATCAGGTGGATCTGGTCATCCTTGACCGTCACCTTGACGACGCCACCCTTCACCAGCTTGCCGAAGAGCAGTTCTTCCGCCAGCGGTTTCTTGATGTGTTCCTGGATCACCCGGCCCAGGGGGCGCGCGCCCATCTTGTCGTCATAGCCCTTCTCGCCCAGCCATGCGGCGGCTTCGGGCGTCAGCTCGATATGGACATTCCGGTCCATCAACTGCGCCTCCAGCTGCAACACGAACTTTTCCACCACCTGATTGATGGTTTCCCGCGCCAGCGGTGCGAAGGAAATGACGGCATCCAGACGGTTGCGGAATTCCGGCGTGAAGGTGCGTTCGATCGCCGCCGTATCCTCGCCCGTGCGCCGCTCGCGGCCGAAGCCGAAGGCGGCCTTGGCCATGTCTGCGGCCCCGGCGTTGGACGTCATGATGAGGATCACATTTCGGAAATCGACTGACCGGCCATTGTGGTCGGTCAGTTTGCCGTGATCCATGACCTGCAACAGGATGTTGTAGACATCCGGATGCGCCTTTTCGATCTCGTCCAGCAGCAGCACGCAATGGGGATGCTGGTCCACACCATCCGTCAGCATGCCACCCTGATCGAAACCGACATAGCCCGGAGGCGCGCCGATCAGCCGCGAAACCGCGTGTTTCTCCATGTATTCCGACATGTCGAAACGCAGCAGTTCCACCCCGAGGCTAGAGGCCAGTTGCTTGGCCACCTCGGTCTTGCCCACACCGGTCGGCCCTGCGAAGAGGTAGTTGCCGATGGGCTTTTCCGGTTCGCGCAGGCCTGCACGCGCCAGCTTGATGGCCGAGCAGAGTGCATCCACGGCATTGTCCTGACCGAACACCACCCGCTTGAGCGATTTTTCCAGATCGCGCAGCGTCTCGGCATCGTCCTTGGACACGTTTTTCGGCGGGATGCGGGCGATCTTGGCAACGACGCCTTCGATTTCCTTGGTACCGATGGTCTTGCGCCGCTTCGACTCGCTGACCAGATGCTGCGCCGCGCCCGCCTCGTCGATCACGTCGATGGCAGAATCGGGCAGCTTGCGGTCGTTGATGTAGCGCGCCGCCAGTTCCACCGCCGATTTGATCGCGTCATTGGTGTAGCGCAGGTCGTGATGCGCCTCGAAATGCGGCTTCAACCCCATCAGGATCTTGATGGCATCGGGCACCGACGGCTCGTTGACGTCGATCTTCTGGAACCGGCGCGCCAGCGCGCGGTCCTTTTCGAAATGCTGGCGGAACTCCTTGTAGGTGGTGGAGCCCATGGTGCGCAGCTTGCCGCCCTGAAGCGCGGGCTTCAGCAGGTTGGAGGCATCCATCGCGCCGCCCGAGGTGGCCCCCGCCCCGATCACGGTGTGAATCTCGTCGATGAAGAGGATCGCGTCGGGGTGGTCCTCCATTTCCTTGACGACCTGTTTCAGCCGCTCCTCGAAATCGCCGCGATAGCGGGTGCCTGCGAGCAGCGCGCCCATGTCGAGGCTGTAGATCGTGGTATGGGCCAGAACCTCCGGCACCTCCTTGTTGACGATCTTCCAGGCGAGACCTTCGGCAATCGCGGTCTTGCCCACGCCGGGATCGCCCACCAGCAGCGGGTTGTTCTTGCGCCGGCGGCACAGCACCTGGATGGCGCGCTCCACTTCCGCCTCGCGTCCGATCAGCGGATCGACCTCGCCCTTGCGGGATTTGACGTTGAGATCGACGCAGTATTTGGACAGCGCCGATTCCTTGGCCTCGCCTGCCTCGGCCTTGGGCGTCTCGTGCTGCTCCTCGGCCCCGGTCACCGGGCGGTTTTCGCCGAAGGCCGGGTCTTTCGCCACGCCATGCGCGATGAAGTTGACCGCGTCATAGCGGGTCATGTCCTGCTCCTGCAGGAAATAGGCGGCGTTGCTTTCCCGCTCGGCAAAGATCGCGACCAGCACATTGGCGCCGGTCACTTCGGTGCGGCCCGAGGATTGCACATGGATCGCCGCACGCTGGATCACGCGCTGGAAGGCGGCGGTCGGCACGGCCTCGGACCCTTCGACATCGGTGACGAGGGTGGAAAGGTCGTCATCGACGAAGTCCATCAGCGTCTTGCGCAGGTCGTCCAGATCCACCGAACAGGCCTTCATGACGCGCGAGGCGTCGGGTTCGTCGATCAGCGCCAGCAGCAGATGCTCCAGCGTTGCAAGCTCGTGGCGGCGGGCATTGGCAAGCGCCAGGGCGCCGTGGATGGCCTGCTCGAGTGTTGTGGAGAAAGATGGCACGTTCTGGTGCTCCTGTTCCTGCTGGTGCGGCGGGCGGGGTCCGCCCGACGACCATGGCCTCATGAGATTAAAGTTCGGTTTTCTCCGTCCGGCTTCAAGTGTTTTCTCGGAAGATTCCGCCTTTCTTGCGGCATTGTCCGAAAATGTGATCGAACTGGCGCGCGGGGCGGCAGAACGGCATCAGAAACGGTCCTTGCGGCCACGGATTTCGGCAAAAACCTGATCCGGTGCCGCATCGGGCATCCCGACGGCGGATTTCAGGACGGGGTCTGCGGCGCGCAGAAAGGGGTTGGTTTGCCGTTCCAGCGCCAGGGTGGAGGGCACGGTGGGCTCATCCGCCGCCCGCGCCCGATCAATGTCTTCCTGACGCAAGATAAGCGCCTCGTTGCCGGGTTCAAGAGAGATTGCGAAGCGCATGTTGCTTGTGGTGTATTCATGTCCCGAACAGATCAGCGTTTCATCCGGCAGGGCGGCGATCTTCTGGAGGCTGCGCCACATCTGCGCGGGCGTCCCCTCGAAGATCCGCCCGCAGCCCATGGCCATCAGGCTGTCGCCGCTGAAGAGAAGGGCCGCCCCGGGGAAGTGAAAGGCAATGTGGCCGACCGTATGGCCCGAAACATCCATCACCCGCACCTTCTGCGATCCGAACATGTGGGTCTGGCCTTCGGCCACGGCCCGGTCCAGCGGCGGCAGGCGGTGGGCATCGGCCTCGGCCCCCCAGACCGTCACCTCGGCGTCCAGCCCCTTCAGCAGGTCGGGCAGCCCGTCGACATGGTCCCAGTGGTGATGGGTCAGCAGCACATCGGTCAGCGTCCAGCCGCGCTCGGCGAGGGCCGAAAGGATGGGTCCGGCCTCTGGCACATCGACGACTGCGGTGGCACCCGTTTCACGATCATGGATCAGGAAGGCGTAATTGTCCTTGAGGCAGGGAACCGTCACGAGATCGAGCGGCATGGTCTTTCCTCCGTCTTTCGGTATTCTGGGGACCACTCTTGCCCGGATAAGGCCCTGCCGCAATGCATCTGGACGTGCTGGACCTGCGCAACTTCTACTATCGGACCAAACTGGGCCGTATCGCCCAGCGTGCGATCCGCGACCGGCTGGTCGACCTCTGGCCGGATGTGAAGGGGCAGACGGTGGCGGGATTTGGCTTTGCCGCGCCCCTGCTGCGGCCCTTTCTGGCCGATGCGCGGCGGGTGATCGCCCTGATGCCCGCGCAACAGGGGGTGATGCCCTGGCCTGCGGGCATGCCCAATGTCTCGGTCCTGTGCGAGGAAACGCAATGGCCGCTGGCCACGGGCATGGTGGACAGGCTGGTGCTGCTGCACGGGTTCGAAACCTGCGAACAGCCCTCGGCGCTGCTGGACGAAGCCTTCCGGGTGCTGGGTCCGGGGGGGCGGGCGCTGTTCATCGTGCCCTCGCGGTCCGGGCTCTGGGCGCGGCGGGAAGGGACGCCCTTCGGCTATGGGCGCCCCTACACGCTGGGGCAACTGGAGGCTCAGCTGAAGCGGCACGACTTCAACCCCGAGCGCAGCATGGCCGCGCTGTTCGCCCCGCCCTCCGCGCGACAGTTCTGGCTGCGCACGTCGGATTTCTGGGAAAAGAACGGCCGCCGCTTCGCGCCCTGGCTGGCCGGGGGCGCGCTGATGGTCGAGGTGTCGAAACAGGTCTATGCGCCAAGGCGCGGCGGCCTCGGGGCGGCAGTCACCCGGCCGCTGCGCGTGCTGGAAGGCGTCGGACAGGCGATTCCGACCCCCACGATCGGCAGCACGCGGACCCCGCCGACCCGGCAGGGGTGATTCACCCTGACGAACGGGGCGCCTGTTTCGCAGCCCGACCGGATGGCAATTTTGCTGCGCTGCGGCTTCAAAAGGTCGCAGGCGCCGCAAAGCGGGGCAGGCGGGGCGCTTTGAGGGGCTTTCGGGATCACCCGGATGTGACTTGAGTGGTTGCGGGGGGGCAGGTCCTCTGCTACATCGACCGCGAATTTGCGACGCATGCAGCCAGCATGCGCCTCGGGATGCTCTTGTTTCTTGCGCAGGCAGGACGGAGCCAACATCGGAAGGGTAGACGTGTCAGAATCCGCATCGACTTCCTCTGGCATTGCCGCGCGTTACGCCACCGCCGTTTTCGAACTGGCGAGGGATGAAAAGGCCCTGAAATCGCTGGAGGGGGATGTCGATGCCCTCGACACAGCACTTTCAGGCTCTGCCGACCTGCGCGACCTGATCGCCTCGCCGATCTACTCGCGCGAGGATCAGGGCAAGGCGATTGCCGCAATCGCCGGCAAGATGGGACTTTCAACCCTTGTCGCTAACACGCTGGCGCTGATGGCCTCCAAGCGGCGGCTGTTCGTGGTGCCGCAGATGATTGCCGCGCTGCGCGACCTCATCAGCGCCGAAAAGGGCGAAGTCACCGCCGAGGTCACCTCTGCCGTGAAGCTCTCGCCCGCACAGGCCAAGGAACTCGCCGCGACGCTGAAGGCGCGTGTCGGCAAGGATGTGAAACTGAAAACCGCCGTCGATGAAAGCCTCATCGGCGGTCTTGTCGTCAAGCTGGGCTCGACCATGATCGACACGTCGGTCAAGGCAAAGCTCGCGGCCCTCCAGAATGCAATGAAAGAGGTCGGATAAATGGGTATCCAAGCAGCTGAGATTTCTGCGATCCTCAAGGAGCAGATCAAGAACTTCGGCACCGATGCGGAGGTGGCCGAGGTTGGCCGCGTTCTCAGCGTCGGCGACGGGATCGCCCGCGTTCACGGGCTGGACAATATCCAGGCCGGTGAGATGGTCGAATTTCCCGGCGGTATCCGCGGGATGGCGCTGAACCTTGAAGTGGACAACGTGGGCATCGTGATTTTCGGCGATGACCGCGCCATCAAGGAAGGCGATGTCGTCAAGCGCACCAAGTCCATCGTGGACGTGCCTGCGGGTGACGCGCTTCTGGGCCGGGTCGTGGATGGCCTTGGCAACCCGATCGACGGCAAGGGCCCGATCAAGGCGACCGAGCGCCGCGTGGCCGACGTCAAGGCCCCCGGCATCATCCCGCGCCAGTCGGTGCATGAACCGATGGCCACCGGCCTCAAGTCGGTGGACGCGATGATCCCGGTTGGCCGTGGCCAGCGCGAGCTTATCATCGGCGACCGCCAGACCGGCAAGACCGCCATCGCGCTCGACACCATCCTGAACCAGAAGTCCTATAACGAGGCGGCTGGCGATGACGAGAGCAAGAAGCTCTATTGCATCTATGTCGCAATCGGGCAGAAACGGTCCACCGTCGCTCAGCTGGTGAAGAAGCTCGAAGAAACCGGCGCCATCGACTACACGATCATCGTGGCCGCCACCGCATCCGACCCCGCGCCGATGCAGTTTCTGGCCCCCTATTCCGCGACCGCGATTGCCGAATATTTCCGTGACAACGGTCGCCATGCGCTCATAATCTATGACGATCTGTCGAAACAGGCCGTGGCTTACCGTCAGATGTCGCTCCTGCTGCGCCGTCCGCCGGGGCGTGAAGCCTATCCGGGCGACGTGTTCTATCTCCATTCCCGCCTGCTGGAACGGTCGGCCAAACTGAACGCCGATCACGGCTCGGGCTCGCTGACGGCGCTGCCGATCATCGAAACCCAGGGTGGCGACGTGTCGGCCTTCATTCCGACCAACGTGATCTCGATCACCGATGGCCAGATCTTCCTTGAGACCGAGTTGTTCTACCAGGGCATCCGCCCGGCCGTGAACACCGGTCTGTCGGTGAGCCGCGTGGGGTCGTCCGCCCAGACCGATGCGATGAAATCGGTTGCCGGTCCGGTCAAGCTGGAACTGGCGCAATACCGCGAGATGGCGGCCTTCGCGCAGTTCGGCTCGGATCTCGACGCCTCGACGCAGGCACTCCTGAACCGCGGCGCGCGCCTGACCGAACTGATGAAGCAGCCGCAATATGCGCCGCTGACCAATGCAGAGATTGTCTGCGTGATCTTTGCGGGCACCAAGGGCTATCTCGACAAGGTTCCGGTCAAGGAAGTGGGCCGCTACGAGGCCGGGATGCTGAAGCATCTGCGCGCGAACCATGCCGATCTGCTGGCCGACATCACCAATAATGACCGCAAGGTGAAGGGCGAGCTTGAGGACAAGATCAAGGCCGCACTTGACGTATTCGCAAAAGACTTCGCCTGAGGGCGGGGCAGGGGGTAGGTAGATGCCGAGCCTTAAGGATCTGAAAAACCGGATCGGAAGCGTCAAGTCGACGCGGAAGATCACGAAGGCCATGCAGATGGTCGCGGCGGCAAAACTGCGCCGCGCCCAGGATGCGGCGGTTGCGGCGCGGCCCTATGCCGAGCGGATGACCTCCGTGATGGCCGGGCTGTCCGCATCGGTGGGCAATGCCGAGGGCGCCCCGCGCCTTCTGGCGGGAACCGGCAGTGACAAGGTGCATCTGCTGGTCGTGATGACCGCAGAGCGCGGACTCTGCGGGGCGTTCAACTCCTCCATCGCGCGTCTGGCACGGGCGAAGGCGCTGGAATTGCTGGGGCAGGGCAAGACGGTCAAGATCCTGACCGTCGGCAAGAAGGGCCGCGAGCAACTCAAGCGCGATCTCGCGGCACATTTCATCGGGCATCACGACCTGTCGGACGTGAAGCGGGTCGGCTATGCGCAGGCGCAGCAGGTTGCCAAGGATGTTCTGGCACGCTTTGCGGCGGGCGAGTTCGACGTGGCGACCCTGTTCTTCAACCGCTTCCAGTCGGTCATCAGCCAGATCCCGACCGCGCAGCAGGTGATCCCGCCCCGCTTCGACGATGCGCCGGCGGGGGCCTCGACGCTCTATGATTACGAGCCCTCCGAGGAGGCGATCCTTGCCGACCTGTTGCCGCGCGGTGTGGCCACGCAGGTGTTCACGGCGCTGCTGGAAAACGGGGCCTCCGAACAGGGGGCGCGGATGTCGGCCATGGACAATGCCACGCGCAATGCGGGTGACATGATTAACAAGCTGACGATCCAGTACAACCGGTCCCGCCAGGCCGCGATCACCAAGGAACTGATTGAAATCATCTCGGGCGCCGAGGCGCTCTGACCCGCACGGAGAACAAAGACATGGCTAAAGCGAAAGCAACCGGCAAGATCACCCAGGTGATCGGCGCTGTGGTGGACGTGCAGTTCGAGGGTGACCTTCCGGCCATTCTGAACGCGCTGGAAACGAGCAACAACGGCAAGCGTCTGGTGCTGGAAGTGGCGCAGCATCTGGGCGAGAACACGGTCCGGACCGTCGCCATGGACGCGACCGAAGGCCTCGTGCGCGGCGAGCCCGTTTCCGATACCGGCCTGCCGATCGCCGTGCCGGTGGGCGAGGCGACGCTGGGCCGCATCCTGAACGTCATCGGGGAACCGGTGGACGAAAAGGGCCCGGTTTCGAGCAAGACCACGCGCTCCATCCACGGCGCGGCCCCGAGCTTTGCCGAACAGTCCACCGCGACCGAGATCCTCGTGACCGGCATCAAGGTGATCGACCTGCTGGCCCCCTATACCAAGGGTGGCAAGATCGGCCTCTTTGGCGGTGCGGGCGTGGGCAAGACGGTTCTCATCATGGAACTCATCAACAACATCGCCAAGGTCCACTCGGGCGTGTCGGTGTTTGCCGGGGTCGGGGAACGGACCCGCGAGGGCAACGACCTTTACCACGAGATGATCGAGTCCGGCGTGATCGTGCCCGACGATCTGGGCAAATCCAAGATCGCGCTGGTCTACGGGCAGATGAACGAGCCTCCGGGCGCGCGGATGCGGGTTGCGCTGTCGGGCCTGACGCTGGCCGAACAGTTCCGCGATGACACCGGGTCGGACGTGCTGTTCTTCGTCGACAACATCTTCCGCTTCACGCAGGCCGGTTCGGAAGTGTCCGCCCTTCTGGGGCGCATCCCGTCGGCCGTGGGCTATCAGCCGACGCTGGCGACCGACATGGGGGCCATGCAGGAACGCATCACCTCGACCAAGAACGGCTCAATCACCTCGGTGCAGGCCGTTTATGTTCCGGCCGATGACTTGACCGACCCCGCGCCCGCCACCTCCTTCGCGCACCTTGACGCAACGACCGTTCTGGACCGCGCGATCTCGGAAAAGGGCATCTATCCGGCGGTGGACCCGCTGGGGTCGACCTCGCGCCTGCTCGATCCGCTCATCATCGGGGAAGAGCATTACAAGGTGGCGACCGACGTGCAGCAGGTGCTGCAACGCTACAAGTCGCTGCAGGACATCATCGCCATTCTGGGCATGGACGAACTCAGCGAGGACGACAAGCTGACCGTGACCCGCGCGCGCAAACTGGAACGCTTCCTGAGCCAGCCTTTCGACGTGGCCAAGGTGTTCACCGGGTCGGACGGCGTGCAGGTTCCGCTGGAAAAGACCATCGCATCCTTCAAGGCCGTGGTTGCGGGCGAGTATGACCATCTGCCGGAAGCCGCCTTCTACATGGTCGGCGACATCGATGACGTGATCGCCAAGGCCCAGCGGCTCGCTGCGGCAGCGGCATAAGGGGGCAACATGGCTGGAGTGCTGCAATTCGACCTCGTGAGCCCGGAGCGCCGCCTTGCGTCGCTTCAGGCGGTCGAGGTGCAGATCCCGGGGGCCGACGGCGACCTGACGGCGATGGAGGGCCATGCGCCCGTCATCACCACGCTGCGCCCCGGTATCCTCAAGGCCGTGGCCGCCGATGTGACCCGCTCCTATGCGGTGACAGGCGGATTTGCCGAGATCACAGCCTCGGGCGTTTCGGTTCTGGCCGAGCGTGCGGTTCCCGTGGAGGAGGCGAGTGCTGCCATCATCGACGGCCTGGTCGCCGAAGCCCGCGAACAGGCCGCCGCTGCCGGTGCCGGGGATCGCGACGCCATGGAGAAATTCGTGCAGGATCTGATTGCGCTGCGGTCCGTCATCAACGGCTGAACCGGCTACAGATCAGCAAAGAACAGCTCAGAAAAGGCCCCGGCAACGGGGCCTTTTCTGTTTTGCGGACTTGCGTTGGGCGCAGAAATGCCACCTTTCTGCGTCAGAGCCGTAACCAGAGTCGGGCGAAGGCCGCAGCAAACGGAACGGAATCCATGCGACGATTCAGGACGAACGGTTTCGGGATCGAACAGGGCAGCCGCGTGCTGTTTTCGGACTTTGTCGACGATGGCGTGATGTGGACCGGTCAGGGATCGCGCGAGTCGCGCCATATCGTCAGCTTCCGCGAGCCGTTTTCCGAAGCCCCGGCTGTCCATGTCTCCATCTCGATGTGGGACATGGACAATGGCACGAACAGCAGGGCCGACATATCGGCCGAGGCGATCACGCGGGAGGGGTTCCATCTGGTGTTTCGCACATGGGGGGATACGCGCGTGGCGCGGGTCAGGGCCGACTGGATGGCGATCGGCCCCCAGCGCGACGAGGATGACTGGGAGCTTTACTGACACCGCCGGGAGGGGGCTCGCCGCCCCCTCCCGGACCCTCCCCCGCAGGTATTTCTGCAAGGTGAAACAGGGGCGCTCAGGTGCGGCTATACATGCCCTCATAGATCGGGGTCAGGGTCTCGGTCTCGAAGAGCGACGACACACTGGTGCCGTTCCAGATGTTGAGGATCGCCTGCGCGAAGATCGGCGCGGTGGGGACGATGCGGATATTCGATGCGGCGCGCACCTTTTCGGAAGGTTCGATACTGTCGGTGATGACGAGCGATTTCATCACCGAGTTTGCGACCCGTTCGACCGCCGGGCCGGACAGCACGCCATGGGTGATATAGCTGTGGACCTCGGTCGCGCCGTTCTCGACCAGCACTTCGGCGGCCTTGCACAGCGTGCCTGCGGTGTCGCAGATGTCGTCCACGATGATGCAGACTTTGCCGGAGACATTGCCGATCACGGTCATTTCCGCGACTTCGCCCGCCTTTTCGCGGCGCTTGTCCACGATGGCGAGCGGGGCGCCGATGCGCTTGGCGATTTCGCGCGCGCGGCCGACGCCACCGACATCGGGGGAGACCACCATGAGATCCTGGATGCGTCCCTTGAACGTATGTTCGATGTCCAGCGCAAAGATCGGGGCGGAATAGAGGTTGTCCACCGGAATGTCGAAGAAGCCCTGGATCTGGGCGGCGTGCAGGTCGAGCGTCAGAACGCGGTCGAATCCGGCCTCGGTAATCAGGTTCGCCACCAGTTTCGCCGAGATCGGCGTGCGGGCCTTGGCACGGCGGTCCTGGCGGGCATAGCCGAAATAGGGGATCACGGCGGTGATGCGGTCGGCGGAGGACCGGCGCAGCGCATCCGCGATGATGAGCAGTTCCATCAGGTTGTCATTCGCGGGGTTCGAGGTCGGCTGGATCACATACATGTCCTCGCCACGCACATTCTCGTAGACCTCGACGAAGATCTCCTGATCGTTGAAGCGTTCGACCCTTGCATCGACCAGACCCACGGACATGCCGCGATGCATGGACATGCGCCGGGCGATGGCGCGGGCCAGTGTCATGTTGGCATTGCCGGAAATCAGTTTCGGTTCGGTGATGGCGGGCATGGCAGACCTCGGAGCAGGGATTCGCAACGGACAAGCTTGCGTTGACACCGCTTATCACCGGGGTAGGGTCTTGCAAACCGATGGCTTGGGGGATGCAGACGAATGACGCGGATTGATTACTATTTCACGGTGCTTTCTCCCTATGTCTATCTGGCGGGCACCCGCCCGGCCGCGATTGCGGCGGCGCATGGGGCGGAGATCCGCTATCATCCGCTCGACGCCAATGCGCTCTTTGCACGGACGGGCGGGGTGGCGCTGAAGGACCGGCATGACAGCCGCAAGGCCTACCGGTTGCAGGAGTTGCGGCGCCAGTCGACAAAGGCCGGGTTGGTGCTGAACCCGTCGCCCGCGAAGTGGCCCACGAACCCGGCGCCCGCCTCCTATGCGCTGATCGGGGCGCAGGCGGCGGTGGACAAGGGGGGCGAGGGCGATCTGGCGGCGCTGTTGCACGGATTCGGACGCGCAGCCTGGGCCGAGGACCGCGATATTGCCGAGGAGGACGTGATCCGCGACTGCCTGTCGGCGGCGGGGTTCGATCCCGGCATTGCCGACCGGGGGCTGTTGATGGGGGCGGAAACCTATGCCGCCAATCTGGAGGCGGCGGTTGCGCGCGGGGTCTTTGGTGCGCCCTTCTTCATTGTGGGGGAAGAGAGGTTCTGGGGGCAGGACCGGCTGGACGATCTGGACCTGCATCTGGCTGGCAAACTGTGAACCTGCCGCTGCGGGTTTTTGGCGCGGGTCGTCCGGCGCTGGCGCTGCATTGTTCGCTGGCGCATGGCGGGGCCTTTGCCGCGCTTGCGGAGGCGTTGCCGGGATGGCAGGTGACGGCCCCCGACCTTCCGGGCCATGGCCGTGCGGCGGTCTGGGGCGGGACAGGCGATCTGCATGATGCGGCCACGCGCGGCGCGCTTGAGATCCTGCGCGGTTTGGGCAGGCCTGTTCCGGTGATCGGCCACAGTTTCGGCGCGACGGTGGCGCTGCGGATCGCGCTGGAAGCGCCCGATCTGGTGGAGCGTCTGGTGCTGTTCGAGCCGGTGCTGTTTTCGGCGGCGCGGGCGGCGGGCGGGCCTGCCTTCCCGGACCATCTGCGCAATCACGCGGCATTTGGCGCGGCGCTGCGTGCGGGGGACCGCAGAGCGGCGGCGGCGGCCTTTCAGGCGATCTGGGGCGCGGGCCAGCCTTTCGACAGTCTGGCCGAAAGCCAGCAATCCTATATCGCGGACCGGATCCATCTGATCGAGGCGCAGAATGCGGTGCTGGTCGATGACAATGCGAGCCTGCTGGATCACGGTCGGCTGGAATCGCTTGGCCTGCCGGTGCTGCTGGTCCAAGGCGCGCTGTCGCCACCGATCATCGGGGCGATCCATGACGAGCTTGCCCGCCGCCTGCCGCAGGTGTCCCGCGCGACGGTTGCAGGCGCGGGGCATATGCTGCCGATCACCCATGCCGGTGACTGTGCGGGGCTGGTGCAGGAGTTTGCCGCGTCGCCTCTTCAAGCCTGAGGGCTTTTGTCGGTCAGGACGGAGGAGCGGACCTGCCGAGGAAGGCTGCCAGCAGCGCATCAATGTCGGCCTCCGGCGTGTCCCATCCGGTCACAAGGCGGCAGAGCCTGTCATCCATCCGGTAATAGACCGCGCCTGCCTCTGCCGCGCGGCGATGCGCGCTGGCGGGCAGGCGGGCAAAGATCATGTTCGCCTCCACCGGGTGCAGGATCGCCGCGCCCTGATCGGTTAGTCCTGCGGCCAGTCGCGCGGCCTTGGCATTGGCCCTCGCCGCCAGCCGCAGCCAGAGATCATCGGCAAACCACGCCTCGAACTGCGCCGCCACATAGCGCAGTTTTGATCCCAGATGCCCGCCCCGCTTGCGCCGCAACTGGAATTCCCAGGCCTTTGCAGGGTCAAAGAACACCACCGCCTCGGCCGCCATCAGCCCGTTCTTGGTGCCGCCGAGTGACAAAACGTCGATGCCGGCCTCCCATGTCATTTCGGCCGGGCTGGCCCCCGTTGCCGCCAGCGCATTGGCAAAGCGCGCGCCATCGAGATGCACCGGCAGGCCATGGCCGCGCGCCACGGCGGCAAGGGCGGCAAGATCTGCAGGGGAATAGACAGTTCCGGCCTCCGTCACATTGGTCAGGCCCACCGCGCCGCGCTGCGCGCCATGGACCGATCCGCCTGCGCCTTCGATCGCTGCCGCAAGGGTTTGCGGGGCGATGCGACCGTGTTCGCCGTCGATCAGCGTCAGCTTCGCGCCGCCGGTGAAGAACTCCGGCGCATTGCATTCATCCTCGGCGATATGCGCGTGGCGATGGCAGAAGATCGTGGACCATGGCGGGCTGAGAGTGGCCAGCGCCAGCGAATTGGCCGCCGTGCCGGTGGTGAGCAGGAAAACCTCGGCCTCCGGTGCGTCGAAAACCTCGCGGATCAGCGCTGTCAGCCGGGCGGTGCCCGCGTCATTGCCATAGGAGAGCGAGGGCGCGGCATTGGCGGCCATCATCGCGGCCATGACCTCGGGGGCGACCGTCGCGCCATTGTCGGAGGCAAAGAACATCAGGGCATCTCCTGAATGACGTAATCTTCCCAGTCCTCTTCGGACACTTCATATTCCGGCACGGTCCAGCCCCGCACCGATGCGCCCGCGCGATGGACCGATTCCGGATCGCCCGAGATCAGGGGATGCCAGTCCTCCAGCGGCTTGCCCTCATGCAGCAGCCGGTAGGCGCAGGTCTGCGGCAGCCAATAGGCAACCTCGGCCAGTTTCTTCGGGGTCAGGGTCACGCAATCGGGCACGAACTGGTGGCGGATGGGATATTGCGTGCAGCGGCAGGTGTCGCCGTCCAGCAGGCGGCAGGCGACTCGGGTGAAATCGACCTCGCCGGTATCCTCATACTCGATCTTGTTGAGGCAGCATTTGCCGCAGCCGTCGCAAAGCGCCTCCCATTCCGCGCCGGACATCTTTTTCAAGGGCACGGTTTCCCAGAACCGCGCGCGCAGCTTGGCCGGTTCGGCTATGAGCCCGGGGCGGCGGGGCATCAGAGCGCCGCCAGAATGGTGCGGGCCCGGGCGCAATCGGCGTCCATCTGCGCAATCAGCGCGGGCAGGCCGTCGAACTTCGCCTCGCTGCGCAGATGGGCGACAAAGGCGACCGACAGGTGCTGGCCATAAAGATCGCCCGCGAAATCAAAGAGGAAGGTTTCCAGATTGGGCGGGTTTTCCCCGAACATCGGGCGCACGCCCAGATTGGCAGCCCCGTGATGGCGACCCTGCTGCGGGCCGGTCAGCACATCGACGATCACTGCATAGATCCCCGGTTTCGGCAGATGCAGGTTGTCCACCGCCATGTTCGCGGTCGGATAGCCCAGATCGCGACCCCGTTTCGCGCCATGGATTACCTCGCCCTCGATCCGGTGCCAATGGCCCAGCATGTCGCGCGCGCGCACGGTGTCGCCCTCCGACAGCGCCCGCCGGATCTGCGTGGAGGAGACATCCATCCCGTCGGTCTGGATCAGATCGGCCAGCGTCACCGCGATGCCGTGATCCGCGCAGAGCCGGGCAAGATCCGCCGCCGTGCCCCGGCGCCCCTTGCCGAAACAGAAATCCGCGCCGACGGTGACATGGGACACGCCGAGCCCCGCCGCCAGAACATCCGCCACGAAAGCGTCGGGGCCGAGCCCGGAAAGCCGGGCGTCGAAGGGCAGTTCGAACAGAACCTTGACCTCCAGCTTGGCCAGCCGGTTCGCCCGCGCCTCGGAATTCATCAGCCGGAAGGGGGGGGCGTCGGGGGCGAAATGGCTGCGCGGATGCGGCTCGAAGGTGACGATGCCCAGCGGGCCATGGTGGGCGGCAAGGCCGATCACATGCTGATGGCCCAGATGCACGCCGTCAAAATTGCCCATGGCGACCGAGGCGCCCCGGTCGCTGTCTGCAATGCCCTGCCAGTCGTGATAGATGCGCATCTTGCCCCTGCGGGCAGGGGGCCCGCGCCTTGCGTCAGTCGAACTTGCGCGAGGGCGCCAGAACCAGCGCCTCACCCTTCAGCACAACCGTATCGCCCACGGCGCAATGGGTTTCAAGGGTCACCCGACGGCGGGAATGATCAACGGCGATCACCCTGACCTCGGCATGAACGGTATCGCCGGGGCGGACGGGGGCCATGAATTTCAGGCTTTGCCCCAGATAGACCGCGCCATGCCCCGGAAGCTGTTCGCCGATCACCGCCGAAATCAGCCCCGCCGTCAGCATCCCATGCGCGATGCGACCCTGAAAAATCGTGTCCTGCGCGTAATCGTCATCCAGATGCACCGGGTTGCGGTCGGTGGAAACCTCGGCAAAGAGTTCGATGTCGCGGTCGGTGACGGTTTTCCGCAGATACCGGGTCATGCCGATCTCGATATCCTCGATGCAGATCGTTCCGCGTGGCTGATTGTCGAGCATGGTGCCGAATCCCCGTTGGCTGTGCGGATGCTTCTAGCAAATGCTGCGGCGCAGCGCAATCGGATGCGCAATTTATTTTCTCTGGTAGCGGGTCGTGCGCAACAATATTACTAGGGCATCTAGCGCAGAAAGCCCATGGTCAGCGTCGGATTGCGCCCCTGTGCGGCCAGAAACGCCTCCAGCCGGGCGGGGTCGAGTTGTTCGGGGGGGCCGAACTCCCCGGCCTGAAGCCCCTCGGTCAGAAAGAGCGTATCGAGCCCTTCCTGTTCGCCGCCCGCGATGTCCGTGCCGATCCCGTCGCCGACACAGAGGATATCCGCATCGGAGATCCCGCCGTCGTGTGCGGCGAGGCGACGCCGGGCAAGGTCATAGATCGGCGGATGGGGCTTGCCGAAATAAAGGCTCTCGCCGCCCATCCGGTCGTAATACTGGGCCAGTGCTCCGGCGCAATAGATCCGGGTTTCGCCGAAATCCACGACAAGGTCGGGATTGGCACAGAGCAGTTTCAGGCCGCGGGTTTTCGCATAGAGAAAGGCCGCGCGGTAATCTTCGGGCTTTTCCTTGAACTCATCATTCGGGCCGGTGCAGACGATGCCTTCGGCCTGATCGAGGTCCACCCGGTCGATGGGCGGGTTTGCGGCGCGGACGGGTTCCAGATCCTCGGCAAAATCGGTGAAGAAGGCGTCATCCTTGGGCGAGGGGCCGATATGGTGGACGCGACGGCCGACCGTCCCCGTCAGCAGCGCATATTGCGCCGCATCGCCCGAGGTCGCGACGTCGTCCCAGGCGTCGACCGGCACACCCAGGGTGTCAAGTTGCCGGAGGACAGAGGTTTTCGGGCGCGGCGCATTGGTGACGAGGATCACCTTGCCCCCGGCCGCACGGAACTCCTGCAAGGCGCTGACCGCCTCGGGAAAGGCGGTCTTGCCATTATGGACACAGCCCCAGAGATCGCAGAAGAGCGCGCGGTAGCGGGTGCCCGTGTCGGACAGGCGGCGGATGATCTGGGTCATGGGGGCTCCGGGGGCAGGGGGGCGCGGGGGCCGGGCCGGTCCCCGCGTGTTCGGATCAGAGCTTGAGCGCGGGGAGGATCTGCTTTTTCCGGCTCATCACACCGGGCAGAACGACCGTATCCGCGGTTACGCTCACGCCGAAGGAGGCTTCTGCCATCGCCCTGACCAGATCGTTCGGGACCAGAAGCGTGGCCTCCTCGCGCAGGATGTCCACGACAAAGAGCAGCACCTGATCCGCGCCATCCTCGGCGGCGACCGCCTCCATGGACCGCATCAGGCTGTCCTTGCGGTCCAGAACAACCTTCGGCGCCGTGGTTTCCAGCACCGAGACGCGCAAGTCCTTGCCCGCCACGCTGTATTCCTTGCTGTCCATGCGCAGGAGTTCGGCATCGGAAAAGGCGGAAACGTCGGATTTCGCCTCGAACAGCGCCGCCGCCAGTGCCGGGATTTCGACGCCGAGATCGGCGGCAAGGCTTTCGGCCACGGCCCGGTCATGCGGCGTGGTGGTGGGGGAGCGGAATTCCAGCGTGTCGGACAGGATGCAGGACAGCATCGCGCCCTTGATGCCGCGCGGGGCGCGGGCGAGGTCGGCGCCGATCAGGTCATGCAGGATTGTGGCGGTGCAGGCCAGCGGGCGGATGGTGATGTCGATGGGTGCGCGGGTTTTCAGCCCGCCGACCAGCATGTGATGGTCGATGATGCCGTCGATGCGCGCCTCGTTGATCGTGGCGGGCAGTTCGGCGGGGTTGTTGGTGTCGACGATCACGACAGGCGTGTCGGCGGGCAGGTCGGTCAGCAGGTCGGGTTTCGGCAGATCCCAGTGGCGCAGCATGAAGGCGGCTTCGGTATTGGGGGTGCCCAGCAGCATGGGCCTTGAGGGCGTGCCTTTCACTTCCGTCAGATACCAGGCCCAGATGATCGGCGAGCCGGTGGAATCGGTGTCGGGGGATTTGTGGCCGAAAACGAGCGTGGTCATGGGTCTGCCTCGGAAAACTGCGGTGTCGCGTGGGTTATAGGCGCGTGGGCGGGGCTTGTCACGCAAGGAGGCGGGGGGCGTGGCAGAGATGACCTTTCTGCGAAAGATCATGCCTCCGGCGGAGGTATTTGGGGCCAAGATGAAGGCAGGGCGCGGCAGGGGAAGGGCGGGCTATTCGGGCAGGCGTTCCAGCGTGAAGCCCTCTGCCTCCAGCAGGGCCAGAACGCCCTCCTTGCCCGACAGATGCAAGGCCCCGAAGGCCGCGAAGGCCGGGGCGGATTCGGCCGCCTCGATCAGGAGCGGCAGCCAGGCGCGGTTGCGCCGGCTCATCAGAACCTCTTCCATCCGGTCGAAATCGGCCGCGTTGGCCGCCGGATCCGCGCCTGGCAGTCGGTCGGAGAGATGCCGGTTGAGTTCCCAGATCAGCCGCGTCCGGGCAGAGAAGAAGGCCTCTGACGTGGTGTGCAGGAGGTCGGCGGCCCGATCCTCGAACATCAGGGCGTTGCGGATCATGGCGATCTGATCGGCCTCGGACAGGTCATCGAACAGCTTCAGCGCGGTGTCGAAAGGTTCCAGCGCCCGGACCGGCAGGCCGCGCGCCTCTGCCGCTGCCATCAGCCGTTTGTCGAGCCCGGCATTGCGGGCCGCAACCGGCAACGCGCAGGGCGGGATGGCCAGCATCATCGACAGGAACCAGGGGCGCAGCCGTTCGGCCAGCGACAGGGGGATGCCGCGCTGCAAGAGCGCATCGGCAAGGCGGGCCTGTTCCAGCGGTGGCAATTCGCGGAACAGGGCCGAGCCATCGGCGCCCATCATCGTGTCCGGATCCGCCGCCATGCGGTCGCGCAGCGCGCTTTCCTCGGCGGGGCCTGCCTCCACCAGCAGAACCTGCGCGCGGTCGAGCAGTGGCAGCAGGCGCGCCATCACCTCGTCATGGCGCGGATCGTCCAGATGGAAGGTGCCCGCAAGCACCAGATCCGCCGCCCCCCGCGTCGCGCGCCAGAGATTGCCCTCGGGATAGGGCACGGCGGAGGCGCGTTCCAGCAGGGCCTGCCGTTCGGGGGCGGGCATCGTTTCCAGAAGGTTGGTGCCCCGGCATTGCGCCTGGACGGCACCCGCGCCGGAAGCCGCGACCAGCAGAAGCGCACAAAGGAGGAGGACCGGGCGGCGAAGGCAGGCAGGCATGGGGCTCCGGGGGCTGGAGGGCTGTCGGTGATGCAAGTCTGGCATGGGACGGGGCGTGGGAAAAGGGGCGTGGGGGATTCGGCAGATGGGAAAGCGGGGGGAAGGGCATCAGGGAGTGGCGGTCCGGGGATCGCCGAACCGGAACGGGCGGCCCGGTGGGCCGCCCGCTGCTGCAATCCGCCCGGGATCAGGCTTTTTCGCCGATATATTCGGCCATCAGCTTTTCGTTCTTCGCCTCTTCCAGCCGCGACAGCCGGTCCTCGGCGATACGGGCGTCGAAGCGGTATTTGACGAAATTCACCAGTGCCAGCGTCAGCATCAGGATGCCGAGCCCCCAATAGCCCTTGGTGGAGAGGTCCACCGGGGCCAGCCAGATCGAGAGGGCGAGCATGAAATAGGCCACGGCGACGCCAAGCGCGTTGAAGGCCATGATGACGGAGGTATCGGATTTCTGGGCGTTCATGGTCAGGTTCCTTTCAGAAGATTGATGGGTGATCCGCGTGGGGATCGGTTTCTGGATCAGTTCTGCGATTTCAGCCGCGACAGCACATCGGCGGCGGTGACGCGGGTGGCGGGGCCGAAGCCTGCATCGGCCATCCGGTCGGCGAGTCCGTCATGCGACAATTCCCGGTTGATGCCGCGCAGGATGTCGGAGCGTTCAAAGGGATCGTCGGCATTGGTGACGCGGGCGATCAGGGCCTCGGCCTCTTCCATCGCACTCGCCTCGCCATTCGGCAGTTTCGAGATCAGCGCCTGTTCGCGGCGGATGGCGCGGGCGGTGACGGCGCCCTGTTTCAGATCGACGATGCGGCGGTGGGCTGCCTCGACCGACTGGCGCAGGCGCACGGTTTTCGTTTCCAGCCGCAGCACGGTTTCCTGCCGCAGATTGCGTTCGTTTTCCATCTGGGCCAGCGCCTCGGCAGCCTGAAGCGCCAGATCCTCGCGCCCGGAAGCGAGGGCGTCGGCGGCGCGGCGGGTCATGTCACCGATGCGCGCCTCCAGCGTGGCCAGCAGGCGGTCCTCGGCGCGCTGGCGCTGGATCAGGCTGGCCAGCGTGCCCTTGGCGGCGCGCAGGCCTTCCTCGGCCTCGCGGATCTTCTGGTCGATCAGTTCGATCGCATAGGTATCGCGCAACTGTTCCTCGGCGCGGGCATTGGCGCCGGCAAAGAGGGTTCTGAGCGTTCCGAACATGCTGTCCTCCGTTTGTCGCTTTCGGGTTCGTGTTGTGAACCGCGTTCACAAAATGAACATAGCAAATCCTGAACATCGTTCAAGAATAAAATGAACGATGTTCAGAAATTTTCTGCTTGTGACGCTACGTTCGAAAGCAGGAGGGCGATCATCGCCTCGATCCGGTCCAGCGGAACCCCGGAGATCCGCCGTTGCAGGCCCAGAAGCACGATTCCATGGACCGAGGAGAAGAGCGTGCGGGTCATCAGGTCGACCCGTTCATGCGACCAGTCGGGAAAGATCCGGGCGATGGGGGCCGAGATCTGGGCGAAAAGCTTGCCGAGTTCGGCCAGATACCAGTGCGGCACGTCCATTTCGGTGGACATTTCCAGATCGAACAGCGCGCGCCAGAGGTTCGTGTTGCTTTCGGCAAAATGCAGATAGGCCAGCGACATGGTGATGAGCTGGTCCTGCGCGCGGGCATGGTCGCGCGCCGCCACCGTTTCGGACACATAGGCCCCGAGCTTGCGGAAGGTGCGCCCGTTCACCGCCATGACAAGGCCGTTGAGATCGGTGAACACGTTATAGATGGCGCCGACCGCGCAATCGGCTTCCTTCGCCAGATCACGCGCCTTGACCGAGGCGAGGCCCTCGCCCGCGATTCGCGCCTCGGCAATCTCGATCAGGCGCAGGCGCAACTCCTCGCGCCGCTTGTCGGTCTTGCTGATCTTTTCGGCCATGTCCTGCCCTTGCCTTGCCCTGAACGGGGTTCAAGCTAGCCCGGCAGGGCGGCGAAGGCAAATCATCAGGGGCGTTTCTGCGGGACACCGGGCAGGACGCAGAGCATTTCATAGAGCAGGTTTGCCGCCACCATCGCGGTATTGCCCGAGGGGTCGTAGGGGGGCGACACCTCCACCAGATCGCCGCCGACAAGGTTCAGCCCCGCGCAGCCGCGCACGATCTCCAGCCCCTGCCAGATCGTCAGGCCGCCGGGTTCCACCGTGCCGGTGCCGGGCGCGAAGGCCGGATCGAGGCTGTCGATGTCGAAGGTCAGATAGACCGGTGCCGCGCCGATCTTTGCGCGGATGTCGGCCATCAGGGGGGCGAGCGAGCGGTGCCAGCAGTCTTCAGCCTGCACCACGGTCCAGCCTTTGTCACGGCCCCAGTCGAAATCGTCAGGGCCGTAGCCGGTGCCGCGCAGCCCGATCTGGAACACCTTGTCGTTTTGCAGACAGCCATCCTCCCAGGCGCGTCGGAAGGGGCAGCCATGGGCGACCTTTTCGCCGAACATCGTGTCATTGATGTCGGCATGGGCATCGACATGGATCAGCGCGACAGGGCCGTGGCGGTCCTTGATCGCGCGCAGGATGGGCCAGGTCAGCGTGTGGTCGCCCCCCAGCGTCAAGGGCACCGCGCCATGGGCCAGCACGCCGCGATAATGCTCGGTGATGATGTCCACCGATTTCTTCAGATCGAAGGTGTTGATCGCCACATCGCCAATGTCGGCCACCTGCAGATGATCAAAAGGGGCGGCGCCGGTCGCCATGTTGTAGGGGCGCAGCATCCGGCTTTCATCGCGGATCTGGCGGGGGCCAAGGCGCGTGCCGGGGCGGTTGGAGGTGCCGATATCCATGGGAATGCCGATGAAACAGGCGTCCAGCCCTTCGGCCGTGTCCTGTGTCGGCAGGCGCATCATCGTGGCAGGCCCGCCGAAGCGCGGCATGTCATTGCCGCCGAGAGGTTGGTTGAACTGCCGGTCCGTCATCTGCGCCTCCATGCTTGAGCGATCATCCTTGCGGATGGGGCGCGAAGTGCAAGCGTGAAATCGTGCGGGCCGGGACGCAGGGTCGGGGCGGGAGGACGGGGCAGGGGTGTCAGAACCCCGCCACCTTGCGCAGCATGTTGAGCGCGACCAGCGTGATGAACACGGCAAAGGCGCGTTTCAGCGGGGCCGGGTCCATCCAATGCGCAAGCCGCACGCCAAGGGGCGCGGTCAACAGCGTCATCGCGATGACGATGCCGAAGGCGGGCAGGTTCACTGCGCCGATGGAATAGGGGGGGGGCGCGTCGATTTTCAGGAGCAGGAATCCAATGACCGAAGGCACCGCGATGATGAGCCCGAAGCCCGCCGCCGTCGCCACGGCCCGGTGGATCGCCATGTTGTAAAGGCTCATCACCGGCACGCCGAACGACCCGCCGCCAATGCCCATCAGCACCGAAAAGAACCCGACCGCCCCGCCGATGCCCGCCCGCCTTGCGCCCTTCGGCATTTCGGAGCCGAGCCGCCAATGTGACCGCCCGAAGGCCATGTAGAGGCCCGCGATCAGTGCCAGAACGCCAAAGATCGCCTGCAGGGTGATCGACCGCAACTGCGCCGCCGTCAGCATCCCCAAGGCCGCCCCGAAGGCGATATAGGGCCACCAGCCGCGCAGCACCTCCCAATCCACCGCACCGCGCTTGTGATGCGACATCACCGAGCGCGCCGAGGTCACGACGATGGTGGCCAGCGATGTGGCAAGGCAGACCTGCATCAGCTGCGCCGAGCCATAGCCCAGATGGCCGAACATGTAGAAGAAGGCAGGCACCAGAACGATGCCGCCGCCCACCCCCAGAAGCCCCGCAATGACCCCGGCAAAGGCCCCGATCACCAGAAGCAGGGCCACCATTGGCAGGAGTGTTGGCAGATCCGGCATCGCAGTCTCCCTGACGATATTCCGCCAAGCCATAGACCGCGCGATGGGAAAGGGCCAGAGGGACGCGGGAGGCAACCGTGCTAGGCCGCCGCAGTGACCTGTTCCAGCGCCAGATCCAGCACGTCCAGCCCCGCCCCGTCGCGCGAGGCGCGTTCCGACAGCACCCGCCGCCAGCCGCGCGCGCCCGGTTTGCCGTGGAACAGGCCAAGCATGTGGCGCGTGACCTGATGCAGCCGCCCGCCCGCCGCCAGATGGTCCGCGATATGGGGACGCATCGTCTGCACCACCGCCATCGGATCCGGGGCAAAATCCTCTCCCCAGAGCCGGTCGGCCCCGATCAGCACGGCAGCCGGTTCGTGATAGGCCGCGCGCCCCACCATCACCCCGTCAACGCCCCCGGCCAGCAGCGCCTCTGCCTGCGCAAGCGTCGTCACCCCGCCGTTGAGGCAGATCGTGAGGTCGGGAAACTCCCGCTTCATCCGCAGGACAAGCGGATAGTCCAGCGGCGGTATCTCGCGGTTCTCCTTGGGGCTGAGACCCTTGAGCCAGGCTTTGCGCGCATGGATGATGAAATGGGAAACACCCGCGCGGCTCACCCGGTCGATGAAATCGGGCAGCACCTCCTCCGGCGTCTGGTCATCGACGCCGATGCGGCATTTCACGGTCACCGGCACCGGGCTTTCGCCCATCATCGCGGCCACACAGTCGGCCACCAGCCCGGGCCGTTCCATCAGCACCGCGCCGAAACAGCCCGACTGCACCCGGTCCGACGGGCAGCCGACATTGAGGTTGATCTCGTCATAGCCCCATGCAGCGGCAATCTTCGTTGCCTCGGCCAGTTCGCGCGGGTCCGACCCGCCGAGTTGCAGCGCGACCGGCTGTTCGACCGCGTGGAAGTCCAGCAACCTTGCGCGGGCGCCGTGGATCACGGCAGGGGCTGTCACCATTTCGGTATAGAGCATCGCGCGGCGCGTCATGGCGCGGTGAAAGACTCGGCAATGGCGGTCGGTCCAGTCCATCATCGGCGCGACACTCAGCCGATGGGCCTTGCCGTCCCTGGACTTTCTTTCTGCTTCAACCGCTTGGGTGCTTTCTGGCATTGCGGATCTTTTCCCGATTTCTTCCGTTCCTGACTGTCTCGGATGGCCCGACCCGGCATGGCAAGGCGATTTTCGCCCGCGTCAGGGATTGCATGGCCACGTTGTTTTCCCGCGCAAGGGCGGGACGATCACTTATACTGCCGAGGCCCGGAACAGGCGAGGGGGCAAGATCGTCGGGCCACAGGGGCGGACCCTTGGCCTTGGGGCAACCGCGCGGGACGCAAGGACGGCACCGGCGGGTTCGAGGCTGCTGAAGCCAAAGGGGCATGTCGGTTGACTTTTCGGCCGTGCTGCGGGAACCGCACGACCGGCCTCGGGGCAAAGGAGAGCCAGGCTCGTCAGGGGGGCAAGCGGGAGTGCATCGTCGGACGCAAAGCCCGGAAGGTGACATGCGGATCTGGCCGGGGTTCGGCACCCGCCCGGCGATGGCCGGAAAAACTGCCGAACGCCCTTGCCCTGCCAAGCCGCGCGGCTGTTATGGAGAGCGTTCCAGCAATCGCGGTCTTTCGCCACTCTCAGAGCGTGCCAGGGCATTGAGGAGAATATCTCTCTCAAGCGTTCCGGCCCCGAGGCCCGGCTTCGCTCAGGGGCGGGAAACCAGCCTGCAACTGCCTCATCAGCACCGGGTTTGCCCTGACCCGCTCGGAAGGTGCCGGTCTGGAAATCGTATCGACCAGCTCTGGATCGGGACAGATCAGCGATCCAACACTGACCTCGATCATGCTGGCCAGTTTGCCCACGGTGTTTCCGCCCCTCAACGCTGCGCAGCGGAAGTCTGACCGCCGGGCAAGCGGGTTCAGGCCTTGCACCCGCCATGGCATTGCCGGGCAGGAGGAGCGGCAGACAAAGGGCGCCCGCTCTGCCCGGGTCGCAGATCCGTCGCATCCTGCCTGCCCGGGACGGCATCAGGCCAAGCCCGGATCCGGCTTGCCGCGGGGGGACGGATTTTCGATTTGTCCGCTTGACGTCCCCCCGGGGCTTCTCTATCAGACCGCTCACGATCAGACCGCGCGGTTGTAGCTCAGTTGGTTAGAGTACCGGCCTGTCACGCCGGGGGTCGCGGGTTCGAGCCCCGTCAACCGCGCCAGATCGTCCCGCAGGGCCTCCGCGAAAGCGGGGGCCTTTCGCGTTCCGCCCCCTTTGTGCGGCAACCTGCGCGGTCCGTCACTGTGGTCGCGACAGCAGCGCCGCAGGGCGCAGGCGTGCCAGCCCTTGCGTCAGCCCCGCCGCCAGCACCGTCTTGATGAGGTCACCCGGAACATAGGCCCCGACCAGCACGGCCGCGGCAGGCCAGCTCTTGCCCAGCATCAGCGCCATTCCGGTGATGCCGAACAGGTAAAGCACCCCGACCCCGCCGATCAGCGCCCCGGCAAAGGCCGCGATCCCGATGGAAACGCGCCATTTTTCAACGATCAGCCCCGCCACGAAGGCAGCCACCGGAAAGCCCAGCACAAACCCGGCGGTGGGGGAGGCAAAGACGCCCAGCCCGCCGCGCCCCCCCGACAGGATCGGCAGTCCAAGTGCCACCAGCGCCACGAACAACAGCACCGCCAGCGCCCCGCGCCGCGCCCCCAGCACCGTGCCGCAGAGCATGACGCCAAGGCTCTGCGCCGTGATCGGCACGCCGGTTGCCAGCGTGATCTGCGGCACAAGGCCCAGAACCGCGATCAGCGCCGCAAAGAGGGCGATCAGGGTCAGATTGCGTTCCATATTCCGGCCTTCCGCTGTGTCATTTCATCCTGGCCCAAATACCTCCGCCGGAGGCTCCCGCCGCCAGTGTCAGATCCCGCCCCGGGCCCGGATCGCCTCGGCCACCTGCTCGGCATCGTCGATGGCGGCAAGCATGAGAGGCAGCACGAGACGCGGGTTCCGGCGGCGGGCCGAGCGCGCGCGCCATGCCTGCCCCAAACGGGTCGCCTTGTCCATAAGGACTGGCGTGAAACGGATGACCAGCGCAAAGGCGAGCGCCAGCCGACGGGGGGGCAAGAGCCTCGCAACGGGCCAGGCGAGCCGTTCCACCAGCGCGATCATCGCGTCAAGCCGGGTTGTCATCGTCACCAGATTGGCCAGCGCCACCGCCGTCAGCAGCCGTCCTGCGATCAACGCGCCCTGCGCAGGCTCTGCCGTCCACAGATGCCAGAGCGCCAGAATCACGAGAAACGGCCAGAGCGGGCGCAGCGCGCGCGCCGCCTCCAGCGCGAATCCGCGCCCCAGCCCCAGATGCAGCCCCGCCACCAGCCCCGCCGCCCCCCAGACCGCGCCCGCCGAAGGCAGCGCCATCAGGATCAGCGTCGCCAGTGCCAGCGCCCCGAGCTTGGCCGAGGCGGGCAGGCGGTGCAGCGGGGTGTCATGCGTCGAGGTGAGTGTCAGCATCTGCTTCGCCCTCGCGGGTCATGGCTTCGGTGAAGGCTGCGGCGACCTCTGCCGCCGGGCCGTCGGCATGGATGCGCCCCGCCTCGATCCAGATCGCGCGGTCATGGCCGGTGATTTCGGCCGGGTCATGGGTGATGGTGACGGTCTGTTGTGCAAGGGCCGCAAGCTTGCGGCGCAGCCGTGCGCGCGTGGGCAGGTCGAGCCCGGCAAAGGGTTCATCCAGTAGGATCGTTGCCGGTTCCATGGCAAGCACCGCCATGAGGCAGAGCATCTGGCGCTGGCCCTGCGACAGCGCCGTGACCGGGGCGGTTTCCCAATGCGCGCGGCCCTCGGCGGTCAGAAGGGCACGGACCTGCGCGCCCGCCCCCTCGCGCGTCTGGCCCTGCTGGATCAGGCCGAAGGCCAGCTCCTCGGCCACGGTGGGAAAGATGATCTGGTGGTCGGGGTTCTGGAACAGGATGCCGATGCGCGACAGCATGGCCTTGCGGTCGTGGGCGGGGTCGCGTCCGTCGATGCGCACCGTGCCGCTGTCCGGCACAACAAGCCCTGCGACCAGCCGCAGGAACGAGGTCTTGCCCGACCCGTTCCGGCCAAGGATCGCGATGCGGGGCTCGGTCAGCCGCAGCGTCAGCCCTGACAGAACTTCGCGCCCCGAAAGGCGCAGGCTCGCGCCCTCCAGCACGATTCCGCCCGGCGCGCTGGCACTGTGCGCCGCGATCGGGGGCAGGTTTTCCGTTGGGGGAAAGGGGGGCATCAAGGACCATCAGGACGGGGCGGATCCTGATCTTGTAGCCTTCCGGTGCGGCAGAGCCAAGCCGCACCGCCGGTCTTTGACCCGTCTCTGGGTCGGCTGGACAACCGGAGGAGCGCCTCCGGTTGTCCCTTTCTTTTGCGCGACGCGCTGTCAGCAGGCGGCGATGAACCGCTCGCCCCGCGAGTTGCGATAGTAGCACTGGCCCTGTTGCGGCGCAGGTCCGATCAGGGTGGAGGCGGCGACACCGGCAGCCGCGCCGATCAGCGCGCCCCGGGTGCGGTCGCTGCCGGAGGACACGGCGGCGCCGACGGCAGCACCGCCCAGAGCGCCCACGGCCGCGTTCTGGCCGGGCGTTTCACATGCAGCCAGGCCGAGGCCGAGAATCGGAAGCATCAGGAAGAATTTTTTCATGGAACTGTCTCGCTTTGTTGCGTGGTGCTGTCATAACCGTTCAGCGGCACTTTCAGTTCCTCAAAATGAGTCGGCGAGCGAGAACCCGCCGCAGGAGGGCCCGGGCGGGTGGATTTCCGCCGAGCCCGAGGGGGAGAGCGGCGCGATTGTGTCCTCGGGCCGGTGTGCCGAATGGCTTGCAGCAGCGGCGTTGCGCAGCTTTATGCCGGATCTGCGGCGGATGCGCGCGTCACCCACGCGCCGGACCGCGCTCAAGGGGCGGTCCTCAACCCTCCAGTGCAGGGTCATGGCGGTGAAAGACCGCCGCAAGCTTGTTGCCATCGGGATCGCGCAGATAGGCCACGAAGAACGCCGGGCCGTAGTCCACCCGCGTTCCGGGGGCGCCTGCGTCCTCTCCGCCATGGGCCAACCCCGCCGCGTGGATCTGCCGGACCTCGGCGGCGCTTTTTGCGCGAAAGGCGAACATCGTGCCATTGCCGGGCGTGGCGGCCTGCCCGTCGAAGGCGGGACAGAGGCAGAAGCTGAACCCGGCATCGTAATCCTCGCCCCAGGCGGCCCAGCCATCGGCCCAGTCGGGCAGCCGGGCGTGGCCCAGCACATCGAAGATCGCGTCATAGAAAGCGACCGCGCGGGGCAGGTCATTGGTTCCGACCGTGGTATAGAGCAACATCCCCCGACCTTTCGACCGATCCGCGCGGCCCCCCGTCAGCCCTGCCGTGCGGCAGCGACCGAAGCCTCCAGGATCTCCATCGCTTCGGCGAAATGCGCGTCGGGAATGGTGATCGGGGCAAGGAAGCGCACGACATTGCCGTAAACCCCGCAGGTCAGCAGGATCAGCCCGCGTTTCTGCGCCTCCAGCCGCACGCGGTTCGTGAAGCCTGCATCGGGCTCCTTGCTGTCGGGATTGGCGAATTCCACCGCCACCATGAAACCGGGGCCTCGGATGTCGATGATCTCGGGCGTGGTGGCGCGGATTTCCTCCAGCTTCTGCTTGAGCCGGGAGCCAAGCTCATTGGCCCGCGCACAGAGATCTTCATCCTCGATCACGTCCAGCACCGCATTTGCGGCGGCAATGCCCAAGGGGTTGCCCGCATAGGTGCCACCGAGACCGCCAGGATTGGCGGCATCCATCAGATCCGCGCGCCCGGTGACAGCGGCCAGTGGCAAGCCGCCCGCCAGCCCCTTGGCCATTGTCGTCAGGTCGGCAGCGACGCCATAGGCTTCCATCGCGAGCAGCGCGCCGGTGCGGGCAAAGCCGGTCTGCACCTCATCCGCGATCATCACGATGCCATGATCGTCACAAAGCTTGCGGATGCCGCGCACCAGATCGGCAGGCGCGGGGTAGAAGCCGCCTTCGCCCTGCACCGGTTCAAAGATGATCGCGGCAACCCGGGCCGGGTCCAGATCGGCCTTGAACAGCTTTTCCAGCCCCTTCATCGCATCCGCCGTGGAAATGCCATGCGGTCCCATCGGGAAGGGGACGTGGAACACATCCGGCATCATCGCGCCGAAGCCCTTTTTATAGGGCTCCACCTTGCCGGTCAGGCTCATCCCCATGAAGGTCCGGCCATGGAAACCGCCGCCAAAGGCGATGACGGCATTGCGGCCTGTCGCGATACGGGCGATCTTGACCGCATTCTCGCAGGCCTCCGCCCCGGTGGTGACAAAGATGGTTTTCTTGGTGAAATCGCCCGGCACCTTGTCATTCAGCCGTTCGGCCAGCCGGATGTAATTCTCATAGGGCATGACCTGATGGCAGGTATGGGTGAACCGGCCCATCTGTTCGGTCACGGCGGCCATGACGCGGGGATGGCAATGGCCGGTATTGACCACGGCAATCCCGGCGGCGAAGTCGATATAGCGGTTGCCCTCTATATCCCAGACCTCAGAATTCAGCGCGCGATCCACATAGATCTGCGTCATCATGCCGACCCCGCGAGAGATTGCGGCATCGCGGCGGCGGGCTACATCGGCATTTTTCATGGTCGGACCTCGTGCTTGGGATGGCGCATTTGACCCGGTTTGCCGCATCCGTTCAACTCCCTGCGGCGAAGGGGCATGTCGCAAACGCGACAGGTTCGGGTGGGTCAGCGCGAAACGCGGATGAATGGCCGCGATTTCAGGAGAATTGCGCAGAAACTTGCGCCAGATTGGGCTTCTGGCGCAGAAATAGGCAGCGCCTTGCGCAGAGGGTCAGGTTGCCCCGCCACCCTCCCGCAAGAGCCGTTCGGCCTTCTTGCGCACCAGCACCGTGCGCAGGTCGTGCATCGCCAGCAGCAGGCTGTCGGTCACCTGATCGAGTTGCCCGTCCGTGGCGCGGGACTGCACCCATTGCGCGGTGAGGTTGAGGTGATCCACCGCGCGCAGGATGTCATCGACCTCGCGCAGTGCGAGAATATGGCTGCGGGCCTCGATCCATTTCGTGATCTCGGCAATATCGTCTTGGGTCAGGCTGCGGTCGCCATGGGGTTTCACCTCGCCATTGCGGATGTTGATGGTGGCGATCGGCTCCATCTCGATGCGCCGCTGGCGGTTTTCGGTATCGACCCGAAACACGGTCGCGCCGTTCTCGCGCACGCGGAAGTAATAATCCGGCAGATCCGCTGACATGGTCCTTGCCCCTGTTGCCCCGTCCGGCCCTGACCCGGGCCGGTTATCCTGTCATTCTAGGGACATCCGCCTGCCAAGCGCAACTCCTGCGGCTCGGGTCACGTCAGGCTGGCACAGAACTTCTGAATGCGGGTGCAGGCGTCGCGCAGCACCGCGTCCGAGGTGGCGTAGCTGACGCGGAAGTTCGGCGAAAGCCCGAAGGCCGCACCGAACACCACCGCAACGCCGGTTTCTTCCAGAAGCGCCGTCGCGAAAGCCTCGTCATCGGTGATTTTCGCACCCGCTGCCGAGGTCTTGCCGATGCAGCCCGAAATATCGGGATAAACGTAAAACGCGCCTTCGGGTTTCGGGCAAGTCAGCCCCTCGCAGGCGTTCAGCATCTCCACCACCAGATTGCGGCGGCGCTGGAAGGCCTCGCGGAAGGGGCCGAGAAAGTCTTGCGGGCCGTTCAGCGCCTCGAGGGCGGCATATTGGCTGATGGACGAGGGGTTGGAGGTCGATTGCGACTGGATCTTGGCCATCGCCTTGATGAGAGGCTCCGGCCCGGCCGCATAGCCGATCCGCCAGCCGGTCATCGCATAGGCCTTCGAAACGCCATTGCAGGTCAGGGTGCGGTCATAAAGCCCCGGCTCCACCTGTGCGGGTGTGCAGAATTCGAAATCGTCGAACACCAGATGTTCATACATGTCATCCGACATCACCCAGACATGGGGATGGCGCATCAGCACATCGGTCAGCGCCTTCAACTCGTCGCGCGTATAGCCCGCCCCGGTGGGGTTGGACGGCGAGTTGAAAATGAACCATTTGGTTTTCGGCGTGATCGCGGCCTCCAATGCGGCGGGCGACAGCTTGAAATTCGTCTCGATCCCGGCGGCCACCGTCACCGGCTCGCCGCCTGCCAGCAGCACCATGTCCGGGTAGCTGACCCAATAGGGCGCCGGGATCAGCACCTCGTCGCCGGGGTTCAGCGTGGCGACCAGCGCGTTGTAGAGGATCTGCTTGCCTCCGGTGCCGACGGAAACCTGCGAGGGCGTGTAGCGCAGCCCGTTTTCCCGTTCGAACTTGGCGCAGATCGCCTTTTTCAGCTCGGGCAGCCCATCGACGGCGGTGTATTTGGTCTTGCCCGCATCAATCGCGCGCTTGGCGGCTTCCTTGATATGGTCGGGCGTGTCGAAATCGGGCTCCCCGGCGCCGAGGCCGATCACATCCTTGCCCGCCGCCTTCAACTCATTCGCCTTGGTGGTGACGGCGATGGTGGGCGAGGGTTTCACTCGGGCAAGGCTGTCGGACAGAAAAGCCATGTGGGGGCGCTCCGCAACTCAGGGGGTGCCGCCGGCCCCGGTTTGAACTTTGCGGCAGCTTCTCTTAGGGTGCGCGTCATGGGCGATCAAGCGTTATCGTAAGTGAGGAGAGGCGAGATGACCACAACGGACAATTGGTACAGCAACGAGACATCGACATTCGGCGACCGCGTGGCCGGCGCGCGGGAGGCGGCAGGGCTGACGCAGGAGGAGTTCGCGCGACGTCTGGGCGTGAAGCTCAAGACCGTGCAGGGCTGGGAGGATGACGCGCTGGACCCGCGCGCCAACAAGTTGCAGATGCTGGCGGGAATGCTCAATGTCTCGATCCGCTGGCTGCTGACCGGCGAGGGCGAGGGGCTGGACGGCCCGCCCGACGCAGGGCAGCCCACCCCCGGGGCGACGCAGGCGCTGGCGGAACTGGCGCGGATGCGGGCGCAGATGATGGCGCTGGCCTCCGACATGGGGCATCTGGAAAAACGCCTGCGCGCGATGCTGCGGGAGACGGCATGATGGAAACCGAGAACCCCGGGGCGCGGCTGAAGCGGCTGGCGATGCGGGCGGCCCGGCGCGGCACCAAGGAAATGGACCTCGTGCTGGGGCCCTATGCGCAGGCATCGCTTGACGGAATGGACGAGGCGCGGCTGGCACTGTTTGACCGGCTGCTGTGGGAGAACGACCAGGATCTGTTGCCCTGGGTTCTGGGCCAGACCGCCCCGCCCGCCGAATATGCGGCCCTGATTGCCGAGATCGGCGGATTCGCCCGGGCGCGCCTGTCGCCCGGCTGAACCTTCCGATCCCCCGGTTTCGGCCTGATTCGCGGTATTTGCGGCAAATCTGGCGCGAGTTTACGGTTTGTTTGTGCTTTGTGCCGATTCTGCCCCGGTTCAACCCCTGGGGCGGAGAGGAAAATGACGGTTCATGCGAAATTGCTGGATGGCTCGCAAAAGGCGCTGATGGCGGGCTATCTGGAAAGTCTGGCGCTGGTCGAACGGCTGCACCGGCTCCTGCTCGATGTCATCAAGGATGAATTCGAGCGGCTGGGCGTGCTGGAAATCAATTCGGTGCAGGCACTCTTGCTGTTCAACATCGGCGAGAACGAGGTGACGGCGGGGGAACTCAAGACCCGCGGTTATTATCAGGGCAGCAATGTCAGCTACAATCTCAAGAAACTGGTCGATCTGGGCTACATGCACCACCAGCGGTCCGAGATCGACCGGCGGTCCGTGCGCGTGCGGCTGACCGAAAAGGGGCGCAATGTGCGCAAGATCCTGACCGACCTTTTCGCGCGCCATACCGAAGGGTTCGAGAAGCGCGGCATCATCGACGCGGGCGGGATGGAGGATATCAACCAGTCGCTCAAGCGGATGGAACGCTACTGGACCGACCAGATCCGCTATATCTATTGACGCTCAGTCCCGCCGCCAGAGGCCCGCATGGCTTGCAAACCGGCCCTGCAGTTTCGCCAGCAAGCGGTTCGCGCGGGACGGGGAGGGGATCGTGCCGGTGGCGAGGCGCTCCAGCACCACCTCGGGCGGGCAGGGGCGGCGGCTGACCGGGTCGAAATAGCGCGGATAGGCGATCAGGGCCGCATGGGCGAGGGCCTCCAACGTGACAGCCGGGCCGATGCGGCGCGCGGGAACCGGGCCGAGGTCGCGCGTCAGGCCCCAACCGGCATAGAAGGGCACCCCGAGGCAGGTGACACGGCGCCCGCGCAACAGCGCCTCGAACCCCAGAAGCGAGGTCATGGTCCAGACCTCGTCCACCGCGCCGATCAGGACAATGGGGTCGGCGTTGCGGGCCACGACATCGGCCAGACAGCCGAGGTCGGCCTTTGCCACCGCGCCGGGGCGCAGACCGGCCTCCACATCCGGATGTGGCTTGTAGATCAGACAGGCATCCGGGTTGGCGGCCCGCGCCGCGCGCAGCAGCCCCAGATTGCTGCGCACCTCGCCCGCGCCGAGCCGGATGGAGGCGTCATCCTCCACCTGTCCGGGCACGAGGAGGCGCGGGCGCGCATCATCCTTGCGGTCGGGGGGCAGACCCGCGCTGCCCAGATTGTATTTGCTGACCCCTGCCGCCAGGATCCGGTCCATCAGCGCCCGCGCCCGCGCGGCCCCGCCGGGGGGCAGGGCTGCGCGGATCAGCGCCTCCAGCCGGCTCGGGCGGCTGGGATCGTAATAGATGCCCAGATCGTCGGTCACGAGGCTCAGGGGCGGGATCAGATCCGCCCCCAGCCCACGCGAGCGCAGGAACCCGTCCTCCACCCGCCGGATGCGGCCCGAAAAGACGCCGGGGGCGGCAAGGCCGTCGGGCTCCTTCCCCGCCCAGACCAGCAGATCGCTGCCCCGCCGGTCCGCCTCGGCGATTGCGGCGGCGGGGTCGTCGGCAAAGCGCAGAGGCCGGTGGCGCCCGAACACCGCCTGCAACCGCCCGCGTTTCCACATCCGCATGCCCAGCGCGACATGGCCCTGCCGGTCCTCGCAAAAGGCGCGGGTCTCTGCCTCGATCTGGTCCAGCGCCGCTTCGAAATGGCAGAGCCGGTCGCGGCAGGGGTCATACCAGATTGGCGCCAGCAGCATTGCCGCGGCGAACAGTTCCACCGCAGATCGGCGCGCGTGGCGTCGCGGCAGCGGCGCGAGGTCGGTCGTCAGCCCCCAACCGGCATAGAAGGGCTGGCCCGCCACTACCGGGCGATGCCCCGCCAGAACCGCCTCGAACCCCAGTTGCGAGGAAAGGGTATAGACGGCTTCGGCCTGCGCCAGCAGCCGCCAGGGCGAAACGGGCGTGCCAAGGATCTCGATGCCCGGCCCGGCATCGGCGGGGCCGAAATGCCCCGGACGCAACCCGGCCAGCGTTTCGGGGTGGAGTTTCAGCACGATCCGCCTGCCGGGATGCTCGTCCCGCGCCCGGTCCAGCAGCGCGCGGAACTCTGCTTCCCCCGCCCCGCAGAGCGAGGCATCGCCCCGCAACTGATCCACCACCAGCACGAAACCGGGGGCAGGCAGGGGCAGATCCGCATCGTGGCTGTTGTATTTCGACAGATCCAGCGCCTGCATCCGCGCCAGACCCTCTGCTGCCCGGTCAAGCAGGCCCGGTTCGGAAAAATCATGCCGGTTCAGGATCGTCTCGATCCTCGACGGGGCCCCGCCGTCGAAATGCACCCCCAGCGGGTCCAGCATCAGCCCGAGGGGCGCATCGCCCGCCCGCCCCGGGCGGACCGACCGCAGGAAGGCATCCTCCGCCCGCACCAGAGGCACGCCCGCGCGTCGGGCGACCCATTCCCCCCGCGCGGCATAGGGGCTCTTGCCCCAGACCAGCACGCCATCGCCGGGCCGGGGCCATCCGGGGCGCAACTCATGTCCGGCAAGGGCGAGGATGCGACGCAGGCGGCCGTCCCGCAGAAAGCCCGCGTTGAAAAAGCAAAGCCGCCGGGGGATCGCCCCGGCGGCTGTCGCGGTTGTGTCGCCCGCAGGCATCCGCCCGTCTAGCTGCCGGAGCCGACGGAACTCAGGCTGTCGGCCGCGCCGACCGTGCCCGTGACGGCAGAGATGGTTTTCTGCCACTGCACGAAGGGGGCTTCGGTGACATAGACCGTATCGCCGTCGCGGATCAGGAAGTCGCGCGCCTCGAACATGCCGGTCGGTTGCGTCAGGTCCAGCACATAGACCATGCGCTGATCGCCGCGCAGATCGTTGCGGCCCAGCACGGCATTGGCGATCTCGGCCGGTTCGTTGCGGAAAACAAAGACGCCTGTCGGATCGGCAAGCGCGGTGTTGAGCCCGCCGACCTGCGCAATGGCCTCGATGGCCGACAGGTTCTGCGTCTCGAAGGGCACGCGGTTCTGTGCGCCCGTCGCGCCAAGGGCGACATAGGCGCGGGTGTCGCGTTGCACCACGATCCGGTCGCCCGCACGCAGCCCTATGTCGAGACTCGGATTGGCATAGAGATCCTCCAGCCAGATCTGCCCGGTATGGCCACCACGCGTGACGCGGACCTTGGCCACGGCAGGCTCGATCGCGACACCGCCCGCCCGCGCGATCATCGCGGACAGGGTGCGGGTGGGCCGCTCGATCGGATAGACGCCCTGACCGCCGACAGCCCCGGAAACGGAAACGGTGGAGCCATCACCCGCCACGCGCTGCACGGTGACCTGCGGATCGGGGGTCTGGGTGTCGAGCTTGCGCGTGATCGCCCCGCGCAGCCCTTCCGGCGTCTGGCCCGCCGCCTTGATGCGGCCCGCATAGGGAATGAAGATGAAGCCCGACCCATCGACCTGCACGGTTTCCAGCACCGAGACACGCTGCCCGGTATTGCCCAGAAGCGGATCGTCGCGGACATTCTCGAAGATGGTGAGCGACAGCGTGTCGCCCGGCGAAATGGTGTCGGACCCGATCACGCCCGCATTGCGGAAATTCGACCCGAAGCCGAGCGCTGGCGTCACCGCCGTCGCCCGTGTCACGCGGCTGTTGACCGTGACGATGAAGGCATCGCCTTTCTGCAGCACCGATCCCGCGAAGATTTCGGATTTGCTCGGACCGGAGCGCGGCAAGCCGCACGATCCCAGGGCCACAACGGCCACTGCGAGGGCCAGCCCTTTGGCCCCCTTCCTTGCCATGATATTCACTGCCCGGGCTCCTTTTTGGATTTTGCCTCAGCTTTTTTCTGCAAACCTACAGAAAGGCCGGGAAAAATGCCAGAAGATCAGACCGGGGTCAGTTCACGACACGCAACTGTTGCCGTGGTGCCGCGCTTCCGGACCGCAGTGCTTCATAGGGATCTTCGGGGGCAAGCATCATGTCCACGACCTGCCGCAGCAGCTCGCGCCGCCCGCGCGACGAGTAGAATCCGCCCGCAACCTGACTGGTTTCCAGCAGATAATGGCGGAAATCGCGATAGGCGCGACTGTCGGGGCGGGTCGGCCGGGCAAAGAAATCGGCCAGTGGCTGGGCAGAGACGAACTCCGGCTTGGCATAGACCGCCTGCCCGAACACCTTGAGCGGCAATCCGCGCCACAGCACCTGCTGTGCGGCGGTCGAATTGACCGTGACGGCGGATCGCGCGTGGTTCAGAAGCCCCGCAAGCTTGCCCCCCCGCACGAAATGCACCCGCGCCGAGACGCCATGCTCGCGGGCGAGGCGGCGGATTTCCCGCGCGACGGGCACGCGGCCATCCTCCAGCGGATGCGCCTTGAACACCAGATGATGATGCGGGGCCGCCCCCTTGGCAAAGCCGTCGATCACCACGGCAAGGAATTCGGTCATGGTCGAGAAGGGCGAATGCATCTGGAAACTTGCATCATGTTCCAGTTGCAACAGGACGAGATGATAGGGAAATCCGCCATGCCGGATGCGGAAGGAGGCAAGCATCCGTTCCCAGCGGTGAAAGGGCAGCAGGATCAGCCGCCTGCAATAGAGCAGGAATTCCTGCCGCACGGTCAGCGCGCGATGGGGGCGGAAATTGCGGTAATCCCAGAAGCCCGCCAGAACGAACCAGTGATAGAGCGCGCCCCAGAACATGTGCTGGCGCATGTCGCCCCAGCGGGCGGGGGCATCGGGCAGGTCCATGTCGGACTGGGCCAGCGCCTGCTGCATCTCGGCCACGGATTGCTGCATCAGCCGCGAATGGCCATTGGCGCCGCCACGTTCATAGGTGACCCAATGGGGGCGCAGATAGCCTTCCTCGAAAACATGGACGCAGAGCCCCGCCTCCCGCGCGATCCGCACGGCATGGGCATGGACCGGCCTTGTGTCGCCGTAAAGCACGATGTCCGTGATCGCATGGTCGCAGATCAGCGCGGCAAAGGCCGCTGGCCAGTCCTCCACCGTGCCGCGATAGGGGAGGAACCGCGCAGTGTCGGGCCAGAAGGCGCGGTCGCCCCGGTTGAAGCCCACGCGCAGAACCGTCGCCCCCGCCTGCCCGAGCATGCGTCCGAGCTGGTGGAAGAAGGGTCCATGCGGCCCTTGCAGGAACAGAAACCGGCGATTTTCGCCCGATATACGCATCATTTTGCCTGTTTTCGCCGTATCAGCACGCTTGCCGGGCAGAGGTAAAGGGGAAAAACGTTCAGCCATCCGCTGTTGCACCCAAGCGCGGCGGAATTATGGCCTGCGATGTGCGGTTCCGGTGATGCTCTTGCAGCGGTGGCCCGGCCCCGCTACGCCTTGGACAACCATCAAGAGGGCGCGCGCATGTTCACCGGCATCATCACCGACATCGGACATATCCTGGAACTGGAGCAGGAGGGCGACCTGCGCGCCCGGATCGGCACCGCCTATGACGTGGGGGGCATCGACATCGGGGCCTCGATTGCCTGTGACGGCGTCTGCCTGACGGTGATCGCCCTGGGCCGGGAACCGCAGAACTGGTTCGACGTGCAGATCTCGGCGGAATCCGTGTCGAAAACCACCATCGGGCGCTGGGCGCAGGGCAGGCGTGTCAATCTGGAGCGCGCGCTGAGGGTTGGGGACGAACTGGGCGGGCATATCGTGTCGGGCCATGTCGATGGCGTGGCCGAGATCGTGGCGCTGCGTCGTGAAGGCGACAGCACGCGCGTCACCTTCCGCGCGCCCGAGGCGATTGCGGGGTTCATCGCCCCCAAGGGGTCAGTCGCCCTGAATGGCACTTCGCTGACGGTGAACGAGGTGGAAGAGACCGATTTCGGGGTGAATTTCATTCCCCACACGCAAAAGGCGACGACCTGGGGCGATGTGGCCGTGGGCGATCTTGTAAATCTGGAGGTGGACACGATGGCGCGCTATGTCGCGCGTCTGCGCGATTGGGCCGTGCGGTGACGGGGCCGGGGATCGGCCATAATGGCGGGCCCGCGACCGAGGCGGGCGCGAGCTGGCGCCGCCATTGCTGGGGGGCCGCGCGCAAGGCGCTTTTGCCGCATCTGCCGCTGGAGGTGTTGCGCGGCCGGCTGAGGCGCGCGGCGGAACTGGGGCTGGATTACAGCACCTATGCCGGCATCCGCGCGACCACCGGGCGCGATGTGGTGGCGGTGCTGTTCTCCTCCAACGCCCTGGGGATGGAGCGGGGCGCGCCCGCCTTGCCGGACCGGCAGGCGCGTCTGGCAGGGGTTGCGGCGCGCAGGGTGGGGCTTGCGACCGCCCCTCTGCGGCCCGAGGCGATGCTGGAGGCCCCGCTGCACGAGGCGCATGCCGCGCCTTCGGTGCTGGCATCCCCCCGGCTTCAGCGGCAGGCGATTCGGGCGGCGCTCGGGGCCTGTCCGTCGGATGCTGCTTTGCTGGTCGGCGGCTATGAGGCGGAACGCGAATGGTGTGCGGCGGCGCGGCTTGGCGCCTACCTGCCAGCCGAAAGATTCTTCGCCATTCGGTGATTCGCTGCCGCAACTCGTTTCGTGGGGGCATTCGGGGCGCTTCCCTTTCCGGCAGAACCGCCCGGTTTCTGCCCGTTTCGCGGGCATCCGAAGGAATTTGTTGACGCTTGCGAAGATTCTGCGCTGTCATGCGGGTGTTACATAACCGTCGTCCCGCCGTTACCGGCAGACCCTAACAAGCGACGGACCGATGACAGGAGAGAACATCAAATGAAATCCCTATTGCTTTCTGCCGCTGCGCTGACGCTCGTGGCCACCGCGGCTTCCGCCGAATTCCCGCTCGACGCCCGATATACGGATGCTGACGGTGATTTCGTCGCCGACATCCCGACCGATCCGTCGCAACTGGTCGATCCGTCGATGCTGGTCTTTGCCTATACCCCGGTCGAGGATCCAGCCGTCTATGCCGATGTCTGGAAACCGTTTCTGGACCATATGTCCGCGCTGACCGGCAAGCAGGTCGAATTCTTCCCCGTGCAATCCAACGCGGCCCAGATCGAGGCGATGCGCGCGGGCCGTCTGCATGTCGCGGGCTTCAACACCGGGTCGAACCCGCTGGCCGTGGCCTGTGCGGGCTTCCGGCCCTTCGCGATGATGGCCGATTTCGACGACAGCTTCGGCTACGAGATGGAATTCATCACCTATCCGGGTTCGGGCATCGAGAAGATCGAGGACATCAAGGGCCGCAAGATGGCCTTCACCTCGGAAACCTCGAACTCGGGCTTCAAGGCGCCGTCAGCGCTTCTGGCCACCGAGTTCGGTCTGGAAGCGGGCCGCGATTTTGAACCGGCGTTTTCGGGCGCGCATGACAACTCGATCCTCGGCGTGGTCAACAAGGACTATGACGCCGCCGCGATCGCGAACCGGGTTGCCTGGCGCATGGCCGAGCGCAAAGTGATCTCGATGGACGACTATGTGACCTTCTACAAGTCGGAAACCTTCCCGACCACCGGTTACGGCACCGCCCACAACCTGACGCCGGAATTGCAGGACAAGATCCGCGAAGCGTTCTTTACCTTCGACTGGTCCGGCACCGCGATGGAAAAGGAATTCGGTCCCGCAGGACAGAACAAGTTCGTCCCCATCAGCTTCAAGGACAACTGGTCGGTCGTCCGTCAGATCGATGCGGCGATGGATGTGAAATACACCTGCAGCTGATCTGGTGAAGTGACGTCCCCGAAGGGGCAGGGCGCGGCCTTGCCCCTTCTTTTGCCGCCTATTTTTGCCGGAGCCCCCGATGCTGTCAGTCGAAAACCTCACCAAAGTCTACAAGACCGGCGACAAGGCCCTGTCGGATGTGTCCTTCACCATTCCGAAAGGGCAGGTTCTGGGACTGATCGGCCCGTCCGGGGCGGGGAAATCGACGCTGATCCGCTGCATCAACCGGCTGGTGGAGCCGACTTCGGGCACGGTGAAGCTCAACGATCTGGACATCACCCGGCTGGGCACCGGTGATCTGCGCCGCGCGCGGCGGCGGATCGGCATGATCTTTCAGGAATATGCGCTGGTCGAACGGCTGACGGTGATGGAGAACGTGCTGTCGGGGCGGCTGGGCTATGTCGGGTTCTGGCGCAGCTTCACCCGCCGTTTTCCGCCCGGGGACATCCAGATGGCCTATCGGCTGCTGGACCGGGTGGGGTTGTCGGACCATGTCGACAAGCGCGCCGATGCGCTGTCGGGCGGGCAGCGGCAGCGCGTGGGCATCGCGCGGGCGCTGGAACAGGATCCGGAGCTTTTGCTGATCGACGAACCCACCGCCAGCCTCGACCCCAAGACCAGCCGCCAGATCATGCGCCTGATCGTAGAGATCTGCCGCGAATCCGGTCTGCCCGCGATCATCAACATCCATGACGTCGTGCTGGCGCAGCAATTTGCCGATCGCATCATCGGCTTGCAGGCGGGGCGCGTCGTGTTCGACGGAACGCCCGCGCAACTGACCGAGGATGTGCTGACCACGATCTACGGCGCCGAGGACTGGACCGCGATGCGCAAGGGCGCCTCCGACGATGCAGAGGCCGAGGCCGAGGAGCGGGCACAGGCCAAGAAACTGATGGACGCGCTGTGATGGAAAGCGCGGCAAAGAGCTATCCGTCCACCTGGCGGCGCCCGCCGCAAATGGTGAAATCGCAGGGCTGGCGCATTGCGCTGACCATCGGGGCGATCCTCTATCTGGTGGTCGCCATCGGGTCGGTCGAGGTGAACTGGGCCCGCGTGGTGGCCGGGGTGGAGCGCGGCCAGCGCTTTGTCGCAGGCTTTTTGCAACCCGATTTCACCTCGCGCTGGCGCGACATTTCCACCGGGCTGATGGAAAGCCTGACGATGACCTTCACCTCGACCGTGGTGGGCGTCATCATTTCGGTGCCGATCGGGCTCGGGGCCGCGCGCAACATCGCGCCGCGCTGGATCTACATGATCTGCCGCAGCATCATCGCGGTCAGCCGGTCCTTGCAGGAGATCATCGTGGCGATCTTCTTTGTCGCGCTGTTCGGCTTCGGGGCCTTTGCGGGATTTCTCACGCTGACCTTCGCCACCATCGGGTTCATCGGCAAGCTGCTGGCCGAGGATATCGAGGATATAGACGAGGCGCAGGCCGAGGCGATCCGGGCCACCGGGGCATCGTGGACGCAGCTTGTCAATTACGCGGTGCAGCCGCAGGTCATGCCGCGCCTGATCGGGCTGTCGGCCTATCGCTTCGACATCAATTTCCGCGAATCCGCCGTGATCGGGATTGTCGGGGCAGGCGGGATCGGCGGCACGCTGAACACCTCGCTCGCGCGCTATGAATATGACAGTGCCGGGGCGGTCCTGCTCATCATCATCGTGATCGTGATGATCTGCGAATATTCCTCGGGCCATCTGCGGAGACTGGTGAAATGAACGAGACCGTCACGCATCGCACGATCTGGCGGCATCGCACGCCGCGCACGGCGCTTCTGCTCTGGGTATTCTGGGCCTTCATGGTGGGCATGTTCGTCTGGTGCTGGAACCTGATGACCGCGCGCACGATGTGGATCTTTGTCTATGATGCGCCAAAGGCGGCGGCGGATCTCTTCAACCGCGCCTTGCCGCCGCGCTGGTCCTATCTGGAACGGCTCTGGGTGCCTTTGTGGGACACGATCAGCATTGCCACGCTGGGAACGCTTCTGGGTATCATCATTGCCGTGCCGCTGGCCTTCATGGCAGCGCATAACACGACGCCCTCACGGCTGATCCTGCGGCCCTTCGCGCTTTTGTGCATCGTCGGCTCGCGGTCGATCAACTCGCTGATCTGGGCCTTGTTGCTGGTGTCGATCCTGGGGCCGGGTCTGCTGGCCGGGATCATCGCCATCGGGTTCCGGTCGGTCGGGTTCATCGGCAAGCTGCTTTACGAGGCGATCGAGGAAACCGATCTGGGCCAGGTCGAGGCGATCACCGCGACCGGGGCCAATCAGGCGCAGATCCTGAATTACGGCATCGTGCCGCAGGTCCTGCCCACCTTCTATGGCATCTCTGTTTTCCGCTGGGACATCAATATCCGCGAAAGCGCCATTCTGGGGCTGGTGGGCGCGGGTGGCATCGGGGCGCAGTTGCAGGCGAGCCTCAATGTGCTGGCCTGGCCGCAGGTCACGGTGATCCTGTTCCTGATCCTGCTGACCGTCATTGCCTCGGAATGGGTCTCGGCCAAGGTGCGCGCGGCGCTGATCTGACGGGCGCTTGATTGATACCGCGCAGCAAAGGGCTGCGCGGTGCCTCCGGCGGGGATATTTGCAGACAGAAAAAGCGAGGGTGGCGCGGCGTCGCGTCACGTCTGCGAGGCTCTGGCAATCTGCGGGCGGGCGCGGTATGGGGCTGCGGACGACGCGATGCGATTGCACGGGGCGCTGCCATGACCGAGACGAATTATTCCGATGCCATCTCCCCGGTCGAGGAGATCATCGACGATGCCCGCAACGGGCGGATGTTCATTCTGGTGGACCATGAGGACCGCGAGAATGAGGGCGATCTGGTGATCCCGGCGCAGATGTGCACTCCGGCGGCGGTCAATTTCATGGCGACGCATGGGCGTGGGCTGATCTGCCTTGCATTGCCCGCCGCACGGATCGAGGCGCTGGGCCTGACGCTGATGAGCCCCAAGAATTCCTCGCGGCACGAAACCGCCTTCACCCTGTCCATCGAGGCGCGCGAAGGCGTGTCGACCGGGATTTCGGCGGCGGACCGTGCGCTGACAGTGGCCGTGGCCATCGACCCCTCCAAGGGACCGCAGGATATTGCGACGCCGGGCCATGTGTTTCCGCTCCGCGCGCGCGATGGCGGCGTGCTGGTGCGGGCGGGCCATACCGAGGCCGCGGTGGATGTGAGCCGACTGGCGGGGCTGAACCCCTCGGGTGTCATCTGCGAGATCATGAATGACGATGGCACCATGGCGCGGCTGCCCGACCTTGTGGCCTTCGCGCAGAAACATGGGCTGAAGATCGGCACGATTTCGGATCTGATCGCTTACCGTCGGCGCCATGACAATCTGGTGCGCGTCACCTCCGAGGCGGTGGTCACGTCGGAATTCGGCGGGGACTGGACCATGCGGATCTATGCCGATGCCGCCGACGGGGCCGAGCATGTGGTGCTGATGAAGGGCGATGTGACGACCGATGCGCCGGTGCTGGTGCGGATGCACACGATGGACCCGTTGATGGATGTGGTGGGGCTGGGGCCTGCGGGGCGCACGGCGGAATTCGGCGATGCGATGCGGCTGATCGCGGCAGAGGGGCGGGGCGTTCTGGTCCTGCTGCGCGATCTGCACATGAAGATGGTGTCGGATCACGAGGTCAGCCCGCAGATCCTGCGGCAATATGGGCTTGGCGCGCAGATCCTGTCCTCGCTGGGGTTGAAGGATCTGGTGCTGCTGACCAATTCGCCGCGTCCCAAGGTCGTGGGGCTGGACGCTTATGGCCTGACCATCACGGGCACGCGCCCGATTCCGAAAGGCTGACCCATGGCGACCGCTGAACCCCATTGCACGCTGCCGCTGCCCGCGTTCGACCGGCCGGTGAAACTGCTGATCGTGGTCGCGCCCTATTACCGCGACATTGCCGACGGCCTGATCGCAGGCGCGCAGGCCATGGCCGAAAGCTGCGGGGCGACGACTGAACTGGTCGAGGTGCCCGGCGCGCTGGAGGTGCCGACCGCGATTGCCATGGCCGAGCGGCAGGCAAATTTTGACGGCTATGTGGCGCTGGGCTGCGTGATCCGGGGGGAAACCACGCATTACGACACCGTCTGCAATGACAGCTCGCGCGCGATTTCGCTGCTGGGATTGCAAGGCGCCTGTATCGGCAATGGTATCCTGACGGTGGAAAACAAAGCGCAGGCCGAGGTCCGCGCCAACCCTGCCGGACAGAACAAGGGGGGCGGGGCCGCTGCCGCCGCCCTCCACCTGATCGCCCTGTCGCGCCGCTGGGCCGGTGCGCGCAAGGGCATCGGCTTTCGCCCGCCCGAGGACAGTTTCCGCGCATGACCGAGACAGACAAGACCCCGAAGGCGGCAAAGCCCGACCGCAGACAGATGAAATCCGCCGCCCGGCTCTATGCCGTGCAGGCGCTGTTCCAGATGGAAGTGTCCGGCCAGACGGTCGAGGCCGTGGCGCGGGAATTCGAAAGCTTCCGCTTTGGCGAGGTAATCGACGAGGCGGAATTTGCCGAAGGCGACAGCCGCCATTTCCGCATGGTCGTGGACCGGGCGGTGAACTGGCAGGCGAAGATCGACCAGATGACCGACCGCGCGCTGGTGGCCGCCTGGCCCATCGACCGGATCGACCCGGTCCTGCGCGCTCTGTTCCGGGCCGCCGGGGCGGAGTTGGTGGACATGGACACGCCGCCGAAAGTGGCGATCACCGAATATGTCGATGTGGCCAAGGCCTTCTTTCCCGAGGGCCGTGAGCCGAAATTCGTCAACGCGGTGCTGGATCACATGGCGAGGGAAGCCAAGCCTGCCGCGTTCTGATAGCATGACCCATCAGGATCGGATCGGAAAAGGGTTTGTCATGCGGTTCGCGTTGCCATTTGCAGTCCTTGCGCTTGCTGCCTGCACGGTCGAGACGCCCGGCACGCCGCCGCCTGTGGCCGAGGGTCCGGGCATCTGGCGTCTCGTTTCACTGAACGGCGCGCTGCCCGAAAGCGCGGTCACGCTGCGCATTGACGGCGCGCGGATCGAGGGGCAGGGGCCCTGCAACCGCTATTTCGCGCCGGTGCAGGCCGGGGGCGCGGGGCTGTTCCGCCCCGGGCCGGTCGGAGCCACCAAGATGGCCTGCGACGGGCTGGCAGAGGAAGCGCGCTATTTCGATGCGCTGTCGCGCGTGACGCGGATGGACCGGACGGGCGTGCAGATGCGCCTGACAGGCCCGGGCGTGCGGCTTGACTACGCGATGCCGATGAACTGACCGGCCCTGCGGCATCTGGGCGCTGTGCCCTTTGCCCGATTGTGCTATGATCGGGAAAAGGAGTGGTCAGCCATGCCCAAACTTGTCCGTCTCTATATCGTGAGTGTCGCCATCGGCTTTGCCGTGGCGCTGCTGTTCGTGACCGGCTTTGTGGCCTTCGATGTGGCGAATCTGCGCCATCTGGTGCTGGACACCCAGGGCGGCTGGCTGGCTTTCGCAATGATGGTGTTCTTCAATGGGATCGTCTTTGCCGGCGTGCAGTTCGGCATTGCCGTCATGCGGATGGCCGACCCCGAGGACGGCCCGCGTGGCGGCAGCCGTGCGCCGATCACGGATCGCAACAAGAGCCTCGTTCCGATCCGCGCCGCCGTGAACGCCGGACGCGGGGCCAAGCGGAAATAGGCCGAAGAAACAGCGGTTTGTCCTGCGCGCCCTTGCCCCTTGACGGGTCTGCAGCGCAATGGGCGGCATGGATCTCGCCCTTATCAAGACGTTTCTCGAAGTTGCCGCCACCGGGTCGTTCGTTGCGGCCTCGGAACGGTTGTTCGTCACCCAGTCCGCCGTCAGCCTGCGGGTGCAGCGGCTGGAGGACCAGTTGGGCCGCGCGCTGTTCACGCGATCCAAGCAGGGCGCGGAACTGACGCCTGCGGGGCAGGAGTTCGAAAGCTATGCCCAGGCCCTGCTGCGCAATTGGGAACAGGCGCGCCAGCAGGTCGCGGTGCCCGAAGGCTTCAGCCGGTCGCTGACCATCGGGGCGCAGGTGTCGCTCTGGCCCCGGCTCGGCTTTCGCTGGATCGACGCGATGCGCGCGGCGCTGCCCGATCTGGGACTGCGCGCCCAGCTTGCCATGCCCGAGGCGCTGACGCGGATGATGACCGAAGGGGTGATGCAGATTTCGCTGTCCTATCAGCCTTCCTTGCGCCCCGGCCTGTCGGTGGAAAAGGTTCTGGATGAAGAACTGGTGCTGGTCGCCCCGTGGGAAGATGCGAAGCTGGAGGAATTGCGTGGCCGCTATGCCTTTGTCGACTGGTCGCCGGATTTCCTGAACTTCCATGAACTGCACCTGCCGGGCCTGTCCAATCCAGGCCTGACGCTGGCAATGGGGGCCTTGTCGGCGCGCTTCATCGTCAGCCGTGACTATGCCGCCTACCTGCCCGCGCGCTATGCCAAACGCTATCTGGATGATGGCCGGTTGCATGTGGTGGCAGGCGCGCCGAGTTTCGCCTATCCGGTCTGGTCGGTCTGGCGCGACGATCTCGACGAAGATATCTGCGATGTGGCGCGAAAGACACTGCTGGAAATCGCAGAGCAGGCGGGCGATGACACGCTGGAAGTTCTGGACCAGATCTGAGCCGACAGAAAGTTGCGCATGAGGCGTGGTTTTTCATCCGAATGTTGCAAAGCCGGGCGGTTTGCCCGGCTTTTTCCATTTCCGAACCATCCGAATGACGTTCGCACCGGAATTTCAAGACCGGACAAGCACGAGTAATTCTCATGCTTGGCATGAACATTCCGAATTTTCCTCATGGATAACTTTCCCCTAGCTCTGCCGGACGGAACGCCTGACCGAATGCGACGTTATCGGGGCAGGTATCTAGTGAAAGGATATGTCATGAATGGACTGTTTCTGAAGGGAACTATTTCGGCGCTTGCCCTTGGCGCCATGACCACGGGTGTGCTTGCGCAGGACACCCTGACCGGCAGCCGCGCGGTCAGCGACCGGCTGGACGATGTTCAGCGCGACGTGCAGCGCGACATGGATCGTGCCAATGACGCCGCGCGCTTCGGCAACCCCGAGTTCCGCCCGGGCCTGTCGGGCAGCGCCTCGCTGTCCTATTCGGGCAAGTCGGGCAACAACAAGAGCCAGGATCTGAGCTTTGGCGCGCGTCTGCGCCATTCGCAGGGGCCGCTTGTGCAGACCCTCGGCGCGGTTGTCGATTACCAGGAGTCGAACAACTCCTCCACCAAGGAAGATGTGTTCGCGATCTATGATGCGAACTACTACTTCAACGACAGCTTCTACGGCTTCGTGCTGGGTCGGATCCAGACCGACGGTCTGGCCAACACGGCAGGAGACGTCAAGCGTGATGCCTTTCTCGGCTTCGGCCCGGGCTACCGCGTGATCAACCGTCCCGACATGACCTGGCGCGTGCAGGCGGGTATTGGCGTGAGCTATCTCAAGGATGGCGTTGGCATGTCCACCACCGAGACCGGCTATATCGCCTCGTCGCGGTTCTTCTACCAGTTCAATGAGAACGTCTTTCTGACGAATGACACGGATGTTCTGAAGTCCAAGACCGCGCTGCGCGTGAACAACGATTTCGGCGTCAATTTCAAGATGACCGATGCCTTCTCGACCCGGGTGAGCTACCTCACCGAATATAATGACAGCCGGGCGATCCGGACGGACAACAAGCTGGGTGTGTCGCTGGTTTACGGGTTCTGAGTTTTCCCCACCGTTTGTTCAACGGAAACTGGGGGCGGGGAAACCTGCCCCCCCTTTTTTTCGACCACTCGTCAGCCCTGACGGGCTTGATCATTTCACCTGCCAGCGAAGAGGGGCCGCAAGGGACCGACGAGCGCCGGGGCGCGATTTCAGGGGGAAAGTGGCGGAAACCGCAGCAACCGTGTCGGCTGTGATTTTCCCGAGAGCCTGAGTGTTCAGGTGGTCGCCAGATACCAGGGCCAGGACCCTGACAGAGCCAGCTCCCTCGGAGATGCTTATCGGCCACTGGAAAAGGGCCAAGCACGCGTAGAGCAGTAACCGCCAAGGACAAAGATAGGCTCGCCGCGCCCCGCATTCAAGCGGCGTTTCACGCGCGGCGCAATGCCATCCCCGATTGCCGGTAACTCGCCATCAGATCGTTGAACCGTTCGCCCTGCACCGCGACATGGCCGCGCAGAACTTCCTCTGCCGCAGCGCTGTCGCCCTGTTCAAGTGCGGCAAGGATGCGGCGGTGTTCGTCGAGCGACTGGTGCAGCCGCCCGCGCAGCCGCAACTGCATCCGGCGGAAAGGTTGAAGGCGGCGGTGGAGCCGCGCCGCCTCCCCCGCAAGGTAGCCATTCCCGCTCGCTTCATAGATGAGGTGGTGGAACCGTTCATTCTCGCGGTAATAGCCATCGTAATCCATGGCTTGCGCCGCCGTTTCGCAGTCGATGACGGTCTGGCGGATCGCGGCCAGCACGGCTTCGGTCACCCGCCGCGCGGCGAGCCTGCCGCACAGCGCCTCCAGTTCCGCCATCACCTCGAACATCTCTACCATTTCGGTAAAGGCGGGGTGGCGCACGAAGGCCCCCCGCCGCGGGATCAGTTCGACAAGGCCCGAGGCCGCGAGCCGCTGGAACGCCTCGCGCAGCGGCGTGCGCGATATGTTGAACCGCTCGGCCAGCCGGTTTTCGTCCAGCCGTTCCCCATCGGCAAACTCGCCGGTCAGGACCATCTGTTCCAGGGTTTCGCGCAGGGTGTCGGCGATGCGTTCGGACATGGGATCACGCTAGCCGGGAACGGAAACACAGGCAAGCAGTTCTTGTATACAAAACGTTTGACATCGAACACAATGCGGCTAGGGTGAATGGGGATCGCAGCGGGGAGGCTGCGGCACATATCACGAAAAACCTGGGAGGAGAGAATGGCTATGAAGGCATTAACCGCCGTTGCCGCACTTGGCATCTTTGCAATGGGCGCGCTGGCCGCCGACGCCAAGGAATTGCGCCTGTCACATCAATGGTCCACCGGCGATGTGCGCCACAAGGTCGCCGAGATGATCGCGGCGGATGTCGCAGCGGCGAATGTGGACCTCGACATCAGGATTTTCCCGTCCGAATCGCTGTTGAAGGCGCGGGAGCAATACAACCCCCTGTCGCGCGGTCAGATCGACATGATCGTTTACCCGCTGTCCTATTCGGGCGGCCAGCGGGCGGAATACAACCTGACCCTGATGCCGGGGCTGGTGAAGAATCACGACCATGCCGCACGGCTGAACGACAGCCCCTTCATGGCCGAGATCGAAAAGCTGCTGGCCGAAGATGACATCATGGTGCTGGTCCATGGCTATCTGGCGGGCGGCTTTGCCTCCATCGGGGAGTGCATCACCCGGCCAGAGCATGTGCAGGGCCTGACCACGCGGGCGGCAGGCAAGGCGTTCGAGCAGATGCTGGCGGCCGCCGGGGCCTCGATTTCCTCGATGGCCTCCTCCGAGATCTACAACGCCATGCAGACCGGGGTCTTGCAGGCGGTGAACACCTCATCCTCGTCCTTTGCCTCGTTCCGGCTGCAGGAGCAGGTGAAATGCTACACGCCTGCGGGGGATTACGCGCTGTGGTTCATGTATCAGCCGGTCCTGATGAACAAATCCACCTTTGACGGGCTGAATGACGCGCAAAAATCCGCGCTGACGGCGGCGGCGGAAAAGGCGCAGGCCTGGTATCTGGCCGAGGCCAAGGCCGAGGATGCGACCTCGGTGGAGGTGTTCAAGGCGTCGAATGTCACCGTGGCCGAAATGACCGAGGATGATTTCAACGCCTGGGTGGCACTTGCCAAGGACAGTTCCTACAAGGAGTTCCTGGCCGAAGTGCCCAACGGGCAGGCGCTTCTGGATCTCGCCCTTTCGGTGGATTGATCCAGCCCCGGCGCGGCCCGGTGCCGGATTTCCGGCCGGGCCGCGCCGTCTGACCAAGCCTTTCCAGCAAGCGGAGCCCTTTCGATGGCAACCCTTCCTTCTGCCCGGGCCTCGCGCACCGGCGGCTACCTCGTCCTGCGCCTGATCGCCGGGATATCCACGCTCTGCGGCTGGGTCGCGGCGGCGATGATCCTGAGTTCGGTATTCATCACCTGTCACATGATATTTGTGCGCTATGTGCTTGGAAAATCGACGATCTGGCAGACCGAGGCGGTGATCTACCTGGTCGTTTCGGCCACCCTGCTGGGCCTGCCTTATGTGCAACTGATGCGGGGCCATGTGAATGTGGACCTGCTGCCGCTCTGGACGCGCGGGCGGGTGCGGATCGCGCTGGCGGTGCTGGTCCTGTGCATGACCATGGCGGTGATCGGGCTGATGGCTTTCCATGCCTATGAGATGTGGGAATTCGCCTGGCGGCGCGGCTGGAAGTCGGAATCGGTCTGGGGGGTGCGGCTCTGGATCCCCTATCTCGCGCTGCCTCTGGGCTTCGGCCTCTATCTCTTGCAACTGGCCGCTGACCTTGCGGCGCTCGCGCTGCGCGTCGATGGCGCCTTCGGACTGGAGGACGAGTGATGGACCCGCTCTCGCTTGGCCTTCTGGTCGCTCTCATCACCATCATCGTGCTGTTTTCGGGCGTTTCGGTCGCCTCGGGCCTGCTGATCGTCTCGGCCGGGTTCCTGCTGATCTTTGACGGGGCGCGATCACTGGAACTGATGCCCGAGATCTTTTTCGGCAAGCTCAATTCCTTTGCGCTGCTGTCCATCCCGATGTTCATCATCATGGGGGCGGCGATTGCCTCCACCCGCGCGGGGGCAGATCTTTACGAGGCGCTGGAACGCTGGCTGACGCGGGTGCCGGGGGGGCTGGTGATGTCCAATCTCGGGGCCTGCGCGCTCTTTTCCGCGATGTCGGGGTCCAGCCCCGCGACCTGTGCGGCCATCGGCAAGATGGGCATTCCCGAGATGCGCAAGCGCGGCTATTCCGACGAGGTGGCGGCAGGGTCCATCGCGGCGGGGGGCACGCTGGGCATCCTGATCCCGCCCTCAGTCACGATGATCGTTTATGGCATCGCCACGGAAACCTCGATCGGGCGGCTGTTTCTGGCCGGTGTCATGCCGGGGCTGCTGCTGGTGGGCCTTTTCATGGCCTGGTCGATCTTCCACACTTGGCGCTATGGCTCGATGGAGGTGCTGGCGGTTCGCAGCTACACCTTGCGGCAACGGCTGGAGATCCTGCCCCGCGTCATCCCCTTCATCGTCATCATCCTCGGCGTGCTTTACGCCATGTATGGCGGCATCGCGACACCCTCGGAAACGGCGGCCGTGGGCGCGCTTCTGTGTCTGGTGATCGCCATGGTGATCTACCGGCTGTGGTCGCCCGCGAAACTGTGGTTGATCCTGCGCGATTCAACGCGGGAATCGGTGATGATCCTCTTCATCATCGGCGCGGCGGGGGTGTTTTCCTACATGCTCTCGTCGCTTTACATCACGCAGTCCATTGCCGAATGGATCTCGGGGCTGGATGTGAACCGCTGGGTGCTGATGGGGATCGTCAATGTGTTCCTGTTGATCGCGGGCTTCTTCCTGCCGCCCGTCGCGGTGATCCTGATGGCGGCCCCGATCCTGATGCCGATCATTCTGGCCGCCGATTTCGACCCCTACTGGTTCGCGGTGATCCTGACGATCAACATGGAAATCGGGCTGATTTCGCCGCCTGTCGGGTTGAACCTCTATGTCATCAACTCCATCGCGCCGGATATTCCGCTGAAGAAGATCCTCTACGGGTCGCTGCCCTATGTCGGCTGCATGGTCGTGGCCATCGTGATCCTGTGCCTCTTTCCCGGGATCGCCACATGGCTGCCGGATTATGTGATGGGGCCGGTGCGATGACCCGGGCCTGGGCATTGGGGGATCTCTTGTCCACCCTGTTCGAACGGCGCGGGACAACGGGCATCGACAAGGGCGGCGAGCCGCTGACCGATCTTTGCGCCGCCCTTTTGTCGGGGCGGGGGGAGGTGTCGGGCATGAAGCTGGCCGCGCGGCTGCTGGCGCGGTTGCGCGCGGCGCCCGAGGCCGAGCGGCTGGCCTTTTTCCGGCATATGGCCGAGGGGCTGGACCTTGATGCCGAACGGGTGGCGCAGGCCGCGCAGGACTATCGCGAGACGCGCGATGCCGACCGTCTGCGCGCGCTGTTGGTCGCGGCGGAACCCCCCCGGCAGGAGCTTTTGCGCAGGCTCAATCAGGCCCCCGGCGGCACGGTCGATCTGGTCGCGATGCGGGTCGATCTGTTGAAGGCCGCAAAGGAGGATCCAGGCCTTGCCCGCGTCGATCTGGATTTCCAGCATCTGTTCGGAAGCTGGTTCAACCGGGGCTTTCTGGTGCTGCGCCGGATCAGTTGGGACAGCCCGGCCTCGGTGCTGGAAAAGCTGATCGAATATGAGGCGGTGCATGACATCACCGGCTGGGACGACCTGCGCCGCCGCGTGGACCCCGAGGACCGGCGCTGTTTTGCATTTTTCCACCCCGCCTTGCCCGATGATCCGCTGATCTTTGTCGAGGTGGCGCTGACCAAGGGGATTCCGGGGGCGGTCGGCCCGATACTGGCCGAGGATCGCCAAGCCCTGCCTGTGGCCGAGGCCGATACGGCGGTGTTCTATTCCATCTCCAATTGTCAGGCCGGGTTGCGGGGCATTTCCTTCGGCAATTCGCTGATAAAGCAGGTGGTGGAGGTTCTGGGCCGCGACCTGCCGCATCTCACGACATTCGTGACACTCTCGCCCATTCCCGGCCTTGGTCGCTGGCTGGCGGGGCTGGCGGTGGAACCGGAGACGCCCTTGGCCACCGAGGCGCGCGCGCTGCTGGAGGCGGACGCGCCCGATCCGGCCCGCCTGCGCGCGCTGACCGCGCGCTATCTGCTGGAGGCGAAATCCGGCGATGGCCAGCCGAGCGACCCGGTGGCGCGGTTCCATCTGGGCAACGGGGCCGAGGTCCACGCCATCCATGCGGGCGCGGATCTGTCCTCCAAGGGACGTCGGCAGAGCCTTGGAGCCATGGTCAATTACCGCTATGACCCCGCGAAAGTCGAAGCCAATCACGAAGCCTATGCAACCGCCCGCGACGTGGCGGCCTCCCGCGAGGTGCGGACACTGGCGGCAGGCCAGCCCACCGGGCGGCCGAAGTAGAAAAGGGACAGTTTCATGGCCAATCCTTTGTTCGAGGCACTCTTTGCCCCGCTGGCCGGGCGCGGCACGCCGCTTTTGCATCTGCCCGACGGGTCTGCCCTGTCGGGGGACGATTTTCTCGCGCTGACCTTGCGGACTGCCGCCGCGTTGGTGTCGGCGGGGGTCGGGCCGGGCGACCGGGTCGCGGTGCAGGTGGCCAAGACACCGCAGGCGCTGGCGGTCTATGCGGGAGCCGTGGCGGCGGGGGCGGTGTTCCTGCCGCTCAACACCGCCTATACGGCCCCGGAGGTGGATTACTTCGTCGGCAATGCCACACCGAAACTCCTGATCTGCGATCCGGGTCGCGCGGCGGCGCTGGACGAGGTTGCAGCCCGGCACGGCGCGCGGCTGATGGGGCTGGATGCGGAGGGGCGGGGCGGCTTTTCCGATCTGGCTGCGGGGCAGGGGGTGGATTTCGCCCCTGTGAACCGTGGCGAGGACGATCTGGCCGCCTTCCTTTATACCTCCGGCACCACGGGCCGGTCGAAAGGCGCGATGCTGACGCAGGGCAACCTCTTGGACAATGCCCGCACCTTGACCGCGCAGTGGCAGTTCACCGGGGCCGATGTGCTGCTGCACGCGCTGCCGATCTTTCACACGCATGGGCTGTTCGTGGCGAGCAATGTGATGCTGTTGTCGGGCGGCTCGATGATCTTTCTGCCCGGGTTCGAACAGGAGGCGGTGCTGCGCCTTCTGCCGAAGGCCACCGCGATGATGGGGGTGCCAACCTTCTACACGCGCCTGCTGGACGATGACCGGTTCACCGCCGATCTGGTGAAGGGGATGCGGCTGTTCATTTCCGGTTCTGCGCCCTTGCTGGCCGAAACCCATGTGCAGTTTCAGGAGCGCACCGGGCACCGGATCCTTGAACGCTATGGCATGACCGAAACCAACATGAACACCTCCAACCCCTATGCGGGCGACCGGCGCGCGGGCACAGTGGGGCTGCCCCTGCCGGGGGTGGAGGTGGTCGTGACCGACCCCACGACCGGGGCACCCCTGCCGGTGGGCGAAACCGGCATGGTCGAGGTGCGCGGCCCGAACGTGTTCAAGGGCTATTGGCAGATGCCCGAAAAGACCGCCGAGGAATTGCGCGACAACGGGTTCTTCATCACCGGCGATCTGGGGCGGTTCGATGCCGATGGCTATCTGACCATCGTGGGGCGGCAGAAAGACCTCATCATCACCGGCGGCTTCAACGTCTATCCCAAGGAGGTGGAGCTGATCCTCGACGACCAGCCCGGCGTTCTGGAATCGGCGGTGGTCGGCGTGCCGCATCCCGATTTCGGCGAGGCGGTGCTGGCTGTGCTGGTGCCGGAACCCGGGGCGACCCCCGACCTTGCCGCCATCGACGCGGCGTTGCGGGAAAACCTTGCCCGGTTCAAGCAGCCCAAAGGGCTGGAACTTGTCGCGGCGCTGCCGCGCAATACCATGGGCAAGGTGCAGAAGAACGAACTTCGCGCCCGGTTTTCGGATCGTTTCAAAGGATAGGGAGAGGCCCATGGCCCGCACGGTTGTCATTCACGCCCATGGCGGCCCCGATCAGTTGCGCATCGAAGATCGCCCGGTGGGCGAGCCGGGGCCGGGGCAGTTGCGCATCCGCCACCACGCCTGCGGGCTGAATTTCATCGACATCTATCAGCGCAGCGGGGCCTATCCGCTGGCAATGCCCGCAGCGCTCGGGATGGAGGCGGCAGGTGTGATCGAGGCCGTGGGCGCAGGGGTGACGCATCTCAAACCCGGCGACCGCGCGGCCTATGCCTCGGCTCCGCCCGGATCCTATGCGGAGGCCCGCGTGATGCCTGCGGCACAGGTCTGCCCGCTGCCGGACGCGATTTCCTTCGAGGAAGGGGCCGCGATGATGCTCAAGGGGCTGACGGTGCAATATCTCTTTCACCGCACGGTGCCCCTTAAGGCGGGCGATACGGTGCTGTTTCATGCCGCGGCAGGCGGGGTCGGGCTGATCGCCTGCCAATGGGCGCGGTCCGAAGGCATCACCCTGATCGGCACCGCCGGATCGGACGAGAAATGCGCGCTGGCCGCTGACCATGGCGCGGCCCATGTCATCAACTACCGGACGGAGGATTTCGCGGCGCGGGTGCGCGAGATCACCGGGGGCAAGGGCGTTGATGTGGTGATGGATGCCGTGGGGGCCTCGACCTTTGACGGCTCCATCGACAGCCTGCGCCCGGTGGGGATGCTGATCTCCTTCGGGTCGGCCTCGGGCAAGGTGGCCCCTGTCGATCCGGGGCTGCTGGCGGCGAAGGGGTCGCTGCAATTCACGCGGCCGACGCTGTTTACCCATATCGCGCGGCATGAGGATTGTCAGGCCATGGCGCGGCATCTCTTTGACAAGGTGGCCTCGGGCGCAGTGAAGGTCCGCATCGACCAGCGGTTCGCGCTGGACGAGGTGGCAGAGGCGCATCGCGCGCTGGAGGCGCGGGAAACCACCGGCGCGACGGTGCTGATCCCCTGACCGCGCCACTCGTCCCTTCCTTGCAGAACGATTTTGCGCTTGCAGTTTGTTCACCTTTCGTTCATAAGGATTGCAGACGATGGAGTCCCCTATGACTGTCGATCTGCCTGACTTGATGCCTGGCCAACGTCTTGCGAGAGGTGTTGCCAGGCATCTTCTTTCCCATGATTTCGTGACGGTCGAGGAACTGGTGCCCGCACCGGGGTTGCGCGTCGATCTGATGGCCCTTGGTCCGCGCGGCGAGGTCTGGGTGATCGAATGCAAATCCTGCCGCGCCGATTTCGCCGCCGACCGCAAGTGGCAGGGCTATCTGGACTGGTGTGACCGGTTCTTCTGGGCGGTGGATGCGGCGTTTCCGGTGGAGCTTCTGCCCGATGGGACGGGGCTGATCCTCGCCGATGACTATGACGCGGAAATCCTGCGGATGGGCCCGGAGCAGCGGCTTGCTGGCGCGCGGCGCAAGGCTGTCGTGCAGGGATTCGCGCGGATTGCGGCGCTGCGGTTGCAGGGGTTGCGCGATCCGGGGCTTCACCGGGTCTGAATGGCCCGGACAGGGCGGAAATGGGTGGCCATGTTTTTGGGGGCTGAAACCCGGGGGCGGGGCAGGGCGTGCCTTTGTCGCAAGTGATGCTGTGGCCGCCCACCTGTTCCGGACATCCGGGCCTTGCACCCAGGACAGGCCAGACCCGGCACCGATCCGCACCCGGCGTATCCGCGTCCTGACCGGCACTGGCGGTGTCTGCCGGTCCTGGGGTTTCACCGGAACGTCGTGCTGTCCGGGCGTCCGGGCGATCCTCACCCGGTTCTGCGCAGTCAGGCCTAAGACCGCTCCAGCCCCCTCCGCGCGACCGGGATCCTGATTGCGCCCGCCCCGGTTCAACCGCGACAGGGACCGCGCCGGCCCTCATGGCCCCCCCCCCAGCGTTTCGGGCGCAGAACACCCCGGCGGGACGTCAGGGCTTGCGGTCCCTGTCGCGTCCCCGGCCCAGCAGGCGTCCGATGAGGAAGGAGGTGCGCGGCTCGTAGGTATAGGCCGTCCGTTCGTCGGGCGAAGGCCGCGCCCGCATCCGGGCAATGCCGAAAAGGATCAGCGCCACATGCGACAGCGCTATCATCAGGAACATCGCGGAGGGGCCGAAGGCTTCGATCACGAGCGCGGCCAACCAGGGGCTGGCAATCGCGCCGACCGCATAGAGAAACATCAGCGCCGCCGACAACTCGACCCTCTCCCGGCTTTCGGCGAAGTCATGGGCATGGGCGGTGGAGACCGAATAGACCGGCAGGGTGGCAAAACCGAAAAGCGCCGCCGTGGTAAAGACCGCAACCGTGCCGCTGCCGGCCATCAGCACGGTTGCCGCGCAGGAGACGGCCCCCGCCACCGACAGCCCGATCAGCACGCCACGCCGGTCGTATTTGTCTGCGATCCAGCCGACCGGCACCTGCGCCAGCGCGCCGCCCAGAACATAGGCCGCCAGAAACAGCGCGATCTGGTCCGCGCGCAGCCCGACCTCGATCCCGTAGACCGGGCCGACCATGCGAAAGGCCGCCCCCGTGATCCCCGACACCACAACCCCTGCCGCCGCCAGCGGCGAGCGTTGCCAGGCAAGGCCGGGGCGCAGGCGGGGTGCCTCGGGCGTTTCGGGGGGCTCCGCCCTGGTGAGTGTCAGCGGAAACAGCGCGGCACAGCACAAGAGGGCCAGCAAATTGTAGGAGACATAGGAGGCAGGCTCCAGCACCCCGATCATCAGTTGCGCGCCAAGGCTGCCGCCGATGTCGACCACGCGGTAGACCCCCATCGCGCGGCCCCGCGTCGCATTCGTGACCTTCGCCTGCAACCAGGCCTCGATGATGGTGTAGCAGCCCGCGATGCAAAGCCCCGAGGCCACGCGCATCACCGCCCAGGCCCGCGCGTCGATCACCAGCATATGCGCCAGAATCCCGATCGTGCCGCAGGCGACGAAGGCCGCGAAGGCGCGGGAATGTCCGACCTCGCCCATCAGGCGCGGCGCCCACCAGCAGCCGATGAAGAAGCCGACGAAATGTGCCGAGCCAAGGATCCCGATTTCGGAGGTGGAAAAGCCAAGTGCGGCACCCGAGATCGCATCGAGCGGCGCAACCCCGCCCGATCCCAGTTGCAGCAGGATCACCGACAGGAAGAGGGCCGCGAAGGAAATCAGGAGACGCATCGGGGCAGCGGGCCTTCGCGGATCGGGGTGGCGCAGGCCTGCCCGGCAGCGGGCGCGGACAGGCCGGGCCATCCTGTCGCGTCGATGCCGTCGCGTCCAGCCCCGATTGACAGGATGCCGACCCCCAAAAGCTGCGGTTGAAGGGCGCTGTGGGGCCTTGTTCCGGGGGGCTCTGCCCGTCTACTCTGCGCCGCGTCGGAGGCTGCATGTCAGGCATCGGGGCACAGGATGGCGACGCAGGGCGGGGTCGGGGTGACATGGGGGCGGGCATGCGGTTGATGGTGGCGGCGGTCGGTCTTGCGGTTGCGGCATCGGCGGGGCTCTTGTGGTCTGGCAAGATCCGGGTGGCCCCTTCCGGCGTGCAGGCGGGATTGCAGGCCGGGACAGGCGCGTCGGCGCTGCCGTCGGCACTTTCCGCCCTGCCTGCGCTGGACCCGGGCGGGGTTGCGGGCGTGCTGGAGGCCGATCTCGCCGCAGTCCGTGCCGCCCTTCCCGGCGCAACCGAGACTGACCTGCCGGCGCTTCTGCGTCGTCAGGACCAGATCCTGCGGATGCTTTCCCGCCCCGAGGCCAGTGTCCGGGAAACCGGGGTGCTGCGGGATGCGATTGTCGAGGTTCTCGACGCCTATGGCCTGCCGCCCGATGCCGAGGCACTGGCGCGGCTCGGGGCGGGCGATCCCGGTGCGGCCCGCCCTGCGCTGGTGCAGGTCCGCACGGAGGCCGAGGCAGCCCTGCGCCGTGCGGCGCGGGCGGCGCATGTCCTGGGCCTTCTGGCCCTGCGCGACGGCGATGTCACCGAGGCGGCGGGTTTCCTGATCCGCGCGGCCGAACTCGATGCCCGCACCGACCATCTGCGCGAGGCCGAGCGGGCGGCGCGCCGCGCCGGAAATCTGGCGGCAGCTTTGGCACTGGGTCCGCCCCTGCTGACGGCGGTGCGCGCCGATCATGGCGAGGGCAGTGCGGAACTCGCCGAGGCGCAGGCGCAGGTTGCCCAGACCCTGCTGGCCGCAGACCGGCGGGAAGAGGCCGGGGCGCTGTTGCGCGAAGCGGTGGCGACGGGGGCGGCTGCGAAAGACCCGGAACCCGCGCGGCAGGCGCAGCGGCTCAACAATCTGGCGGCCTTCCTGCATGGCACCGGACGTCTGGAGGAGGCCGAAGAGCATTACCGCGCCTCGCTGGCGATTGACGAGGCCCTGCCCGGCGGTGGCGATGCCGACAGCGCCGCCCGCATCGGCAACCTTGCCACGCTTCTGACCGCAACCGGTCGGGCCGAGGAGGCGCTGGCTTTGCGCGTGCGGGCCTCGGCGGTGGCGCGGGTCGTTCTGCGCCCCGATCATCCCGATCTTGCCACGCATCTCGCGGCCGAGGCCGATGCGCTGCGGGCGATGGGGCAGGGGGAGAGGGCCGCCGCGCTTTATGCCGAGGCGGCAACGGTTCTGCGCGCGGCACTCGGGGAGCGGCATCCCGACCTCACGCTGCGGCTCGATGCGCTGGCGGGGGCGCTGCGGGCTTCGGGGGGGCTGGCGCAGGCCGAGGCGCTTTATCGCGAGGTGCTGGAGCGCATGGCGGCGGGCGTCGGCAAGGCCCATGCCGATTATGGCCGGGCGCTCAACAATCTCGGGCTCGTGCTGCATGATGCCAACCGCCTGCCCGAGGCGGAGGCCGCCTTCCGCGAGGCCATCGCGGTGCTGACCGCCGCCCTTGGCCCCGATCATGGCAATGTGACGGTGGTGCAGGCCAATCTGACGGCGATGCTGCCGTGACCTGACCTGACCCGTCACCCGGCCGAGAGGGCCGGGGGAAGCGCCAGCGTCCAGTCCCGGGGCGGGTCCATCCGCGCGCGCAGCTGCGACAGATGCCAGCCGCCGGGGCAATGGCGCATCCGCCAGCGGCTTTCGACCCCGGCCGCCCCGCCCTCGCCCGGGGTCAGCAGGAGGCCCAGCGGGGCGGCCGCCGCACCGCGCCGCGCCATCCCGGCCCCGGCGGCCAGATGCAGCCGGCGCACCTGTGTCAGTGCGGCGCTGCGGTCACTTCGGCCAGGACCAGCGGCACCTCCCCGCTGCGCAGCGCCTCCTCCATCGTCCAGAGAATATCAACGGCCCGCCGGGGCCGCGCCAGGATCACCCGGCCCGCATCGGTGAAGGGCGCAAGCCCGGCGGGATGCGGGCCTCCGGGCAGCCATGCCGGGGCGATCCACAGCACCGGGGCCGCAGGGGCCGGGTCGGCCTGCATCACGAGCGCCGCCAGCACCTGCCGCGCCGATCCACAGAACTCATGCACCCGCCCGCGCAAAAGCCCCGCCTCCACCCCGTAGCCGGGCGGCAGAAGCGGGCGCATCACGCCTTCGGACCCACGCCGCAGCGCCTTGTGGAGATCCTCGATGAACATTCCGCGATCCTGCCATGTTCATTTTATGTTCGCAAGCCCCTCGCTTGCGGATCGGGCCGAATGATGCAACCCTGCGCCGCGACCACCCTGCGCCCCTGTGCGCCAGCGAAGCACGAAAGGACCGCAGATGCGTCAGATCCCGTTGGGAAAAACCGGAATTCAGGTCTCCGGGATCTGCCTTGGCACGATGACCTGGGGCACCCAGAACACCCAGAGCGAGGCCCATGACCAGATCGCCATGGCGCTGGAGTCAGGGGTGAATTTCTGGGACACGGCAGAGATGTATCCGACCAATCCGGTCAGCCCTGAAACCGTGGGCGGCACCGAATGCATCATCGGCAACTGGTTCGCGCGGCAGGGCGGGCGTGACCGCGTGGTGGTCGCGACCAAGATCAGCGGCAAGGGCAAACTCGTGCGTCCCGACCAGCCAGTGACGGCGGAAACCCTGCGCGCCGCTGTGACAGGCTCGCTCGCCCGGCTGCAAACCGACTACATCGACCTCTATCAGATCCACTGGCCCAATCGCGGCTCCTATCACTTCCGCCAGATTTGGGACTATGCGCCGACCAGCGACAAGGCGGGGACGCTGGCCAATATGGCCGAGGTGCTGGCCGAGGCGGCGAAACTGCTGGCCGAGGGCAAGGTCCGTGCCTTCGGCCTGTCCAACGAATCCGTCTGGGGCGCGGCAAGCTGGATCAAGCTGGCCGAGACGACCGGATTGCCGCGCATGGCCAGCATTCAGAACGAATATTCTCTGCTCTGCCGCCAGTTCGACAGTGACTGGGCCGAATTCGCCGCGATGGAGGAGATGCCGCTGCTGGCCTATTCGCCGCTCGCCGCAGGGCTTCTGTCGGGCAAATATGCGGGCGGGGTGATCCCCGATGGCACACGCCGGGTGCCCACGCCGGAACTGGGGGGCCGCGTGACCCCGCGGGTGTTCGAGGCGGTCGCGGCCTATATGGGGGTGGCCGCGCGCCACGGGCTCGACCCCTGCCAGATGGCGCTGGCCTTCACGCTGGACCGCCCCTTCCCCTGCATCCCGATCATCGGGGCCACCAGTCTTGCGCAGTTGCGCAGCAATATCGACGCGGCGAAGCTGACCCTGACGGATGAGGTCAAGGCCGAGATCGCGGCCACCCACCGCGCCTTTCCGGCACCGTTCTGACCGTGGCATCCGGGGACGGCAGATCAGAGCCCGGCTTGCGCGGGGCGGCGGTCGCCATGGCGGCGGTTCTGGTTGCGCTGGTGCTTGGTGGCTGTGTTCTGCCGGGCGGGCAGCGGGGCGGGGGCGCAGACATTTCCCCCATCACCGGCCCGGAGGTCGAAACCTCCACCCTGCCCCCGGCAGGCGGCGAGATGGCCGGCGAGGCTTCTCCCGGCACAGGTCCGCAGGTTGCCACCGCCGGGGCCGGCCCCGCATCGGAGGCCGCTCCGCCCCCCGAAACGGCCCCGGAATCCATCCCTGAACCCGCTCCGGAAGCCGCACCGCCCGTGGTGAAATCCGCCGCCCAGATCGCTTGCGAAAAGCTCGGCGGGCGCTTCGTGCGGGTCGGGTCCGGTTCGGCCATGGCCTGCCAGCGCGTGATGCGCGACGCCGGGAAATCCTGTCGGCGCAAATCCGATTGCGAAGGCGAATGTCTGGCGCGGTCCAGAACCTGCGCGCCGCTCTCGCCGCTGTTCGGCTGCAATGACATCTTGCAGGATGACGGACGACAGGTCTCGCTGTGCATAAACTGATCGCGCTCGCCTTGCTGCTCTCGGCCTGTGCCACCGCCCCGACGGTGCCCGGCTACCGCAAGCCCGGCAGCGATATATGGTCCAATGCAGTCCTTGAAACCGGGCGTCTGGCGGGCGACTGGCAGCAGGCCGCTGATTTCGCGCCGCGCGGCACGGTCTGCACGCCCGGATCGCTGTCGATCCGGCCGGAGGCGGGGGGATTGCAGGTGGCGGGGCGGCTCTGCCTTGGCGGCGTGGCGCGCGCCATCTCCGGGCGGCTCACGGCCTCCGGTCCGGGGCGGTTCCGCCCGTCCGGCCCGGGGTTCGCGGGGGCGGATGCGGACTGGTGGGTGATCTGGGTCGATACCAACTATCGCTCGCTGGTGATCGGCACGCCCTCGGGTGCCTTCGGCTTCGCGCTGGACCGGGGCGGTGCGCTGCCCCCCGACCGCAGGGCGGCCGCGCGCGAGATCCTCGACTGGAACGGTTATGACCTGACCCGCGCGGTTTTCGCGCAATGACCCCTCATCCGGCCCTTGCCGGTCGCCCCCGGTCCCGTCCCCGGCGAAAAGGCCCGCCAAGGGCCCGGTGAGCGGATCAGGCCACCCCGTCCCGCAGGGTGCGCAGATGCCCTGCCACCTCCCGCGCGCCAAGGCCTGCCTCCCGCACCAGCCAGTCGAAATGACGGCTGATGGTTTCCACGCGGCCTGAATCGCGAAAGGCGATGTAGTGGCGACCAAGGTAAAGCACCGCGAGCAAGGGGCCGAACACCGTCACCGGCGCTGAAAACACCCGTCGCGCATCGAAAAGATAGATCCGGAGCGAGGGGTAGAGCTGATCGCAAAGCCCGATCATGTGGTCGAGCTGGTCCCGCCGAACCTGCGCTGCCAGTCCCGCATAATAGCCCGTCGCGCCCGCGAAGGCGGCGATTTCATGCAGCGGCAGCGCGATTTCATAATCCGACCGCGCCGCGCGCATCCAGTCCAGCCGGTCCTCCGACGCGCCGATGGCCTGCTCCGTGGTCTTGCCCAGATGCGGGTCATATTCCCATTCCAGCATCGCGCGGGTCTTGAGCATGTCGGGCAGCGTCGCGGGCACATGGCGGATCTTGTAGCCCGCCGCCTCCCGGTGCCAGTCGAAGATCTGTTCGTCCACCAGCGCGCGCGGTGCCTCGGTCATGGACATCGAGGCGGCCAGCAGATCCGCCCCGCTTTGCGGCTGCTCCGTCAGCCCCAGCAGCCAGTCCGCGCTGACCGACAGCGCCATCGCCGCCTCGGCGACAGCCTGTGCATTGGGCAGGCGGGTGCTGCGATCCGACAGAAGCTGCGACACGGTGGACCGGTCCACCCCCACCGCCCGCGCCAGCGCCGCCTGCGACAGGCCGCGATCGGCCATGGCGGCCGCAAGCCGGGTGCGGAACAGCCCGGCCCGGTCCCGTCTGTCGTGAATAATCTGCATTGTTTCCCTAAGTCACCAAAGTTCCCGAAAACTTGCGTCAATGCAGTCTACCGCAACAGCGCCTCCGTGGCTATGCAGAAGAGGAACGGGAGAGAACCTTGGACACAGCCCGCAGAACCCTTGCAAAAGCCCTTGTCTGGCAGGCACTTGGCCTTGCCGTCATGGGGGGCGTCGGATGGGCCTTTACCGGATCGGTGGCACTTGCGGGCGGCATGGCCGTCGCGAATATGGCCATCGGCTTTGCCACCTATCTGCTGCACGAACGGATCTGGGCCCGGATCGGCTGGGGCCTTGAGGCACAGCGGCGATGACTATGTGGCGCGATATGGCAGACCGGGCCGGAGTCGAATGGCCGACGGTCGCGCTCTATGGGGCGACGGTGCTGCTGTGGCTGCTGGCGACATCGACCCTCTATGACCTGTCCGCGCTGGCAGGCGTTGTGCTGGCCGGGATCGCCATCGCGCAATATTCGTCGTTGCAACATGAGGCGCTGCATGGCCATCCCTTCCGGTCCGAGGCCGTGAACGCGGCGCTGGCGACCCCGGCCCTGTCGTTGACCGTGCCTTACGGGCGGTTCCGCGAAACCCATCTGGCGCATCACCATGACCCGGTGCTGACCGACCCCTATGACGACCCGGAAAGCAATTATTTCGACCCGGCGACATGGGCGGGGTTGCCGCGGGTGGTGCAGGGTCTCTTGCGGCTCAACAACACGCTTCTGGGGCGGATCGTGCTGGGGCCGCTGATCGGCAACGCAATCTGGCTGCGGGGCGAGATGCGGCTGATCGCCAAGGATGCGCCCGGTGTGCGGCGCGACTGGGGGCTTCATCTGCTGGGTCTGGTCCCGGTCCTCGGCTGGCTCTGGGTCGCCGCGATGCCCTTCTGGGCCTATCTTCTGGCGGTGTGGGTCGGCCATGGGCTGTTGAAGATCCGCACCTTTCTGGAACATCGCGCGCATGAGGCCGCCCGGGCGCGAACCGTCATCATAGAGGATCGCGGTCCGTTTTCCTTGTTGTTTCTGAACAACAACTTCCACGCGGTTCACCATATGCATCCGCAGGTGGCCTGGTATCACTTGCCAGCACTTTATGCCGCAAACCGCGCCCATTATTTGCGCCGTAACGAAGGCTACGCCTATCGCAGTTATGCCGAGATCCTCCGCAGCCACCTTCTGCGCGCCAAGGATCCGGTGCCGCATCCACTCTATCCCTCCGCCCCTGTGCCGCCCCCCGCGCCGCGGCCCTGAAGGGTTGTCCCGGGTCGAGCGGGAAAGCCCGTCGGGGCTGACGAGCGGCGCTTCTTGGCAATCCCCCCGCGCCATGCCATGCAGGCGCGATGGAGCTTTGGGTCATTGTCACCATCCTTGCCGCAGCCGTGCAGACGCTGCGCTTTTCCCTGCAGAAGCGGCTGAAGGGGCTCGGTCTTTCGACCGCAGGGGCGACATTCTCGCGCTTCTTGTTTGCGGTGCCGCTGGCCGGGGCGGGGGTGCTGGCACTGGCACATGTGTCGGGGCATGACCTTTTTCTGCCCGGCCCGCTGTTCTGGGCCTTTGCCATCTCGGGGGGCATCGCGCAGATCATCGCGACCTTCTGCACGGTGGCGCTGTTCTCGGAACGCAGCTTTGCGGTCGGCATCGCCTTCACCAAGACCGAAACGATTCAGGTCGCCCTCTTTTCCGCAATCCTGCTGGGCGAAAGCGTCAGCGCCGCAGGGGCGGTGGCCATCTGCATCGGTTTTGCGGGGGTCGTCTTGCTGTCGCGCCCGGCCGGGGGATGGCGGCAGGGCGGCATCTTCAACCGCGCGACCGTGCTGGGGCTTCTGGCGGGCGGGTTCTTCGGGCTGTCCGCCATCGGCTATCGCGGCGCGACGCTGGAAATCGACAATCCCGATGCGCTGTTCCGCGCGGCCTTCGCGCTGGCTTGTGTCACCGCCTTCCAGACGCTTGCCATGGTGATCTGGCTGACCCTCCGCGAACCCGGCGAGACGGGCCGCGTCCTGCGGGCCTGGCGCGCAACGCTGCCCGTCGGTGTGACCGGCGTTCTGGGCTCCTATGGCTGGTTCATCGCCTTCGCGCTCCAGAACGCGGCCTATGTCCGGGCGGTCGGGCAGGTGGAACTGGTCTTTTCTATCCTCGCCTCGATGCTGTTCTTCGGCGAAAGGCCGCAGCGGCGCGAGGTTCTGGGCATGGCGCTGCTGGGCTTTTCCATCCTGCTGATCGTCCTCTTCCGCTAAGCGCAACCGTGCCGGGCCGGGTCAGCCGAGCCGCCGGAACCGCGGTCGGTCCCCCGAATTGTCGAAGAAGGGAACGCCCGCCGGGTCCGGACCGCGCGCCAGCCGCGCCTTGACCTCGGCCAGCACGACCTCGGTGATGAAGGGCAGGTCAAGCCGCCGGGCCGCCTCCAGCCCGACCCAGTGCAGATGCGACAGCTCATCCGTGGCGGCGCTGAAATCCTCGCTATCGCCCGTGATGCCCGCCGCATCCGCCAGAAAGAACCGCGCGTCGAAACGCCGCGGCCGTCCGGGCGGCGTGATCGCCCGGAAGATGAAGCGCAGACCCGCCGCCGAGGGGCACAGCCCCCGGTCGGCAAAGGCGCGCCAGTCATGGCCCTTGTCCTCGGGCGGCTGGTCCCATTCGCCGGGCAGGCCGAGCGCGAGGCCGGTTTCCTCCCACAACTCGCGGATTGCACTGGCGGCAAGCGTTTCGGGCCGCCGCTGGCTTTCGATGGCTAGACCGCGCGCGCAAATGTCGGGCAAGGCCCCGCCAATGCGCACGGCCTCATCGGCAGGGTCCACCGCGCCGCCGGGAAAGACGAATTTCGACGGCATGAAGGCGGCCCCCGCGCCGCGCTGGCCCATCAGCACCTCGACCGCGCCTTCGCGACTCCGCCGCCACAGCACGATCGTAGCCGCGTCGCGCAAGGCTGCCGGGGCCGGGGCCGCGTCAGGCACCGCGCCCGAACCCGTGCATCCGCCGCGACCATTGCATCGCGACCACCATCCCCTTGAGCCGGGGCAGCAGGAACAGCGACAGCGCCACGGTCCCCACTGTGAAGATGGTGGCCATAACCATCGGATCGGGGCGAAACTTGACAAAGGCCCAGAGGATCAGCGGTGCCATAAGATGCCCGACAATCAGGATCGTCAGATAGGCCGGGCCATCGTCGGCGCGGTGATGGTGCAATTCCTCGCCGCAGACCGGGCAACTGTCGCGCACGGTCAGATAGCCGCGCAGCAGGGGGCCGGATCCACAGGCCGGGCAGCGACAGCGCCATCCGCGCCGCAGCGCCGGGCCGATCAGACGTTCCTGCGGATCGCCTTGGTCGATGGTCAGGGTCGTATCCGTCATGCTGCAGCCTTCACTATGATCCGAAGGGGATGCCCCGTCATAGCGCGCGGACGGCTGAAAGGGTAGTCCCGGCCCCGCCCCGCGTCGCCATGTCGCAAAATTCCGCCCGCCGCTGCGACGGAAACCACGGCCCCGTCCGTGGAAGGAACATGAGGACGGCGCAGAGGCGCCAGCCCGAAACCGGAAGACAGGAGACATCCGATGAAACGCACCACTGCCCTGACCAGCCTTCTTGCCGCTGCCGCCATGGTGGGCGCCACCCTTTCCACAGCGGTCGAGGCGCAATCGCGCACGCCGGGCGCCGGGCCGGGCGCCATGATGGGCAATATGGGGGGCGCGTTCGATTTCGCCGAGGCCGATGCCGATGGCGACGGCAAGGTGACGCAGGAGGAGTTGCGCGCCTGGCGGGCGGCGCGGGCCGCGGCGCTTGACGCCGATGGCGATGGCCGCATCAGCGAGGATGAACTCGTTGCCGCCGCGATGGCGGCTGCCGAGACCCGGGCGCGGATGCGTGCGCAGCGCATGATCGCCCGTTTCGACACCGACGGGGATGGCGCGCTTTCGGCGGCCGAACTTCTGGCGGGGGGGCAGATGCTCGCCACCATGTTCGACCGCATCGACCGCGACAATGACGGTGCCATCACCGAGGCAGAGCTTGCGCAGGCGCGCGAACGGATGATGAAGCGCCATGACCGGGCACAGGGCGACCACCGCAGCGAATACCGGGCCGAGCGCCGCGCGGAACGTCGCGGAGACGGCCCGCACCGGCATCGCGGCTGGGACAAGCGCGGGGACCGCACCGAACGCCGGGTTGGCCCCGGCGCCGCCCCCGATGCCGCGCAGGACTGACCGCCTCCCCCCGCACCATCCGGAGGGCACAGCCCCTTCGGATGACAGGCCTCCGGCGCCACTGGCACCGGGGGCACAAAGACTGTATCGCCGACAGGATGACGATGGCTCTGGACGATGCATCCGACCTGCCCGACGAGGCGCTGCTGGTCCTCTATGCCAACGGGGATGCGGCAGCGGCGCGGGCGCTGACGCTGCGGCTGGTGCCCCGGCTCCTGGCCTATTCCACCCGGCTCCTGGGCGGGGACCGGGCCGAGGCCGAGGATGTGGCGCAGGAATCGATGCTGCGGCTCTGGCGCATCGCACCGGACTGGCGGCGGGGCGAGGCACAGGTGTCGACCTGGCTCTACCGGGTCGCGACGAACCTCTGCACCGACCGGCTGCGCGCCCGCCGCCTGCGCCGTCCGGTCACGCTGGAGGATGCGCCGGAACTGGCCTCGGAGGCGGCGGATGCCGAGACGCGGCTGATCGAGGGCGACCGGCAGGCCGCGCTTTCGGCCGCACTCGCGGAACTGCCGGACCGGCAGCGTCAGGCGGTTGTGCTGCGGCATATCGAAGGGCTGACCAATCCCGAGATTGCGGCGGTCATGGACATCGGGGTTGAAGCGGTGGAAAGCCTGACCGCGCGCGGCAAGCGGGGGCTTGCGGCCTTGCTGGCCGGACGCAGGCCCGATCTGGGCTATGGCGAAGGAGACTGAGATGGACGAGCGCGACCTTGACGATCTGCTGCACGAGGCCCGGATTGCCCCGCGCCCCCCGGCCCCGGCCCATCTGACCGACCGGATTCTGGCCGGAGCGCTGTCGCTTCAGCCTGGCCGCCCCGAACCGGCGACGGCCCGGCAGGTGCGACGGCCTCCCTCCCTCTGGCAGTCGATGCTTGCCGCCATCGGGGGCGGACAGGCACTGGCCGGGCTCTCGACCGCCGCTGTTGCGGGGCTCTGGCTGGGTCTTGCCGCCCCGGCCCCCGTTGCGGCGCTGACCGAAACCGTCTGGCCGGGGCAGGGGCTGGACCTCGTCGAATTGCTGCCCGATGACGTCGAATTTCTGGAGGAGGGCTGAACCATGTCCGGTGATCCGCAGTCAGGGCCCCGATCAGGACCGGTGCCGGAGACCCCGAACTCCGGGCCGGGGCGTCTGCTGAAAGCTGTCCTCGTGATCTCGCTCGCGCTCAATCTGGCGGTGGCGGGGCTCTTTGTCGGCAGCATCGTGAAAGGCCGCGCCGACGGTCCGCGCCCCCATGCGGTGCGCGATCTGGGCTTCGGTTTCTTTGGCCCCGCCCTGACCGATCAGGACCGCCGCGCCCTGCGCCGCGCCTTTGTCGAACAGGCCCCCGATCTGCGCGGGGCGCGGCAGGAGATGCGGCAGGATCTGGCCGAAGTGCTGGCCGCGATCCGCAGCACGCCCTTTGACGGCGCGCGACTGCGGGCGGCGCTCGACCGCAGCACGCTGCGCGCCACCGAGCGGCGTGCGCTGGGCGAGGCGCTGATCCTCGATCATCTCGCCGGTCTTGATGCGGCAGAGCGTGCGGCTTTCGCCGACCGGCTCGAAAAGGGCCTTCGCCGCCGCGCGCCGCTCCGCGACGGCGCGCGCGGCCCCGGGCCTGAAGACCGCTCCGCCCCCTCCCGGCCCTGAGGATCGTCGCTGCGCCGACACGATCCGGCTTTTTCTGTCCGGAAATATCCTCAGGGGGTGAGCCCGGAACGGGCGAGGGGGCGCGAGCGCCCCCTTCTTCGCCGGTCTGCCCCGCGCCGGTCTGGCCCGCGCCGGTCTGCCCCGTGGCGGCAGGGCCTCCGCTCGCCCCGGATTGCCCTTTCGGACCGTTCCGTTCCCCGACTTCCCGCCCGTCTTGCCTCTCGGCCCCGCGATGCCGCGCTCCGCAGAGAGATGGCCCGCCCTCAGGCCGCCGTCCTGCTGATCGTGACCTGATTGCGCCCGGCGGTCTTGGCCTGCAAAAGCGCGCGGTCCGCCCGGTCGATCACCGCGCTCACGGTTTCCAGACCATAGACCGGATCGGCCTCCGTCCGGTCCTGCCTGTCGGATGCGGCAAGGCCGATGGAACAGGTGACCTGCAGCCATCCCTGTCCGGGCAGTTCGAATTCCTGTTCGTTGATGGCCTGGCAAAGCCGTTCCGCCACCGGGCGTGCCATCGCAAGATCGGCGCCGGGCAACACGACCAGAAACTCCTCTCCCCCGATTCGCGCCACCAGATCCGACGCGCGGATCGTGGAGGCGAGCCGGCGCGCGGCCTCCACCAGAACCGCATCCCCCGCGGCATGCCCATGCAGGTCATTGACCAGCTTGAACCGGTCCAGATCCACCACCATCACGGCAAAGCTTCCACCGGTCTGGCGGGCGGTTTCGGCAACGCCCTCCAGCCGGCTGAGCGCATAGCGGCGGTTGTGCAGCCCTGTCAGCGGGTCGATCAGCGCCAGCCTCAGCCCGTCGCGCACCGAGGCGCGGATGCGGTCGGCCTCGCGCTTGCGCGCCATGATCCGGGTCAGGCGCAGGGCAATCTCGCGCGGGTCGGTCCGGGCGAGAACGCAGTCATTCGCCCCCATGTCGAAGCACATGGCGGGCTGTCCGTCGCCGTCATGGTGCAGGATGCAGATTCCGGCGTGCCGGCTGTCATGCCGGCTGCGCAATTCGGACAGCAACCGCAGATGGCCCAGCGGATCCTGCCGGTCGGTCTCCAGCAGATAGACATCCGGCATCGGACCGCCCATCCGTTCGCCGAGGGCTTCCTCGCGGGACAGGACCATCATGCGGTCCACCAGATGCGGGGCCAGGTCATGCCGCAGGTGCAGCGCGGACTCCCGCTTCCGGGCGACGATGGCGATGGACCCGGCCGGTGCGAACTCCTGCTGCGCCTCTGCAAAGCCGAGCGCCCGCATCGTCGCCTCGCCGGTTTCGGGCCCGCTGATTTCCTCGTATTCACGCAGAAGGTTGCGAAGCCGCGACAGAAGATCCTCATCCGACACGCTCTTGCACAGGAAGTCGTCCGCTCCTGCGGCAAAGGCCGCCATCCGCCGCTCCGGGTCCATGTCGGAGGACAGCACCACCACCGGAATTGCCGCCGTCACCGGATCGGCGCGCAGGGTCCGGAGGATATGCGGGGCTTCGAGGTCGGGCAGGATCATGTCGAGCAGGATCAGGTCAGGCCGGCCGTCCCGCGCGATCGTCAGACAGTCGGCCCCGTTCACTGCAAGGATGGGCTCATAGCAGGCCGCCCCGAGCTTTACCTTGTAGACGATCCGGTTGGTCGCGACATCATCGACAATGAGAATTCTGCCCGGCATGGTCGAAGGCCCGTTTCTTTTGCGCCTGGTTTCGTTTGAACTGCATTCATCTTTCCTCGCATTTGGTTAAGAATTCCTTTCGAATTGTCGGGCCCGAGACGGATCCGGCAGCCCTGTCCCCTGTACGACGCCCTGAATCCTGTGGAGAACCCGCCATGTCCCGGCAAGAAACCGCCGAAACCCTTGCGCTGGAGGCGCTCGCCTGGATCGCCGCGCAGGATGATCTGCTGGGCACGTTCCTGGGCGCGACAGGGGCGGCGATGTCCGATCTGGCCCGCGATGCGCGCGACCCGCTGTTTCTGGGGGCGGTCCTAGATTTCCTACTGATGGATGATGCCTGGATCATCGGCTTTTGCGATGCGACGGGCCATGCACGCACCGCCCCCGCCGAGGCGCGTGCCCATCTTCCGGGCGGGGCGCAGATGCACTGGACCTGAGCGGGCAGGGGGTGGTCGCCTGTCATTGCCTCTGCCTCCGGGCCGGTGCAAGCTGCGCGCGACCGGGTTATGGGACCAGGACAACAGGGACGAGGGCTGCGCATGGACGGGGTGATTTTCGACAAGGATGGAACGCTCTTTGATTTCCGGCGCAGCTGGGGGGCCTGGGCGGCAGAGCTGATCGGCACGCTCGCCACGGATCCCGACCACGGCGACCGGCTGGCGGCCGCCATCGGCTACAACCTCGTCCATGGCAATTTTCGCGCCGACAGTCCGGTGATCGCCGCCACGGCCGAGGAGATTGCCGCAGCCCTTCTGCCGGAACTTCCGGATATAACCCATGCGAGACTGCGCGCCCGGATCAACACCCTTGCGGAATCGGCCGCCATGGCCGAGGCCGTGCCGCTGCGCCCGACGCTGACCGCCTTGCGCGCCCGCGGCCTTGCCATCGGCCTTGCGACCAATGATTCCGAAGCCCCTGCGCGCGCGCATCTCGCGGCTCATGGCATCGTCGATCTGTTCGACTTCATCGCCGGCTATGATTCGGGCCATGGTGCCAAGCCGGGGCCGGGCATGTGTCTGGCCTTTTTGCGCGCCACCGGCGCCGATCCGTCGCGCGTCGTGATGGTGGGCGACAGCCGCCATGACCTGATGGCGGGGCGCGCGGCGGGCATGGCGACCATCGCCGTGCTGACCGGCATCGCCGAAGCGGAGGAGCTTGCCCCGCTGGCCGATGCCGTGCTGCCCGACATCGGCGCGCTGGGGGCCTGGATCGACGCCCGCCGCAGCGCCTGAACGGTCGGGAGGTAAAAAACGACCCATTCACGTCGCTGACTGAGTGTCCATCGCCCCCACCCTTGCGCCATCCTGCGGGCAATGAGCGCCAAACGACGGAGCAGGACATGACCGGGGAACCCACCTCCCGCCAGAAGGAACGCGGCCGCCGTTCGGGCGGACGCGCGGGCAACCAGAGCCGCGCGGGCCATGCCGCCATCGACCAGATGCCCTGGCGCGTGCCCGTCAACCCTGACCGCCCGACCGAACCGCTGGATGCCGAGGGCGTGCAGGCGCTGCATCGGGGGGCCATGCGCATCCTGTCGGACATCGGGATCGAGTTCCTGAACCCCGAGGCGCTCGCGATCCTGAAACAGGCGGGATGCCGGGTCGATGGCGTGACGGTCCGCATGGACGAGGATTTCGTGATGGAAATGCTCTCCCACGCGCCGGAGAGCTTCACCATCACCCCGCGCAACCCCGACCGGGAAATCGTGATCGGCGGGCAGCATATGGTGTTCGTCAACGTCTCCTCCCCACCGAACGCCTGGGATCTGGAGCGCGGCAAGCGGTCGGGTGATTTCGAGACCTTCAAGGAATTCATCAAGCTGACGCAGTATTTCAACTGCATCCACATCGCGGGCGGCTATCCGGTGGAACCCATCGACATCCACCCCTCGGTGCGTCATCTCGATTGCCTTTACGAAAAGCTGACACTGACCGACAAGGTCGTCCATGCCTACAGCCTTGGCGCCGAACGGGTCGAGGATGTGATGGAGATGACGCGGCTGGCCGCCGGGCTTTCCCATTCGGAATTCGAGGCGCGGCCCCGGATGTATACCAACATCAACTCCGTCTCACCGCTGAAACATGACCTGCCGATGCTCGACGGGGCGATGCGGCTGGCGCGGCGGGGGCAACCGGTGGTGGTCACGCCCTTCACGCTGGCAGGGGCCATGGCGCCGGTGACGATGGCGGGGGCGGTGGCGCTGAGCCTGGCCGAGGGGTTGGCGGCCATTGCCCTGCTGCAATATATCAAGCCCGGTTGCCCGGTGGCCATCGGCACCTTCACCTCCAACGTCGACATGAAATCCGGCGCGCCCGCCTTCGGCACGCCCGAATACATGCGCGCGACGCAGATGACCGGGCAGATGGCGCGGTTCTACAAGCTGCCCTTGCGGTCGTCAGGGGTTTGCGCGGCCAATGTGCCGGACGGGCAGGCGATGTGGGAAACCTCCAACAGCCTTTGGGCTGCGGTGCAGTCGGGCACAAACATGGTCTATCACGCGGCGGGCTGGCTGGAGGGCGGGCTGATCGCGTCCCCGGAGAAATTCGTGATGGATTGCGAAGTGCTGCAGATGATCCAGCGCTATTTCGAAGAGGCGACCTTTGCCACCACACCGGATGACATCGCCCTGGATGCAATCCGCGAGGTCGGGGCGGGCGGGCATTATTTCGGCTGCCAGCACACGCAGGACCGATACCAGACGGCCTTTTACGCGCCCTTCGTTTCGGACTGGCGCAATTACGAGGCCTGGGCCGCCGATGGCGGCGTCTGGACGCCCGAGCGCGCGCATCGGATCTACAAGCAGATCCTTGCCGAATTCACGCCCCCTCCGATCAACGAGGATCACCGCGAGGATCTTTACCGCTTCACGGCCCTCCGCAAACAGGAAGGCGGCGCGCCCACCGATTTCTGACCTGCCTCACGCGGGGGAAATGTCGCGGGGGGGGGGGGGGGGGGGGGGGGGGGGCGGCGCGGGCGGGCGCGG
>JBKBNP010000020.1:0-75282 GCA_046295215.1 Pseudorhodobacter sp. | reverse complement strand
TTCGTGTCGCCGTGCTGAACGGCTATACCGCGCTCGGCATCCCCGTCACGAAGGTCGCAGGATAGGTCTGTCCGGGGTTAGGGGCAGTCCGGCCATCAGCCGATTTGTGCAACAGAGCTCTGGCGCGGCAGAAAAAGCCGCTGCCCCTTTTTATGTCCTCAAATATCCTGCGGGGGTCCGGGGGCGCAAAGTCCCCGGCGGCATGCCTCAGTGAATGGCCATGCGGATCCGGCGCACCATCAGCCAGACCGCCCCGATCACCGCAGGCGTCAGAAGTGCCATGGTCAGGCCCTTGGACAGGCCCATGGGTTCGGTCAGCGGCCCGACCAGATAGGCGGCAAGGTTCACCGCGTAATAGCTGATCGCCACAGTCGAGAGGCCTTCCACCGTGCGTTGCAGCCGCAATTGCAGATCGGCCCGCTTGTCCATGCTTTCGAGGAGAAGCTGGTTCTGCGCCGACCGTTCCACATCGACCCGGGTGCGCAGAAGTTCCGCCGCGCGTTCGGCGCGTTCGGACATGTTGCGCAACCGGCCTTCCGCCGATTTCACCGTGCGCATCGCGGGGTCATAGCGGCGCATCATGAACTCGCCAAAGGATTGCCGCCCCTCGATCCGGCTTTCGCGCAGCACGGCGATGCGCTGATTCACGATGGCCTCATAGGCCGCCGTTGCGCCGAACCGGAAGAAGAACTGCACCGCAAGCCGCTCCAGCTCGGCCGAGATCGCCAGCAGCGCATGCAGCGCCGCCTCGGGGGATTGGTCGTTCTTGTCCAGCCCGGACACAAGGGCTGTCAGCTTCGGATCAAGCTGGTTCAGCCGCGAACTCAGCACCCGCGACCGGATCAGCCCCAGCATGGACATGGCGCGATAGGTTTCGATCTCGCAGAGCCGCTGCACGATCCGGCCCACCCGACGCGCCCCGGTACCCGGTTTCACGAATACGGCAAAGCGCATATGCCCGGCCGGATCGATGCGGAAATCGCCCGCCACAACCGCTGCCCCCTCCACCACCCGCGCCGCCGTCAGGCTTTCGGGCACGAACCAATCCTCCAGCCGCGCCATCATCTCGGCCTCGTCCGCAGGCATCGCCTCGACCCGGATCAGGAGCGACACCAGACGCTTGCCCGGTGCCGCCGCAAGCCAGCTTTCGGGAAAGACCGCCGCCTTGGCCGGATCGAAGGGCCGTTCCGACAGTCCAGGGCCAAAGGCCGAATAGGTCACGAACTCGGTATGGCTTTCCCATTTCAGCTCATGCCGCCCGATGGGGCCGGAAAAATGCGTGGCGTCGGGTTGCGGATGCGCCGATCCATGACGGTCGAGCAAGGACAGAAGATGCGCGCGGTCCTTGTCCCGGTCGCGGTTGGCCGCGTCCACAGGCTCCTTGAAGGCGACATAGACCGCGTGGCAAGGCACGTCCAGCACGGGAAAGGGCCGGGCGTGCAGTTCGTTCACCAGCGCATAGCGGAGAGGGTGATCGTCGGTTTCGGACATCGGGCGCTTCCTGATTTCCTTTTGTCATAGCGCCCCGGCAAGCGGGGGAAAGCCGCAAAGCCTCGCAAACGCGGCACACATTGGCACACTGGCATTTCGGCCACGCCTGCCGGGCCTGAAACAGCAAACGCCCCGGCCCTTTTCAGGGTCGGGGCGCGTGCGGTCGGACCCTTCGGCCTGGATCAGTCGATCATCGGCAGCAGCGCATCGAGCGACTTCTTGGCGTCGCCATAGAACATCCGCGTGTTCTCCTTGTAGAACAGCGGGTTCTCGATCCCGGAATAGCCGGTGCCCTGCCCGCGTTTGCTGACAAACACCTGTTTCGCCTTCCAGCATTCCAAGACCGGCATCCCCGCGATGGGGCTGTTCGGGTCTTCCTGTGCCGCCGGGTTCACGATGTCATTGGAGCCGATGACGATGGCCACGTCGGTTTCGGGGAAATCCTCGTTGATCTCGTCCATTTCCAGCACGATGTCATAAGGCACCTTCGCCTCGGCCAGCAGCACGTTCATATGCCCTGGCAGACGGCCTGCAACCGGATGGATGGCAAAGCGCACGGTCTTGCCCCTGGCGCGCAGCTTGCGGGTCAGTTCGGAAACCGACTGCTGCGCCTGTGCCACCGCCATGCCATAGCCGGGGATGATGATGACGCTATCCGCATCATTCAGCGCGGCTGCCACTCCTTCGGCGTCAATGGCGATCTGTTCGCCCTCCACCGCCATCTGTTCGCCCGCCGGGCCGCCAAAGCCACCCAGAATGACCGAGATGAACGAGCGGTTCATCGCCTTGCACATGATGTAGCTCAGGATCGCACCGCTCGATCCGACCAGCGCGCCGACCACGATCAGCAGGTCATTGCCAAGGCTGAACCCGATCGCCGCCGCCGCCCAGCCGGAATAGCTGTTGAGCATCGACACGACCACCGGCATGTCGGCCCCACCGATGCCCATGATGAGGTGATAGCCGATGAAGAAGGCCAGAAGCGTCATCAGAACCAGCGTCCAGATCCCGGCATCGTTGAAATACATCACGCCCAGAATGACCGACCCCAGGGCTGCGCCCGCGTTCAAAAGATGCCCGCCCGGCAGTTTCTTGGCGGTGGTATCGACCTTGCCCGCCAGCTTGCCAAAGGCCACGACCGACCCGGTGAAGGTCACGGCCCCGATGAACACGCCAAGGAACACCTCGACCCGCAGGATGGAAACCTCCACCCCGTCCTTCTTGGCCAGCACGGCGGCAAAGCCTTCCAGCCCCTGCCGCGCCAGCGCATCCATGCCCAGAACGCGGGTCAGTTCGATATCGGCATTGAAGCCGACAAAGACCGCCGCAAGGCCGACAAGGCTGTGCATCGCGGCCACAAGCTGCGGCATTTCCGTCATCTGCACGCGGTTGGCGACATTCCAGCCAATCGCGCCGCCCATGGCGATCAGGATGACCGATACGCCCCAGAGCCCGGCCCCCGGCCCGATCAACGTGGCAAAGATCGCCAGCGCCATGCCGGCCATGCCATACCAGACCGCGCGCTTGGCGCTTTCCTGACCGGACAGCCCGCCGAGCGAGAGGATGAACAGAATGGCCGCGACAACATAGGCGGCGGTGGTGAAACCGTAATCCATTAGCCCCTCCTCCTCAGGATTTCTGGAACATGGCGAGCATGCGCCGGGTCACGAGGAAGCCCCCGAAGATGTTGATACCAGCCATGAAGACCGAAAGTGCCGCGAGCAGGATCACCAGATACGAGCCCGACCCGATCTGCATCAGCGCCCCCAGAATGATGATCGAGGAAATCGCATTGGTGATCGCCATCAGGGGCGTGTGCAGGCTGTGGCTGACATTCCAGATGACCTGAAAGCCGACGAAGACCGCCAGCACGAAGACGATGAAATGCTGCATGAAGCTGGCAGGTGCCACGAGACCGACCCCCAGCAAAAGCGCGCCCCCGACCGCCAGCAGCGTGACCTGATTGCGGGTCTGCGTCTTGAAGGCGACCACCTCCTGCGCGCGCTTCTCGGCAGGGGTCAGTTCCACCACCTTGGGTTTCGGCTTGGCCGCGGCAATCGCGGCGATCTTGGGCGGCGGCGGCGGGAAGGTCACGGCACCCTGATGCGACACGGTCGCGCCCCGGATCACGTCATCTTCCATGTTGTGGTCGATCACACCGTCCTTCTTCGGTGTAAGATCGGTCAGCATGTGCCTGATATTGTTTGAATAAAGCGTGGACGCCTGCGCGGCCATCCGGCTCGGGAAATCGGTATAGCCGACGATGGTCACGCCATTGTCGGTCACGATCTTGTCGTCGGGCACGGTGAGGTCGCAGTTGCCGCCGCGTTCGGCGGCAAGGTCCACGACCACCGATCCGGGCTTCATCATGCGGACCATATCCTCGGTCCAGAGCTTCGGCGCGGGCCGTCCGGGGATCAGCGCCGTGGTGATGACAATATCGACCTCGGGGGCCAATTCGCGGAATTTCGCAAGCTGCTTTTCACGGAACTCGGGGGAAGAGGGCGCGGCATAGCCACCCGTCGCCGCCCCGTCCTGCGCCTCCTCGAATTCAAGAAACACGAATTCGGCGCCCATGGATTCGATTTGCTCGGCCACTTCGGGGCGCACGTCGAAGGCATAGGTGATCGCCCCGAGGCTGGTTGAGGTGCCGATGGCCGCAAGCCCCGCAACCCCCGCCCCCACGATCAGCACCTTGGCGGGCGGAACCTTGCCCGCCGCCGTCACCTGACCCGTAAAGAAGCGACCGAAATTGTTGCCCGCCTCGATCACCGCGCGGTAGCCCGCGATATTGGCCATGGAGGACAGCGCGTCCATCTTCTGCGCGCGGGAAATCCGCGGCACCATGTCCATGGCAACCACCGTGGCGCCCTTTTCGGCCACCAGTTTCAGCAGCGCCTCGTTCTGCGCAGGCCAGAAGAAGGAAATCAGCGTCTGCCCCTCGCGCAGCAGTTTGGCTTCTTTTTCTTCCGGTCCCCGCACTTTAACGATCACATCGGCAGCTTTGAAAAGCGCAGCCGCGGTCTTGACCACCTCCACGCCCGCCGCCGCATAGGTCGCGTCCGAAAACCCGGCCTTTGCGCCCGCCCCCGTCTCGATCACGCAGCTATGGCCCAGTTTTTGCAACTGGACTGCGGAATCCGGCGTCATGGCGACACGATTCTCGCCTTCGAAAATCTCCCTCGGAGCCCCGATTTTCAAATGCTTATCCCCCGTATGGTGACGCAGCGTCCTGCGCCGGTTGTGCTGTCAGCGTTCCTTAAACACCGCGCAATATAATTTCACAAGACGCGATGCCGGAAACCGTCCTGTTGCGTAGAAAATGCGACAGGTAATCGGATCGGCAAAGCCAAAGGGCATGCCGCCCACCGGATCAGATCCTTAAATAGCTTCAAGCTTGAAATTGTTTTCTGCGCCTTTATGACTGTTCTCTACAGGAGGATCCGCCATGCCCACCGATTTCAACGCCACCCGCGCCCTGTTCGACCTGCCCGAAGGGCTCGTCTATCTGGACGGAAACTCTCTGGGTCCGCTGCCCCGCGCCGCCGCTGCGCGTGTCGCACAGACCGTGACGGAGGAATGGGGCAAGATGGTCATCACCGGCTGGAACCGCGCCGGGTGGATGGAGATGCCAAGCCGGATCGGCGACCGCATCGGGCGGCTGATCGGGGCGGAGCCGGGCGCGGTCGTGATGGGCGACACGCTCTCGATCAAGGTCTATCAGGCGCTGGCCTCGGCGCTGGACATGGTGCCGGGGCGCCGGGTGATCCTGTCCGATACCGGCAACTTCCCCTCGGACCTTTACATGGCCGAGGGGCTGTGCCGCACGCTGGGCGATGGCTACAGCCTGAAAGCCGTCGCGCCGGAGGAGGTCGCGGCCCATATCGACGACAGCGTGGCCGTGCTGATGCTGACCGAGGTGGACTACCGCACCGGCAGGCGCCATGACATGCCCGCGCTGACCGCGCAGGCCCATGCGGCGGGCGCGCTCGCGGTCTGGGATCTGGCGCATAGTGCGGGCGCGCTGCCGGTGGATGTGGCGGGCGGCGGGGCGGATTTCGCCGTGGGCTGCACCTACAAATACCTCAATTCCGGCCCCGGCGGCCCGGCCTTCATCTATGTCGCCCCCCGGAATCAGGACCGCGCCCGCCCCGCCCTGTCAGGTTGGCTGGGGCATGAGGCTCCCTTCGCCTTCGATCTGGACTACCGCCCCGGCGCGGGGGTGGAACGGATGCGTGTCGGAACCCCGGCAATCCTGCAACTCGCGGCCCTCGACGCCGCGCTCGATGTCTGGAACGGTGTGGACATGGCCGATCTGCGCACCCGGTCGCTGGCGCTGACCGACCGGTTCATCGCGGGGGTGGAGGCCGCCTGCCCCGACCTGACGCTTGCCACCCCGCGCGACCATGATGCGCGCGGCAGCCAGGTGTCGTTCCGCCATGCGCAGGGCTATGCCATCATGCAGGCGCTGATCGCCGAAGGTGTCATCGGCGATTTCCGCGCGCCCGACATCCTGCGCTTCGGCTTTACCCCGCTTTACACCAGTGATGCGGATGTCGACCGCGCAGTGGCCACCCTTGCCGGGATCATGGCCGAAAGCCGCTGGGACCGCCCCGAATACCGCCAGCGCGCGCGCGTCACCTGATGCGCACGCTTCCCCCCGTCTGCCGCCCGCAGGGCTGGGCCGCGCTCTGGCGCGCGCTCGGGGCCGTGTCGATCCTGAATTGCGGGGCAGCCCCTTTCCCCTGATCCCCCGAACCCACAGGAGAAAGCGATGACCAAGCCCCCCTATGACCCCGCCCGCGACGGCGCGGAAATGTCTTTCGACCGGCGCATGTCCTATGTCGATTATCTGCATCTGGACCGTATCCTGTCGGCGCAGCGCCCTCTGAGTCAGGCGCATGACGAGATGCTGTTCATCATCCAGCACCAGACGTCCGAACTGTGGATGCGCCTCGCACTGCACGAGTTGGACGCCGCCCGCCGCGCCCTTGCCGCAGACCGCCCCCGCCCGGCCTTCAAGCTGCTGGCCCGGATCGCGCGGATCTTCGAGCAGCTCAATTCCGCCTGGGATGTGCTGCGCACGATGACGCCCGCCGATTACACCGCCTTCCGCGACGATCTGGGCCAGTCCTCGGGCTTTCAGAGCCATCAATACCGGCTGATCGAATTTGCCGTGGGCAACCGCAACCCCGCCATGCTGCGCCCCCATGCGCACCGGCCCGACCTTCTGGCGCTTCTGGAGGCAGAGCTTGCCCGCCCCTCGCTCTATGACGAGGCGCTGCGGTTGCTGGCGCGCAAGGGCCATGCGGTGCCGGTGGAGGTTCTGGACCGTGACCTTGCGCAGCCCTGGCAGGCCCATGACGGGGTGGAGGCGGTCTGGGCGCAGGTCTACCGCGACACAGAAACCCATTGGGAAGCCTATGAACTGGCCGAGAAGCTGGTGGATTTCGAGGATTACTTCCGCCGCTGGCGGTTCAACCATGTGACCACGGTGGAACGGGTGATCGGGATGAAGCGCGGGACGGGCGGAACCTCCGGCACCGGCTATCTGCGCCGGATGCTGGAGGTCGAACTCTTCCCTGAACTCTGGCGGCTGCGCACGTCCTTGTGAGAATCCGCCGATCCGGCCCTTGCGCGCCATTCCCGGCTTTGACGCTTTCGAAAGGATCGCATAGCAAGAAGGAAAGTCCCGACACCGCCCCGGCGGATATTGAAGGTTTGCTGAATGTCGCCCTTTCGTTTCTCCCGCCCCTTCCTTGCGCTTGCCCTGCCGGTGATACTGGCGCTCCCGGCCTGCGTTCCCGCCGTGGTGGAGCCGCCCCCGCCCGAGGTCGTGGCCCGCAAATCCCCGGTGGAACCTGCCGAGACCGCCTATCTGAGCCGCGCCGACGGGCCGCACAAGATCCCCGCCGTGCCGCTGGAAAAGCTGCCTGTCGATTACCGCCGGCAGGAGGTCGCCTACCAATCCGACATGCCGCCCGGGTCCATCGTCATCCATCCTGGCCAGAAATTCCTCTATTTCATCACCGAACCTGGCCGCGCCATCCGCTATGGCATCTCGGTCGGGCGGCAGGGGTTCGACTGGGCCGGGGAGGCGGTGGTCAGCCAGACCCGCAACTGGCCGACCTGGACGCCGCCACCGGAAATGATCGAACGTGATCCGAAGCTGTCGAAATGGGAAAATGGCCAGCCGGGTGGGCCGACCAATCCCCTGGGCGCGCGGGCGATCTACCTGTTGTCGAACGGGCGCGATTACGGCTACCGCATCCATGGCACGCCGGACTGGTGGTCGATCGGCAAGCGCGCCTCCTCGGGCTGTATCCGGATGATCCATCAGGATGTGATCGACCTCAACACCCGCGTCCAGCGGGGCGCGCAGGTTCTGGTGCTGAACGCCGACGGCACGCGCCCGCCAAAGCTGCGGGTGCCGCCGCCGGCACCGGTGAAGAAGAAACCGAAACCGGCAGAGGATGTGGCAACGCCCGCCGTGGCAACGCCGTCGGATGCGTCGGCAACCCCGGCTCCGGCGAGCCTGCCCGCCCCGGCACAGGATATACCCGCAGGGCCTGCCCCGACCGCAGGGGGCGCGACTTCCGATATGTCGACCGGGCCGACAGTCGCACCGGCAACCCCGCAGCCCCCCACATCGTCAGCGACCGCAACCGGCACGCCCCCGGCACCCGCGACCCCGCCCGCAGCGACCCTGCAATTAACCCCGGCAACCCCGGTCCTGATCCCGCAACCCGGAGCCCCCACGACACCCTGAAACCGGGCCGCTCAAAACGGGCAGGCTCAGGCCAGCCAGCGCGGGTAATCGCTGACCAGCAGGTGAAGGGGGGGCTCATCCTCCTCCACTTCGGCAAAACGCCCGATGGGGTCGCGGAAGATATTGTCCGTCTCGTCGTCATTGACGGTGGACACCTCGCCGATCAGCACATCGCCCCCCTCGCCCCAGAAGGCATGCCAGTCGCCGGGCATCAGCGTGACGCTTTCACCCGGGGCAAGGCGCAGCTTCTCGCCGGGGCGATAGGCGCGCGCGATCCCGTCGCAGCGCACCATCCCGCCCCGGTCCGGCGCAAATCGCCCCGCATCGTCGGAACCGTAAAGCTCCACCACCAGCGCAGCGCCGCCCCGGTTGATGATGTCCTCGGCTTTCAGAACATGGGCATGCATCGGGGACAACTGATCCTGACGCGAGATCAGCAGCTTTTCCGCATAGCACATGCCGCCGCCGCGTTGCAGATCGGCCAGCCTCCCGTTGCGCAGGGTGAACAGGAAAAGGCCCATCTCGTCGAACCGCCCCTGCCCGTAATCGGTGATGTCCCAACCCAACCGCGCCCCGATGACGAATCCGGCGTCCTGCCGCGCGGCAAATTCATCGAGCGTCCAATGGGCGAAGGGCGGCAAGGCAAAGCCGTGACGACGGATCATCTCCGCCCCCTCGGCCATGATCCGGTTGATGCGGCTGCGTTTCATGCCCTGCCCCCCCTGCTCGCCTCCTTCCTGCCATGGGCAGGACGACAGGAAAAGCCGGATCAGACGCGCTGCACCGCGCGCGCGCGGGCAAAGGCCGAAACCGCTGCGCCGAAGGCTTCGAACAGCGGGCGCGATACCGGGTCATTCGCCGCGTTCCATTCCGGGTGCCACTGCACTGACAGCGTGAACCCCGGCGCATCCTTGATATAGATGGCCTCCGGCGTGCCATCGGGCGCATGCCCGTCGATCACCACCCGCGCACCGGGGCGTGAAATGCCCTGTCCATGCAGCGTGTTGGTCATCACCTCCCGCGCGCCCATCAGCCGGTGAAAGGGGCCACCCTCGGTGAAAGTCACCTTGTGGCGCAGCGCGAATTTCTCCTCGATCGTGCCATCGGGGGGCATGCGGTGGTTCATCCGCCCCGGAATGTCACGGATCTCGGGGTGGAGCGCGCCGCCCAGGGCCACGTTCACCTCCTGGAAACCGCGACAGATACCGAGGAAGGGCTGGCCCCGGTCCACGCAGGCGCGCACCAGCGGCAGCGTGATCGCGTCGCGGCAGCGGTCAAAGGCACCATGGGCGGGGGTTTCCTCCTCGCCATATTCGGAGGGATGCACATTCGGGCGCCCGCCGGTCAGCAGAAAGCCATCACAAAGGTCCAGAAGTTCGGCCACGGTGATGAAGGTCGGGTCGGTCGGCAGGATCAGCGGCAGGCAACCGCTGACCCGCGCCACGGCCTCGGTGTTCATCGTGCCGCTGGCATGGACCGGATAGGTGTCATGCATCAGCCCCATATTGCCGATGATCCCCACCACGGGGCGGCGCTGCGGCTGCGGACTGTCCATCATCGTCATCGGGAGGCAACCGGAAACATTGAATACATGGTGCAAGAATAGGCATTTGTGACGGGCAAGTGAAGCCGTCTTGACAGGATGCACAGGGGCCTGTGCGCAATCAGCACGCATATGGCACGAAACGGGGCAAGGACAGATGCCGATGCCCACCCCGGACGCCTCGCAAGAACGCGCTGCCCCGGCGCAGCGCCTCGATGACAGGCTTTGTCACTTGATCGCGGCCCCTGCTGGCGGTTCACTTGGGCCAGCCCGCAAAAGGACAGACCCCATGCGTTTCGGCCTCCTTGCCTTTCTGGTCCTGACAACGCCTCTCGGCCTGCGAGCCGAGGAAGTGGACTACGAGAAGCTCTTTGCCTATGTGCAGCGCACGTCAACGCTCGCGCAGATCGAAGCGCAGGAAAGCGTTGGTGATATTGTCAAACCGAACCTCCTGCCGTTCCGGGTGCGGAGCCATGACATGCCGTTCTTCCTGCGCTTCGGACAGGCCATCGCAGAGGCGGAAACCCCGGAAAGCCGCTTTCGGCAGCTTGCACTGGAGGCGAGGGTGCTGCTGTCCCAGGCGTCGGGCGCTTCCGACAGCATCTTTGCCGCCGCCCGGGCCGCCTTTCTGGAGGCGCTGGATTTTGCGACACAGGCAGGGCTGTCCGATCGCCAGATCGCAAGCCTGCTGCTTGATCTGGCGCAGGTGGAATTTCTGGACGGTGATCCCGATGCCGCACAGGGCTATTTCGACCGCGCCATTCCCTGCCGCGCCAATGCCTGCCCCGAGGAGTTGACCGACAGGTCCGATCTGCCGGAAAGCTCGCGCTTCCTGTCGCTGACCCGGGCGGAGGAGGATGATCTCGTGGCCGCGTTCTTCGCGGCCCATCTGCCCGGCAACACCTCTGCCCCGGCGCGGTTTCTGGCGGTGCGGGCCTACCGGTTGAACCATCAATACCCGATGGAGGCCGCAAGCTACATGGACCGCGCCTGGTTGACCGGGCGTCAGGCGCAGCATGGGCTGGAAGCGATGGGGTTCGCCCTGCGTGCCAACCGCTTTGCCCGCCTGCGCCAGATCGCGGCGGAAATGGCCGACCGTGGCCTTGTCGAAACCCTGCCCCCCCGCGAGGCGCTGGAATATCGCAGGCTCGACCTGCGCGCGGCCTTCCGCATGGGCGACCCGGCAGCACCCGGCGCCCATGACGCGCTGGTGGATCAGGCGATTGCCGATTTCCTCGACCCGGACAGGTTTCCCGATGCCTACAACCTGCCCACCGAGCTTGACCACCTGCTGCGCAACCTGATGGACACCGACAATCTCGCCGCTGCCTTCCGGCTGAGCTGGGCCATGGTCGAACGCGAATCAGAAACCCATAAATGGGAATCGCTCTGGACCCGCCGCGCGCGGCTTTTCCACCGCGATGGCCGCAGCATCGAGGCCGCCGACATCCTGTCGCAACTGCGCGAGATCCGGGCGCGGGGCGTCGGGGCCGATCCGATGCTGGAGGTGCAGGAGGCCGCCTATGCCCGCGCGGGGGGCGACCTTGCACGGGCAGAGGCGCTGATGGGGCTGCATCCGCCGCGCAGCTTCACCGTTCCCGCTACAGGCGAGCCCCTGCCCCCGCGCGATTTCATGGCGCCGCGCGTGTTCGACACCGCCCTGACCATCCGCAATGACGGCAATCACGAGGCCGCCGCCTGGTGGCTGGCCGATGAATTGCGCTATGTGCCGACCGTTGCCGCCGAAGGCGACTACCCTTCGGCGCAGCGGCTCTGGCAGGTGGCCTATACGCTGGCCATCGGGGGGGAGCCGCGCGCGGCCTTTTCCGTCATGTCGCGCGCGGCGGCGATTGCGGCGCGCCTGTCCTTTGCCGACCCGACGGGCGAGGCGGGGGGCAGCCTGCAACTCCTGCAACGCGACAACTGGCGTTACCTTCTGTTCGTCGACATTGCATGGGCCGCAGCAAAGGGCCGCCCCACCGAATCCCTGCTGGTGGTGTCGGATTACTGATCCGGAACAGCGGCAAGAACATCAGCATCGCGCCGCAGGTCTCTGAAAGTTTTAACTGTCTCCTTCGCCCACCAGCACGAAGGGCGCCCAGGCCGAAGGATGCGAAAAGCCCGATCTCGGGCGCTCCATCAGGGCCAACATCGCCGCCTGAAGCGCCTCGGCCCGCCCCAGCCCATCCTCCGCCTGCAAGCGCACCGCATCCGACACCATCGCCGCCGCCGCATCGTCGCGCACCGGCCAATGCGACACCAGAAGGCTGCGCGCGCCCGCAAAGAAGAAGGCCCGCGCCAGCCCCGACAGGCTCTCGGCCCCCAGATCCTCGCCCGCCGCCGTGTTGCAGGCCGACAGGATCACCCAATCCGCCGAGAGGCGCAGTGTGGCCGCCTCCGATGCGGTCAGAAGCCCGTCATCCCCGGGGCCTGCCACATCGGGGGGCGTCAGCACCAGCGCGGGCTCGGCCAGCCCCGCCAACTCGCCCGACACCAGCCCATGCGTGGCAAAGGAGATGATCGTTGCCGCCTCCAGCCCCGCCCCCGGCAGCGCCGATTCGCGCGCCTCCGGCCCCAGCAGCAGCGTCACTGCCTCGGGCGGAAAGGCCCGCGCGATGGCGCGCAACTCCCGCGCCGTGCCCGGCAGGGCGGGCAGCGCGCGGATCGCATCGGGGTCGCCAAAGACGCCCTGCACAAGCCCGCCGCGCGATGCCATGACCAGCGCGCCGCCCTCGTCCCCGGACAGAACCGGCGCGCCGATGCCAACGAACCGTGGCGGGCGGGGGGCCCGCGCCGCCCCCGGTCCCTGCCCCGCCCGCAAGCTGCGCAGGCTGGTGACCGAAGGCAGCGTGACCAGCGCATGCCGCCGCACCAGCCAGGCCGTGTCGCGCAGCGCCAAAGGGTCGGCATCATCGCCAAGGGGCGCCTCTGTCACCAGCACCGACAGCGGCAGCGAGGCCAGCGGACCCTCCGCCACCACATAAACCCGCCGCGCCTCCGCCAGCACCGGAGCCACCCCGGCCAGAAGCCCTTGATAGAGGTCATGCGCAAGGCTGCGGTCGAACCCCGGCGCGGTGTCGGGGCCTTCCAGTGCCACGGCGCTGCGGGCCGGGCCGGTCGGGTCCAGCGTGCGGCGCAGGGCGCGCACCTGATCGGCCAGCGTGTCGCGTCCGAAGCCGGAGCGCACCCAGGTCTCGCCTTTCCGGCTGACAGCCCAGACATAGGTGCCGGTCGGCCCCGGCAGGATCAGGACAAGTGCCTCGCCCGCGCGCAGCGTGGCGCGGGTTTCGGCAAGGCTCATCGGTTGGGGCACCGAAAATTCGGCATAGTCGGGAAAGCGCGCCGAAAGCTCGGCCTCCAGCGCCGCATAATGCGCGCGCGTCTCGCGCAGCGCGGCGCGGGCGGCGTCGGTGTCGCGCCCCTCGGCAAGATCCGTGTCCAGCACCCCGGCCTGCGCTTGCAGCATAAGCTCCAGATCCTGCCGGTCGCGGATCAGCGCGCCCAGCGCATCATCCCCCGCCGCAAGCCGCGCCCCCACCCCCGCCACCGCCCGCGCGGCCGAGGAAAACATGATCCATTGTGCCCCCTCGAAGGCGGCCGCGCGCAGGTCAGCCTCGGTCTCCGCATCTGTCGCAAGGGCGGGCGATGGCAGGGCCACCAGCAGCGCCACCCGGAACAGGCGGTTGAACGGCCGGGGAAACGGGAAGGACGGCAGGCGCATGGCCTGCATCTTGCCGGGGGCCGCGCGGGCCGTCCAGAATTTCCTGTCGGTCCGGCAAAGGATGTGCCTTGCAGCCCGCTGCCGGTCAGAACCGGCTGCGATCCCGGTTGGCATGGGCAAGGATGGCCACGGCGCAGAGCCCCACCGCCATGACCAGAAGGGCTGCCGGGGCCGCCTCTGCCAGCCGTTCGGCGCTGGCCTGTTCATGCACCCGTGTCGCCAGCGTTTCATAGTTGAAGGGGCGCAGCAGCAAGGTCGCGGGCAATTCCTTGACGCAATCGACGAAGACCACCAGCAGGGCGGTTGCAACCGACCCGCGCATCAGCGGCAGATAGACCGCCTGCAAGGCCCCGCCTGGCCCCCGCCCCAGCGCCCGCGCCGCCAGCGGCAGCGACGGCGACACCCGCCCGAAGGCCGCATCCACAGCCCCTTGGGCGATGGCAAAGAACCGCACCATATAGGCCAGCACCAGCGCGGCCGAAGTGCCGGTCAGCACCAGCCCCGGATCATGCCCGGTCAGGGCCAGCACCGCATCCGCGATCCGGTGGTCGAGGGCCGCAAGCGGAATGAGGATGCCCACCGCCAGCACCGCACCCGGCGCGGCATAGCCCACCGCCGTCACCGGCATCAGCCGGGCCGGCAGGCTGCGGCGCGACAGCCGGACGCCGTAAACCAGGAACACCGCCGCCGCCACCGTCAGCACCGAGGCGATGCCCCCCACGCTGAGCGTGTTGCGCAGGGCCTGCGCGAGCCCGGGCGCGAACCAGGCCTCCGGTCGGGCGAGCGCATGCGACAGCATCACCCCCACCGGAAGGACAAAGCCCACCGCCAAAGGCAGCAGGCAGACCAGCCCCGCAAGCGCCGCCGCCGCCCCGCGCAGCCCCTGCGGAACAATGGGCCGCACCGCCCGCGAAGGCCGGTGAAACCGCGCGCGGCGTCGGCTGAACCGCTCCAGCCCCAAGAGCAGGATCACGACGCCAAGCAGCACCAGCGACAGTTGCGCTGCCCCGCCCGCATTGCCGCCCGACAGCCAGACCGAGAAAATCCCCGTGGTCAGCGTCTGCACCCCGAAATGGTCGACCGTGCCGAAATCGGCAATCGTCTCCATCAGCGCCAGCGCCACGCCCATGGCGATGGCCGGTCGGGCCAGCGGAAGGCCGACGCGGAAGAACAGACCCCATGGCCCCTGCCCCAGCGCGCGGGCAACCTCATAGGTCGCCCCCGATTGTTCCCGAAAGGCCGAGCGCGCCAGCAGATAGACATAGGGGTAAAGTGCCGCCGACAGCACAACCACCGCCGCCCAGCGGCTGCGGATCTGCGGGAACCAGTAATCGCGGGAAGACTCCCACCCCGCAATCCCGCGCAGGCCGGTCTGCACCGCCCCGGAATAGTCGAGGAAATCGACCAGCGCATAGGCCCCCACATAGGCCGGAATCGCGAGCGGGAACAGCAGCGCATAGTCCAGCGCCCGGCTGCCGGGAAAGCGATACATCGTCACCAGCCAGGCGGTCACGGTGCCGGTGACGGCTGTCAGCACCCCCACCCCCAGCATCAGAACAAGCGTATTCGCGACATAGCGCGGCAGGACGGTCGCCATCAGATGCGGCCAGATGTTCGACACCGGGTTGAAGGCGATCCAGACCACGGCAAGAACCGGCGCCAGCACCAGCGCCGCGATCATCACCGCCCCCAGCGACCAGAAATCAGGCCGCGACCGCCACGCAACGGCAATCCCGATTTTCCGACTGTTTGCGTTGGTTTCCATGGCGCCCGGTTACAGGAAAGGGGTTTGACTGTCCAGAAAAGCCCGTATAGTCGCGCCAGATCGCAGGGCATGCCAAGATGCCCGCGAAACAGGGCAGGATCGGGAAGAACGCGGGCATGCAGATCGTCTATCACCTCGGGGTCCATTGCACGGATGAGGAACGGCTTTTGCGCTGCCTTCTCAAGAACCGCGCCGCGCTGGCGCAGGACGGCATTCTGGTGCCGGGGCCTGCGCGCTACCGCACGCTGCTGCGCGACACCGCCAAGACGCTCAAGGGCCAGCCTGCGGACAAGGAGACGCAGACGCTGGTGCTGGACGAAATCACCGGCAATGATTCCGCGCGGCGGCTGGTGTTTTCATGGGACAATTTCCTTGGCTACCCCCAAGGCGCGGTGCGGACCTCATTCTATGCCTCGGCGGCGGAACGGATGCGCGGTTTCTGCCAGATCTTCCCCGAGGCGGAAACCGAGTTCCATCTGGCGATCCGCAATCCCGCGACCTTCATTCCGGCGATCTATCAGAAACAGGGCGGTCTGGCCTTCGACGAGTTCATGGAAGGTGTCGATCCGCTGGCCCTGCGCTGGTCCGACCTCCTGGCGAACCTTCAGGCCGCCAACCCAGATGTTGCGATAACGGTCTGGTGCGACGAGGATACGCCCCTGATCTGGCCAGAGGTGTTGCAGACGGTGGCAGGCCATGGGGCGGGTATCGCGCTGGAGGACAGCGACGATCTCTTGCGCAGCATCATGTCCGCCGACGGGATGCAGCGCATGGCCGCCTATATCGAGACCCATCCGCCGCAGTCGCCCGGCCAGAGGCGGCGCATCATCTCGGCCTTTCTGGACAAGTTCGCGCTCAGGGACCGGATCGAAGTGGAACTCGACATGCCCGGCTGGACCGAGACTCTGATCGACGCGGCGGGCGAGGCCTATGACATGGATGTGTCCCGCATCATGGCGATGCCGGGCGTGCGCTTCATCGCGGCCTGATCCCGGCCCGACCGGGCGGCGCGCCGGTTTCCGGTCGCCACGCCCCGGAAATGCCGCCGCCAGAGGCCGTCAGGCCATGCCAAGCGCAGCTTTGTACATTTCCAGAACGGCCTCTTCCTCGGCAATCTCGTCAGGCTTGCGCTTGCGCAGCGCGATCACCTTGCGCAGAACCTTGGTATCATAGCCGCGCCCCTTGGCCTCGGCGAACAATTCCTTTTCCTGCTCCGCAATATCGGCCTTCTCGGAGGCAAGCTGTTCGGCGCGTTCGACGAACTGGCGCAGTTCGTCGGCGGTGACGGAATAGGGATCGGCGGCATCGTTCATGGCGGGTTCCTTGATCTTGGCCCGGCAAGGGGCTCGGCCCCTCTCCCTATCGCGACGGCGGGGGCGGGTTCAAGCACCCTCACCATTCCGGGCGCAAACTCTTGTCAGCGCCCGGTCGCTCGTTTAGGCCATGGGGCGCGCAATGGGGAAAACCGATATGCAAATCCTGATCTGGATGGGGGCGGCGGCGGCGTTGATCGGCGTGGCGGGGCTGGTGTTCTGTGTCCTGCAGGCCCTGCGTGCGCGGCGCTCGGGGCTTGACGATGCGGCGATGCGCACCGAATTGCAGCGCCTTGTCGTGCTGAACATGACCGCGCTTGGAATTTCGACACTCGGGCTTGGCATGGTGGTGGCCGGCATCCTGCTGAGCTGAGCCGGAAGGGCGGGCGGGTTTCGGGGCCATTTCCCGGCAGACCGAGCCTCAGGCCAGGTCCAGTTCCGCCAGCGACACGCCTTCGCGCAGCATCTGGTCCAGCAGCGGCGCGGGGGTCCAGATGTCGGGATCCCGGGCCGCCCAGCGGCGCAGATCCTCGCGCAGCACCAGAAGCCCGCGCCGTCCGGCCCAGAACATCGGCCCCCCCGACCATCGTGGCAAGCCGAGGCCCGCGATTGCGGCGATGTCCAGATCGCCCGGACGCAGCGCCGCGCCTTCGCCCAGACTGCGCAACCCGGCATTGGCCATCGCCCCCAGCAGCGCCGCGCCATCCCCGCCCGAAAAGGCGTCAAACCCGCCGGTTGCCTCGGACCGCCCCTCCGGTCCCGGCAGAAAGCCCCAGAGCCGCAACCGATCCTGCGCGACCGCATCCCCGCGGGACCGGCGCAATTCGTCCACGGCCAGATGCAGCGCCTGCGCCATCGGGCGCAGGATGCTCGTGCCATGGCCCTGCACGATGGCCAGCCCCTGCGCCTTGAACCAATCCGCAAGGGCCGCGATCACCGGCGTCCTTTGCCCCGGACCCGACAGCATCTCTGCCAGCCGCGCAGGCTCCGGCCCCGCCGGATGCAGGATCACCCCCGGCCCGCGCCCCGGTCCCGCGCGCCCGAACCCCAGAACCGGCAGGGTCGCGGGAAGCTCGGGCAGGGTCGTCCCCGGTGTGCCGAACCCTGCGCAAAGAAACAGCAGGTCAATCCCGCCGGGCAGCGCATCGGGCAGTTCGGGTTGCAGCCGCGCCCAGCGGTCCGCCGCCTGCGCCGCCGTCAGCCGCCCTGCGGCCTTGTCCTCCTCCAGACCGGTCGCCACCGCCTCCAGCGTTTCCGACAGCGCCGCCGCATCGTGATCGGCCAGCGACACGCGCAGCCCCGCGCCCAGCGCCAGCGTGACAAGCCGCAGGCTGGCCCGGTCCGCGCCCAGTACCGCGACATGGGCGAGCCGCGCGGATTGTCCCTTTCCGCCCGGCAGGGTCGCCGCGCGACGGCCTGCAAAAAACACATGCCGCAGGGCCGAGGCCTCGGGCGTGTCCACCAGATCGAGAAAGGCCGCGCGTTCAAAGGAAAGCCCCTGCTCGAAGGGCAGCAGCATCGCCGCCTCGACGCAGTCCACGATCCGCCCCGGTGCCGCGATCGGTTGGTCCTTCACCGCATTGCGCGCCCGCGCGACAGCGGCGATTCCGGCGCCCATATAGCGCAGCCCCTCGCGACGGTCCCGGGTCTGGACCGACGCAATCGCATCGACCACCTCAAGCGCAAAGGCATAGGCCGCGCCCGGCAGATCCGTGTCGCAGAGGCGATCCACAAGCCCCAGCGACTGCGCTTCGGCGGCCCCGACAGGCTTGCCCGACAACATCAGGCGCAGCGCGGCCTCGACCCCGACCAGCCGTGGAAGCCGCTGCGTGCCCCCTGCCCCGGGCAAAAGCCCCAGCGTCACCTCCGGCAGCCCCAGACGCGCAGAGGCCAGCGCGATCCGGTGATGGGCCGCCAGCGCCAGTTCCAGCCCGCCGCCAAGGGCCGTGCCATGCAGGGCGGCAATGACCGGTTTCGCGCAGGCCTCGATCCGGTTGCACAGATCGGGCAGCAAAGGTGCGCGCGGCGGCTTGCCGAACTCGGTGATGTCGGCCCCGGCCGGAAAACTGCGCCCCTCGGCCAGAAGCATCACCGCCCGGACGGCCGGATCGGCCTCCGCCTCCGTCAGCCTGTCGGCGATGGCCTGCCGCAGCGCGTGACCAAGGGCGTTGACGGGGGGATTGTCGATCAGCAGGACCGCGACATCGCCCAGAACCTCCAGCCGGGCGGGTCCGGGGGCTGTGGCCCGGTCCGCCGCGCCGGTTTCCCCGCCCGGTCCGGCCTGCGCTGTCTTGTCCTTCGCCGCTTCCGTCATCGCCGCGCCCGCCCCCTGTCCCTGCCCGCCCATTAACAGGTGCGACAGAGGGTTTTGCAATCCCTCACAGGGTTTGCCCGAACCGCGCCCGCCGACAGCGCGCGCCGCGACAGGCGTCGCCCGGTCAGACGGGCCGCGTCAGACGGGCATGTTGTCGAATTGCGCCTCGATCTCGGCATCGCTCTGCAGGACATCTCCCGGCACCACCAATGGCACCGGCAGAATCCCGAAAAGCGCCGTCATTTCGCGGTGCAGCCGCCCGAGCGCCTCGGCCTGACCCTGCGGGACGTTCCGCGCCTCCTGCGCGGGGCGGCTTTGGTCCATGGTGGTTGGTTTCATCATCCTCTCCCTTCAGGCACAGTCCCGGCAGAACGGCGTCTCCGGCAGGACATCCAGCCGATCCTCGCTGATCCGGTTTCCGCATTTCGCGCAGAGGCCATAGGTTCCGTCCCCGATCCGTTCCAGCGCGGCCCGGATCATGCGGATTTCCTGCTGGCCCGACAGACCGAGCCCCTCCAGCACCTCGTCGCTTTCGCGTTCGACAGCCAGATCCTCCCAGTCGCGGGCCTCGTGGCCTTCCAGTTCCGTCTCGATGGCATCGAGGCGGGACAACAGATCCGACAGCCGGGCTTCGAGAGCCTCCCTGCGGGTGGAAACCGGAATCATCTGCGCTCCTTCCTTGCCGTTCGCATGTTCCCTTTCTGCAGGGTCAGCGCGCATCCGTCCTTGATGCAGGTCAACTTTCGCGGCCTTTCCCGCCGCCGCCCCGCCTGCCGGGAAGCGGTCAGCGGATTTCATCATATTCAATTCTTGAAATATGTTTTTCCTCTGCTATATCGAGGGTCAGGACCGACAAGCAGGAGTTTTCCGATGAAACCCGCCATCCAATCCTTTTTCGACGAAGCGACGAATACGCTGACCTATGTGGTCCGCGACCCCGAAAGCCGGGCCTGCGCCGTCATCGATTCGGTGCTGGATTTCGACTATGCCTCGGGGCGCACCGATACGCGCTCTGCCGATGCGGTGATCGGTTTCATCGAGGCAGAGGGGCTGGATCTGCAATGGATCCTCGAAACCCATGTCCATGCCGACCACCTGTCAGCCGCCCCCTATATCCAGGAACGCATCAGCGGGCAGATCGGCATTGGCGAGCGCATCACCGTCGTTCAGGACACCTTTGGCAAGGTGTTCAACGAGGGCACAAGGTTCCAGCGCGACGGCTCGCAGTTCGACCGGCTGTTCAAGGAAGGCGACAGCGTGATGATCGGGCAGTTGCGCGTCGATGTGCTGCACACACCCGGCCATACGCCCGCCTGCCTGACCTATGTAGCAGGCGATGCGGCCTTTGTGGGCGATACGCTGTTCATGCCCGATTTCGGCACGGCACGTTGCGATTTCCCCGGCGGATCGGCGGAAACCATGTGGGAGTCGATCCAGAAGATCCTCGCCCTGCCCGATGCGACGCGGATCTTTGTCGGCCATGACTACAAGGCCGAAGGGCGCGACACCTATGAATGGGAAACCACGGTGGGGGACCAGAAAAGGCTGAACAAGCATGTGGGGGCGGGCCAGTCGAAAGAGGATTTCATCCGCATGCGCACCGAGCGCGACGCGCAGCTCGACATGCCGCGCCTCATCATCCCCTCGCTTCAGGTCAACATGCGCGCAGGCCAGATGCCGGAGCCCGAGGACAACGGCGTGAGCTATCTCAAGGTGCCGCTCGACAAGCTGTGACACAGCATTGAGAACCCGACATCTGAAACGTGAGGAAACACCGGAATGATTGAACAGGACTGGATCTGGGGCCTTGGCGGCGGCCTTCTGATCGGCATTGCCGCCGCGATCTACCTGCTTGTGAACGGGCGGATCATGGGGGCGTCGGGCATTGTCGGCGGGCTGGTGGACGGCTCGGGGCGGTCCACCGCGTCGGAACGGCTGTGGTTCCTCGCGGGGCTGATTGTGGTGCCTGCCCTGCTGGCGCCGCTTTTCGGCGGGGCGGAGACGCATATCACACAGAATATCGCGGTGATCGTGGCGGCGGGTCTGCTGGTGGGCATCGGCACGCGGCTGGCCAATGGCTGCACATCGGGGCACGGCGTCTGCGGCATCTCACGGCTGTCGCTGCGGGGGATCGTGGCGACGGTGTTCTATCTGCTGGCGGGCGGCCTTGTCATGGTGGCGTTCCGGCATGTTCTGGGGGTGATCTGATGCAGCGAAACATCTTTGCCGCGCTTGCGGGCGGGCTTTTCGGCACGGGGCTTCTGATCTCGGGTATGGTGGACACGACCAAGGTGCAGGGCTGGCTCGATGTGTTCGGAGCCTGGGATCCGACGCTGGCCTTTGTGCTGGGCGGCGCGATCCTGCCGATGGCGGTGGCCTGGGTGATCGCGCGGCGCCGCCACCTGTCGGTTCTGGGCACGCCTCTGCCCGAGGCGCCGGAGCAGAGGATCGGCCACAACCTCGTGGTCGGCTCGGTCCTGTTCGGAATGGGCTGGGGCCTTGCCGGGCTCTGCCCCGGCCCGGCCATGGCCTCGCTGGGGTTCGGGGGCTGGGGCGGGTTCACCTTTCTTCTGGCGATGCTCGCGGGTATGGTCATCGCACCTGCGCTGCGCCTCCGGCTTGACCGGCTCGCAGCCCCCACCACCTGAGGACCATCGATGGATATTCGCCCCCTGACCTCCGACTATGCCGTATCGCCCCAGATCGCGATCGAGGATCTGCCCGCAATCAAGGCGGCCGGTTTCACCACCGTCATCGACAACCGCCCCGATGGCGAGATTCCGGGCGAGATCGGCGCAGGGCCGATGCAGGCCGCCGCCGAGGCGCTGGGGTTGCGGTTTGTCGTGAACCCGGTGATCGGCGGCGCGATGACGATGGAAAACGTCACGGCACAGGCGGCGGCCATTGCCGAGGCGACAGGCCCGGTGCTGGCCTATTGCGCCTCGGGCAACCGGTCGTCGCAGGTCTGGGCGCTGGCCAATGCGGGCAAACAGCCGACGGATGACCTGATCGGCATACCGGGGCGGTTTGGCTATCAGCTCGAAGGGCTGCGCGACAGTATCGAGGCGCTGGCCGCAAAGGGCTGACACCGGAAAGGCTGATACCGGGCGGGCCGACAGGTCAGGCAGGGCGGCGGCCATAAAATCGGGCATCGGCAGGATGAAGCCTGCCGCCGCCCGGATCTGCCCCCGCAGCCTCACGCCTTATTCGGCGGCCTGATTGTCCGGCGGCGTCACCCGCCTTGAAACAGGCGGCGTCGTGCGCCCGGATGCGGGCTGGTCCGGCACCGGCAGGGGGGCGATGAGGGTCGCCGCCTCGCTGGCTGTCAGCACAGGCTGCGGCGCCTGGGCATGGTCCTGCGCGCGCGGACGTCGTTCCGCGCCCTGCGCCGCCAGTTCCCGGCGAAAGACCAGCATGTTCTGGAAAACCGTCTTGGTCCCGGTGAACCCGACCCGCTCCTCGCAGGGCAGCGTATCGGCACGGACATAGTCCCAGCCCTCGGCACCGAGGCTGTTCATCACATTCATCATCGCAACCGCAAACCGGTCCGACGTGGTTTTCGCGGCTTTGGCCTTTTCGCCCTTGGTCGGCGCAGGCACGACCCGGTATTCGTAACGACGCATGGTTCCCCCGGAATTTTCAACTGGACCGTAACCAATCCGCAAGCCTCCGAAAAGCGGAAACGGCAAACGGGCCCATGTCACAGGCCCGGTCGGGCACAGCAAAGCGCCGGGATTCAGCGATCCGGATAGAGTTCTCCGGGGTTTGCATGATAAAGCCCGGATCTGTTTTCCAGATAGACCGGGTTCGGGATCCGCTCCAGGGCGAGGGCCTCGATCTCTGCAAGGGTCAGAGGCTGATCCGCCGCTTCGATCACCGAGGCCACATCCGCGAAGGAAGCCGCAAACCCCTCGGTTCCGAACAACTCCCCTTCCTGTTGGAGAACAAAGGTCGGGGCATTCTGCAGGCAGGTCTGACCGTAGGGGCAGGGTTTGCCCTCCATCCGCGTGATCCATTTGCCGGACCCGATCAGCACACCGGCATAAAGGATCGAGGCGCGGATTTCCGGCACGCCACTGTCGCGCAGCGCCTCGTAGAACATCCGCTGCGTCTGGAACCAGCCGTTTACCGGGCGCACCGAAAGCGAATACTGGTCGTGAAGCACCGCTGCCGCCAGATATTCGGGCCGGAAGGGATAGCCGACAAAGCGTTGCGCCCAACGGGGGATCGACGCGCCATCGGTCTTGTCCCCCTTGTCCGCAACCCAGCCGGTTTTCGCATTGTCGATATAGACAAAGGTTTCCGCCAGTTCGCAGATGTCGCGCTGCTGGCAGGTCGGGTCCGTGAAAACAACCGACCCGATAAACGTTCCCGCGGTTGACGCACCTGCAATCGTCAGCGCCATTCCGACGGTCAAGACCTGCACCAGACGCGGCATGGAAATCCTCCCGACAGGACATAACTGCGTCAGTCTGCCACGGGCAGGGTCAGAAATCACCCAAAGCTTTTCGGCGCTACAGCCCCAGCTTTTTCGCCACCAGATCGTTCACCATCTGCGGGGCTGCCTTGCCGCCTGTGGCCTTGATGACCTGCCCCACGAACCATCCCGCGAGCTTGGGATTGGCCTTGGCCTTTTCCACCTGCGCGGGGTTGGCGGCGATGATGTCATCCACCGCCGCCTCGATGGCGCCGGTATCTGTCACCTGTTTCATGCCGCGCGCGGCGGCGATCTCGGCAGGCACGCCGCCTTCGGTCCAGATGATCTCGAACAGATCCTTGGCCATCTTGCCCGAAATCTCGCCCGAGCCGATCAGGTCGATGATCCCGCCCAACTGATCGGCGGAAACGGGCGTATCCGCGATGGTCAGCCCTTCCTTGTTCAGCCGTCCGAAAAGTTCATTGATGACCCAGTTCGCCGCCATCTTGCCGTCGCGCCCCCGGGCCACCGCCTCGAAATAGCCTGCGGCCTCCAGTTCAGCGGTCAACACATTGGCATCATAATCGGTCAGCCCGAAATCACCCATGAAGCGCGCCTTCTTGGCATCAGGCAATTCCGGCATTGTGGCCGCGATCCGGTCGACCCAGTCCTGTTCGATCTCCAGCGGCAGAAGGTCGGGGCAAGGGAAATAGCGGTAGTCATGCGCCTCCTCCTTGGACCGCATTGACCGGGTTTCGCCCTTGTCCGGGTCATAGAGCCGGGTTTCCTGCACAACCTCGCCGCCATCCTCCAGAATGGCGATCTGGCGACGCGCTTCATAATCAATGGCTTGCGACATGAACCTCATGGAGTTCATGTTCTTGATCTCGCAGCGTGTGCCCAGATGGCCAAAATCCTGCGTCGCCTGGTATTTCTCATACTGCCCCGGGCGGCAGACCGAGACGTTCACATCCGCCCGCAGGTTGCCGTTCTGCATATTGCCGTCGCAGGTGCCCAGATAGCGCAGGATCTGGCGCAGCTTCGTGACATAGGCCACCGCCTCCTCCGGGCCGCGGATGTCGGGGCGGCTGACAATCTCCATCAGGGCAACGCCGGTGCGGTTGAAATCGACGAAAGACAGGGTCGGGTCCATGTCGTGAATGGATTTGCCCGCATCCTGTTCCAGATGGATGCGTTCGACCCGCACCAGCCGCGCGACGCCCGGGCCCAGTTCCACCAGAACCTCGCCCTCGCCCACGATGGGATGGTAAAGCTGGCTGATCTGATAGCCCTGCGGCAGGTCGGGATAGAAATAGTTCTTGCGGTCAAAGGCCGAGGACAGGTTGATCTGCGCTTTAAGGCCCAGCCCCGAACGCACCGCCTGTTCCACGCAATAGTCATTGATGACCGGCAGCATCCCCGGCATCGCCGCATCGACGAAAGCCACGTTGGAATTCGGCTCCGCCCCCACCTGCGTTGACGCCCCCGAAAACAGCTTGGCATTGGAGGACACCTGCGCGTGGATCTCCATCCCGATCACGAGTTCCCAATCGTGTTTTGCCCCGGCGATCACCTTGGGCTTGGGCGTCTCATAGGTCAGATCCAGCATGGTGCAGCGTCCCCGATTGGTTCGGGTCCGTGTCTACGGCAGGGGCGAGAGCGGTTCAAGCCATCTCGGGGCGCGGGAGGTGCCCAGAAGCGACAGCGAAGGCCGCCGCCGGGGCTCTCCGAGGCACAGGACGGCATCGCGCAGGGCCAGCGTCGCAGCGTCTGCCCCTGCCGGCAGGGCACCGGGGCGGATCGCGCGGCCCATGGTCACCCGGTAGGGCTGGCGGTCCTTGTTCAGAACCTCATGGAACAGCGTGATGTCGCGCAGCGTGGGATGGATCGCATCCAGCAGATAAAAGAGCGCGGAATTGCGCGCCCGGATCTGCACCGGAACCAGCGGCAGGCCGAATTTTCGCGCCAGCGAGGCCGCCGAACTCATCCAGGGACGCTCATGCAGGCTCAGGCCCCGACGCTGTGCCAACCGGCCCGAGGGAAAGATGACCCCGACCCGGCCCGCGGCAAAGGCCGCCTCCGACGCGGCGAGTGTGCGGCGCGCGCCCTCGCGGCTGCGCTTTTCCTTGCGCCACTCGACGGGCAGGACCGTGCCTTCCATCTGCGGAAAAACCCGCAGGATGTCGGAATTGGCGAAAAAGAACAGATCGGGGCGCAGCGGGGCAATCAGATGGTTCAGGATGATCCCGTCCGCGATGCCGGTGGGGTGGTTTGCCACGATGATCGCCGGGCCGCTGCGCGGCAGATGCTCCAGCCCCGCAACGGTGGTATCGGTCGCGATATGGGCTGCGGCGACAGCAAGGATCCGGGAGGGCGGCAGGTTACGGCAGATCTCGGCCAGCCGCACCGTCTCGGGATAGCGCAGCAGGTGGTCCAGCGCGCGGCGCAGGGTGGGAAAGCGGCCCGAGGCAAGCCAGGGCGCGCGTTCCGCAATCAGGGGGTCAAGACGCTGTTTCATGCCGCAACTCATGCCCGAGTCGCGTGAAGCCCGTATGACAGGCCGTCCTCAGCGCAGGCGGAACTAGCCCTGCACCTCGGTCAGCGCATCCTTCTGCAATCCGCTCAGCGACCCTGCGGCAAGCCCGGCATCGCGCAGCACCGCCATCAGCGGGTCGAACCCCTCCGCCCCCTTGAGTCGATGCACCCGTTTCAGAAGCCGGGTGAAGGCCTGCGCGCCGCCCCCGCTCTCATGGCTCAGCCAGCGCCCGAGGATCAGGGCCTCCTCCGCTTCCGCCTCCGGCATGGCAAAGGTCCGCGCCAGCGATTGCATGAGCGCGCGATGCTGCTCCTTCGAGGGCAGCGCCCCGATTTCGAGAAAGGCGATACCGGCACCTGCAATGGCAAGACGCACATCCTCCACCGCATCGACCGGATGGATGCTGGTCTTGCGCCGGAACCCGAAACGACGCGCTGCCGACAGCACATCCCCCGCCATATCGGCAAGCTCATTTGCAACCAGTGCCGCGTTTCTGGCACGCTGCGCCCAGAAATAGGCCGCGATCACAAGTCCAATCAATCCGATCAAAAAGGGCATGGGCAAACCTCGCAAACAAAAACCACAAGGGCATCGCTAGCGCGGATGCCGGTCATTGCCCAGACCGTTTTTTAACTCCGGGCAGAGTGCCCCCGCTATCCGGTGCAGCGATAGCTGTCCCAGCCGATATCTCCCGTCCAGCGCCAGACCGCGAGCATCGGATGGTCAAGGGTCTGCGAGGCATGGGGCGCAAGGGAGGGATGGAAAATCACCTCCCCCGGGGTCCGGGTCGCCATGGGGGCGTGATCGAGGCTCCAGCCGCCCTGCCCCGCCAGCAGGATGTAACATTCCTCGGCCGCATGGCTGCGGGCGGGATAGCTGACGCCGGCATCCTGCCAGAACAGGCCCAGCCGGACCCGGTCGCTGTAAAGCGGCCCGTCCGGCCCGATCAACTCGGCGGTCAGCATCCGGCGCGCGGCCTCTGCCGGGATCTTGCCATCATCCAGCCCGGCATGGACCCAGGGGATGACCGGGGTGGCGGCGCACATCAGATCCTCCAGAAGCGCCCCCGGCTGGGCAAAGGCATTGGTCCAGGCACCGCCCGTCGGATCCGCCCCGGGCCCGGGCCGCGCGCCCGAGGTCAGAACCCGGCCGATTTCCTGCGCGGTCAACAGGCCCGCCTCGCTGCCGTCATTGGCATAAAGCTGCTGGAAGGCTGCGAGCAATTCAGAAAGGGCACGGTCGGCGGCAGATTGCGGCATGGGAAAACTCCGGCAGAAGATCGCCGGAGATTACGCAGCCGCGCAATGCCTTCCGCACCGATTGCGACAGGTCACGCCGTTTTCGGACGCCGGATCAAAACAAATCCCGACTATCGCCCGCCCGACACATCCAGCGTGGTGCCGGTGATGTAGCTGGCCTTGTCCGAGATCAGGAAAACGATGCTCTCGCCCAGTTCATCGGGCGTGCCGGGGCGCGCCATCGGGATCAGGTGTTGCAGGCGTTCGGCCCGGTCGGGCTGGCCGCCGCGCGCATGGATGCCGGTGTCGGTGATGCCCGGGCGCAGTGCCACCACGCGGATGCCCTGCTGCGCCACCTCGTTCGACAGGCCCTTGGTGAAACTGTCCATCGCGCCCTTGGCAGCGGCATAATCGACATATTCATTCGCACTGCCCATCCGCGCGGCAATCGAGGTGACATTGACGATCACGCCCCCCACCCCGCCGCGTGCCGTGGACATGCGGCGCACCGCCTCGGCCGCCGCCAGCATGGGCGAGATGGTGTTGACCGCGAAGGTGCGGGTGAGCCGTTCGAGATCCATTTCCTCCACCCGCGCGGGCAGATCCACGGTGCCCGCGTTGTTGACCAGCGCGTCGAGGCGGGGAAAGGCCGCGTCGAAGGCCGTAAACAGCGCCGCCACCTGTCCGGGTTGTTCCATGTCGGCCTGCAAAAGCGCGCTTTTCGCCCCCGACTGTTCGCAGGCTTTCGCGGTCAGTTCCGCCCCCTCGCGGTCGGCGCGGTAATGGATCGCCACATCCCAGCCATCGCGCGCCGCGAGCCGCGCCGTCGCCGCCCCGATCCCCGCCGAAGCCCCTGTCACCAGAACCGTCTTACGCATCGCTTTCGCCCCCCAGCATCCGTTCCGTCATTTCCCCCAGATCGCGCGACAGCCCGGGCTGCGCGCGGATGCGCGCAAGCTCGGCGCGCATCATGCCCTGCCGGTCGGCATCATAGCGCGACCAGCTGTCAAAGGCCGTGGACATCCGCGCCGCCGTCTGCGGGTTCAGCGGATCCAGCCGGATCAGCCAATCCGCGAGCAAGCGGTAGGACGCGCCGTCCTGCGCATGGAACCCCGCATGATTGGCCGACAAGGCCCCGATCACCGCGCGGAAGCGGTTGGGATTCCTGAGGTCGAAATCAGGATGCCGCGTCAGGCCTTCGGTCACGCTGGCCGTCGCCTCGGGGGCGGCGTGCAGGATCTGCAGCGTGAACCACTTGTCCATCACGTTGCGGTCGCGGCCCCAGCGGGTGGCGAAACGCGCCAGTTCCTCTTGCCCCGCGCCGATGTCCAGAAGGCAGGACAGCGCGCCGGTTTCCTCGGTCATGTTGTTGGCCCCGGCAAAGGCCGCGCGCGCGGCCTCCCCCCCATCCAGCCGCGATTGCAGCGACAGCGCCACCATCCGCAAGGCCCGCCGCCCCGCCGCGCGGGCATCCGGGCTGAAAGGCCCCGGTTCGGCCAGATCGCGCAACAGCGCGGGCAGGCGCGGGCCAAGCTGTTCGGCCATCGCGCCCTGCATCCGGCGGCGGGCGGCATGGATCGCCGCCGGGTCCGGCACATGGCCCGCCGCGTGCAGGGTCTGCGCCATGTCATCCTCGGAGGGCAGGCGCAACGCCAGCGCGCGGAAGGCCGGATCGAGGCTGCCATCCACCGCCACCGCCTCCAGCGCGCCCAGCCAGTCGGGCCCCGGGGCGGCGCCTTCAGTCACCATCCGCGACAAGAGATCCTTGGCCAGCGCGCGCCCTGCCTCCCATTTGTTGAAAGGGTCGGTGTCATATTCCAGCAGGAAGGCGCGTTCCTCGGCAGTGACTTCGCGGTCAAGGATCACCGGCGCGGAAAATCCCCGCAGGATGGACGCAACGGGCCGCGCGCCAAGCCCGTCGAAGGTGAAGCTCTGCCGCGCTTCGGTCAGTTCGAGCACGCGGGTCGGCACAACCTCGTCGCCGTTGGGGGACAAGAGGCCCACCGCCACGGGAATGACCTTCGGTGATTTGTCGGGCTGGCCGGGTGTGGGCGGGTTTATCTGTTCCAGATGAAGGGTATAGCGCCCGTCCTTGAAGTCATCCGTCACCTTCACGCGCGGGGTGCCTGCCTCGGAATACCAGCGGCTGAATTGCGCCAGATCCCGCCCCGTCGCGTCCTCGAACACACGCAGCCAATCCTCGATCGTCGCCGCATCGCCGTCATGGCGGTCAAAATAGAGGTCCAGCGCACGTTTATAGCCACCTTCCCCCACCAGCCGGCGCAGCATCCCGATCACCTCGGCGCCTTTTTCATAGATCGTGGCGGTGTAGAAATTGTTGATCTCGATATAGGTGTCGGGGCGCACGGCATGGGCCAGCGGGCCGCCATCCTCGCGGAACTGGCGCGCGCGCAGCGTCAGCACATCCTCAATCCGCTTCACCGCATGGGACCGCATGTCGCCGGAAAACTGCTGGTCGCGGAACACGGTCAGCCCTTCCTTGAGGCAAAGCTGGAACCAGTCGCGGCAGGTGATGCGGTTGCCCGTCCAGTTGTGGAAATATTCATGCGCGATGATCGCCTCGATCCGCGCGAAATCGTCATCGGTGGCGGTTTCGGGGCTGGCGAGGACATATTTGGAGTTGAAGATGTTCAGCCCCTTGTTCTCCATCGCGCCCATGTTGAAATCGTCAACCGCAACGATGTTGAACACGTCGAGGTCATATTCGCGCCCATAGACCTGTTCATCCCAGAGCATCGACCGGATCAGGCTGTCCATCGCATAGGCGCAGCGGTCCTCGTCGCCCTTGCGAACCCAGATGTTGAGATCTAACTTGCGCCCCGAGGCGGTGGTGAAGGGTGCCGAATGGGCCACCAGATCGCCCGCCACCAGCGCAAACAGATAGGCGGGCTTGGGCCATGGGTCGGACCATTTGCCCCGCGCAACCGGGTTGCCGTTGGACAGAAGCACCGGCAGATCGCTGTCAATTTCCACGTCGAACCGCGCCATCACATCGGGGCGGTCGGGATAGAAGGTGATCTTGCGGAAGCCTTCCGCCTCGCATTGCGTGCAATACATGCCGTTCGACATGTAAAGCCCCTCAAGGGCCGTGTTGTCGGCGGGGTCGATCTCCACCTCCGTTTCTAGCGTGAAGGCACCTTCGGGCAGCAGCGTGGCCGGGATCGTCAGCCCCCGGTCGTCAGGCCGCAGGTCAAGCGCCTGCCCGTCGAGGCGGAGCGAGACAAGGCGCAGCGCCTCCCCATCAAGCCGCAGATCCTGCCCGCCCGGATCGGGCGCAATCTCCAGCCGCGCTGTGACCACGGTTCCGCGCGGCGCAAGCCGGAAGCGCAGCGCAACCCGGTCAATGCGGAACGGAAACGGGCGGTAATCGGCAAGGCGAACGGGGGTTGGGGACAGATCCTGCATCGGGGCCTCCTTTTTTGGCCACTCTAGGGCGCGGGAAGGCAGGTGCAAGGTGGTATGGCAGGTGCGGAGGGAACCGCCTGCCCTCCGGGGGCGTTGACCACTCAAGGCGTAGAACAAAGCCGCCGCAAATTGTCACGACAGAGGAAGGATCATTCACATGTCCGCCCCGCAAACAAACATCAAACGCCAGCAACGCCGCCACCGGGGGCCGCTCGTTGGCATCACGGCAGGGCTCACCTTCGTTGTGCTGCTTGCTTTGGGCTATTTCTGGTATAGCGGGAGCCAGGACACCATTCAGGACGCCCCGCCAGAAACCTCCATGCCCACGACCGAACCGATGGCCGATCCGTCCGCCGCTCCCGCGACCGCGGCAGAGGAACAGGTGGCTCCGCCCGCTGACTGAAGCTGCCGCGTCAGGATCGGGACTGTGGAACGGGGCTTGCCTGATGCGCGGGCTCTGCTACATCATGTTCCATGAATGTTCTTCTCTGGTTCAAGCGGGATCTGCGCGTCGAGGATCACCCCGCCCTGCATCTGGCCTGCGGGCTGGGGGCGGTGCTTCCGCTCTATATCGTGGAACCGGAGCTCTGGGCCCTGCCCGACCAGTCGGCCCGGCAATGGGCCTTCATCTGCGAATCGCTGATCGACCTTCGCGCGGCACTCGGCCTCCGGGGCGCGCCGCTGGTGCTGCGCTCCGGGCGGGCGGAGGAGGTTCTGGCGCGGCTCTGCCGACAACACCGGATCACGACAATTGTCAGCCATGAGGAAACCGGAAACCTCTGGACCTTCAACCGCGACCGACGGGTGGCCGCAATGGCCCGCGCGGCGGGGATCGACTGGCGGGAGGTGCCGCAATCCGGCGTGGTGCGGCGACTGGCATCCCGCAATGGCTGGGCCGGGCGGCGCGATGCGTTCATGGCAGCGCCCGTCCTTCCCGCCCCCGCATCCATCAACGCGGTGGCGGGCGTGGAACCCGGTCCCATGGGCACGGCCCGCAGTCTCGGCCTGCCGGATGATCCCTGCCCGCGCCGACAGGCAGGCGGGCGCGCGCAGGGCCTCTTGCTGCTGGAAGGGTTCCTGAACAGCCGGGGGCGGCATTACCGGCGGGAAATGTCCTCGCCCCTGACCGCCGAGCGTGCCTGTTCGCGCCTCTCCCCGCATATCGCCTTTGGCACCCTGTCCCTGCGCGAAGTCGTGCAGGCAGGTGCCATGCGCGCCGCCCAGCAGCCCGGAGATGGCTGGGCGGGCAGCCTGCGGTCGTTTGAAAGCCGCCTCGCCTGGCGCGACCATTTCATGCAGAAGCTGGAGGATGCGCCCGACATGGAGACGCGCGCGCTGCACCGCGCCGCCGACGGCCTGCGCCCAAGGGAGCCGGATGCGCAGCGCCTTGCAATGTTCGCGGCGGGCGAAACGGGATTTCCCTTTGTGGATGCCTGCATGCGCTATCTTGCGGCAGGGGGCTGGCTCAATTTCCGGGCGCGCGCCATGGTCACGAGCTTTGCGACCTATCACCTCTGGCTCGACTGGCGGGCGGTGGGGCATGTGCTGGCGCGCCGCTTCACCGATTATGAACCCGGAATCCATTGGCCGCAGATCCAGATGCAGTCCGGCGTGACCGGCATCAACATCCCGCGCATCTACAACCCGGTGAAACAGGGGCTGGATCAGGACGCTTCCGGCAGCTTCACCCGGCGCTGGCTGCCGGAACTGACCGGGGTGCCAGACACTTTCCTGCAAGCGCCATGGCGCTGGACCGGGGCGGGGCGCGTGCTGGGGCGTGCCTATCCCGAACCGCTGGTCGATCCCGAGGCCGCCGCCCGCGCCGCGCGCGAGGCGATTGCGGGCCTGCGCCGCGCAGGCGGATACCGCGCCGAGGCCAGCACCATCGCAGAGCGCCACGCCAGCCGCGCCGATGCGCGTTTCGTCAATGACCGCGCGCCCCGCACCGCGCGCCGCACCCGGACAGAACCGGTTTCGCCCGGCCAGATGATGCTGGATCTGTAAAATGGCACGCCGGATCAAAAAGGCCGACCTGCCGCATAAGACCTGCGCGACCTGTGGCCGCCCCTTCGCCTGGCGGCGCAAATGGGCGAAGGTCTGGGACGAGGTCCGCTACTGTTCGGACCGCTGCCGGGGTGCGCGGGGAAAAGGCGGGCAAAAAGACGATCCCGGCACCAAGCCCGGCTGACCCCCGGTTTATGTGGACCTGCGAACAGGTGCCTCTGCCGTTCTGCAGAAATCCCGAGCCCGGAATTGGTTGTATCTTCTGACCAATCCGACTATCTGCACACCATCGCATACAATGAAGGTCCCGCATGGCGGGCGCAGATGGAGGGTTCGCGGATGGCGGCGATGGTGAAACGGTCCGGGCTGTCGGTTGATCCGATCCTTGCCGCCTTCGTGGAAGCCGAGGCCCTGCCCGGCACCGGCGTCGCCCCGCAAGCCTTCTGGGACGGGCTGGTCGCCGCTGTCGCGGAACTTGGCGCGCAGAACCGCGCCCTGCTGGCGGTGCGCGCCGATCTTCAGGCCCGGATCGACGCCCGGCACCGCGACCGGCGCGGCAGGCCGCATGATCCCGCCGCCTACCGCGCATTTCTGACCGAGATCGGCTATCTGGAACCCGAGGGACCGGATTTCACCATCGAAACCACGCATGTCGACCCCGAAATCGCCACCATCGCCGGGCCGCAGCTCGTGGTGCCGGTGATGAACGCGCGCTATGCGCTCAATGCCGCGAATGCCCGCTGGGGCAGCCTTTATGACGCGCTTTATGGCACCGATGCGCTTGGCGATCTGCCGCCCAAGGGCGGATTCGATGCCGACCGGGGCGCGCGGGTCGTGGCCTGGGGCCGGGCCTTCCTCGATGAGGTCGCGCCGCTGGCCACCGGCAGCCATGCCGGCGCGACCGGCTATTCTGTGGTGGACGGCGTGCTGCTGCCCGCGCTCAAAGATGCGGCCCAATTCGCGGGCTATCGTGGCGAACCCGCCACCCCCACTGCGATATTGCTGAAAAACAACGGGTTGCACATCATTCTTGAAGTTGACGCCGACCATGTGATCGGCCGGACCGACCCCGCCCATCTTGCCGACATCCGGCTCGAATCCGCCCTTTCCGCGATCATGGATTGCGAGGATTCGGTCGCCGCCGTCGATGCCGAGGACAAGGTGCTGGCCTATTCCAACTGGCTGGGCCTGATGAAAGGCACGCTGCGCGAGGACATCACCAAGGGCGGCAAAACGACCACCCGCGAACTGGCCCCCGATGCAGGTTTCACCGCCCCTGACGGTGGCGCGCTGACGCTCAAGGGCCGCGCGCTGATGCTGGTGCGCAATGTGGGCCATCTGATGACCAACCCCGCGATCCTCGATACGCAGGGGCGCGAGATTGGCGAGGGGATTATGGATGCCTTCGTCACCACGCTCTGCGCGATGCATGATCTGGCCAAAACGGACGGTCTGCGCAATTCGGCCCATGGCTCGGTCTATGTGGTCAAGCCCAAGATGCACGGCCCCGCCGAAGTGGCGCTGACCGACCGGCTGTTCGGGGCCGTGGAGGAAACGCTGGGCCTGCCGCAATATACCGTGAAACTGGGCATCATGGACGAGGAACGCCGCACCTCCGCCAACCTCAAGGAATGTATCCGCGCCGCCCGCCATCGCGTCGCCTTCATCAATACCGGCTTTCTGGACCGCACCGGGGACGAGATCCACAGTTCGATGGAGGCGGGCCCGATGCTGCGCAAGGGCGACATGAAGAATGCCGCCTGGATCGCCGCCTATGAGGCGCGCAATGTCGACATCGGTCTGGCCTGCGGGTTGCGCGGACGCGCGCAGATCGGCAAGGGAATGTGGGCGGCCCCGGACCTGATGGCCGACATGCTGGACCAGAAGATCGCGCATCCGAAGGCGGGCGCGAATTGCGCCTGGGTGCCCTCGCCCACCGCCGCGATTCTTCATGCCACGCATTACCACCGCGTCAATGTGGCGGCGGTGCAGGCGGCGCTGGCCGAAGGCGGGCCGCGCGCCACGCTGGACCAGTTGCTGACCATCCCGCTGGCCGAGGGCCGGAACTGGTCGGAGGCGGAAATAACCGCAGAGATCGAGAACAACGCCCAGGGCATCCTCGGCTATGTCGTGCGCTGGGTCGATCAGGGCATCGGCTGTTCCAAGGTGCCCGACATACATGATGTCGGGTTGATGGAGGACCGCGCAACCTGCCGGATTTCGGCGCAGGCGCTGGCCAACTGGCTGCATCATGGCGTGGTCAGCGCGGATCAGGTCATGGCCGGGATGCGCAAGATGGCCGAAGTGGTGGACCGGCAGAACGCGGACGACCCGGCCTATCGCGCGATGGCCCCGGGCTTCGACGGTCCGGCCTTCCATGCCGCCTGTGACCTCGTGTTCAAGGGGCGCGCGCAGCCTTCGGGCTATACCGAACCCGTGCTGCACGCCCGCAGGCTGGACCGCAAGGCCGGGGCCTGAAACCGGCCGGACCGGGAGGCGCTTATCGCCCTTTACCGTTATGTTCCCGTTAAGTTCCGCTTTGTAGGCTTACGGTGTTCACCCCCACCGGAGGCTTCCATGCGCTTTCCCGCCCTCGCCCGACAGTCCGAAATCGACAACCGCCTGACACGCGCAAGGCCAAGGTTTCGCGTCGCGCCCTCCTTGCCCTGGGCCGAGGCGCTGATCGGGCTGTCGATGCTCATGATCTTGCAATCGGCCAGTTGAGCCGGGGTCTATTGCCCTGCAGCCTCGATCGCGGGGCGCAGGGTGCGCTCCAGTTCGGCCCGCGTGATCGGCCCGGCAAAGCGCAGCACGATCCGGCCCTTGCCGTCAATCACATAGGTTTCCGGCACGCCATAGACGCCCCAGTTCAACGCCATGCGCCCGCTATCGGCCCCGATGGCGGCGAAAGGATCACCCAGTTCTTCCAGAAATCCGAGCGCCTTGGCCGGGTCATCCTTGTAGTTGACGCCATAGATGGGGATGCCGCCCGCCGCCAGTTCCTCCAGCAGCGGATGTTCCGCGCGGCAGGGCGCGCACCAGCTTGCCCAGAAGTTCACCAGCTTCACCCCGGGTTCGCGCAGGGTGGCATCGTCGAAAGCCGCGCCATTCCCGAGCGCCGTGACCTGCACGGCAGGCGCCTCGCGCCCGATCATGGCCGAGGGCAGGCCGTCCGGGTCGTCGCGGTTCATGCCCAGCAGGAACAGGGCGGCCAGACCCACGAAAATCACCGGCGGCAGGAACATCAGGGGCTTAGCCATCGACCGCCCCCCGCCGCGCCTCGACCTCTGCCAGCGTCCGGCGCACCCTTGCCCCCTGCCAGAGGCTCAGGCCCACCAGAACTGCAATCAGCAGGAGGGACGCGGCATAAGACCCCAGCACGGCGGTCGCGTATTTGCCAAGATCGGGCATCATGCCATCCTCTCCCGCGCCAGAAGCGCGCTCAACCGTCGCGCGCGGATTTCGGTCCGGGTGCGCAGCAGCACCAGCGCCACGAACAGCAGCACGAACCCCGCGATACAGACCAGAAGCGGGAACCAATAGACATCCGACACATTCTCCTGCTTGTCGAGCGAGAGCGACGCGCCCTGATGCAGGCCCTGGTTCCAGAAATTCACCGCATAGCGGCTCAGCACCGCAAAGACCGACCCGACGATGCACAGAACGCCGGTCAGGTCGGCGGCGGTGTCAGGGTCGTCAATCGCCCCCCAGAGCGCGATATAGCCAAGGTAGAACAGCGTCAGGATCAGGAAGGAGGTCAGCCGCGGATCCCAGGCCCACCATGTCCCCCACATCGGCTGCCCCCAGAGCGCCCCGGTTGCCAGCGCGATCAGCGTGAAGGTCAGGCCCACCGGTGCTGCCGCCTTGGCCGCGAGGGCCGAGACGTGATGCCGCCGGATCAGCCAGATCAGGGATGCCACCAGCATCATCACCCAGGCATTGATCGCCATCATCGCGGCGGGCACATGCAGATAGATGATCTTGACCGTCGATCCCTGCTTGTAATCCTCGGGGGTGAAGAAGAAGCCCCAGACCAGCCCGACCAGCAGGCACAGCGCCGACAGCCCTGCGGCCCAGGGCAGCACGCGCCCCGAAAGCCCCATGAATTTCTGCGGATTGGCATATTCCCAAAGCGATGACATGGCGGTTAGCTAGGCTTTCTGCATTTTCGGCACAAGGTGTAACACAGCCCGGTCACCGCAGGTTGATACGGATTGCCGCAGCCGCCGCAAAAGGCAGAAGGGCCGCCGCGCCCAGCGTGATCCCGGCCAGCAGCGCCAGCGGGGTCGCGACCTCCGTGCCCACAGCACCGCGCTTGACCACTTCCGCACCAAAGATCAGCGTCGGCACATAAAGCGGCAGCACCAGAAGCGACAGCAAAAGCCCGCCGCGTTTGAGCCCGACCGTCAGCGCCGCGCCGAAAGCCCCGATGACCGACAGCGCGGGTGTTCCCAGCGCCAGCGACACCACCAGCCACAGGAACCCCGGCCCCGGCAGGTTCAGCAACACCCCCAGCACCGGGGCGGCCAGTGTCAGCGGCAGCCCCGTCACCACCCAATGCGCCAACGCCTTCACTGCCACCACGCCTTCCAGCGGGATCGGGGCGGTGGCCAAAAGGTCGAGCGAACCATCCTCGAAATCCAGCGCAAAGATCCGGTCCAGCGACAGAAGGCAGGCGAGCAAGGCCCCGACCCACAGGATCCCCGGTGCGATCAGCGCCAGCGTGCGCCCCTCGGGCCCCACCCCCAGCGGCACCAGCACCGCCACCAGCAGGAAAAACGCAAGGCCAAGGCCGAAGCCGCCCCCCGCCCGCACCGCCAGCCGCATGTCCCGGACCAGAAGGGCGATCATGCGAAATCCCCGCCAAAGGCCGCATCGAACGCGCCTGCCCTGCCCCCCGATGCGGGCGGGCGGGCCTTGAACGGGGTCAGGTCCAGGAGCGCTGCCTCCGCGATGCCGAGGTCGATATGGGTGGCCATCAGCGCCGAGCCGCCCGCCGCCAGATGATCGCGCATCACCGCCCCGAACAGCGCAACCGAGGCCGTATCCAGTGAAACTGTCGGTTCATCCAGCACCCAGACCGGCCGCCCTGTGACCAGCAATCGCGCCAGTCCCAGACGCCGCTTCTGCCCCGCCGACAGGTTCGCCGCCTGCCGGTCGCGCAGTGCGCAAAGGTTCATCCGCTCCAGCGCGGCCTCCAGCCCGCCGCTGCCATAGACCGAGGCCCAGAACGCCAGGTTTTCCGTCACGGTCAGCGTGGCCTTCAACCCGTCGGCATGGGCGGCATAGGCCACCGCCTCGGGCGGGACGGACATCTGCCCGCCGGTCGCCGGTTGCAGCCCCGCGATGGTGCGCAAAAGCGTCGTCTTGCCGATCCCGTTCGGGCCGCGCAGCACCAGCGCCGCGCCGGGGCGCAGCGTGAAGCTGATGCCCTCCAGCACGGTCAGCCCGCCGCGCGCCACTGCAAGGTCATTCACCACAAGATCCATGGATCAGCCCTAGCCCAACTGCCCTGCGGCGGAAAGGGCCGGATATGTCACAGGGGCTCGATGTCGCCTTCGGCACGGCGGGCGTGGAAGCCTGCCACAAACTCCGCCAGCCGCCCGCCCGCAATCGCCGCGCGCAGACCCGCCATCAGATCCTGATAGTAATGCAGGTTGTGCCATGTCAGCAGCATCGACCCGATGATTTCATCCGAGCGCACGACATGATGCAGATAGGCACGCGAATAGCTGCGGCAGGCGGGGCATTGGCACGCCTCGTCCAGCGGACGCGGGTCATCCTTGTGGCGCGCATTGCGCAGGTTGACCTGCCCCCGACGCGTCCAGCCCTGCCCGGTGCGCCCCGACCGCGAGGGCAGCACACAATCCATCATGTCGATGCCGCGTTCGACCGCCCCCACGATGTCATCGGGCTTGCCCACCCCCATCAGATAGCGCGGCTTGTCCTCGGGCAAACAGCCGGGCGCGTAGTCCAGCACGCCGAACATCGCCTCCTGCCCCTCGCCCACCGCCAGACCTCCCACGGCATAGCCGTCGAAGCCGATGGATTTCAGCGCCTCGGCGGAACGCTCGCGCAAATCGCGGTTCACGCCGCCCTGCATGATTCCGAACAGAGCATGGCCGGGCCGGTCGCCAAAGGCATCGCGCGACCGCTGCGCCCATCGCATCGAAAGTTCCATCGACGCCTCCACCGCCGCATCGGTGGCTGGCAAGGCGGGACATTCATCGAAACACATGACGATGTCGGACCCCAGCAGGCGCTGGATCTCCATGCTGCGTTCAGGTGACAGCATGTGTTTCGACCCGTCGATATGCGATGAAAACCGCACGCCTTCCTCGGTCAGCTTGCGCAAGCTGGCGAGGCTCATCACCTGGAACCCGCCCGAATCGGTCAGGATCGGTCGATCCCAGTTCATGAAGCGGTGCAGCCCGCCGAGCGCCGCGATCCGCTCTGCGGTGGGGCGCAGCATCAGGTGATAGGTGTTGCCCAGCAGAATATCCGCGCCGGTGGCGCGCACCGAGTCCGGCAGCATCGCCTTTACCGTGGCCGCCGTGCCCACCGGCATGAAGGCGGGTGTGCGGATCTCTCCGCGCGGGGTGGAAATCACCCCCTGCCGCGCCCGCCCGTCCTGCGCCTGCACCGTAAAACCGAATGTCGTCGCCATCGCGCGCCCCTCTGTCAGCCGCCCCTTTTGCGGGTTTTGCGCCGCTTTGCCAAGGGCGGGCCCGGGCAAAAGCCGGGCCTTTCCCTTGCACCCTCCGGCGTTATGTTCCATCACTCGTTGAAAATCAGACCGGGCGCCGGGGCGCCAATCAGGAAACGGACGCCGAAATGCTCGATATCGCGATGAAACCCAGTGAAGAACTCTCGGTCCGGGAGGTGTTCGGCATCGACACCGACATGAAGATCAAGGGCTTCGCCGAACGCGCAGGCCGGGTGCCGGACGTGGACCCGACCTATAAATTCGACCCCGACACCACATTGGCGATTCTGGCGGGCTTTGGCTACAACCGCCGCGTGATGATCCAGGGCTATCACGGCACCGGCAAATCGACGCATATCGAACAGGTCGCGGCGCGGCTGAACTGGCCTTGCGTCCGCGTCAACCTCGACAGCCATATTTCCCGCATCGACCTCATCGGCAAGGACGCGATCAAGCTGCGCGACGGCAAGCAGGTCACCGAGTTCCACGAGGGCATCCTGCCCTGGGCGCTGCGCAACCCCGTCGCCATCGTGTTCGACGAATATGACGCGGGCCGCGCGGATGTGATGTTCGTGATCCAGCGCGTGCTGGAACATGACGGCAAGCTGACCCTGCTGGACCAGAACGAGATCATCACCCCGCATCCCAGCTTCCGCCTCTTTGCAACTGCAAACACGGTCGGTCTGGGCGACACGACCGGCCTTTACCACGGCACCCAGCAGATCAACCAGGCGCAGATGGACCGCTGGAGCCTTGTGGCGACGCTCAACTATCTGAGCCACGATGCCGAGGCGGCGATCGTGCTGTCGAAGAACCCGCATTACAACACCGCCGAGGGCCGCAAGCAGATCAGCCAGATGGTGACGGTGGCCGACCTCACGCGCACCGCCTTCATGAATGGGGATCTCTCTACCGTGATGAGCCCGCGGACGGTCATCACCTGGGCCGAGAATGCGCGGATCTTCAAGAACCTCGGCTATGCCTTCCGGTTGACCTTCCTCAACAAATGCGACGAGCTGGAACGTCAGACCGTGGCCGAGTTCTATCAGCGCTGCTTTGCCGAGGAACTGCCGGAATCGGCGGCCAGCATGGCGATGCGCTGAGCCCTGATCGACACTGACGACCCAAAACCCCGCGCCCGGCAAGGCGCGGGGTTTTTCTTTGCAGAAATGCAACGGCGGATGCCGGAGCCACCTGTTTTCACAAAGCTTAATTGATCGGCAATAAATTCAGGTTTACGCTGTCTTTATGGGCGGTTTGAAAACTCTGATTTTGCTTCTGCTGTTCCTGTCGCCAGCCGGTCCGGGACGCGCCGCAGGCGTGGACAGACCCGATCTGATGCAGGTATTCGCGACATGCGCGGGCCGGCTTTCGGCGGTGATGGAATTTCAATGGCTCACCGATGGCCCGGCGTCGGAGGCAACCGCCCGTGCCCGCCAGTCCATGATCGCGCTGACTGATGCCGCTACGCCCACCGGGTCCGAACCCCGTGCCCTGCATCTGCGGATCGAGGCGAAGGCGGCACAGGCCGGGCTGCTGCATGCCGCGTATTTTCGCGGTGATGGGCGGGCGGGCGACCGCGCCGAGGCCCTGATGGCAGAATGTCGCGGCCTGCTTCTGGGCTGATCCGGGGCCTTTGCCCCTCTTGCCCTCCCCCCGCCCCGGTGCCAATGTCGCGCCATGAACAAGCCCAGCGACAACCCCGCCGACCCCTTCAAGAAGGCTCTGGCCGAGGCCACCAAGGTCATGGCCGACGACCCCGAAATGACGGTGTCCTATTCGGTCGATCCCCCGGGGATGAACCGTGAAGGCGTGCGCTTGCCGCAGGTCAGCCGCCGCATGACGCGCGACGAGGTGCTGCTGGCGCGCGGCACGGCCGATGCCTTCGCGCTGCGCCGCAAGTATCACGACGAGGGAACGGCGGCGCGCTATCAGCCCAGCGGCCAGCTTGCCCGCGACATCTATGAGGCGATGGAAACCGCACGCTGCGAGGCTGTGGGCGCGCGCACCATGCCCGGAACTGCCATCAATATCGACGCCAAGATCGGCGCCGAGGCTGACCGCAAGGGCCATGGCCAGATCACCAACAAGCAGGACGCGCCGCTGGCGCTGGCGGCGGGCCATCTGGTGCGCCATCTGGCCACCGGGCGCGACCTGCCCAAGGGCGCCGACAATGTGATGGGCCTCTGGCGCGACTTCATCGAGGATCAGGCGGGCGGCACGCTGGACGGGCTTGGCGATGCGCTGGCCGATCAGGCGGCATTCGCGCGGCTGGCCCGCAAGGTGATTTCCGACCTGGGTTATGGCGACCAGTTGGGCGACGACCCGGATGCCGACCAGCCCGATGACGCGGCTGGCGACGAGGCCGAGCAGGATCAGGACGACCCTGAATCCACGGGCGAGGAACAGGACGAGAATGACGAGGGCGACGCCTCGCCCGAGCGCAGCCAGGAGGACCAGCAGGACGCTGCGCAGGCGCAGGTCTCCACCGATGACATGGCCGAGATGGAAGAGGGCGAGGAGGCCGAACTGCCCGAGGGTGAGGCCCCGCCCGAGCCCCCCGGCCCTGCCCCCCACAGCGATGCCGACCCCAATTACACCGTGTTCAGCACCGATTTTGACGAGGAGATCCGGGCCGAGGATCTGGCCGAACCCGCCGAGCTGGAACGGCTGCGCGCCTATCTGGACCAGCAGCTTGAACCCTTGAAAGGCGCCGTGTCGAGGCTCGCCAACAAATTGCAGCGGCGTCTGCAAGCCCAGCAGAACCGCAGTTGGGAGTTTGATCTGGAGGAAGGCACGCTCGATGCGGGCCGTCTGGCGCGCGTGGTGGCGAACCCCACCACGCCCCTCTCGTTCAAGCGCGAAAAGGACACCGAGTTCCGCGATACCTGTGTGACGCTCTTGCTGGACAATTCGGGGTCGATGCGGGGGAGGCCGATTTCGATTGCGGCGATCTGTGCCGATGTGCTGGCCCGCACGCTGGAACGCTGCAGCGTGAAGGTTGAAATTCTCGGCTTCACCACGCGCGCCTGGAAAGGCGGGCAAAGCCGCGAACGCTGGCTGGCGCAGGGGCGCGCGCAGGCGCCGGGGCGGCTGAACGATCTGCGCCACATCATCTACAAGGGGGCGGATGCGCCCTGGCGGCGGGCGCGGCCCAATCTGGGGCTGATGATGAAGGAAGGCTTGCTGAAGGAAAACATCGACGGCGAGGCGCTGGAATGGGCACATCGGCGGATGCTGATGCGCCCCGAGGCGCGGCGCATCCTGATGGTGATTTCGGACGGCGCGCCGGTGGACGATTCGACCCTGAGCGTGAACCCCGCCAACTATCTGGAAAAACATCTGCGCGATGTGATCGGCATGGTGGAACGCAAGAAGGCGGTCGAACTCATCGCCATCGGCATCGGCCATGACGTGACGCGCTACTACAACCGCGCGGTCACGATCACCGATGTCGAACAGCTTGCGGGCGCAATGACCGAACAGCTTGCGGGGTTGTTCGACAGCGATCCGCGCAAGCGCGCGCGGGTGCTGGGGATGCGCAAGGCAGGGTGAGATCGGGCGGAAGCCGGGCGAAGGGGCGCTGCCCCTCTTGGCCTTGCGGCCAATTCACCCCGGGATATTTCTGGACAGAAAAAGAGGCGCGCGATGTTTCAGAGCTTCGAGAATGCGGCAAACCCGGCACAGGGGGCGCCGAGGCTGACCCGGTTGCGGGCGGAACTCGCGGCGGCGGGGCTCGACGGATTCATCGTGCCGCGCGCGGATGCCCATCAGGGTGAGTATGTGCCGCCCTGCGATGCGCGGCTGCAATGGCTGACCGGGTTCACCGGATCGGCGGGCTTCTGCATCGTGCTGCCGAAGGTGGCGGGCGTGTTCATCGACGGGCGCTACCGCGTGCAGGTGAAGGCCGAGACCGACCCTGCCGCCTTAATCCCGGTGTCCTGGCCCGAAACCCAGCCCGGCCCCTGGATCAAGGCGCATCTGACGGGCGGCAAGGTCGGGTTCGATCCCTGGCTGCACACGGCAGAGGAGGTTGAAAAACTTGAGTCATCACTTGAGGGAAGCGGCATAACCCTCTGTTCTGTCGAAAATCCTGTGGACCGGATCTGGCAGGATCAACCGCCCCCTCCGATGGGCGCGGCCTTCGCCCAGCCAGAGGCGCTGTGCGGACGCAGCGGGGCCCAGAAACGCCGCGACCTGGCAGCGGTGCTGCGCGATGCGGGCCAGAGGGCCTGTATCCTCACGCTTCCCGACAGTCTTTGCTGGCTCGTCAATATCCGGGGCGCGGATGTGCCGCGCAATCCGGTGGTCAATTCCTTCGCGATCCTGATGGATGATGCGCGGCTGGAAATTTTCGCGGCGACCGGGAAGTTCGGCCCGCCGCTGCGGGAGATGCTTGGCGCGGAGGTGGTGATCCGGCCGCCGCAGGACTTCCTGCCCGCCCTGCGCGCGCTTTCTGGCCCGGTGCGGGTGGACCGCGCCAGCGCCCCCCTCGCCGTCAGCCGCGCGCTGGAGGCGGCGGGCGTGACGGTGGTCTGGGGCGAGGATCCCTGCCGCCTGCCGAAGGCGCGCAAGACCGATGCCGAGATTTCCGCAGCAAGGGCCGCCCATCTGCGCGACGGGGCGGCGATGGTGGAATTCCTCTGCTGGCTCGACCGCGAGGCCCCGAAGGGCGCGCTGACCGAAATCGCGGTGGTCGAGGCGCTGGAGGCGTTCCGGCGCGCGACCAACCAGTTGCAGGATATATCCTTCGAGACGATCTGCGGCGCGGGCGCGCATGGCGCAATCATCCACTACCGGGTGACGCGGGGCACGGACAGGCCGGTGCGCCCGGGCGAATTGCTGCTGATCGACAGCGGTGGGCAATATGTCGACGGCACCACCGACATCACCCGGACCGTGGCGGTCGGTGAGATCGAGCGCGAAAAGGCCGAATGTTACACCCGCGTCCTGCAGGGCATGATCGCCCTGTCGCGGGCACGCTGGCCGAAGGGGCTGGCGGGGCGCGACCTCGACCCATTGGCGCGGGCGCCGCTCTGGATGGCGGGGCAGGATTATGACCATGGCACGGGGCATGGCGTGGGGGCTTTCCTGTCGGTGCATGAAGGGCCGCAGCGGCTGTCGCGCCTGTCGGAGGTGCCGCTGGAACCGGGGATGATCCTGTCCAACGAGCCGGGATATTACCGGGAGGGCGAATTCGGCATCAGGATCGAGAATCTTGTCGTCGTCAGCCCTGCGCCTTCCCTTCCCGGCGGCGATGCGCAGCGCAGCCATCTCTGTTTCGAAACCCTGACCCATGTGCCGCTGGACCGGCGGCTGATCGTGGCGGAGATGCTGTCGCCGGGCGAGCGGGACTGGATCAACGCCTATCACGCGCGGACGCAAGCCTTGCTGGAAAGCCATCTGTCCCGGGCGGCCCGCGACTGGCTCGCCCGGGCGGCGGCCCCGATCTGACCTCTTTCCTTTGCCGGGCAAATGCTGTCCGGTGATCTATCCTCAGCGGAGACTGGACATGCCGGACCATATCAGATTGCGCAAGGCCGGGGGCACCTGGGTGCTGCGGGCGGGCGATGCGGTGCTGGGCGAAAGCCGGGCGGCGGTGGAGCTTTCCGAAGGCAGTCGCGCCCCGGTGATCTATTTCCCGCGCGCCGACACCGCCATGGTCTTTCTGGACCCGAGCCCGCGGCGCAGCACCTGCCCGCACAAGGGAGAGGCGGTGTATTTCTCCATCGTCACCCCTGCGGGCCGGATCGAGGATGCGGCCTGGAGCCATGAGTCGCCCCCCGAGTCGCTGGCGCGGATCGCGGGTCATCTGGCCTTCGACGCCGAGCGCGTGACGGTCGAGCAACTGTAATCCGGCGAGCCCTGGAATCAGGACGCGGCGATGGCGGTTTCACGAATGCGCGCCACCATGGCGCGCAGCCCGTTCGAGCGCTGCGACGACAGATGGTCGTTGAGGCCGAGCCGGGCCAGTTCCGCGCCCGCATCCACCGCGACAACTTCGCGCAGCGGAAGGCCGGAATAGAGCGCATGCAGGATCGCGATCAGCCCGCGCACGATCATCGCGTCGCTGTCCCCCTCGAACCCGAACCGCGCGCGCTCTCCCTGCCCGGAGATCACCGGCCGGATCCAGACTTGGCTGGCGCAGCCCTCCACCTTTGTCGCGGGCACCCGGAAGGCCGCATCGAGCGGCGGCATGGCGCGGCCAAGCTCGATCACATGGCGATAGCGGTCCTCCCAGTCATCCAGAAATTCGAAGGTTTCGGCAATCTCTTCAAAGGCGGCGCTGGCCATCGGGCGTTCCTTCCTGCTGAAGGCCAGAGGTAGGGCCTTCCGGCGCGAAGGTCCAGCCACCCGCGTGCCATCTCGCGCTTTTCAAACCGTTCCGCATCGGCTACCCAAGGGGAGGCAGGGCCGGGAACAGGTCGAGCCGGAACAAGGCTGGGACGGGGGAAAGACCGGGCATGCGCATGAAAAAACCGCTGATGGCAGGCATTGCCGCAACGCTGATCCTGGGGGGCTGCGGGTTTGGCGCGTCAAGGCTCAATCCGTTCAACTGGTTCGGCGGATCGAGCGAGACGGCAACGACCGCAATCGCGGAGGCCCGCCCGCAGGACGCGCGGCTGCTGGTGGCGGAAGTCACCGATCTGGTGGTGGAGCGCAACCAGAACGGGGCCATCATCCGGGCCACCGGCCTGCCCCCGACCCAAGGGTTCTGGGAGGCGGAACTGGTGCCGCGCCCGGTCGAGGATGGCGTGCTGGTCTATGACTTCCGGGTGTTTCCGCCGGTCACGCGGGCCAATGTCTCCACCCCGCGGTCGCGCCAGATCACGGTTGGCGCCTATCTGTCCAACATCCGCCTTCAGGACATCCGCCAGATCACCGTTCAGGGATCGGGCAACGCCCGCACCACCCGGCGCTGAGCCAGAGGCTCAGGCCGCGGCCTCGCGTTCCAGACGCAACGGCACCGTGATGCGGAAGGCCGCCCCCCATTGCCCCGGCAGATAGCCGATGGTGCCGCCCAGATTGGCCATCACCTCGCGGCAGATCGCAAGGCCGAGCCCCGCCCCCCCGGCGCGGGTCTGATCGGTCAGCCTCGCGAATTTCTCGAAGATCAACTGCTGCTTGTCCTTCGGGATGCCGGACCCGTTATCAATGAAGTCGATGGTCACCCGCGCGCCCTTGCGCCGGACGGTGATGCGCAGTTCCGGGTCGGTCGCATCGCAGTATTTCCGGGCGTTGGACACGAGGTTGATGAACACCTGTGTCAGCCGGTCACTGTCGGTGCGCAGGAAGACCTCCTCCGCACCCTCGTCGCGATGGATCGTGAAGCGCCGTTCGGGGCGCGTATGCCCCGCCGCTGTCAAAGCGCGGTCGATCATCTCGCGCAGGTTGGCCAGACCGAGGTTCAACTGCACTGTGCCGTTTTCCAGCACCGACAGATCCAGTAGGTCATCGAGCAGCCGCGTCAGGCGGATCGCCTCCTCATGGATGATCTTGGCATAGCTGCGCGCCATGTCGGCGGGCATGTCGCCTTCCATCAGGATCTCGGAAAAGGCGCGGATCGAGGTCATGGGTGTGCGCAATTCATGGCTGATCTGGCTGAGAAAGGCGTCTTTCTGCACCGAAAGCTGCGTCAGTTTCTCGTTCGCCTCGCGCAACTGGCGGGCGGTGCGGGTCAGTTCCTCCTGCTGTTCCTCCAGCCTTGCGGAATATTCCATGATCTGCGCGGCCTCGTTGGCGACCGCCATCAGATCCTCGACCGACACGGCCGCGCGCCCCGCAAGTTGCGAGATCATCGCATGCGCGGTCGCCGCCCCGACCGACCCGGCCAGCCTGCGTTCCAGCCCCTCGATGAAAGTGGGGGTCGGGTCGGGCAGAAAGCCCTCCTTGCCTTGCGCGCGCGCCTGCGCCTCGAAAAAGGCCAGCGCCTCGTCATCACCCAGAATCCGCTGTGCCATCACCAGCAGATCCTCGGGTTCCGCCCCGCCCTGCGCCCAGTTCGGTGCCGAATTGGCCTCGAAAGCATTGACGAAGGCGGCACTCTGCATCCGCTCGATCGGGCTGGGAAAGGACAGGAGCGACCCCAGACAGAAGGCGCCCGTGTTGAACGTGACCGACCAGAGCAGCGCATGGATCAAGGGGTCGATCCCTTCGACCCCGAACAGCGCCTGCGGGCGCAGCCAGCCCAGACCAAAGGGGCCTTCCGCCAGCACCCGCGCCGGGATCACCGCATCCGGGCCGAAAGAGGGCAGAAACAGCGTATAGGCCCAGATCACGAAACCAACCCCGAGCCCCAGCGCGGCCCCAGGCCGCGTCGCCCCGCGCCAGAACAGCCCCCCGAGCATCGCCGGCAGGATCTGCGCGACGCCGACAAAGGAAATCAACCCGATGGCCGCCAGCGCCGCCGACCCGCCCGAGAGCCGGAAATAGGCATAGCCGAGCGCCAGCACGGCTGCGATGGACATGCGGCGCGACAAGAGAACCAGCCGCCGCACATCGCCCGACACCGCGCGCGCAGGCTGCAAGGACAGGAAGAGCGGCATCACCACATGGTTCGACACCATGGTTGCCAACGCGATCGCCGCCACGATCACCATGGAGGTGGCCGAGGAGAACCCCCCCAGAAAGGCCAGCATCGCCAGCCCCCCCTGCCCCTGACTGAGCGGCAGCGTGAGAACGAAAAGATCGGGGTTCGAGCCTTCCGGCATCAGTTCCAGCCCCATCACCGCGATGGGCACGACAAACAGGCTCATCAGCATCAGATACAGGGGAAAGGCCCAGCTTGCGGTGGCCAGATGCCGCTCGTCGCTGTTTTCCACCACCAGAACCTGAAACATGCGCGGCAGGCAGATCACCGCCGCCGCCGACAGGAAGATCAGCCCGGTCCAGCGCGACGGCTTCATCTGCCATTCCGCAATCTCCGAGGCATTGATCCGCGCCAGAATGTCGGCAGGGCCGTCCGCCAGCCCCCAGACGACAAAGACACCGACCGCCAGCAGGGCGACCAGCTTCACCACTGCCTCCACCGCAATGGCCGTCACAACCCCGGTATGCTGTTCCTTGGCATCAAGATTGCGGGTGCCGAAAAGGATGGTGAAGGCGGCGAGCCCCACCGCCACCCAGATCGAGGTCACATCCCGGTCGGGCGTTTCCCAGCCATCCGCCGTGGCACTGGCGAAGACCCCGAAGGACAGTGTGACCGATTGCAGTTGCAGCGCGATATAGGGCGTGGCTGCCACCACGCAGATCACCGTGACGATGATGCCCAGCAGGTTCGACTTGCCGTAGCGGCTCGAAATCAGGTCTGCGATGGAGGTGACGCGCTGCTGTCGCCCGATCCGCACCAGTTTGCGCAGCAGCCACCACCAGCCCACGAAAACCAGCGTCGGTCCGAGATATATGGTCAGGTATTCCAGCCCCGACCGCGCCGCATAGCCCACCGCGCCATAGAAGGTCCAGGCTGTGCAATAGACCGACAGCGACAGCGTGTAGACCAAAGGCGAGCGCAACCACCGCGCCGCCCCCGCAGCCGCGCGCCGCTCCACCATGAAGGCAACCAGAAAGAGGAAGATCACATAGGCCAGTGACGCCAGAACGAGGATGTTGAACGGCATCAGCCATCCTCCTCCGCGCCCCGGTCGGCCTCGTCATCCCCGCCCAGCCGGGCCGACAGAACCACCGCCGCGAGGATCAGCACAGACCAGACCGCAAAGAGATAGATCACATCCGTCGCCGTGTTGCGCGCGCCGGTTGCTCCGTCATCCCAGAGCATCGGCAGCCAGACCAGAAAGGCCCCGACAACCGGCAAAAGCCGCGCCGCATCGCGCAACCGCCGCCGCCGGTAACTGCTGCGCGCCAGAAAGACCGGCCCCTTCACGAAGCCACCAGCGACCGCACCGATGCAAGGATCTCGGCATTGGAAAAGGGTTTGCTGATGAACAGGTCCGCCCCCGCCCGCTCCGCCGCCTCGCGGTCGCGCCCCTGCCCCTTGGCCGTCAGCATGAGGACCGGCAGCGAGGCGGTTTCCGGCATCGCGCGCAACTGGCTCAACACCTCATACCCGCTCGCCCCCGGCAACATCACATCGAGGATCAGCACATCGGGCCGCGTCGCATGGACCCGCGCCACAGCATCCTGCCCGTTCTCATGGGTGGACACCCGCCAGCCGTCCCGGCTCAGGATGAAACGGATTGCCTCGGCGATATGCGGCTCGTCCTCGATCAGCAGAACATGGCGCCCCATCGGCCTCTGCCCCTCCCCTTGCGCCACAGGATCCTGTCCTGCCGCGTCCCCCCAAGTCAGGCTCCCTGACAGCCGGTTTATGTCCGGCCTGCGGTCTTTGGCCGAGTATCGGCGCAAAGCGTGGCACTTGTCAAAGCCAGAGGTTGCCGGATCAGGACCATGCCGCCATGATCGACGGCTCGCGGCGCCCGGCACAGGCCTCCCGCGGACAGATCCGGCAAGAGGCCCCGACGGGCAGCGCCTCCTCCCGCCCGGCCATGGCGGGCTCCATCAGCATCCCGGCCCGGCGCAACACCACCATGCCCGCGCCGCCCGCCCCGAACTCCGCCACCTCGGGTTCGCAAAAGGCGCGCAACCGGAACCGCAGCGGCACCAGACCGGGCAATTCGGCAAGCGCCGAAATCGGCTCCATCGGCCGCGCGAGCGCCGTGAACAGCGGCCAGATCGGACAGGCCGCCCCGAAACGCGGAAGCACGAATCCCGCGACCGGCTTGCGGATCAGCAGCGTGCCGGAGGCGTCGCAGATCACCAGCCCCTCCGCAGCCCCTTCCCGAAAGGCGATCCGCCGGAACACAGCCAGAACCTCGACCCCGAACCGCCGCGCAATGCGGATCGGATCCCCCGCCTCGGCCTGGAACGCCGCCTCGAACCGCTCCAGCGGCATCCGTTCCGCATCCGCCGCCAGCAGCCGCACCCAATCCTGTGCCAAAGACCGCGCCGCCGCCGAGGCAAGCCCCGCCATTTCGGGGCGCAAGGCCGCCATCCCCGCGCCGCCCGCCTCCAGTTCCGCCAGATGCCAGCCGCGCGCGGCAAGCCAGGCCTCCACCTCGTCCTGCGGCGCCGCCGCGATCGTCTCCTTCGCCGCCTCTTCCGGACCGTCGAGATAGGCCACCAGCACCTCGGCCCCCACCGCCAGCCGCTCGCTGTCGGCATGCAGGTTGGCATGGAACCGCGCCCGCCACTCCGGGTCGATATCCTCGGTTTCCGCAAGGATCGCAGCGGTGGAGCGCACCGAACTCAGGGCACTCAACACCTCGTGCAGGGCCGCCGACAGATGCGGGTCATGGCCCAGCCGGTCATTGAGCAGGAACACCGTCCGCTCCAACTGGTCCAGCCTGCGATGCTGCGTGCGCACCAGATCGGCCCAGCCCGGAAACCGCCCGAGAAAATCCTCGATCCGCTCCATTTCGACCGGGCTTTCCTGCATCCCCGCCGCCGCGCGCAGATCCTCGATCCGCCGCCGGTCGGTGCCGTCACCCAGTTCTGCCAGATCGACGCGCAGCGCCTCGGCCAGCCGTTCCAGCACCGGCGCGGTGATCCGGCGGCGGTTGTGTTCGATCAGGTTAAGAAAGGAAGCCGAGATACCCGCCGTCCGCGCCAGATCCGCCTGCCGCAATCCCAGCGCCAGCCGCCGCTCCCGCAGCCTTGTCCCGGACAGCCCTGACAGCGGCATTTGCAACTCCTGTTCCGCACTTGCGATTTACAGGATCATGCAAATTGTAAACGTATCTGTAAATCCGGCTTTTTCTGTCCGGAAATATCCTCGGAGGGGGAGTCCCGGAACGGGACGGGGGAGGCAGACAGCCTCCCCCTTTTCAGTCTATTGCAGCGCCTTGTCGGTGATCGCCAATGTATAGGCCCCCTCGGGCGCCTTGGAAATCACCGGGTCCGACCCGCCTGCCAGCAATGTCGCCACCGTGCGCTCGTAATCGGCCACGTCCAGCGCGCCGTTCGACCCTGCGGTGAGTTTTGCCACCTCGCCCATCATGCGTTTCTGATGGCCTTCGGTCTGCGCGCCGGTCTCGTCATTGTCCAGCACGATCATCGCCGCCTCGTCGGGATTCTCCTCGGCATATTTCCAGCCCTTCATCGAGGCGCGCACGAATTTCACCATCTTCTCCTCGAAGGCCGGATCGGACAGCTTCTCCTCCAGAACGTAAAGCCCGTCCTCCAGCGTGCCCACTCCCTGATCCTCGTATTTGAAGGTCACGAGATCCGCCTCGGAAATCCCGGCATCGATCACCTGCCAGTATTCGTTATAGGTCATGGTCGAAATGCAGGCCGCCTGTTTTTGCAACAGGGGATCGACGTTGAAGCCCTGTTTCAGAACCTCGACGCCATCGGCCCCGCCGCTCGTCGGGATGCCCAGCGTGCCCATCCAGCTCAGGAACGGATATTCATTGCCGAAGAACCAGACCCCCAGCGTCTTGCCCTTGAAATCATCCGGGCTGGTGATGCCGGTTTCCTTGAGGCAGGTCAGCATCATGCCGCTGGATTTGAAGGGCTGCGCGATATTGACGACCGGGGCACCCTGTTCGCGCGCGGCCAGCGCCGAGGGCATCCAGTCCACCATCACATCGGCCCCGCCCCCCATCAGAACCTGAACCGGGGCCACATCCGGCCCGCCCGGCTTGATGGTGACATTCAGGCCCTCTTCCTCGTAAAACCCCTTTTCCTGCGCGACGTAATAGCCCGCGAACTGCGCCTGCGTCACCCATTTGAGTTGCAGCGTCACATCCTCGGCCGAAGCCGCCGTCGCCAGCGCCAGAACCGACGCCGCTGAAAGCATGTATTTCTTCATCGTCTCACCTCCATGTCGGACCGCCTGTCTCAGCGGCCTCTTTGTGACGGGTGCCAGAAAGTCACCCCTTTCTCCACCACTGCGACGACGGCATAGAAGGCCGACCCCGCCAGTGCCGCCACCGCAATTTCCGACCATACCATGTCGAGGCCAAGCCGCCCCACCTCGGTCGAAATGCGGAATCCCATGCCCTGTGTCGGGCTGCCGAAAAATTCGGCGACAATCGCCCCGATCAGCGCAAGCGTCGTGCAGATCTTCAACCCGTTGAAGATGAAGGGCATCGCCGCAGGCAGGCGCAGCTTCCACAAGGATTGCCAGTAACTCGCCCCATAGGTCGCCATCAGGTCGCGCTGCATTGCCTGGGCTGCCTTCAACCCTTCCACCGTGTTCACCAGCATCGGAAAGAACACCATGACCACGACCACCGCCGCCTTGGACTGCCAGTCGAAGCCGAACCACATCACCAGAATCGGCGCGATGCCCACGATCGGCAGGGCCGCCACGAAATTGCCCACCGGCAACAACCCCCGTTGCAGGAAGGCCGAGCGGTCCACCGCCACCGCCACCACCACAGCCGCCCCGCAGCCCATAACATACCCCGTCAGCGCCCCTTTCACCGCCGTCTGCACGAAATCACCCCACAGCACCGGCAGGCTTGCGGCAAAGCGCGCGGCAATCGAACTCGGCGGCGGCAGGATCACCGGCGAGACGCCGAGGATCCCCACCAGCGCCTCCCACAACCACAAGAGCGTCGCTCCGAACAGGACCGGAACCGCCAGCCCGAGGGCGCGCCGCAACACCCCGGACCGGGGCGCCAGCCGCGACAGGAACTCCACCCCCAACCAAAGGAGCAGCCAGACCAGCACCACCGGCAACAGCGCATCGGTCAGGGCGAGCCTGTCACCCTTGTCCGCAACAGGGGCGAAGGACAGGCCCCGGATCAAGATGACCAGCCCCAGGGACAGCAGCACCGCCAGAACGCCGCCCCGGCTGCCGCGCACGACCGCGAGCGCCATCACAACCCCCAGCAAGGCCGCAACGCTGCCCACCGCATGCGCGGGAATGGCCAGAACCGCCCCCAGCAGCGCCACAAGTGCTGCAACTGCCCGCAAGCCAAAGGCCGGACCATTCATTGCGCCATCCCCATACGCCGCAAGGTCACCCGCTGCACCAGGCCCACGATCCCCACCATCCCCGCCGCCAGCAGCGCCGCCGCGATCAGCGTGGCCCAGATCTGGATGGTCTGGCCGTAATAGCTTCCCGCCAGCAGGCGCGTGCCCAGCCCCGCCCCGCCCAGCGGCAATTCGGCCACGATTGTCCCCACCAGAGACGCCGCAACCCCCACCTTCAGCGAGGCGAAGAGATAGGGCATCGAGGCCGGAAAGCGCAGCTTGCCCAGCACCTGCACCGCGCCCGCATTATAGGTCCGCAAAAGATCGGTCTGCATCGCATCGGGGCTGCGCAACCCCTTGACCATCCCCACGACGACCGGAAAGAAACTCAGGTAAGCCGCAATCACCGCCTTCGGCACCACCCCCGTCACGCCGATGGAATTGAGAACGACGATAATCATCGGCGCAATCGCCACGATGGGGATGGTCTGGCTCGCAATCGCCCAGGGCATCACGCTCATGTCCATCGCGCGGTTATGCACGATCCCGATGGCCAGAAGGATGCCGAACCCCGCCCCGATCAGAAACCCGAGCCCCGTCGAGGTCAGCGTCACAAGCGCATGATAGACCAGGCTCCGGTTCGAAAGGCTCCCCGATTGCACGATCCCGCGTCGTCCCTCCACCTCCTCGGTCCAGGTCAGTTTCCAGAATTCCAGCGCCACCTGATGCGGCGCGGGCAGCACCGGGCGCTCCTGCCGCATCGCCTCCGCCGCGATCTGGCCCCAGCCGATCTCCACCCCCGCCCGCGCCGCCTGATCGCGCGCCCATTGCGCGTTCATCCCCACGGCCGCGACATACCAAAGCGCAAGAATCGCCGCGACGACAACCAGAACCGGCAGCACCGACCTCATCCGCCCCGCCTTTCATCTTGGCCCAAATACCTTCGGGGGGGAATTGGCCCGCAAGGGCCAAGGGGGGGCAGACAGCCCCCCTGCCCGCCCGGCCCCGAACGATCACGCCTCATCGCCATGCCCCGCCCGCAAGCCATCGCGCACCCGATGCGCGATCTCGATAAATTCCGGGCTGTCGCGGATGTCGAGCGGGCGCTCCTTCGGCAGCGGGCTCTCGATCACATCTGTTATCCGCCCCGGACGCGGGCTCATCACCACGATCCGGGTGGACAGATAAACTGCCTCGGGGATGGAATGGGTGACAAAGCCGATGGTCTTTTCCGTCCGCGCCCAGAGTTTCAGCACCTCCTCGTTCAGCCGGTCGCGCACGATCTCGTCCAACGCACCAAACGGTTCATCCATCAGCAATATATCGGCATCAAAGGCCAGCGCGCGCGCAATGCTCGCCCGCTGCTGCATCCCGCCCGACAATTGCCAGGGGTATTTCTTGCCGAACCCCGAAAGCTCCACCAGATCCAGCACCCGCTCCACCCGCTCTTTCTGCTTGGCGCGGGAAAACCCCATGATCTCCAGCGGCAGCCGGATATTCCCCGCAATCGTGCGCCAGGGGTAAAGCCCCGCCGCCTGGAACACATAGCCATAAGCCCGCGCCTGTCGGGCCGCGTCCGGCGTCATGCCATTCACCGTCAACGTGCCGGATGTCGGATGCTCCAGCGCCGCGATGGACCGCAGGAAGGTCGTCTTGCCACAGCCTGACGGCCCGATGAAACTGACGAAATCGCCCTTGTTTATGGTCAGGTTCACGTCTTTCAGCGCATGAACCGGGCCATCGGCGGTCTGGAAGGTCAGGCTGACATCGCGGGCTTCGATCACCGGGTGCCGCACATCGGATCCGTCCTTCATCGCCCGCCCCCGGTCGGCTCTGGCGCCGATTGCCTGTGCCGCCCTGCCATCAGACCCCCCGCATCAATCCGCCATCAACGCGGATATTCTGCCCTGTGATGTAACCTGCGCCCTCGGACGCCAGAAAGGCCACTGTCCGGCCAATCTCCTCCGCCCTGCCATAGCGCCCCATCGGCACGGCGGCGGTGCGCTCGTCCTTCATCGGCAGGCTGTCGATCCAGCCGGGCAGCACATTGTTCATGCGGACATTCCTGCCCCCCCATTCATCGGTGAATACCTTGGTGAAGGCCGCCAGACCCGCCCGCGCCACACCCGAGGTCGGAAACATCGCCGAGGGCTCGAAGGCCCAGGCGGTGGAGATATTGACAATGGCCCCGCCGCCGCCTGCCGCCATCACCGGCGCCACGACCCGCAGGGCCCGCACGACATTGAGGAAATAGACCTCGATCCCTTCATGCCAGTCGGCATCGGTCAGTTCCAGCACTGGCCCTTTCGGGCCGTGACCCGCCGAATTGACCAGCACATCCACCCGCCCCCAGCGCGCCATAGCCGCGTCAACCAGCGTGCGAATGTCGGCCTCGGACCGGTTGGATCCCTGTTGACAGATCCCGCCCAGGTCCGCCGCCACCTTCGCCCCCTTGCCGGAGGAGGACAGGATCGCGACGGCAAACCCGTCCGCCGCCAGCGCCCGGGCCGAGGCTTCGCCCATGCCCGACCCGCCGCCAATGACCAGTGCAACCTTCATCTACACCCCCGTCGCCGGCACACCCGACCGCACCACCGGGCGCGGCGCGGTCAGATCCTTCCACTGGCTCAACGCCCGGTTCACCGCAGGCCGCGCCTCGCGGGGCACGAACTGGCCCCAGCCCTCCTGCGGCGCAACCCTGCCTTCGGTCACCGCCACGCGCCCCCGCGTGATGGTGAAACGCGGCAGGCCCTTGACGGCCTGCCCCTCGAACACGTTGTAATCGATCGCCGATTGCTGCCCCTTCGCGGAAATCACCTTCTCGGCTTGCGGATCCCAGACCACCAGATCGGCATCCGCCCCCACCAGCACCGCGCCCTTTTTCGGATAGCAGTTCAGGATCTTCGCGATATTGGTCGAGATCACCGCCACGAATTCATTCGGCGTCAGCCGCCCCGTGCCCACCCCATGCGTCCAGAGCATCGGCATCCGGTCCTCCAGCCCCCCCGTGCCATTCGGGATCTTCGAGAAATCCCCCGTCCCGAACCGCTTCTGTTCCGTGGTGAAGGCGCAATGATCCGTCGCCACCACGGAAAGCGACCCTGATTGCAACCCGGCCCAAAGGCTGTCCTGATGCGCCTTGTTGCGGAAGGGCGGCGACATCACACGCCGCGCGGCATGGTCCCAGTCGGGGTGGAAATACTCGCCCTCATCCAGCGTCAGATGCTGGATCAGGGGTTCGCCCCAGACCCGCTTGCCCGCCATCCGCGCACGCCGGATCGCCTCATGCGCCTCCTCGCAGGAGGTATGCACGACATAGAGCGGCACCCCTGCCATATCGGCAATCATGATGGCGCGGTTGGTCGCCTCGCCCTCCACCTGCGGCGGGCGGCTGTAGGCATGCGCCTCGGGCCCCGAATTGCCCTCGGCCAGCAGTTTCGCCGTCAGTTCCGCCACCACATCGCCGTTTTCGGCATGGACCATGGCAAGCCCGCCCAGATCCCCCACCCGGCGGAAGGACTGGAACAACTCGTCGTCATTCACCATCAAGGCGCCCTTGTAGGCCAGGAAATGCTTGAAGGAGGTCATGCCCGCCTTCACGCTCTCCTCCATGCCCTGCCAGACCTTCTCCCCCCACCAGGTGATCGCCATGTGATAGGAATAATCGCAATGCGCCCGGCCCGATTTGTTGTGCCACATCTGGGCGGCATCCATCAGCCCCTGCCCCTGCCCCGGCAGCACGAAATCCACCACCATCGTCGTGCCGCCCGCCAGTGCCGCCCGCGTACCGGATTCGAAATCATCCGCCGAATAGGTGCCCATGAAAGGCATTTCCAGATGCGTATGCGGATCAATCCCCCCCGGCATGACATAGCAGCCGGTCGCGTCGAGTTCGGTGCCGCCCGAAAGGTTTGGTCCGATCTCGGTGATGACCCCGCCCTCGACCTTCACATCCGCAACATAGGACAGGTCCGCCGTGACAACCGTTCCGCCCTTGATCACAACCGACGCCATCGCCCATCTCCCCTGTTCATCTGTTCAAAAATATCCTCGGGGGGTCCGGGGGGCAGACGGCCCCCCGGCGCGCTCCATCAGGAGACCACCTCCGCCGCCTCCAGCACCGCGTGCAGCAGCACATCCGCCCCCGCCTGCGCCCATTCCGGCAAGATTTCCTCCGCCTCGTTATGGCTCAGCCCGTCCTTGCAGGGGCACATCACCATCGTCGTGGGATAGACCCGGTTGATCCAGCAGGCATCATGCCCGGCCCCGGAAATCAGGTCCATATGGGAATAGCCCAACCGCTCCGCCGCCGACCGCACCATGCCTACAAGGCGTTCGTCAAAGGCGGGCGGGTCAAAGAAACCAACCACTTCCGAGGAATACTTCACCCCCACCTCGGCGCAGATCCCCGGTGCGCGGGCGGCGATTTCCGCCACCATGGATTCCAGCACCTCCAGCACATGGCTGCGCACGTCGATGGTGAACACCACCTTTTCGGGAATGATGTTGCGGCTGTTCGGGTAGACATCGACATGGCCGATCGCGCCCACGGCATTGGGCTGGTGCTTCATCGCGATCTCATGCACCAGTTCTGTCACCCGCGCCAATCCGCGCCCGGCATTGCGGCGCATATACATCGGCGTCGATCCGGTATGGCTGCCCTTGCCCGTCACCGTGCATTGGATCCAGCGCAGACCCTGACCATGGGTGACCACGCCCACCTGCTTGCCCTCGGCCTCCAGAATGGGCCCCTGCTCGATATGCAGCTCGAAAAAAGCATGCATCTTGCGCGCGCCGACTTTCTCGGCACCCTTCCAGCCGATCCGCTCCAGCTCATCGCCGAACCGCAAGCCCTTGGCATCAACCCGGTCATAGGCCCAGTCCTGCTCCAGCACCCCGGCAAAGACGCCGCTCGCCAGCATCGCGGGGGCAAATCGGGTGCCTTCCTCATTGGTCCAGTTCGTCACCACGATGGGCCGGCGCGTCCTGATCCCCAGATCGCGGCAGGTCCGCACGATCTCCAGCCCCGCCAGAACCCCCAGAACCCCGTCATATTTTCCGCCCGTCGGCTGGGTATCCAGATGACTGCCCACATAGACCGGCAGCGCCTCGGGGTCGGTGCCCTCGTGTCGGACAAACATCGTGCCCATCTCATCGACACCCATGGTCATCCCGGCCGCCTCGCACCAGTGCTGGAACAGCGCGCGCCCCTCGGCATCCGCGTCCGTCAGGGTCTGGCGGTTGTTGCCCCCCGCAATGCCGGGGCCGATCTTCGCCATCTCCATCAGGCTGTCCCACAACCGTTCGGGATTGATGCGGAGGTTCTCTCCGGGTGCTGGCATCGGCTGGATCTCCCTGTCTGGCCGCGGCGCCGGAACGCCCTCTTGCGACGACTCGTTTTCTGACCCTATGGTCAAGGGCAAGCGCAGCACAACCTGACCAACCGGTCAACAAAATTCTGACGAGGCCCATGACAGACCCTGCCCGGATTTCGCGCATCGCCAAAGGCCGCCGCATGCAAATCCGGCAGGAAAACGAGCGCATGATTCTGCAGGCTGCCGAAAAGGTCTTTGCCGAGGCGGGTTTCGGCGGCGCGACAATGCAGCTCATCGCCGATCTGGCCGGATTGCCCAAGGCCAACCTGCACTACTATTTCCCGACGAAAGAGTCGCTCTATCGCCGCGTGGTGCAGAACATCTTCGAGGTCTGGCTGCGTGCCGCCGACACGTTCGACAAGGCCAGCGGCCCGGCCGAGGGCATCGGCGCCTATATCGACGCCAAGATGGAAATCTCGCGCCGCCACCCGGACGGATCAAAGGTCTGGGCCTCCGAGGTGATGCATGGCGCGCCGGTGATCCAGGACTATCTGGAAACCACGCTGCGCGACTGGACCGAGGGCCGAGCCGCCCATATCCGCCGCTGGATCGCCGAAGGGCGGATGGCGCCGGTCGACCCGAAGCATCTGCTTTTCATGCTCTGGGCCACGACCCAGCATTACGCCGATTTCGGCCATCAGATCGAGACGCTCAACGGGGGCAAGCCGCTCTCGGACCGCGACTGGCAGGCCGCCAAGGACAGTGTCAAGACGATCATCCTGCGCGGCATCGGCGCCACCTGACGAACCGGACGAAGTGCAGCCTGCAACCCATTGATACATAAACCCCGAACGCAAAACAACAGGATCAAGGATGGACCTCGACGCTCTGGAAACCCGCGAAGGCGCAATCCTGCTGGATCAGTTCACCGAAGACACCGCCCTGCGGCTGGGCGCGATCCTCGTGCAACTGGCGCAGGCGCTCTCCGCCCCGCTCGTCATCGACATCCGCTCCGCAGACCGGACCTTCTTCCACGTCGCCCTGCCCGGTTCCACCCCGCTCAACGCGTTCTGGGCCCGGCGCAAGTCCAACACCGCGCTGCTGATGCAGGCCTCCTCCTTCCTTATCGGCCAGCGCAACGCCGCCAGGGGCGAAACCCTTGCCCGGCACGGGCTGGACCCCGCGGACTACGCCGATCACGGCGGCGCGGTTCCGATCCGGGTCCGGGGGGCAGGCGTCGTCGCCGTGGCCACTGTTTCGGGCCTGCCGCAAGCCGAGGATCACGCCCTCGTTCTGGAGGCACTGGAACGTCTGGCCGGGGCGGCGTCCTAGGGCTGCCCGCCCCTTTTTCTGTCCGGAAATATCCTCGGGGGGTGAGGACCGGCCAAGCCGGTCCGAGGGGGGCAGACAGCCCCCCTGCGCCCCCTGTGCCGTCGCGCTATTTCAGTTCGGTCTCGATGAAACACATTGGCACGATGCCAGCATTGATGACATTATGTTCCACGCCCTCGGCCCGCGCATAGGCGCTGCCTGCCGGAACCAGCACCTCCGACACCTCGCCCCCCGGCAATTCCAGCCGCATCGCGCAGTCCGTCACGGCGCAGATCACATAATCATGCCCATGCCGGTGCCAGCCGGTTTCTGCCCCCGGCGCAAACTCATAGCGCCAGACCTTCACCCGGTCGGTTTCCACCAGCAACGTGCCGACCGCCTGCGCCCGCCCCTCGGTCATGGCAGGGTTTTCAGCACATCGGCCAGCGTGCCGATCAATGTGTCGATCTCGGCTTTCGAGATGATGAGCGGCGGCGACATGGCGATGATGTCCCCGGTGGTGCGGATCAGGATTCCCTTGTCATAGGCGCGCAGAAAGGCCTCGAAGGCGCGTTTGGTGGGCTCTCCCGGCATGCCCTCCAGTTCCACCGCCCCGATCAGGCCCATGTTGCGGATGTCGATGACCTGCGGCAGGCCGCGCAGGCTGTGGATCGCCTCCTCCCAATAGGGCGCCAGTTCCGCCGCCCGCTCGAACAGCCCCTCCTCGCGATAGGTGTCCAGCGTCGCGATCCCGGCGGCCGAGGCGATGGGATTGCCGGAATAGGTATAGCCGTGGAACAGCTCGATCATATGGTCCGGCCCCTGCATGAAGGCGTCATGGATCTCGGCCGTGGTCAGCACCGCGCCCATTGGAATGACACCATTCGTCAGGCCCTTGGCCGTGGTCATCATGTCGGGCAGCACATCGAAATGCTGGGCCGCAAAAGCCGATCCCAGCCGTCCGAAGCCGGTGATGACCTCGTCGAAGATCAGCAGGATGCCGTGTTTCCTCGTGATCCCCCGCAGCCGCTCCAGATAGCCCTTGGGCGGCAGCAATACGCCGGTGGACCCCGCCATCGGCTCCACGATCACGGCGGCGATGGTTTCCGCACCATGCAGCGCCACGATCCGCTCCAGCTCATCCGCCAGATTGGCCCCATGCTCCGGCTGTCCCTTGGAAAAGGCGTTCTGCGCGGGCAGATGGGTATGGGGCAGATGGTCCACCCCGTTCAGAAGGCTGCCGAACACCTTGCGGTTGTTCACGATGCCGCCGACCGAGATGCCGCCGAAATTCACCCCGTGATAGCCGCGCTCCCGCCCGATCAGCCGCGTCCGCGCGCCCTCGCCCCTTGCCCGATGCCAGGCAATCGCAAGTTTCAGTGCAGTTTCAACGCTTTCCGAGCCGGAGTTCGTGTAGAATACATGCTCGATCCCCTTGGGCGCAATGTCGATCAGCCGGTTGGCGAGTTCGAAGGCGACCGGATGCCCCATCTGGAAGGCAGGCGCGTAATCAAGCTCGGCCGCCTGTTTCTGGATCGCTTCGGTGATCTTCGGGCGGCAATGGCCCGCGTTGCAGCACCAGAGCCCGGCCGTCCCGTCCAGCACCTGCCGCCCGTCCGAGGTGGTATAATGCATGTCTTTCGATGCCACGAACATGCGCGGATTCTTCTTGAACTGGCGGTTCGCGGTGAACGGCATCCAGAAGGCATTGAGGTCATTCGGGGCGGATTTGCGGTCAAGCGCCATCGGGGCGATCCTTCATTTGTTCGGCGGCGGGGCGGCAGCGGGGAATTGCGGCTGGCCTAAGTGTTTGACCAGCCGGTCAAGGCCACGCTAGCATTGTCGGACGGCCCGTCAAGGGGCCGCAGGTCGAGGCAGACCCGGGCGAGGTCCGGGCGGTGAAGGTCAGGAAATGCAGCAGACGGTCCGACCGCGCACCCGCATCCAGCGGAAGAACTCCGAGGCGATCCTCGATGCCGCCCTGGAGGTGTTTTCCACCCATGGGTTCCGCGGCGCGACGCTGGACCAGATCGCCGAGGTCGCGGGGCTGTCGAAGCCCAATCTGCTCTATTATTTCCCCTCCAAGGAGGCGATCCACACCACCCTGCTGAGCGAATTGCTCCACACCTGGCTCGATCCGCTGCGCGAGATGGATGGGGGCGGCGATCCGGTCGCCGAAATCATGGCCTATGTCCGCCGCAAGCTGGAGATGAGCCGCGACTTCCCGCGCGAGAGCCGGCTTTTCGCCAATGACATCCTGCAAGGCGCGCCCTTCATGCGCGCGGCCATCGAGGGCGAGTTGAAAGCGCTGGTCGATGAAAAATCCACGGTTCTGCAACAGTGGATGGAAGAGGGCCGCATCGCGACGCTGCCGCCCGCGCATCTGATCTTCTCGATCTGGGCATTGACGCAGCATTATGCGGATTTCGACGTGCAGGTGCGCGCGGTTCTGGGCGAGGGGCATGACCCTTTCACCGAAGCGCTGGATTACCTCGAAACCCTGTTCACCAAGCTTCTGGCGGTCTGACCCGCATCGCGGACCGTGAGCGCGAAGCTGCCCCGGTGGCCTCGCCCCCGGTCTGTGCAACCCTGCGCAGGCCAGCGCGCATTGCAATCGAAAGAGGGCATGTTAACGTCTGTCGGGAAATGTCAGCGGACAGGGGCAGAATGACCGACGATCCGATTGCAGACCTGCTGCTGCGCATCCAGAAACAGGACCGCGCAGCTTTCCGCGAAATTTATCCTGCGACTTCGGCGAAACTCATGGGTGTGCTGCTGCGTATCCTTGGGGAGAGAGCGGAAGCGGAGGATGCGTTGCAAGAGGTTTTCACAAGGGTATGGCTGCGGGCGGGTCGGTTTGATCCGTCGAAAGGCCGCGGGATGACATGGCTCATCTCGATCGCCCGAAACCATGCGATCGACCGGCTTCGCGCCCGGGCCTCTTCCGCCTCCACCGCCTCGGGCGAGGGCGACGAGGCCGAACAGGTCGCCGATCCCCGCCCCGACGTTCTGGCAACACTGGTGGCACAGGGCGAGGCGCGCCGGGTGGTCGATTGTTTCGGCCAGCTCGAACCGGACCGCTCCGCCGCCGTGCGGGGTGCCTATCTGGAGGGCTGGTCCTATGACGATCTCGCCCGCCGTTTCGACGTGCCGCTGAACACGATGCGGACTTGGCTGCGGCGCAGCCTGCTGCGGCTGAGGGAGTGTCTTGACGCATGACCGATGCAACCCTCCCCCCCCCGGATGAGAATGACGACCTTCTGGCCGGTGAATATGTTCTGGGCGTTCTGGCGATCCAGGACCGGATCGCCGCCGAAAACCGCGCCCGCCGCGATCCGGCCTTTGCGAATGCCGTGGCCGCATGGGAATTGCGGCTGTCCGGCCTCGACGAGAACTTCCGCGAGGTCAAGGCTCCCAACCTGCTGCCCATTCTGGAAGAACGCCTGTTCGGCAAGCCCGAGACCCGCCAACCCTTCTGGCGCAACTGGTTCGCCGGGGCGGGGGTGGCGGCGGCGCTGGCGGTGGCGGTTCTGGCCTTCCTGCCGATGACGCCGATTCCGGGACCGGGCTTCGTGCCGGTGACGACGCTTGCAACCGATGCCGACAGCCTGCGCTACGAGATCGGCCGCGATGGCGACCGGCTCCGCATCACCCGCGTTGCGGGCGCCGCCGCCGACAGCGGCCTTGTCCACGAACTCTGGCTGATCGCCGGAGAGGCGGCGCCCGTGTCTCTGGGTCTGATCGTGGGCGACGAGGCGATCCTGCCCGCTCCGGCGCTGGCCGCCGGTGTGATCCTGGCTGTCAGCCTCGAACCCGCGGGCGGCTCGCCCACCGGCGCCCCGACGGGGCCGGTTCTTGTCACCGGGGTCGTCACCGACATCTGATTTCCACTCGGGACATTTTTTTGGGGGCGCGCGAAACTTCGTGCGCCCCCTTTGCGTAGCTTCGGACGAGCCTCCGGTATGGTCCGGCGGCCCCAAGCAGAACGGAGACTTCCATGTTCAACTTCAAGACCGGCCTTCTGGCCGCAAGCCTCGCGCTGACCACCGGCACGGCCTTTGCCATGGACAATCCCATGGTCGGCGGCGCGCCGATGTTCGCGGACAAGAACATCGTCGAAAATGCTGTCAACTCGGCCGACCACACCACGCTCGTCGCCGCCGTGCAGGCTGCAGGGCTGGTCGAGGTTCTGCAGGGCGAAGGCCCCTTCACCGTGTTCGCGCCCACCAATGACGCTTTCGCGAAACTGCCCGCAGGCACGGTCGAGACCCTGCTCAAGCCCGAGAACAAGGACCAGTTGACCAAGATCCTGACCTGCCATGTGGTCGGCCTGTCGGCCATGGCCGCCGATGTCGTGAAGATGGTTGCCGATGGCGGCGGGATGCACACCGTCTCCACTGTGGGCGGCTGCGATTTCACCGCGATGGTCGAGAATGACATGGTCAAGATCAAGGATGGCATGGGCAATGTCGCCACGGTCACCATCGCCGATGTGAAACAGTCGAACGGCGTGATCCATGTGATCGACACGGTGCTGCTGCCCGCCATGTAAACCGACCTCACGCGCCGGGGAACCCTTCCCCCCGGCGCAGGGTCACCGCCCCGGCCTCTCCGTCCCCCAAGGCCGGGACAGCGGGCCCCCGGTTCAAAACCGGGGGCCCATTTTCATGGCGCGGGGGACCGAGGGTCGGCGCTGCGACCACAAGGCCAGCTCTGCCGCCACCCTCCCTTTCCCTGAAACCATCTTGACGCAGGCCGGGCCTTCGCCTAGGTCATGCAGCGTCGCGGGTGTAGCTCAATGGTAGAGCAGCAGCTTCCCAAGCTGACGACGAGGGTTCGATTCCCTTCACCCGCTCCAATTCACTACATAAAGCATTGACTTAAAACGGTTTTACAGAAAACTGCTTTGACAGAGCGCCCTTCAATCTGCCCTTATTTTGGTGCTGAAAAGTGACAGGATGAAAGACATTTTAAGCCACCATGGCTTGCAAGGGCTTTGACTTCGCGGGTTGAAAGCCGTTCGGAAGTGGCCCGCGCCGGTCTTGGCCCAGTCGGTGGGGGGCAGGGCTGCGACTTCCGCGTGGTGCGTCCATGACAAATTCGGGACGCGCGTTCCGGCGTAGGGACAGGTCGTGTACGCGCTCGCACGGAGAACAACGAAGTTACTGAATCGGCCAGCCATCTTTGCCGATCATTTTTCCAGACGCCTTGGCTGCAGCGCGCACGCCTCGGATCAGTATCCTGAAACGGAATTGTTCACTTTCGGGCCAGTCGGAATAGGAACTCGCTTGTCGGCAAAGGCGTTCAAAATCACTTTTGGTTTGGTAGTCGAGTGTCTTTAGGCCAAGCGCGAAACTGCCCGCTTCCGCTCCGGCTTTTGCGCGCACGGAGGCATCTTCGCTGGTCAAATTGTCAAGAAGTTCCTGGATCATTTTTTCAACCTCACCCCGGCACCCCCGCCGTTTTCTGCGATGAATTCCACGCCGGTCGCTTCAAGAGCGGCGCGGATTGCGGCAACAGATGGTGCTGCAACGTTCCGCCGCTCACGCTCAAAATCCACCACTGTTGAAAGACCAACCATCGCGGCGGCTGCAAGGTCTGGCTGTGTCATTCCGATCAATGCGCGGGCAGCGCGGGCTTGTGCTGGCGTCATATCAACATTTTCTGTTGACGGCTCAACTTGCCGCCCTTATCAACATAAACTGTTGAAACCATCAATGCAATGGAGAACACCATGACCAAACACAACCCCACGCCGGGGAGCGATACCGGCATATCTGATGCAGACCTGATCCGGGCGCGCATCGCGGAACACTGCGAATGGTTCGACCTGACCCCGCCCAAGCTGAAAGTGCGCAAAGGCAGTGTCTACCTGACGGACGAGTTGCACGACTGGATGCAGGAAAGCGGCGCGTCCTTCGACTGGATGGTCTGCGGCGAAGTGAAGGCCATGGCTGCGGCCTATCGCATCAGCGTGTCCGATCAGCGGCGCATGATCGAGGCGACAAAGGGCTATGACAAGACCGAAAGGGAAATGCTGATAGTGGCCCTGCGCGCAGTTGCCGACAACAGAATGTCTGTTGACGATGCCATGGGCGCTTTCAGGGAAGTGTTCGAGGAACGGCGGGCACAGATGGCAGACAAGGCGGAAGCGGAAGCGGAGAAATAGGGCATGGACGAAACCGCGCTGGCCCTGAATCGTTCGGTGATGCGTTGGCACCGCATTGCCAACTTATCAAGCCTGTCGGACGAGGCCCTTGACGGTGAGTGCCCGCTTTGCCTTCTGTTCCTCGACGGAAAATGCGTAGGCTGTCCTATTGCCGATATGACCGGCCAGACCGGATGCCGCGGGACAAACCATAGCGCGGCAATGCGCGCCTTCAAGCAAGCGGTGGGTGCGCGCCTTCTATTCCCGGATTATGAAGCCGAAGCAATGGAAAATTTCCAGCAACAGGCGCGGGTCTATGCGCGGGAAATTGAGGCTGCGCGGGAAGCGTGGTTGAAAAGAAAGGGCAGGCCCTAAAGCCTGCCCCACCGCAGCGGGACACCGTGCTGCTACCTGCACCGATAGGCGCAGGATCTCATTCATCCAAAATTGTCGGCCTTGGCGGGGCAGGCTCGCCGATGGTCTTTGCCGCGTTGCAGGCGTCACGCCAGACGGCTTCCAGACTGAAACGCAGGTGGGGAAGCCCCCGCGCCATCCTCTCATCCTTCATGCGCTGCGCGTGACGTGCCGCCGCCTCTGTGCAGGCGGCAATCTCGGCCTCTGCGTTTTGCAGATGATCCGGGAAGGCTGCCACCTTTCCGGCCTGCGCCCTTTGTGCATCGGCAACCCGACGCTTTGCGCTCTGGTCAGCGACATGCTGCAACCGTCTGACATGCCCGCGCAGATACAGCGCCCGGACAATATCGTGCGAAAGGCCAGAATGGTTGTTCGGTGCCAGGCCGGGAAACGGCCCGCCCATCGCATCCCACTGGCGTTCCCACATGCCACTGATCGCGCGATTCCGCTCCGAAAAATGCGCCGCCAATGCAGACGCACATTCCGCCGGGGTCGGCTTACGGGTCGCCTTTCCACCATTGCAGCGATGCACAAGTGACGCCAGCATTGCCTCGGCCTGCGGCTGTGGCAAGTCCAGATCGAACAGACCGACCGGACAATCCTCTGGCTTGGGCCAAAGCGTCACCGGGTCCACAATCATGGTCAGGTCAGGGGAAGCGGTGTCTTTGACCTGTTGCACCGCGTCCACATCATCTGTGAGCGTTTGAACGGCCTGCATCAGTGAATTTCCTCTTCCGGAAACATCGCGGCAAGTGCCCCTCGTTCGACCGGGCGTGCGCCCTCGCGGGGCGCGGCTTTGCTGTCGGCCTTGGTCTTGATGACTTCGGACGCTGCACCCATCAATTCCAGCATTTCGCGCAACTGGTCGATTTGCTTGTTCATGCTGTCAAGCATTGCAGAGATTTCGACAAAGGCCGGGGAAGCCTCGCGCTCGGCTGTAAGGAAGTGCTGTTTGCTCATGGGGGGATCCTCCTATGTGAGCGTTTCAAGGCGGTGTCTCGCCTTCATGAAAACCATGGCCGTTGTGGGTCTGGTGCAGAGATTGGCGACGACGCCCGCAACAGCGTTGGCAAGGTCATCGTGCCCGCCGGGGGGATGGTCGATACTGTCGCGGCCCCGGCCCGTGCGACGTTCCAAAGCCGCAAGCTGGCGGCTTAGTTTCGGATCAGGCGGCAGCTCCACGCGGCCCGAATTCAGGGCGGCAAGCAACTCAAGGTAGAGGCCCGAACGATCCAGTTCCGACACGGTGTAGTTGATCCCGTGCTTGCTGAATTCGTCCCTCGGCCAGCGGCCCGCGTATCGGTCGCCAGTGACGTTGCTGATGCCGTAAGCGTTCAACACACGCGCATATTCTGCGACGATCTCGGCAGGGGAACCTTTCAGGCCGCGCGCCAGGTCGATCACAATGCAGTCGCCTTCCCGGTGTCCGATTGCCAAGGTGAATTCGTCCTGCCCTCCCCCTGCCGGATCCGTGAAGGCGTGGTAATTCATCCCGCGCACCATCGGCAGTTCGCGCGGCTTGGGCCGGGTGCATTCCTCGATCAGTGTCGGATCAATCAGGCTGGCAATGTCGCTGCGAAACTGTGCGAGATACTCAGCCGATGCCCGCGCCGCGTCGTCCTTCATTGCGTCATCAATGATACGTTGCGGCAAGGTCGGGTTCATAGTTCGGGATGGTGCCTGCGCGACCAGAACGCGGCTTTCCCCGTCATCCGCAAAGGCCCGCTTGAACGTATCCCAAAGCACGCCCCTTTTGGCATAGGGCGATGACAGTGCAATCAGCTTCCCGTCCAAGGTTGCCAAGGCTGGCCGGATTGCCGCAATGATTTCCTTGTCCGGGCTGGCCCCGTCAACATGCCAAAAGGCGATTTCATCCGCGATACACGCGGCCAGGGTGTAGCCCCGGACGCTCCGGTGCGATGCCGTGGTGATCTCGATGACAGTTCGGTTGTTCAGTTCGATCTGTTCCGAATTCTCGCGCAACACCATGCGCCGCAACATGGGGTTTTCATTCATCAGGCCGGACGTGTAGCGCATGACGGCCCGCGCCTGTTTCCGGTCGGCTGCGATGACCATGACGGTGGCAACCTCGCCCGGTGCCAGCCTGTCGCTGTAGTCGTGAAACGCGGCCAGAAACACCGCCAGAAACGCCGCTGCATGGCTCTTGCCGCCACGGCGACCGATTGCCAGCCATAGTTCGGTAAACGCGCTCTGCGGCGGGCTGCGTCGCGCTGTGAGGCTCTTGAACGTGTCCAGTTCGGCGGCGTCCAGTTTCAGCCCATAAAACCCGGCCAGCAGGGCACGCCATGCCGCGAAACTCTCGCCCCCGAAGATCGGCCCGAACAATGCCTGATCGGTCATTGCCTCGCGAATGGTGACTGTCATCACGCCGCCCCCGCTTTGCCGCGAAGATACGTCGCAAGGTCGGTGACGTCGCGCGCCTTGCGCTCAAGGCCAATATCGGCCAGCAAGCGGCGAAGGGCATTGGCGATTGTGGCATACTGGCTTGCATCGAAGGCTTGGCCCTGTGCCAGTTCGGTTTCCCGTTCCTCGCACCAGCAGGCCAGCGTTGCCGCCCGTGCGACAAGGTGCCGTTGCGCCTCTGACAGATCGCCCCCCAGATCGTTTTCAATCGTGGCGGTGATCTCGCGGAACCTGCGCGCCATCATCGAACGCCCATCAACCCCGGCCAGCACAACGGCCCCCGTGCCTTTGCGGGTGCTGAATTGTGGCGGTGGCGGTGCTTTGCTCATACTTGACGCGGCCTAGTTCAAAGCCCCTTTCTGCATCTAAGGGCAGATTAAAGGCCGGATTGAAAAAATGTAACACGCTAAGGCGCTGTAATCACTATTTCATTGCGTTACATTGGGTGCTGATCGGGGAACCGAACCTGAATTTATGGCGATCTGCGCAGAAAAATGCCGTTAGGGTCGATATGTTCTGCCGGATATATCGAATATCGCTTTTTGCCACTCCCTTACTTTTGAAACGCGCGTCCGCTTTCCGAAGGGTGCGCGCCCGCCCAAGGGGCGCAGCAACCTCGTAGGGGTATGGGGATATACTCCCCCCCCCGGTTGGGCGGGGGTTGGGCGGGGGGGTGGGCGCTATTTTCGGCATAGGTTGGGCGGGGGGTTGGGCGAGGGTTGGGCAGGTCATTCCGACACCTTTAGAAACTGCCGTTCCTTGCTCGGGCGGCCTTCCTTGGCGATGCAAATTGTGCCCCTTGTCAGCAGCGCATCCATTGCGCCCTTGAAGGCAACTTTCGTCACACCTTCGGCGTTGGGGTGCGATGCGAACAGCTTGGGCGCATAGGTCGGCCCGCCCGCGTGGTTCACCTTGCGGCCCTGTTCAGCGAAGGTGCGCAGAAGGGCGAGGAACACACGTTCGGCCTTTGCTCCCACGGCCAGCTTGTCCAGCCCGGTAGGCGTGGCCTCTGCCACGAAAACACCGGCCTGCCACTTCATAGCAATCTCGCCCCCAACCGGCCCATAGTTGGCTTTCTTCGTCTCGAGCATTCGTGCGCAGGGGTCGGGTTCATAGCCATCCTGCACGACACGCGACAGGTAGAGCCGTGACCGCACAGAGTTGCTCCAAGCGGTGCTGCCCGAGGTGCCAGAGCCGCTAATCAGGCCAGCCAGTGACGGGTGAGACAGAAGCAGAACCGCGCATTGCCGCTTGAGTGCCAGCCCGCGCAGGATCCCAACAAACTGCCGAACCTTAGCCCGGTCGTTCTCATTAGACGGGAACACATCGGCCAGCGTGTCGATCACGATAAGCGCCGGGCTATCTTCCGCCGCTCGCGCGTCAAGCTCTTCGAACAGGGCAGACTGGACAAGGGCCATATTTGACTCCACTGCAAGCAGTGCGTCCTCGCCCGCCAAAGACCTGAGGGTCAGGCGGCCCAAGCCGTCATAGTCCAGCCCTTCGGCCCGCAGAATATCGTCCAAGCGGCGGTGCAATTCGTCGTCGTCATCCTCCGCCGTGATGAAGATTGCACCGCCTGGCTTCACCGGCTTTTCAAGCCATCCGGCCCCCGCCACCGCCGCCACCGCCAGTTGCAAAGCCAGCAGGCTTTTGCCGGTGCCGCCATCGCCACTAAAAAGCGTGATGGTTTTCTGAGGCACCAAGTCGGGCACCAACCATTCGCGAGGGGGAACCGGCTTGTCCTTGAGTGTGCTGGCGTCATAGAACCGGCTGGCCCGCTCGGCCCTTGGGATGATCGGTCCCGCTCCCGGCCCCACTTCGCCCGCGTAGCTTTCCAGCGGGGGAAGTGGCATGTCATCCATACCAACCGGGTCGCCACGTTCATAGGCCAGCTGGGGGCGCGGCGGGGGAGCGCGACGCACGCGGCGTTCACGGTCGGCACGATCCGCAATGATCGCGTCACGCACCGCAGCGCTATCCCAGCCGCTCACCGGCTCAAGGTTTGCAAAGGGTTCATCCATACGGGTCACCGTCTGACCTCCACCCATTCCGTTCCGACCCATTCCATCATGCGACCATCGCGCAAGGTGATTGCCTCGCCAATGTCGGGCAGGTCCGCGTTACAGGCGCGGCACATGTCCCGCATATGGGCCATTTGCTTGGGCGAGGGACGCCACGCCTCGTTCTTGAGGTTCTTTGCCACCTTTTCGGTGAACAGCTTTTCCCAGCCCCCAGAGACACGACGCGCAACACGCTTCCACTGGTGGCGCATCCTGCTCAGATCATCAGCAGCCATCATGCGCGACCCCCGTTCGGTGCAGGCAGCAGAAGCTGCGTTATCTCGGCCCGGTCGGCCTTCTCGGCCTCGCAGTCCTCAAGGTAGCGGGTTGCGTCGATATGTTCCCAAAGCGCCCTTTCGAGAATTTCGGCAATCACGTTCGGCGGAAGCGCCTCAAGCTGGCATGTGCCGCCGCGCCAATTTTTGGAACGTGTGTCGCTAGCCTTCGGTGGCGATGTAGGCAGATCGTATTCAGCCACCTGCGCGCGGGTCAGGGCTATGCGGTGAAATTCCACAGTGACAAGCCCATGGGGGCGGTCGGCCTCGACAAAGGCTGACACGTCCTGCGCGACACAATCAAAGATGCCTTCGCCGCTCGGGTCGCAGTCGCCCAGGTGAAGGATGATTGCCGGTTTCTCAATCCGCACGATGCGGTCGGCCAAGTCCTTCTTTGCGGTCAGGCTATCGTAGCCGCCCGATGAATAGGCCCGAACGGAAAACGGGGCAGCGACGTCATCAAGCTGCGGAAGCATCCCCGCCGCCTCGCACCAGACTTCAATATGCACGTCCTGCGCAGACAGTTTGTTGCGGATGTATCTTTCACCCATTCCCCGCACATGCCGCAAAAAGTCGTCGCGGTTGTCGAAGTGGTCACGGTGATAGACAGTCACGCCATCGTCGCGGATCGCATGGAACGGAATCAGGGAACCGCGCCGCGCATTGGACAGGTGGTTGCACAAACGCCCATAGGCCGCTTCGCTTTTGTCATAGCCATGCGCTCCGACCATCCGATAGAAGATCTGGCGACAAGTGAGCGGCCAGTAATCCCGATATTCTTCCAGAACCGCTTGAACCTGATCCAGCAAGGCCAAGGTCTTGGCGTAGGGGCGATAGTCAGCGATGTAACCCCGCGCACGAGATTTACAGCCAGCCGCAATTTCGTCAGTGAGTGCGTTCATTGCGCTGCCCTCCCTGCACATAGGCAAGGAAGGACGCGCGGTCCTTCGGTGGCATGGCGTTGAAGCTGGCGAGGCAATAGGCCTTGCGCTCCCCCGGCGTTGCCAGATCGGCCCAGAAAGCGGCCTCATCCATGACCGACAGCAGGGGCGCAATCGGCATCCCTGCGGCCATGTCCGACAGCGCCTTCTCCATGATCAGCGCCGCGTCGTGCGGATCACAGCGAACGATTGCCACGCACAAAGCCATGGACGGGGAAAGGTTCGTGCGGTAATATTCAGGTTCTGACTTTTTCTGATCGACATTAGCCCCGGTTGCGCCCGCCAGCGCGCCGGGGTTTTCGTTTGCGGGTGTCATCATGCGGCCACCTGCATGGCCTGCGCAGCTTCCCACGCTTCGAGGTCGGACAAGCGCCAGTAATTCAGGCGATTGATCTGCATAGGTGCAGGAAAGCCCAGAGCAGGATCACGGACCCACCGCCAGATGGTGACATGGGATTTCTGATAGCGGGCTTGAACCTGTGGCCCGGTCAGGAATGTTTTGTCCGGTTCGCGGCCATGCGTGGTTTTGAACGCCGCGCGGGAAAGTTCGGTCTGTGTTTGCATCGGTCGAAACTCCTGTGCATATGTTTCGACCTCCTAAGTTCACCAGTTTTCGCGGCATTGCAAAAGCTGCGTGTGGGTGTCTAATCACCCAGAATGCGCACCTACAGCCAATACGGCTTATCAAGTTCGTCCGAAAAAAGCGACCTACCTTCCCTCCATCGCTGCACAGGCTTTGGCGTCCAGATTGGATCTTTCTTCAGCCACTCAGGGGTTTGCCTCTTAACCTTGGTGTAGATTTTTTTCACATCTTCAAAATTCTTTATTGGAAAACCAACTTCCGCAAGCGCTTCGGCGACAATATCACAGGCGCTATCGGGCGGATTATAGCTTTGTCGGGTAGCCTTGGCGTGTTTTACGTCAACCAGAGCTTGCACAGCCGCATAAATAAACGCGGCTGCCTGCGGGGTTCTCTTTTCGGGTGCGCCCGCTTTACCCGCCCCGTGCAATGGTATCTCGATTTTCTGCAAGGTGAATTGAACAAACCATTCTCGCAAGACTTTAGGCAATGCGGCACCATTCGCCACAAATGCCGCGCAAGTCGCTGCAACTACTGCAAGGTCACTAGGATCATTCCGCGATGAGCAAGTCAGTCTGAGAAATTCACATGAAGCCTCGTCTTTGTTTTCCAGATAAAGAGAGAAAAGCGTTTCCCCGATTCGCCGATTGGTTTCGTCTTCTAGACTTCGCTTGTCATGAAAAGCCCCCGTGTCAAAACCTACTTTCAGGACATGCAGCGCCAACTTTTTAGCGTCATCGCGCGTTACTTCCATCATCACGCGCGCGCCCCTTGCAACTGGACTACCTTCGCAGGCTCTTTTCCTGCCAAAAAGTCGCCCCATGCCGCCATCAGATGACGCCGCTTTTCCACCTGATCGGCGCGATTGTATGCCTGCGCAACTTTCGATCCGACTTTGTGGAATAGCGCGACCTCGGCCAAATCACCGTCAAAGCTCGTGCGCTCGGCAACCCAAGTTCTGAAAGCGGATCGGACGCCATGCGGAACCGCCTGTTCCCCGGTCTTGGCATCAACATAGCCCTTTCCACCCGCATTAAGATCGGCCTCATGGATCATACGCATGACCTTGCCCATGGTCGCATCGGATAGCGCGCCGCCCTTGGGTGCCCAGAAAACAAGGTTCGATCCGTCCAGCCGTGGCAAGCCTTCCAGCAGCGCCACCATGGCGTCAGTCAGGGGAATGCGCTTGGCGGTTTCGCCAGCAGGTATCTTTGACGATTGCCGCCCCGGCTGGATCGTCCACACCTTTGCCTTCAAGTCGATTTCATCCCAAGAGGCAAAGCGGATTGCACCGGATCTGGTCGCGGTCATCGCTTGGAAGGCCAGCGCCTTGGCCCCCATGCCCTCGCGCGCCTGTAGCGCATCCCACCAGCGCGACACGTCATCAAGCTGCAAGGCCGGGTAATTCTCGGCCCCCGATACCTTGCCGGGTGCGGCCAGCACCATATCAAGATTGCCCTTCCATCGCGCTGGATTGTCGCCCGCGCGATAGCCCTGCACCGTGGCGTAGGCCAGCACCTTTTCCAGACGTTCCCGCACCTTTACTGCCGTAACTGTCTTGTCATCCCACAGCGGGTTCAGCACGCGCAGAACGTCCTGCAAGCCAATGTCCTGCACCGCCATTTTGCCAAGTTCAGGCAAAGCGTAAATCTCAACCGTGCGCTGCCATTGTTCGCGGTAACGGTCGGTCGAAAATTCCTTGATCTTTTCCGCTGCGAATTTCTTCCATGCCTCGGCAAAGGTCATCCCCCTGCGCGCAGAGGCGATAAGCGCGGCCTGTGTGGCCTTTCGCTCGGCTATGGGGTCAATGCCAGCTTCCAGCTTTGCCTTGGCCTCTCTGGCCTTGTCACGGGCTGCACCGGGCAACACGTCGGGATAAGCGCCAAGCCCGATTTCACGCTTCTTGCGTCCACGCTGGATCGTGCCGTCTGCCAGCGTTGTTTCTGCCCATTCCCCGTAACGGGTGCGCAACACCCAAGACTTCGCCCCGCTCGGCCATATCTGGACATGCAGGCCAGACACGCCCCCTACGGCAACCTTGACGGGCTTCTCCCCGCCGGGGTGTTTCAAGTTCTTTATCTGCGCCGGTGTCAGTTCCTTGGCTCTCGGTGGCATATCGGCCCGCCCTTCAATCTGCCCTTAGTTATGTTCTGCAACGTAAGAGTATGAAAGGCGGCGAACAAGAAAAAACTAGGAAAAGCCAATAAAAAAAGGGCTTTCCGAACGGTTTGCACGTTGATGAAAGGCCGGTTAGGCTCCCTTCACCCGCTCCAGGAAAATCCCTCACAAGTCATTGTAGTTAGTCTGAAACTCTCGCCCTGCTTGGTGTGGTCGGCCACTGCCAAAAACCAGAACAAACGGACAATTCCGACCGGTTTGGGACAATCAGGGACAACGAGTCCCGAAGATAATCCCGAAGCTGTTCTCAGATCGTTCACGCGCTGCACATGAACCGCTGAAACTCAATCCTCCCCCAGCATCGCGGTGCGCCATTTCCAGACGGTCTTGACCGCGGTGTTTGTCAAAGCAGTTGTCGCCTGGTTTCGTTTTAGGCTGCGCGTTTGGCTGGCCCGGCCATGGGTCCGCCGCCGCCAGCTTCATCGGGGAGCGCGCCGTCGGACCCATGGCCTCCG
>JBKBNP010000019.1:0-75584 GCA_046295215.1 Pseudorhodobacter sp. | reverse complement strand
ATCCGCCCTCGATCAGCGATGGCATCTGCCGGAAAAAGAACGTGAGGAGCAGCGTGCGGATATGCGCGCCGTCCACGTCAGCGTCGGTCATGATGACGATCTTGTGGTAGCGCAGCTTGCCAATGTCGAACTCGTCCCGCCCGATCCCGGTGCCAAGGGCGGTGATCAGCGTGCCGATCTCCTGACTGCCCAGCATCCGGTCGAACCGCGCGCGTTCCACGTTCAGGATCTTGCCCTTCAACGGCAGCACGGCCTGATTGGCGCGGCTGCGCCCCTGTTTGGCCGACCCGCCCGCGCTGTCCCCCTCGACGAGGAACAGTTCGGATTTCGCCGGGTCGCGCTCCTGGCAATCGGCCAGCTTGCCGGGAAGGCTTGCCACATCCAGCGCCGTCTTGCGCCGCGTCAGTTCGCGCGCCTTGCGCGCTGCCTCGCGCGCCAATGCGGCCTCGATGATCTTGCCGACGATGACCTTGGCCTGCGACGGGTTCTCCTCGAACCATTCGGCCAGCTTTTCGTTCACGAGGTTCTCGACCGCGGGCCGCACCTCCGAACTGACCAGCTTGTCCTTGGTCTGGCTGGAAAACTTCGGATCCGGCACCTTGACCGACAGAACGCAGGTCAGCCCCTCGCGCGCGTCATCCCCGGTGAAATCCACCTTTTCCTTCTTCGCGATGCCGCTCGATTGCGCATAAAGGTTGATTGTCCGCGTCAGCGCGCCCCGAAAGCCTGCCAGATGCGCGCCGCCATCGCGTTGCGGGATGTTGTTGGTGAAGGGCAGGACGTTCTCGTGGTAGGTATCATTCCACCACATCGCCACTTCGACGGTGATCCCGTTGCGCTCTCCGATCATGTAGATCGGTTCCGCCATGATCGAGCTTTTCGACCGGTCGAGATATTTGACGAACTCCTTGACTCCGCCCTCATAGAACAGATCGGCGACCACGGGTTCCGCCGGGCGCTCATCCTCGATGATGATGCGCACCCCGGAATTGAGGAAGGCCAGCTCCCGCAGCCGGGTTTCCAGCGTCTTGAAGCTGTAATCGAGGTTGGAAAACGTGCCATCTTCCCGGTTGGTCTTGGACGAGGCCATGAAGCGCACTTCCGTGCCCTTCTGCCCCGGTGCCGGCCCCACTTCGCACACATGAACGACCGTCTCGCCATTCTCGAACCGGGCGTAATATTCCGTCTCGTCGCGCCAGACCCTGAGTTCCAGCCAGTCCGACAGCGCGTTCACCACCGAAACACCAACGCCGTGCAAGCCGCCCGACACCTTGTAGGCGTTGCCGCCCTCGTCGGTGTTGTTGAATTTTCCGCCCGCGTGCAACTGGGTCATGATGACCTCGGCCGCCGAAACGCCTTCTTCCTCGTGCAGATCGACGGGAATCCCGCGCCCGTTGTCGCGCACCGAAACGCTGCCATCGGCATGGATCTTCACGGTGACGGCAGTGGCATGCCCCGCCAGCGCCTCGTCGATGCCGTTGTCCACGACCTCATAGACCATATGGTGCAGGCCGGACCCGTCATCGGTATCCCCGATATACATGCCGGGGCGTTTGCGGACAGCCTCCAACCCCTTGAGGACCTTGATGGAATCGGCGCTGTATTCGGCTGGTTTCCTGGCGACTTCGGCCATCTGCTCTGAACCCTTTTAATTGCACACGACTTATAGCGGTTCGGGGGGGGGATGTCACGCATGGGCCACAACATTTAGGGCTCAGGTAAAGGGAATGACCAGCCCCACCAGGATCAGCAGAACGCCGGACCCGAAATTCAGCCGACGCAGCGCCTCCGGGCTTTGCAACAGCCGCCGCGCGCGGTCCAGAAACAGCGCAAGGCCAAGGTTGCCCAGCATCGGAACCACCGCCGAAACCGCGAGAATCGCCACGATATCGGTGCCGTTGATCTGGGTCAGGTCGAAGAATCCTGGCAGAAAGCCCATGTAGAACAGGATCGCCTTGGGGTTGCCGATCACCGCCGCCACCCCCACCGAAAACCCGGCCCAGAGCCCGGGCCGCGTCATCCGGCTGTCGGCCCCCGGCGTGCGGGCAGGCGCGCGGATCAGCAGCACCCCCATCCCGATGAACACCAAAGCCGCGATCCAGCGCAGCACTTCCAGCAGATCACCATAGAGCGACAGAACCCAGGCCAGCCCGAGGATCGCGCAGAGCGGCCATATCAGATCCCCGAGCGCCACGCCCACCGCCAGCGGCCAGGCCGCCGTCATGCCCCCCGACAGGGCCCGCGCGATCAGCGCAACCCAGACCGGACCGGGCACCGCCCAGAGCCCCGCCATGGCCAGCGCATAAAGCAGCAACTGGTGGAACGTGACCGTCATGGCAGGGTCAGACTGCCATCTTCCGCCAGCGGCCAGAACGGGTTGAAGGCCATTTCCCAGACATGGCCGTCCGGGTCGGCCCAATAACCGGAATACCCGCCCCAGAACACCTTTTCAGGGCGTTTCAGCACCGTGCCGCCTGCGTCAAGTGCGGCTGCAAAAGCCGCATCGACCTCCGCCTCCGAGCCAAAATTCTGCGCCAGCGTGACCGCTCCGATGCCCAGTGCTGCCCCCGCCCGCCCCTGATCGGCGGCCAGATCCTCGCGCCCGAACAAGCCCAGAACCGCGCCCCGCATCTGGAAGAACGCAACCCCGGGCTGGCTTTCGGCATGTTCTACCCAGCCCAGCTTTGCATAAAACGAACGTGAGGCCGCCAGATCGGCCACGCCAAGGGTTATCAATGTCACACGCTGCGGCGTCATGGGGCAACTTCCTCCACCGTGGAAATTCCGTCCTGTTCCGTCACCTCGAAGGCCTGCGCCCGGTCGCCCAGCGCCGCGAAAAGATGCGCCTCCGTTCCGGTCATCACCGCCTGCGCGCCCAGGGCAGAGATCTCGTCATAGAGCATGGCCCGCCGCGCCGCGTCCAGATGTGCCGCGATCTCGTCCAGCAGGATCACCGGCGCGCGCCCATGGTCTGCGGCCAGCGCGCGCGCATTGGCAAGGATGACCGAGATCATCAGCGCCTTCTGCTCCCCGGTCGAACATTGCGCCGCGGCCTCGCCCTTCGCATGGTGAACCGCCGCCAGATCCGCCCGGTGCGGCCCGGCCAGCGTGCGCCCCGCCGCCATGTCGCGCCGCCGCCCCTCGGCCAGCGCGGTGGCAAGGTCGTCCGGCTCCGGCTCCGGGAATACCAGCGCCAGATCGGCGCGGGGAAAGCCGGTCTCCGCCCCCTCCTGCGCGGCACCCAACCGCTCCAGCGTCGCGGCCCGGTTCGCCCCGATCAGGCCTGCCGCCTCCGCCATCCGCGCCTCCAGCGCGCCATACCAATGCGGATCGCTCACCTGATCGCGCAGCAACCGGTTGCGGTCGCGCATCGCCTTTTCATAATCCAGCGACACGTCCGCATGATCGGGGCGGAAACTCAGCACCAGCCGGTCCAGAAACCGCCGCCGCCCCTCCGCCGCCTCGATCCACAGCCGGTCCATCGCGGGCACCAGCCACAGGATGCGCAACACCCGCGCCAGCGCCACCTGTGCCGCCGCCTTGCCGTCGATGCGCACCTGCCGCGCCTCCCCGGCCTCGGCCCCGGTCTCTATCTCATGCGCGGCGTCGGTCCCCTCCACCGCAGCCCTGATCTTCCAGCCAATACCTTCGGGCTTGCGGGTGAAATCCTCTGCCGCCGCCCGCCTCAACCCGCGCCCCGGCGACAGCAGCGACAACGCCTCCAGCACATTGGTCTTGCCCGCCCCGTTCGGCCCCCGGATCGCCACCGGTCGGCCATCGAAAGCCATCCGCGTCAGCCGGTGGCTGCGGAAATGCGACAGCGTCAGCGACGTGATGGCCAGACCACGCAGGGGCCGCTCCTTTTTCTGTCCTTAAATTTCCCGGGGGGTGAGGCCCGACAGGGCCGAGGGGGGCAGCGCCCCCCTTACGCCCGTCACACGCGCATCGGCATCACGACATAGATGGCGCTGGTGTCATTGCCCTCGCGCATCAGCGTCGGATCGGCGGCCGAGTTGAACAGGAACACCGCATTTTCGCGGTCCACCTGGCTCGCGATTTCCAGCAGGTATTTCGCGTTGAACCCGATCTCCAGCCGCTCGTCGGCATAAGCCACGGCCAACTCCTCTTCGGCAGCCCCGCTGTCGGGCGCATTGACCGACAGGATCAACCGATCCTCGTCAAGGCTCAGCTTCACCGCGCGCGAGCGTTCCGAGGATACGGTGGCGACCCGGTCCACCGCCTTGGCAAACTCGCTCGCATCCACTTCCAGACGCCGTGTGTTGCCGGTCGGAATGACACGGGTGTAATCGGGGAAGGTGCCGTCGATCACCTTGGAGGTCAGTGAGATTGCGGGCGTCGCAAAGCGCACCTTGGTTTCCGACACTGAAACAGCAATCGTCGCCTCGTCATCGTCCAGCAATTTGCGCAACTCGTTCACGGTCTTGCGCGGCACGATCACGCCGGGCATCCCTTGCGCGCCTTCCGGCAGGGCCGCGTCGATCCGCGCCAGCCGGTGTCCGTCGGTCGCAACACAGCGCAGCACGGCACCCTCCTCGCCGGTCGCCACATGCAGATAGACCCCATTGAGGTAATAGCGGGTTTCCTCGGTCGAGATCGCGAATTTCGCCTTGTCGAACAACCGCCGCAGCACCGGCGCGGGGGCGGCAAAATTCGACGAATATTCCGAGCTTGCCATCACCGGGAAATCCTCGCGCGGCAGGGTCGCGAGGCTGAAGGTCGACCGCCCCGCCGTCACCGTCAGCCGCCCGGTCGCGGCATCCTCGACCAGTGAAATCAGCGCGCCATCGGGCAGTTTGCGCACGATCTCATGCAGCATCACCGCCGAAACAGTGGTCGCGCCGCCGCGCTCCACCATGGCGGGCGCGCGGTCCACCACCTCGATATCCAGATCGGTGGCGCGGAAGGACACATGATCCCCCTCCGCCTCGATCAGCACATTCGCGAGAATCGGGATCGTGTTGCGCCGCTCCACGACCGATTGCGCCTGACCCACCGCTTTCAGAAGCGTGCCGCGTTCGATGCTGATCTTCATTGTCCGTTCCTCTGGCCGACTCCCGCTGCCGGGAGGCCGAAATTAGCGGTTCTGCGGCACTTCACAAGGGTTTGGAGCCCGCAATCCGCAGAAATCTGCGGCAAACCGTTCCCCGATCCTTGCCCGGTGCCGCGTGCCGAAGCGTTTGCGGCAGTTAAGCCGGGTTTTTGCGGGCATGGCAAGCGCCGCACAGGCCCGCTGTCCGCTGTTTACCCCTGCAACGCACGCCGGAGCATCTGGAGGTCATCGGAAAGCTGGCTGTCGGTCGCCATCAACTCCTCGATCTTCTTCACCCCATGCATGATCGTGGTGTGGTCGCGCCCGCCAAAGCGCCGGCCAATATCGGGCAGGGACCGAGAGGTGAGCGTCTTGGACAGATACATCGCGATCTGCCGGGGACGTGCGATGATGCGCACCCGTTTGGGGCCGATCATGTCGGACAGGCGCACATTGTAATGCTCGGCCACCTTGCGCTGGATCTCCTCGATGGTCAGCTTGCGGTCCGAGGCGCGCAGGATGTCGGCGAGACAGTCCTGCGTCAGGTCCATCGTGATCTCGCGCCCGACAAGCGACGCAAAGGCAAAAAGCCGCGTCAGCGCACCTTCCAGCACCCGCACATTGGTCGAGATGCGATGCGCCAGAAACTCCAGCACACCCGGCGCGATCACCAGCCCCTTGTATTGGCCGTGATAGAATTCCGCCTTCTGTTGCAGGATGCCCAGCCGCAATTCGTAATCGGTCGGGTGCAGGTCCACGATCAGCCCGCATTGCAGGCGCGACCGGATGCGTTCCTCCAGCCCCTTGATTTCCGAGGGCGCGCGGTCCGCGGAAATCACGATCTGCTTGTGCTGGTCCACCAGCGCGTTGAACGTGTGGAAGAATTCCTCCTGCGTGCTTTCCTTGCCCGCGATGAACTGCACATCATCGACCATTAGCACATCGACCGACCGGAACAGGGATTTGAAATCCATGACCTGCTTTTCGCGCAGGGCCTGCACGAACCGATACATGAACTGTTCCGCCGAAAGGTAAAGCACCCGCAACTCGGGTTTGCGCTGCTGTAATTCATGGGCAATGGCATGCATCAGATGGGTTTTCCCGAGGCCGACGCCGCCATAGAGAAACAGCGGGTTGAACGTCACCGGCCCACCCTCGGCGACGCGGCGCGCGGCGGCATGGGCCAGTTCATTGGGCTTGCCGACCACGAATGTATCGAAGGTGAATCGCTGGTCCAGCGGCGCGCCGGGCATGTCATCCTCGGCGGGGACCGCAGGCGAGGCAAGGCGTTCGCCCGTCCGGTCGCCGGGGCGGTCGGCGCCGCGCGCCGGGGCGGGTTCGCGCGCAGCCACCGGGGCGATGGCAAATTCCAGCCGCTCGACCTCGGCTCCCGATTGCAGCAGATGGTGCAGGATCTGGTCCGAGAAATTCCGCGATACCCAATCCCCGAAAAAGGACGTGGGCACCGAAAACCGCGCCACACCATTCCTCAGAGTGTTGAACTCCAGGGGCTCGATCCAGTTGGCGTAATTGTTCTTTCCAACCCGCTTGCGCAACTCCTCGCGGACCTGCACCCAATTTTCGTTTGTCATTCCAAAGACCTGCCCAGCTTCGCCACCGCAACCGCACCCCGATATGAGGCCCGGACCCAAAAATGCGATTCGCATGCCGTCCCCGTGTCGGCCATGACAGCACCGGACAGGACAATCATCCAATCATCCGCCCAGGCGGATGCAGAATGACCGTCAATCTGGTTCTACGTCAGCACAGACCCCGATAACATGACCACACTGATACCGGAAAATGCCCGGGGCAGTAATCCCCGGACCGGCGTCGGTGACGGCCACATCATGTCCCCCAGGACGAAGTGAATCGCCTCGTGACGCTATCAACCTCGCCGCAGCGAGGGCAACTGAACTTCTCTGTTGACAGGGATTCAATCCCGCGAATCCCGGCGCCTGTGCAAATCGGCAACGCCTGTTACAATCGGTGATCGCAATGCAAAAGGGCGCATCCCGGATGCGCCCTTCCAACATTCTGATTTCAAATGACTTTCAGGCGGTCGGTGCTTGGATCGCCTTCACGCGTGCGGCCAGCCGGGACATTTTCCGTGCAACAGTGTTCTTGTGCAGAACGCCTTTGGAAACACCACGGGCCATTTCCGGCTGGGCGGTGCGCAGGGCGGCCTTGGCCACGGATTCGTCACCCGTCGCGATGGCTTCCTCGACCTTGCGCAGGAAGGTGCGGATGCGCGAGCGGCGGGCCTTGTTGATGGCAAAGCGCGCTTCGGACTGGCGGGCGCGTTTCTTGGACTGGGGCGTGTTGGCCATGTGCTTGATCTTCTTTCGTCTGGTCGGTTGTTTCGGGTCGGGTCTGCGTCGGTCAAAGTCATCAACGCGGGAAATCCCGACTCCGGGTTCAATGACCGGAAGATCTGGCCAGAGCGGGCCTCACGCGCATGTCTGGCGCTGCCTTTAGGCGAAATTGCGCGGAAAGGAAAGACCCGAATCGCCCGCTCAGCGGTCGCGGAACTGTGCGGTGCGCTTTTCGAGGAAAGCCGCCATGCCTTCCTTCTGATCCTCGGTCGCAAAGAGCGCGTGAAACAGGCGCCGTTCGAACAGCAGCCCCTCGCGCAGCGTCGTCTCATAGCTGCGGTTCACCGCCTCTTTCACCGCCATCACGGTCAGCGCCGATTTTTCGGCGATCTTGGTGGCGGCCTTGCGCGCCTCGGGAATCAGATCCTTGGCGGGCACGACGCGGCTCACGAGGCCACAGCGTTCTGCCTCGGCGGCATCCATGTTGCGGCCTGTCAGATGCATGTCCATCGACTTCGACTTGCCGACGAACCGCGTCAGCCGCTGCGTGCCGCCCAAACCTGCGACCACGCCCAGATTGATCTCCGGCTGGCCGAATTTCGCGGTGTCGGCGGCGATGATGAAATCGCAGATCATCGCCAACTCGCATCCCCCGCCCAGCGCATAGCCCGCAACGGCGGCGATCATCGGCTTGCGAACGCGCAGCAACGCCTCCGATTCGGGGGCAAAGAAATCCCCGCCAAAGACATCGACGAAACTGCGCTCCGCCATTTCCTTGATGTCCGCCCCGGCGGCAAAGGCCTTGTCCGAGCCGGTCAGGATGATGCAGCGCACCTTGTCATTGGCATCCGCCGCCGTCAGCACCGTCGTCAGTTCCGACATCAGCTTGGCGTTGAGCGCGTTGAGCGCATCAGGCCGGTTCAGCCGGATCAGGGCGATTGCGTCCTCGATCTCGACGATCAGCGTTTCATAGGCCATCCGGGTTCCCCTCGATTGCGGCTTGGGCGCGAGTCTGTATCAGGCCGGGCCAAGGGATCAAGTCATCTCTGACAGACCGGGCAGAAGAACGAGGACCGCCCCGATTGCACGATCCGCCCCACCGTGCCGCTGCATCCGGGGGCGGTGCAGGGCTGCCCCTCCCGGCCATAGACGCGGAACACATGCTGGAAATAGCCCAGTTCCCCATCCGCCTGCCGATAATCACGCAGCGATGATCCACCCGCCTCGATCGCCTCGGCCAGAACCTCGCGGATGACCGGCACCAGACCCTCGGCCCGCGCCCGGGCGATCCGTCCCGATTTGCGCGCAGGGTGCAGGCCCGCCCGGAACAGCACTTCGCAGACATAGATATTGCCCAGGCCCGCGACGACCTGCTGGTCCAGCAGTGCGGATTTTATCGGCGTGTCGCGACCCGCCAGCCGGTCTGCCAGATAGCGCCCGTCAAAGCCGTTGCCCATGGGCTCCGGCCCGATCCGTGCCAGCAGGGGGTGCGCTTCGGCGGTTGCCGTGTCCATCAGGTCCATCGCGCCAAAGCGCCGCGCGTCGTTGAAGGTCACGCGCGCACCACCCTCTATCTCCAGCACCACATGGTCATGTTTCGCGGGCGCGGGGTGGTCGTAATGGAACTCCCCGATCCGCAGGCCGGATACCAGCATGCGGCCCGACATGCCCAGATGGATCAGCAGCGTCTCGCCGCTGGACAGGTCCGCGAGGATGTATTTCGACCGCCGCCGCAACGCCAGCACCCGCGCGCCCGTCAGCCGTTCCGCCATCCGCGCAGGGAAGGGCCAGCGCAGGTCCGGCCGGTTCACGGCGGCGGCGGCAATCACGCGCCCCTCCATCGCGGGCAAAAGACCGCGCCGGACAGTTTCAACTTCGGGCAGTTCGGGCATGCCGGGGCCTCGCAACAGGTTCGGACCCGCGGAACCTAACGACCCTGCCGCGCCGGGCAAGCACAATCACCCGGATGCACGCAAGGCGCACATGGGGGCAGGGGGGGGATGCGCGGCCAAACAGCGCCTCGGGTGTTCTGGTGTTTTCCTTTGCCCGACTTAGGTATATCCCCGGAAGGCAGAGGCACAGGCAGGATCAGGTTCATGGATCAGGGTGACGGCAAGACCACCCATTTCGGGTTTCAGACAGTGGACGAGACCGCCAAGGCAGGCATGGTCCATGGCGTCTTTACCCGCGTGGCCAGCAAATACGACGTGATGAACGACGTGATGTCGGGTGGCGTCCACCGGCTGTGGAAAGACGCGATGATGGACTGGCTCGCCCCCCGGTCGGGTCAGCGCCTGCTCGATGTGGCGGGGGGCACCGGCGATGTGGCCTTCCGCTTTCTGGCGCGTGCGCCAGGGGCCTCGGCCACCGTCTGCGACATGACGGAGCAGATGCTGGTGGAGGGCCGCCAAAGGGCAGAGGCCGACCGGATGGGCGACCGGCTCGATTGGGTCGTGGGCGATGCCATGGCGCTGCCCTTCGCGGATTGCAGCTTCGATGTCTACACGATTTCCTTTGGAATCCGGAATGTTACCCGGATTTCGGATGCTCTGGCCGAGGCGTTCCGCGTGCTGAAACCCGGTGGTCGGCTGATGGTGCTGGAGTTCAGCCAGTTGCCCAATCCGATGCTGCAAAAGGCCTATGACCTGTATTCCTTCAACGTGATTCCGGTCATGGGGCAGGTCATCGCTGGGGATCGCGACAGCTATCAATATCTGGTGGAAAGCATCCGCAACTTCCCAGATCAGGAAAGCTTCGCCGCCATGATCCGCGCGGCGGGTTTCGGGCAGGTGAAATACCGCAACCTCACGCTCGGGGTCGCGGCCCTCCATTCGGGCTGGAAACTCTGATGCGCGGGACGGGTGCCTGATGCGGGGGCCGCACAACATCATCCGGCTGGTCCGCACGCTGGCAACGATGGAACGCACCGGCGCCATCGGTGTCGTGCTGGAGGCGTTCAAGGCGCCGCCAAGCCTCAGGATTACCGCCAGAATTCTGGGCTGGCCGTTCAAATGGCTGGGCTTGAAGGGCGACCCGGCGCTGCCGCCCGCCACCCGGGCGCTGACCGCCCTTGGCCCCGCCTACATCAAGTTCGGCCAGATCCTTTCGACCCGCCCCGACATCGTGGGCGACGAAATGGCGCTGCAACTGAAATACCTGCAGGACAAGCTGCCCCCCTTTCCCACCGCAACGGCGAGGGCCATGGTGGAACAGGAACTCGGCCTGCCTGTCGACGCCATTTTTTCCGAATTTTCAGAACCTGTGGCCGCTGCCTCCATCGCGCAGGTCCACAAGGCGCGGCTTGCGGGCAGCGGCGATGAGGTTGCGGTGAAGGTGCTGCGGCCGGGCATCGAACGCGCCTTCCGCAAGGATATAGACGCCTTCTATTTCGCGGCCGGGATGATCGAGACGATCGCCCCCTTTTCCCGCCGCCTGCGCCCGATGGATGTCATCACCCATTTCGAGGGTGTGGTGCTGGGCGAGTTGGACCTGCGGCTCGAATCCGCCGCTGCCGGGGAATTTGCGGCCAATACCGAAAAGGACGAGGGTTTCCGCGTGCCCCGCCCGATCTGGGATCTCTCGGCGCGGCAGGTGATGACCCTTGGCTGGGCCGAGGGGATTCCGATGGCCGAAAACGATGCCATCGACGCGGCAGGCCATGACCGCCGCCTGCTGGGCGCGCGCGTGCTGTCGCTGTTCCTGCGCCATGCCCTGCGGGATGGCTATTTCCACGCCGACATGCATCAGGGCAATCTCAAGGTCGGGGCCGACGGAGCGATTGTGGCGCTGGATTTCGGCATCATGGGGCGGCTGGACGAATACACCCGCCGTGTCTATGCCGAGATCCTGTTCGGCTTCATCCGCCGCGACTATCGCCGGGTGGCCGAGGTGCATTTCGAGGCGGGCTATGTCCCCGCCGACCGCGACATAGACGAGTTTGCCCGCGCCCTGCGGGTGGTGGGGGAGCCGATCTTCGGCATGGATGCCAGCCGCATCTCCATGGCGCGGCTTCTGGCTTATCTCTTTGAAGTAACAGAGCGTTTCGGCATGCAGACACGGACCGAGCTGATCTTGCTGCAACGCACGATGGTCGTGGTGGAAGGGGTAGCGCGCGGGCTCGACCCGAACATCAACATCTGGCAGGTCGCCCGGCCCATCGTCGAGGATTACATCAAGCAGAATGTCGGCCCCAAGGCGCTGTTGCGCGATCTGGGCAAGACCGCGCTGGTTCTGGCACGCTTCGGTCCGAAGCTGCCGCGTCTTGTGGAAGCGCAACTGATCCGCCAGTCGGAAGACACCAGACCTGCCCCGCCTCGCGCGCGGCTGCACCCGGTCCTCTGGGTCTGTTTCGGGGCCATCCTCGCGCTCGCCGGTGTCTGGGTCGGTCAACAGTTCTGAAGTGCCGCACGCTCCAGATCAAGCGCAGGGCCATAATCGGCATGCCCCTGTCGCAGCCTCCAGCGGCAATGCCGCATCATCCGCAGGTGGAACAGGGGTTTCAGCGATTGATACCGCCCGGCAATGTCCTGCGGGATGCAGGCCAGAAACTGCCGCTCAAGGTCCGGTTCCGGGGCCGTCCCGCCATAAATCCAGCGCATCGCGGGGGACAGGAAGGCCGAAACATCGTCGGTCGGGTCGCCAATGGCAGGGCATTGCCAGTCGATCAGCCGGACCCCCGAAGGGCCGGAAATGATGTTCCCGGGGACCGCATCGCCATGGATCAGCCGGGGCCGGACGGGCGGCACCTCTGCGCAAGGCCCTGCGGGGCGCTCGCCTTTGTCCGAGAGGGAGGCGATCTGGTCGCAGAGGGCCGCGCTGCCACTGGCGAGGCACCGCACTCCTTCGGGCGCCGCGCAATCCCATAGACGACTGAGCGCCGCCGCAACCGGGGCCGGATCAGCACCTTCGCGCCAGATGCTGCCCTCGACATGGTCATAGGCGATCCAGCCGTCGCCTGCCGCGCGAAAGGTCGGCGCAAGGTCCATCCCAGCCAGATGACGCAGCATCAGGGCTTCCGCCGCCGGGTCATTTGGAAACAGCGGACTGTGGCCAGCGGGATCGAAGAGCTTGACCACAAGACCGCCGACACGCCAGCAGCGATTGACGCGGCCCCCGTGAAGTTCCTGCCACTCCGGTCCGACGGGCAGCAGATGGCGGCTGGCAAGATCACGCCGGAGCGTTTCGGGCGGGGCTGTCGCATCGCGCCCCGCCGCTCCCTGGGCGGATCGGGGTGCATGCGTGGCGATCACCGGCACAGGACATGCCGCAGCGACCCCTTGCACGCCTTGACAAGGGGCGCGTTCCTCCTCGGGCGGGTGGGGAACGGAATCGTGATGCGGGAGGCGGGTCATGTCCGGGCGGACGCTATCCCGCAATCGCCGGGGCAGACAAGGCCCGGTCAGCGGGCAAGACGCAGCGCCGTGATTTCGGAAGCGTCCAGCACGGTGCCACCTTCAAGGATCAGGCGGTTTCCGGCCGGCCCGCCTTGCGCCTCGCGGATCCTGCCGTAGCTTTGCACGACGCCCGTTCCGAGGAACTCCTCGCCCCGGTAATGCTCCAGCGTGAAACGGTATGTGCCCTTGGGCAAGGGGGCACCGGTGATCGAAATTCCCTCCCAGTCGAATTCGCCGCCCGCCGGGTCGAGATCCTCGCGCCCGACCACCGTCCCGGAGGCATTGGCAACCACCAGAACCGTCCGGTCCGCGCGGGGATTGCGGTCCACGACCACGCTCACCGGCGCGCCGTCAAAAGCCACCGGCCCGGAATGGCGGGCTTCCTGCCCCACCCATGCCGCAAGCTGCGCCATCCCCAACAGCGTGAACCGGCTTTCCAGCCCTTCGAGCAACTGGTTCGTTCTCGTCTGCTGTTCCACTCCCGAGAACGTCGCCAGTTGAACGGCAAAATCGCTCGACTCGATCGGATTGAGAGGATCCTGATTCTGGATCTGGGTGGTCAGCATTTTCAGGAATGTGTCGAAATCCGACGAGATGGGCTTGCGCGTTTCATTGCCGGTCGTGCCGGGCTGGACCTGATACCATGACGAGGCGGAGGTTGCGTCCATTGCGGGGGTTCCTTTTTCAGAGCCTGAGGTCCAGCCCCTGTGGGAGGGCGCTGGCCGGTGTCGGGTGAACCGTAGACGCGGCAAGATTCACCGCTGCATCGGAGGTGGCGGGGCCTTCGGCCGGGGCAGCGGGGGGGGCAACAGGTGGCCTGCCGCCCCAGCCGGAGAAGCTGAAGGACGAGGACGCGAATCCCATCTGGCGCAGGTCGGCGGCAAGCTGCTCGACATTCCGGCGCAAGAGATCGAGCGTTTCCGGACGTTCTGCGGACAGGACGATCCGGATCGAATCTCCGTCGGGGGCCATCTGCATCCGCAGTCTGCCCAGTTCCTCGGGTGCGAGCGAAAGCTCTGTCACGCCCGAAGGGGATGCGCCTTGCGATCCGATCACGCGGGGAAGGTCATGGATCGGCACTGGCAAGTGATGGATGACCGGCGCAAGGGGCGCTGGGATGGACAGGGTCGGGGCCCGCTCCGGCGTGCCGGTTTCCGAGCCGGTGGCAATCGCGGACAAGGCCAGCCATTCGGTCTGCGGCCATCCTGCTGGCATGGCTGGTGGCAGGGTAGCTGTCTGCGTCCCGGCTGCGGTCTCTGGCCCGCGTCCGTCCTGATGTGCATCAGCACCGGCGCGGATTGCCTGCGCCGGTTCCGCATCCGGTTCCGCGGGGGCGGACGGTTTCACGGTTCCTGTCGCATCGCCGGTGAACTGTCCCCCGGCGCCTGCCGGATCGGGCAGATTGGCGCCGGTTGCATCCTTGCCGGGCAGGGCTGTCGGGATGTTGCGGGGCTGCGGCGATGGCAACACACCGCCGCGCGATGGTTTTGGCATGGCGGCTTCCAGCCCTGCGGACTCTGCCGGATCATGCCCCGGCTGCGCAGCAATGGGTGTAAAAGTCACTGCGGCATTCATGGGGTCAGGAATGCCGGAGGTCAGACGCCGGGTCGGCAAGGCCGCCGCTCCCTCGGGCACGGCCCGGCCCATCAGCGCTCGGGAAAACGTGGGTTGGTTTTCCGAGCCCGCCGCATGTGCCATTTCCGGTTCATCCGATGCCAGCCTTGGCCCTTGTTCCACGGCATCGGGCCATCCTTGCGCGGATCTGCCCGGATCGACGGCTCCGGCCCTGAATGTCGAGGAGGTTGCATCCGACGATGCGGCGTCGTTGGCGTCCCGGTCGGAATATCCCTCGGGAAGAATTGGCCCGGCCCGTCCGGACATTTGGGGATCGTTTGCCCTGTCCGTCGGAACGGCCCCGGCGATCAGGTGCCGGATGCCGGTTGGGCCGGGTGCGCCGGTCGGGCTGTCGCCCGGTATGGAGGCGGGGGCGGGTGGCGTTGCCCTCCATGCCGCCACGGTTCGGGTCAGCCCGATCATGGCGGGGGCGCTTGCCTTTCTGCCCGTCGCGATGCTTGGGGCGCCGGCGGTGGATCCATGCCCGGTGTCGGCGGTGCTGCCCGCGCCGGGAGAGGCCCCGACAACCGTCAAGGGGAGTGTAGTGGCTGGGTTGAACGCCCCGACTGTGGGCGTCGGCAGGAAATCGCGCCCCATATCCGTACCGGCATCCTTTGAAAGAGCAGCCCCCCCATCGGAGCCCCGCGCCTCCAAGAAACGTTCCGCGCCGGATCCTGTCAGCATGCGCAGCGCGTCGGGGGCGGGGTAGCGTGCGGGCGCGGGGGGATTCTCGGGGACGGGCAGTCGCACCGGGGCTATCGCGGCCTCATCGAAAGGCGTGAGTGCCTGTTCCGCAGGCTGTGCGGGGAGGCTTTCCGGATGTTGGGGGGCAGATGAATGCAGCATCTCCGTGGCGGCAGCGCCTGCTGTGCGAGAAGCCTCCCTGCCTTCGGAAACGGCCCGCCTCTCCACCACCGGCCCGGGGGTGGCGATCGTTTCAGACCGCAATCCTTCGGTGGCCTGCCTCTTCGTTGCCTCCGATGATATGTCCTTGCTCAGAATCCGGGACCGGAGCTTCGGAGCCCTCTCGGGGTCTGCCCGACCCGATTCGCGCGCCACTCCCTGCAAGAGGGCACCGGCGTCCGCGAGGTTGGGGGGCACGGCATTTGCCACCGGCCAGCTTTGCGACAGGGATGCCGATGCGTCAATAAACGACATGAAATCAATACTTTTCGAGGGATCCACCTGCGATGATCCGGCCGCTGTCAGCCCGGGCGGCATCGAAGGCAGCCATTGTGTAATTTCCGTCATGTCGCCTTCTCCGGCTTCTGCCGTTTTCAAAACCCGCTGGTGGCCAATATTGCGGCAACTGGTTACCGGCTGTTTACCGGCGGTCGCGATACTGCGCGGGTCACGTCGAGAGGAAACCCGATGATCCCGATCCTGCCTTCATCCCGCCCCATGCCGCAGGGGCCTGCACCCGATGACAGGAGCGTCCGGTCCGGCCAGCTTCGCCGGAAGGCCGAAGAACTCGAAGCCGCCTTCCTGGCGGAAATGCTGGGACATGCAGGGCTTGGCGCGGCCAGAGCGCAATTCGGAGGCGGTATCGGCGAGGAACAGTTTTCCTCCTTTCTGCGCAATGAGCAGGCAAAGGCGATGGTCAAGGCCGGCGGCATCGGATTGGCGGAACGCCTGTTCCAGGCATTGACAGCGCGTCAGGGGGAGGGCGGACATGTCGGGTGATCCCAGCACGGACCCGCTGGAAACGGTCCTCGAGGACGTCTACGCTGCGCTGCGGCAGGGGGATCTGCCAAGCCTTGCCGCCTTGTCGCTGCGCATGGAAGAGGCGTTGAGCAGGATCGCCCACCCCCCGGAAGCCGCGGCGCTGCGCCGGTTGCAGGATCTTGCCCGGCGAAATGCCGCGTGCCTTGAGGCGTCGGCGCGGGGTATCCGCGCGGCGCGTCGGCGCCTGACTGAAATCCGGGATGCCCGGACAGGGACGCGCACCTATGACGGCAAGGGTCAGGCCAGCGTGATCGGCCCCGACGAAAGCCTCCTCGCCCATCGTGCCTGACCGGGCGCAACTGTCTAAAATCCTTTCCAGTTCATCGGTTCCGGCCTTGCACGTTTAGCCAACCGTTAGCGAATGGCGCGCATCAATGGCCCTGCATCCCGAACCGGGGTGGCGCGGGCGGAGCAATCCGGGCCCGCATTGGCAAGAATGCCCCTTTGGCCATCCGGGGATGGCCCGAACCGCCGGGCGCAAAGCGCAGGCAAAATGAAGGGACTAAAGATGTCTTCGATTCTGACCAACAACAGCGCGATGGTGGCCTTGCAGACGCTCAAGGGCATCAACAGCAACATGGGCAAGATCCAGAACGAGATCTCCACCGGGAAATCCGTTGCGAACGCCAAGGACAATGCGGCCGTCTGGGCGATTTCCAAGGTGATGGAAAGCGACGTTAAAGGGTTCAAGGGGATTTCCGACAGCCTGTCGCTCGGTTCGTCCACCATCTCGGTGGCGCGCCAGGCCTCGGAAACGGTCACGGACCTGCTGACCGAGATCAAGGGCAAGATCGTTGCCGCACAGGAAGAAAACGTGGACCGGGCCAAGATCCAGACGGATATTTCGGTGCTTCGGGACCAGATCAGATCGGTTGTCGGGGCGGCCCAGTTCAACGGCCTGAACATGATCAAGGGCACGACGGATGTGAATATCCTGTCCTCGCTTGACCGCGCGTCGAACGGGTCGGTGACAGCCTCCAACATCACCGTGAACCGTCAGGATCTGACCGCCGGGGCAGGTGTCTACGGGGCAGGCACAGTTCTGACGCCGAATGCGACGGTCAGTGATCCTGCCGCCAATGCGCTGAACAATCAGGGCAATACCGCCATCATCACGATGGCGACCGGCGCCGATTACAGCACCGCTGCGGCGACCTTCTCGGTCGGCGGGGTGTCCTTCAGTTTCGCGGCGGGGGAGCTTGGCGGCGCGACCGACGATCAGGATGTCGCGGCCGGCATTCTCGCGGGGCGCATCAATGCGCTCGGGATCGAGGGGATGACCGCATCTGTCACCGGCGCCACGGTCGAGATCACTTCGGCGCGTGCCTTCACCGGGGCGGCGGTGGACATCAGTGGCCTCGGCGGTGCCGCAGCGGGCACCCAGATCACCGAACTCAACGGAACCGCTGTCACGGTCACCACGGGCGAGATCAACGAACGCGCGCAGAACGTGACCTTCGACAGCGTCGCTGCGGTCAATGACGGTGACGGCTACCGCGTTTCCTTCGGCGGCAATACCTACACCTATGTCGCAGGGCCGAAGGAATCGATGGAGGATGTCGCACGCGGCCTGAAGGCGGCAATCGACAGCGAAGGCGTTGCGGGCATCACCGCCCAGGTGGCGAAGAACAGCGCCGGTGCGTGGCAGTTGAAGATCGACAACGATACGGCAACCGACATGACCCTGACGACCGTCGGCAATGCCGGTGGAATTGCGTCGGGGGGGCTTTTCGGGCTCGATGGCATCGATGTGTCGACATCCGCGCGCGCAACGGCGGCACTGGACAATATCGAGACGATGATCAACCGGTCCATCGACGCCGCGGCGGCCTTCGGTTCGGCGCAGAAGCGGATCGAGATCCAGAACGATTTCGTGGGCAAGCTGTCGGATGCGCTGAAATCCGGCATCGGGGCCATGGTCGACGCGGATATGGAGGAGGCCTCGGCCCGGCTCCAGGCACTTCAGGTGCAGCAGCAGCTTGGCATCCAGGCGCTCTCCATCGCAAACCAGTCGCCGCAGTCGATCCTTTCGCTCTTCCGGTAAGGCCAGATCCACGGGGGCGCGCCATCCGCGCCCCCGTGACCGCCCTTGACAGATCAACACCCCGGAAGGATCTCCGATGACCTCCTTTTCCCTCGCAATTGATGCCTATGCCCGCCCTGATGCGCCTTTGCGCAGTTCCCGCACCATCGAATATGACCTTTTCGCCCGGGTGACCCGTCGCCTCACGCTGGCGTCCCGCGCCCGCGAGGCGGATTTCCCGGCCCTTGTCGCGGCCCTGCATGAAAATGACAGGCTGTGGCGCACACTGGCCGTGGATGTCGCCGACCCCGGCAATGCGCTGCCGGCAAGCCTGAGGGCGCAACTGTTCTACCTGCATGAATTCACGGTCGCCCACAGCCGCAAGGTCGCGGAGGAGGGCGCATCTGTCGATGTTCTGATCGACATCAATACCGCCATCATGCGCGGCCTTCGCGGCATGACCGGAGACGGCAAATGACCGGGTTGGTGCTGAAGCTCGGGCCACATGAGCGTGTTCTCATCAATGGGGCGGTGATCGAGAATGGCGAGCGGCGGTCGCGTCTCGCCATCATGACGCCCAATGCGCATATCCTGCGGCTGCGCGATGCGATCCATCCAGAGGAGGTGAATACGCCGGTCCGGCGCGTCTGCTACATCGCACAGCTCGTGCTGTCCGGCGATGCCGACCCGGACGAGGCGCATCTGCAACTCCTGCGCGGGATCGAACAGTTGAGCCAGGTGCTGACCGATGCGGACAGCCGCGCCCTGCTGGCCCAGGCAACGGCTGGGGTGGTGGAGGGCAACCACTACCTTGCGCTCAAGGCACTGCGCAGCCTGCTGCCGAGGGAGGAGCGGCTCTTTGCTGCCCATCGGGGATGAGTTTCGCCCCGATCATCCCCATGGGCGGTCTTGCGGGCTGGAGCTTTCTCAAGCGCACGATGGACAAGCAGACCCGGACATTCCTCGCCGCGCCGCAACGCCAGCGCGACGAGGCGTATTTCCGTGAAAAGATCGGCTCTGTCACGACAGCCGCCGAACTTGTTTCGGACCGTCGGCTGTTGCGCGTGGCCCTCGGGGCATTCGGGCTGGATGCGGACATCAACAACAGTTTTTTCGTCCGAAAGGTGCTGGAGGATGGCACGCTCAATGACAGGGCGCTGGCGAACCGTCTGGCCGACAAGCAGTATCGCGCCTTTTCATCGGCATTCGGGTTCGGGGACTATTCGACCCCGCGCACGAAACTGTCGGATTTCGCCGATGGCATCCTCAAGGACTATCGCGAGCGGCAATTCGAACAGGCGGTCGGAACAAGGAATGACGACCTGCGCCTTGCGCTCAACGCCGAGCGGGAAATCGCGCGGCTCGCCCGACGCGATGTCACCGATGAAACCAAGTGGTTCACCGTCATGGGTAACGCCCCGCTGCGGCGGGTCTTTGAAAAGGCGCTTGGTCTGCCGTCCTCTTTCGCCGCGCTGGATCTGGATCGCCAGCTTGGGGAGCTTCGAGACAAGGTCGGCCGGGCCTATGGCGACCAGAGCGTTGCGCAGTTCACCGATCCCGCAAAGATGGAAAAACTGCTGCGAAACTTCCTGTTGCGCTCCGAGGTGCAGTCGATGTCGGTGGGGTTTTCCTCGGCTGCGGGCGCCTTGCAACTGTTGCAGGCCGCCGGCCGCTGACCCCGGATCGGCGGGATCCGCCATTTGTCTGTCAGGCCGAAACCAGCCGCAGGATGGTTTCCGTGTTGAACCGAAGCCGCTCTTGCAGGGCGTCTTTCGTCATCAGGTCGCGTTCAAAGACGATTGCTCCCGTATAGCGGTTGGTGAGGTAATAATAGCCGATCGCGGCGATGGTGATATTGAGTTGCACCGGGTCGATCCCGCCCCGGAAAACGCCGGCCGCAACACCCCGGTCAAGTATCGTCTTGACCATGGACACGAAGCGGCGGCTGTAGACCTTGACCGCTTCGGACCGTTTGAGGTGCCGGGCATGATGCAGGTTTTCGCTGTTCACCAGCGTGATGAACTCGGGGTTTCGCAAGTAATAGTCCCAGGTGAAGCCCACCAGCCGTTCCAGCGCGTCACGCGGGGCGAGATGGTCGAGGTTAAGTTCCTGCTCGGCGGTCCGGATGTCGATATAGGCATTTTCGAGGACGGTCTGGAACAGACCCTCCTTCGAGCCGAAATAGTGATAGATCATCCGCTTGTTGGCTTTCGCCTTTTCCGCGATCACATCGACCCGTGCCCCGCCAAGGCCGTTCTTGGCGAATTCGCGTTTGGCAGCTTGGAGGATACGGGCTTTTGTGGCCTCTGCATCGCGGATGCGGGGCTTTGATGCCTTGCCTGCGTCGTCGGATGTTGGGTCCATGGCAATCTCCTGCGGCATCGGAAGCCCGGCCTTGTTCTTGTCCGGATACACCCTGTCAGCGCTTGGCGTCAAAGTCCAACCCGGTGCGGCAGGATCGTCCCGGCGAAGGCAGCCCTGCACCGGGCCGCTTTCAGCAGTCCGGCATCGACTGTGGAAGAAGGTGGGGTGATTTTGGCCTTGTGGAACCATCCTTTCCCCGCCTAGATTGATAACTGTCTGGTTACTTGCCTCCGGTGCGGAAGGAAGAGCCCATGTCGAAACTGAAATCCGCCGAGGAGGCCGTCCGCCTGATTGACGACGGGGCGACCGTTGCGGTGAATTCCTCCTCCGGGCTCTTGTGTCCGGATGCCGTTCTGGCGGCGCTCGGCGCGCGGTTTCAGGCCGAAGGCGCACCGCGGGGGCTGACGACGATCCATCCGATTGCGGCAGGCGACATGTTCGGCACCAAGGGGGTCGATCATCTTGCGCAACCGGGGATGATTGCACGCATCATCGCGGGATCATTCCCGTCGGGGCCGACCAATGCCGAACCGCCGCTGATCTGGCAGCGCATCCTGGCCGAGGATCTGGCGGCGTGGAATGTGCCCTCGGGCATCGTGTTCGACATGCTGCGTGAAGGGGCTGCCAAACGTCCCGGCGTGCTGACCAAGGTGGGGATGGAGACTTTCGTGGACCCTGAACAGGAGGGCTGCGCGATGAACGCCACGGCGCGAAGATCGCCGCTGGTCAAGCGGGTCCGTTTCGACGGCGAGGACTGGCTGCATTTTCCCGCGATCCGGCCCGATGTGGCGATCATCCGCGCCTCCACTGCCGATGAGAATGGCAATCTGACCTTTGAGATGGAAGGCGCCACGCTGGGCGCGATGGAAATGGCGCTGGCCGCGCGCAACTCGGGGGGTATCGTGATCGCGCAGGTCCGCCGCGTGGCGGCGCAAGGCACGTTGCGGCCCCATGACGTGCGGGTGCCGGGGATCCTCGTCGATGTGATCGTCGAGGCCCCGGACCAGTTGCAGACCACGCAAACGCCCTATGACCCGGCAATCTCGGGCGAATTGTTCCGCCCGCTGCACAGCTTCACCACGCCCGAGTTCAACCCGGCCAAGGTGATCGCGCGCCGGGTGGCGATGGAATTGCGGTCTGGCTGGGCCGTCAATATCGGCTTCGGCATTTCCGCCAATGTGCCGCGCATCCTGATCGAAGAGGGGCTGCATGGCCGCGTGACATGGGTGATCGAGCAGGGCGCAGTGGGGGGCGTGCCGCTGCTGGATTTCAAGTTCGGCTGCGCGTCCAATGCCGAGGCATTCGTCGCCTCGCCACATCAGTTCATCTATTTTCAGGGGGGCGGGTTTGATTGCTCGCTGCTGTCCTTCCTTGAGATAGACGCGGAAGGGTCGGTGAATGTCAGCCGCCTGTCGGCAACCCCGCATCGCACGGCGGGGGCGGGGGGCTTTGTCGACATCACCGCGCGGGCGCGCAAAATCGTGTTCTCGGGCAATTTCAACGCGGGGGCCAAGATGCGGGTGGAGGCGGGGCGGCTGGTGATCGACAAGGAAGGCCGCATCCCGAAATTCGTGCCGAAGGTCGATCAGGTCAGCTTTTCCGGCAAGCGCGCTGTGATGCAGGGCCAGCACATCACCTATGTCACCGAACGCTGCGTGATCCGGCTGCTGCCCGAGGGGCTGACGGTGACGGAAATCGCGCCGGGAATGGATCTGCAACGCGACATTCTGGATCAGGCCGCAACGCCGCTGCGGGTGGCCGATGACCTGCGCGAGATGGACGCGCGGCTGTTCCGGCCCGAAATGATGGGGCTCACGCTATGACCGACCCGCGGCTTGATCTGCAAATCACGGGACGGGTGGCGACGCTGACGATCCGCCGCCCCGAGAAACTGAACGCGCTGGATGCGGAAATGGTGGATGCCTTGGTCCCGCTGTGTCGCGTGATCGAGCGGTCGGGGGCGGAGGTGGTGATCCTCACGGGCGAAGGGGATCGGTCCTTTTGCGCGGGGGGCGACATCGCGGCATGGTCGGGCAATTCGGCACTTGATTTTGGGCGGCATTGGGTGCGCGATGGTCATGCGGCCTTTGACGCGCTGGCGCGGTTGCGCCAGCCCTTGATTGCGGTGCTGAACGGGCATTGTCTGGGCGGCGGGCTGGAACTGGCGGCCTGTGCCGATCTGCGGATTGCCGAGGCGCATGTGCGGATCGGCCAGCCCGAACCGGGCTTGGGGGTCATTCCCGGCTGGTCCGGCACGCAGCGCGCGCTGCGCCGCTTCGGGCCGCAGGCGGTGCGGCGGATGGCGCTGTTCGGTGAGGTGTTCGATGCCGAGGCTGCGGTGCGGCTGGGGCTTGTCGATCAGGTTGTGCCGAAGGGTGAGGGGATGGCGGCGGCGAAGGGGGTTGCCGCGCGGGTGCTGTCCCGGTCCCCCCGCGCGAATGAACTGACCAAGATGCTGGTCAACGCCGCCGAGGGCGAGGAGACGGCTCGCGTGCTGGAATCGCTGGCCGGAACGATTGCTGCGGCATCCGACGATCTGGCCGAGGGGTTGGCTGCCTTCCGTGAGAAACGCAAACCCGATTTCGGGCGGGGGGAGGCGTGATGTTCCTGACCCCAATGCAGGAACAGGTCCGCGACACCGTGCGCGCCTTTGCCGATGCGGTGATCCGCCCGGCTGCCGAGGGATTGGACAGGGACGAGCGGTTTCCGGCAGAGATTTATGACGAAATGGCCAAGCTGGGCCTTTTCGGCATCGCGGTGCCCGAGGCGATGGGCGGGCCGGGGTTCGATACGCTGACCTATGCCGTGGTGATGGAGGAATTGTCCCGCGGCTGCGCGAGCGTGGCCGACCAATGCGGGCTGGTGGAACTGATCGCAACGCTGCTGGTGCGGCACGGGACCGAGGCGCAGCGGGCGTTGCTGACAGGTATCCTCGCGATGAAAATCCGCGTGGCCTATTGCATCACGGAAACCGAGGCCGGGACCGATGTATCAGGCATCCGCACCACGGCGGAACGCGACGGCGAGGGCTGGCGGCTCAACGGGTCAAAGGTCTGGATCCACAATGCGCCTGTCGCCGATCTGGGATTCGTGCTGGCGCGGACGGATGCGGCGGCGGGCAATCGCGGCATGTCCATTTTCATCGTCGATCTTCACACCGCTGGTGTTGAACGCGGGCCGAAGGAGTCGAAAATGGGTCAGTGTGCCAGTCAGGTGGGCGCATTGACTTTTGCTGATGTGCGGCTTCCCCCCGGTTCGCTTCTGGGCGATCCGGGGCGCGGGTTCCACATGATGATGAGCGTGCTGGACAAGGGCCGTGTCGGCATCGGGGCGCTGGCGGTCGGCATCGCGCAGGCCGGATTGGAGGCTGCGGTTGATCATGCAGGCACCCGGCGGCAATTCGGCAAGGCGATTGCCGAATTTCAGGGCGTGCAATGGCTGCTGGCCGATATGGCCAAGGATATCGAGGCTGCGCGCCTGCTGGTCCATTCGGCGGCGATGAAGCTGGATCTGGGGCAGGACGCGACCAAGGCCTGTTCCATGGCCAAATGCTTTGCGGGCGACATGGCCGTGGCGCGCACGTCGGATGCGGTGCAGGTTTTCGGCGGGTCGGGCTATATCCGGGGGGTGGAGGTGGAACGGCTCTACCGCGACGCCAAGATCTGCCAGATCTATGAAGGCACGAACCAGATCCAGCGCATGATCATCGCGCGGGAATTGATGCGGAAAGGTGCCAAGGCATGAGGCAGGCAGCACTGGTCACAGGATCATCGCGCGGGATCGGTCTTGCGACCGCCGAGGCCTTGGCGCGCGAAGGTTTTGCCATCGCGGTGAATGGCCCGGTGGCGGATGACGAACTGGCGCGCGCGGTGGACAGGATCGCTGTGCTGGGGGTGCCGGTGGTGGCCGCCCCGTTTAATGTGGCCGACCTGTCGGCCCATGAGCCGGCACTTGCCCGGATCGAGGCTGACCTTGGCCCGCTGACCACGCTGATCAACAATGCAGGCGTCGGGGTTCTGAGCCGGGGCGATTTGCTGGACGTGACCGAGGCAAGCTGGGACCGCTGCCTGTCGGTCAATGCCAAGGCGGTGTTCTTTCTGTCGCAGGCATTTGCGCGCGGCCTGCTGGCGCGGGACCGGCCTGCGGATCTCTTCCATTCCATCGTCACCGTGACCTCGGCCAATGCCAATGCGGTGGCGGTCCAGCGCGCGGAATATTGCGCGTCGAAGGCGGCGGCAGCCATGGTGTCCAAGGCGCTTGCGGTGCGGCTGGGGGCCGAGGAGATTGCCGTCTATGATGTTCAGCCCGGCCTGATCGAGACCGACATGACCGCCCCGGTGATCGAGATGTATCGCCAGCGCGCGGCTGAAGGTTTGACCCTGTTGCCCCGCGTCGGCCAGCCTGCCGAGGTGGGTGCAATCATCGCGTCGCTCGCCACCGGGCGGCTCCCCTATACCACCGGACAGGCAATCGCGGCGGATGCCGGGATGCTGGTATCCCGTTTCTGAAAGGTCAGCCCATGAAAATCGCTCTGCCGGATACGATGGGCCGTCTGGCCGATTACACGCTTTGCGGCACGCCGATCGCGGCGGGCAGGCTGGGGCGGGATGCGGTGCGCACCGTCTATTCCGCCGCGCATGTCGTGGCGGACCCCTTCACCGCCAATGACCCTTCGGGGCGGGCGAGCGTGGACTGGGCGGCAACCATGTCCTTCCGGCACCATCTGGCGGGGCTGGGGCTCGGGATTGCCGAGGCGATGGATACGGCGCAGCGCGGCATGGGGCTCGATTGGCCGGGCGCACTGGAATTGATCCGCCGCACGCGGGCGGAATTGCCGGATGCGATGGTGGCAAACGGCTGCGGGACCGACCATCTGGACCCAAGGGACGCGGGCAGCCTTGACGATGTGATCCGCGCCTATATGGAACAGTTGGAGGCGATCCAGCGCCTTGATGCGCGCATCATCCTGATGGCGAGCCGGGCGCTGGCCCGCGTGGCGCGGGGGCCACAGGATTATCTGCGGGTCTATGACGCTGTGCTGTCGGCCTGTGACCATCCGGTGATCCTGCACTGGCTGGGGGATATGTTCGACCCGGCCCTTGCCGGCTACTGGGGCTGTGCGGGCTTCCCTGATGCGATGGAGGTGGCGCTGGAGGTGATCGGGCGCAACCGCACATCGGTCGATGGCATCAAGATCAGCCTTCTGGACAAGGACAAGGAAATCGCCATGCGCCGCCGCCTGCCCGAAGGCGTGAAGATGTATACGGGCGACGATTTCAACTATCCCGAACTGATCGAGGGGGATGACAAGGGCTTCAGCCATGCGCTGCTGGGGATCTTCGACCCGCTGGCGCCTGCGGCGGCCCATGCGGTCGGGCGGCTGGGGGCAGGGGACCGCGCCGGGTTCCGTGCGGTGCTGGATCCGACCGTGCCGCTGGCGCGGCTGATCTTCCGCGCGCCGACGCAGTATTACAAGACGGGCGTTGTATTCCTTGCATGGCTCAACGGGTTTCAGGATCATTTCGTGATGCTGGGCGGTGCGCAGGCGATGCGGCCCTTGCCCTATTTCACCGAAACCTTCCGGCTCGCCGATGGCTGCGGGTTGCTCCGCGCCCCGGACCTTGCGGTGGACCGGATGAAACGGCTGCTCGCGCTTTACGGGGTCTGAGATGCGCGATTTCTCGCGGGATCTGTCGGCGCTGGCGCTGAACACCGCGACGCTGGGGCATAATCTGGACGGCAGGGGGGCCGGGTGGCCGGTCGAGCGGGTGATCGACGCCTGTGCCGCGCGCGGCTATGGCGGCATCGTGTTCTGGCGGCGGGAAATCGGCACGCGCGCGGTGGAGATCGGCAACCGCACGCGGGCGGCGGGGATGCGGGTGGATGGCCTCTGCCGCACGCCCTATCTGGTCGGGTCCGATGCGCCCTCGGGCGCGATGGACGCGGCGCGTGCCAGCATCGAGATGGCGGCTGCTCTGGGGGCGCCGGTCCTGACCATCGTGACGGGCGGCACGGAACCGGGGACAAAGGGGCTGGCGGAAACGGTCAACCGCCTCGCCGACCGCGTGGCGGCCCTTGCGCCCCATGCCGCCGCGTGTGGCGTCTCATTGGCGCTGGAACCGCTCAACCCGATGTTCGGCGGCAACCGGACCTGCCTTTTCACCGTGGCCGATGCGCTGGAGGTGTGTGACCGGGTGGGGGCGGTGAATCTGGGGATCGCGGTCGATGTCTATCACGTCTGGTGGGACCGGCGGCTGGGTGAAAGCCTTGCGCGGGCCAAGGGGCGCATTCTGGGCTATCACCTCTGCGACTGGCTGGAACGGACTGGCGACATGTTGCTTGACCGGGGCATGATGGGCGATGGCGTGGCCGATCTGCGTGCGATCCGGGCAATGGTCGAATCTGCGGGATATGACGGCCCCTGCGAGGTGGAGGTGTTCTCGGCCCGCGACTGGTGGCAGCGCGATCCGAATGACGTTCTTGATACAATCGTGGAGCGTTTCCGGCGCTTTTGCTGACAGGTTCGGGACGGGGCGCGAGGGCCTTCCGCGCAGGTTCCGACAGATCGAATTTGCATGCCCCCGGCGAGGTGGTATCGTTCCGGCCTGCAAGGGTTTCAGCAGTCGGGATGGTGCCAAGGATGACAGTCAGGATCTCTGGCACGGGGCGGGCGCTGCCGGATCGTCGGCTTCTGACCCGCGACATCGAGCGCGATCTCGGGCTTGCGCCGGGACGGCTGGAACGCGCCACGGGCGTTGTGGCGCGGCATGTCTGCGGCTCCGAGGATCAGGTTTCCATGGGCGTCGCCGCCGCGCGCGCCGCCCTTGCGGATGCGGGGCTGGAGGCTGGCGAGATCGACACGGTGATCTGCGGGGCGGCGGTGCCCTATCAACCGATCCCCGCGACCGCGCCGCTGGTGATGAGGGGCCTTGGCATGGCGGATGGCGCGGCGGGCGCGTTCGATGTCAACAGCACCTGCCTGAGCTTTGTGACCGCGTTTGAAACAGCGGCCCGGCAGATCGCGGCGGGCGCGGCAGATCATGTTCTGGTGGTCTCTTCCGAGGTTGCCTCGCGCGCGCTGCCCTGGGCGAGTGACCCGGAAACGGCGGCCCTGTTCGGCGACGGGGCCGGGGCGGCGGTGCTGTCGCGGGCCGGAGACGGGGAACCCTGCGGTGTTGTGGCGAGCCTGTTGCGCAGCTACCCCTCGGCCTATGCCGCCTGCGGCATCGGGGCGGGCGGCACGCGGTTCGATTTTGTCACGCAGGCGCAGGAGTTTGCAGAACACAGCCTGTTTGCGATGGATGGCAAGGCGCTGTTCCGGCTGGCGGCGCAGCATTTCGGCGGGTTTGTCGCGGAATTGCTGGACCGCGCAGGCTGGCGGCCCGGGGAGGTGGATCTTGTCGTCCCGCATCAGGCGAGCCCGGCAGGGCTTGCGCATATGATCCGCCTGACGGGCTTTGCCCCCGACCGGGTGGTGAACATCGCCACCAGCCATGGCAACCAGATTGCGGCCTCGATTCCCTTCGCGCTCGATATGGCGCGGCGGGAGGGGCGGGTGTGGCCGGGTGCGAGGGTGCTGATGCTGGGCACATCGGCGGGGGTGTCCTTTGGCGGCCTCGCGCTGGTGGCCTGAGATGGCGGGACGGGTTCTCGTCACCGGGGCGACCGGCTTTCTCGGGGGGGCGGTGCTGCGCCGGTTGCGGCAGGAGGGTGTGCGCGTGATCGGGGCCGGACGCGATGCCCGGCACTGTGCGGCGCTGCGGGCCGAGGGGTTCGAGATGCTCGAACAGGATCTGGCGCGGCCTTTCGCGCCGGGGGTGGCCGAGCGGCTGTGCGATCTGCGTGCCGTTGTCCATTGTGCCGCGCGATCCTCGCCCCATGGCCGGGCGCAGGCCTTCGAGGTGGCGAATGTGACCGCGACGCGGAACCTGCTCGAGTTCTGCGCGGGGATCGGGGTTTCGCGGTTCGTGTTCGTCTCCAGTTCCTCGGTCAGTTTTGCGCCGATCGACCAGTTGGGCGTGCGTGAAAGCGACCCGCTGCCCCCCCCGTTCAACGCTTATGCAAGGACCAAGCGGGCGGCAGAGCGGCTGGTGCTGGACGCCCCCGCCCTTGGCCCGGTGGTGCTGCGCCCCCGGGGGATCTATGGCGCGGGCGACACGGCCCTTTTGCCGCGCCTTTTGCGGGCGGCAAGGCGGGGGCCGCTGCCCCTGTTGCGGGACGGGTGCGCACGGATCGACCTGACCCATATCGGGGATGCCGTTGCGGCGGTCATGGCGGCACTTGACGCCGGGGCGGCAGCGGAAGGGCAGGTTTTCAACATCTCGGGCGGCGAGGTGCTGCCGGTGCCCGAAATCGCCGGTCAGGCCTGCGCCCGGGCGGGGGTGCCCTTGCGCTGGCGGCGGATGCCGCTTGGCCCGCTGATGGCCGTGGCGGGGCTCATTGAGCGCGCAAGCCTTCTGCTGCCGGGCGCGCCGGAACCCGCTGTCACGCGCTATGGGCTGGCGCTGTTCGCCTATGCCCAAAGCCTTGATCTGACGGCGGCAGGGGCCGGGCTGGGGTGGCGGCCACAGATCTCGTTCGAGGAGGGTCTGGCACGGACCTTTGCCGGGGGACGGACCGGATGACGGCCCCTGTCTTTGCCAACAGCGCGTTTGTCGACGCGCCGGAACGGTTCATCCTGCGCGGTGGACGCTGGCGGCAGCGGGCGCTGTGGGTGCGCTATGGGCTGTTTCTCAGCCCTCGGGTCGGGCCGGTGCTGATCGACACCGGCTATACCGACCATTCGGTGACGGCCCCGGGGCGGAGCCTCGGCCTGCGCCTCTACGGGCGGATCCTGCGGCCGCGGCTGGTGGTGGATGGCCAGCCGGAGGTTTTCCTTGCGCGTCACAGACTGCGCCCCGAGGATGTGACGCGGGTGGTTGTGACGCATTTCCATGTCGATCATGTCTCGGGCCTCGCCTTGTTTCCCAAGGCGCGATTTGTGGCGAGTGGCGCGGCATGGAATGCCCTGCGGGCGCGCGGAGGGCTGGCCAATCTGCGCCATGGGGTTTTCCCCGAACTGCTGCCCCCGGGCTTCGCGGACCGGATGGACCTGATCGAGAGCGCGGGCCTTGTCCCGCTGGATTTCTCTGCAAGTGGCAGAGCGACCGAGACCCTGCAGGGGCATGACCTGTTCGGCGATGGCGCGATGCTTGCGCTGCCGCTTCCGGGCCATGCCGAGGGGCATTTCGGGCTGGTGTTTCCGCAATTGTCCCGGCCCTTGCTCTACGGCGTTGATGCGCAATGGCTGAAGGCCGCGCTGCCGGAGCCAAAGCGTCCGGGCTACCCTGCGCAACTGATCGCGGCAGACCCTGCGGCGATTGGCCGGTCGACGGACCTTGTGGAGGCGTTCGGCCGCGCCGGGGGCGATGTGGTGCTGTGCCATGACCCGGAGCCGACCCACCATGATCTTGCGCAGGGCAAGTCGCAATGACCGCGTTCCTTGAGGCCCTGACGAGTTTCTGGGCAACACGCCGCCTGTCGCGCCCGGGCCTGAGCCGGGCGCGGTTCGAGGCGGCACAGGCAACCGCACTTCGCCGCTGGCTGGACCGCGACCTGCCCCACGTGGACGCCTATGGCGCGCCCCCGGAAAGGCTGGAGGATCTGCCGGTCGTCGACAAGGCCACGCTGATGGCCGATTTCGCGCGCTTCAACCGGGCGGGTATCACCGCCGATGCGGTGCGCGCGGCGCTGGAGGGTGATTGCCGGGTTGCCGGGTTCACCGTGGGGGCCAGCACCGGGACCAGCGGCAACCGGGGCTATTTCGTGATTTCCGAGGCCGAACGCTATCGCTGGCTCGGCACGCTCCTGGCCAAGGCGCTGGCGGACATGCTCTGGCAGCGCCAGCGCATCGCGATCCTTTTGCCACAGAACACCCGGCTTTATGGCAGCGCGCGGCGCGTGCCGCATCTGGACCTGCGGTTCTTTGCGCTGGCCGAGGGGGCGACGGGCTGGCGGGCAGGGTTGGAGGACTACAGCCCCACCGTGATCGTCGCCCCGCCCAAGGTGCTGCGCCATATGGTCGAGGCGGGCTTTCGCCTGCACCCCCGGCGTGTGTTCAGCGCGGCAGAGACGCTGGACCCTGTGGACCGGCCCATCATCGAGGCGGGGTTTGGCCTGCCGCTCGACCAGATCTACATGGCGACGGAGGGGCTCTTTGCCGTGACCTGCCGGGCGGGCGGGCTGCATCTGGCCGAGGATTCCGTGTTCTTCGAGTTCGAACCGGTGGGCGAGGGGCTGGTTTCCCCGCTCGTAACCTGTTTCCGGCGGCAGGCGCAGATCCTTGCGCGGTATCGGATGAACGACCTCTTGCGACTGTCCGACCGGCCATGCTCCTGCGGGTCGCCCCTGCGGGGGGTGGCCGAGGTGGTGGGCCGGATGGACGATTGTTTCCGCCTGTCCGGGCCGGGCGGGGCGGTTCTGGCAACGCCCGACATCCTGCGCAATGCGGTATTGAAGGCGGACGGGCGGATCACCGATTTCCGCATCTGGCAGACGGGGTTCGGACAGGTCGATCTGACCCTGCCGCCCGACCTGCCCGAACCCGCCGCCCTTGCCGCGCAAGCCGCGCTGGCCGAAGCCATCGCCCGCCTCGGGGCCGAGGCGCAGGTCATCCTGCGCCGCGCAGCCCTGCCGGTGGAGTTTGGCCACAAGCTGCGCCGGGTCGAGTGTCGTCTGCCAAAGGGCCTGCGCCCATGACGCCCCCCTTCGCCGAGCGCGTTGCCAATACGCCCGAAATGGTTGACCGCTTCAGGGCCGTCTTTCGCAGCCACCCCGTTCCCGACCTCATTGAAAATCTGGTGACGACGGTGGACCGGATCGACATTGCGGGCCGCGCCTATCCGCTGACGGTCAATTCGCGCGCCGAAAAGGGAAACTGCTACATCTGCAATCCGGTCACCGCCTATATCGACTATGCGCTGGACGAGACGCGCAATTTCGTGGCGCATCCTGCGCTGCGGGCGGTGGTCCGGGGGCTGGTCCGGTCGGCAGCCCCTCTGGTGCGGGCCAGCGGGCTGGACCATCAGGTGCAGATCAACAACTGGCTCTTGTCCACCAATCCGGTGCCGGGGCTGGACCGGGCCGCCGCAGCCGAATTGCGCGACCGCCTGACCCGCGACCACCCTGACCGCGCGCTGGTGATCCGCTCGCTGAATGAAACCGCCGACCGGGAAACCATCGCCGCGCTGCGCGCCACAGGATTTCGGATGCTGCCGGCGCGGATGGTCTATATCTTCAGCGCGGAAGATGCCGGTCCCCGCCCCAGCCCGGACATGCGGCGCGACCTGCGCGCCCTTGCCCGCACGCCGCTGCGGATCGTGGACAATGGCGATTTCACCGCCGCCGACCACACGCGCAGCGCAGAGCTTTACGACATGCTTTATCTTCGCAAATACACGCCCCTGAACCCGCGCTACACAGCACTTTACCTGCGCCAGATGCACGAGGCGGGGCTGATGCGGTTCTGGGGCTTGCGGGATGGCACCGATGGCCGCCTTGCCGCCATGACGGCGCTGTTCGAGAATGGCCGCACCCTGACACAGCCCGTTGTCGGCTATGACACCACACGCCCGCAGCGAGAGGGGCTCTACCGCATGGTCATGGCCATGGCGCAGGACCATGCGCGGCGCGAGGGGCTGTTTTTCAACATGAGCGCCGGGGCGGCCGCCTTCAAGCGGCACCGGCAGGCCCACCCGGTGATCGAATACAGCGCGGTTTTCTGCGGACATCTGCCCAAAGGCCAGCGCATTGCGATACGGGTGATGGAGGCGATCCTGACCCGCATCGGCATCCCCCTTTTGCAGAGGTTCGAATTGTGACCGAAGATATCTGGCAGGCGGTCGCGCGGTCGCGCGATGTGGCGCGGCGCCCGGTCCGGGTGATGCTGGACGGCGCCCCCGTTGTCTTGTTCCGCAGGGCAGACGGAATTGCCGCGCTGGCCGACCGTTGCCCGCACCGGCTGGTGGCGCTGTCGGGCGGTCAGGTTGTCGGCGATACGCTGCAATGCCCGTATCACGGCTGGCGCTTTGACGGGGAGGGTCGTTGTGTCGCCATCCCCGGCCATATCGGGGCCGTGCCGCGTGCCCGCGTCCTGCGATACCGGGCTTGCGAGCATGAAGGCGCGGTCTTTCTGTCAAAGGGCGCGCCCGTCGGCCCACCCCGGGCGCATCCGATGGAAGGCCAGTCCACGGTCATTCGCCTTGTGACCAGCCGCGTGCGATCCACCCTGACCGACACGGCGGAGAATATCCTGGATGCCACGCACACCCATTTCACCCATCGGGGCCTCTTGCGCGGGCTCACCTCGCGGCGGTTTCGCGTTGGGGTCGAGGTGACGGGCGGGCCGGGCTGGGTCGAGGCCAGCTATACCGGTGAGGAGCGTCAGCAGGGGTTGATCAGCGCGCTGTTTGACGACGCGCGGGTGCGGACGGTGGGGCGCTACCGCCATCCGGGGATTGCGGAACTGGAATATTGGGGGCCGAAGGGGCTGGTTCTGGCGACGAGTTTCCATTTGCGGCAGGCCGATGTGGAAACGGTGGAGGGGGTCGGCTGGCTGGTCGGGCCGCGTCAGGGGCTGCTGGGGCCGATCAAGGCGCTGGCCTTCAAGCCGCTGTTCCGCATCGCGCTGGCGCAGGATCAGCGCGTGCTGCGGTCTGCCTTCGACAACGGGCGTCTGGCACCGGGGGTCGCACCGATGATCGGCCCGCTTGATTTCCTGCGCCGCGAGATCGAGGCGATTGCCGCAGGCGCGCTGCCCGCTGCGGCAACCGCGCCTGCACGCTATGACATTGAATTGTGATCGGGCCCGTTCCATTCGATGTCACGGGTGGAGGCGGCTTGCAGGCTGATCCGGTGGCGCAGCGCGATCCGCGCAAATTCCGCCACCGGGCGCAATTGATCGCGTAGCGACAGCCGGTCGCCCGGCCAGTCCATCACATTGCCGGTGTCCCGCCGCGCCGCACGGAACGCCTGCCAGCCACCGGGCCGCAACGCGGCGGGCACACCATAGAGCCAGAGCGCGAGGCGAACCCCCTGCGGACTGTCCACATCCGGCGAAACCTCGCCCTCGCCGCGCAAGGCGCGGGAAAACTCCGCTGGATTGCGGAAGAAATGCAGCCCGCTGGTGGCGCGCGGGTTGCATTCGATGGGCAGCACCGCGCCATCGGCCCTGTGGATCAGGTCGAAGGAAATCTGCCCGGTCCAGCCGGTTGCCGCGACGAAGGCCCGCACGAACCCCTCCACCGCCATATCCCGAACCGGTGCAAAGGTGACCGCCGCGCCCAGCCCCGCCCGGATCACCCCGCGATAGACCGCCAGCGCCGCGACCCGCCCGTCATGGGCAACGGCATAGGCGCAAAGCTCCTGCCCCGCGATGAATTCCTGCGCGACCCAGGGGGCCTCGACCGTCGGTCTGATCCGCGCCAGCCGTTGCGGCGCGGGTCGGATCAGGGTCTGCGTGGCAAAGCGGGACCAGACCGGCTTGAACACCAGCGCATCGCACCGGGCGGCCACAGCCGCGACATCCCCGGGGCCTTTCAGGACCGAGGTCTGCGGCACCCGATGCCCGAGCCGCGCGCAAAGCGCGATGAACCGCGCCTTGTCATGCACTTCCTGCAACCGGTCGAAATCCGGGGCGAAAAGCGGTGCAGGCATCGGATGGTCACGCCAGATCCGGCCCAGCCAGAGAACCTCCTCGCAGGTCGGGACCACGCAATCGACCTTCAGCCGCTCCAGAAGGTCGCGCAGCGCGCGCGCGGCCCCTGCCAAGTCGGTGCCGAAGGCGGGCAGGCGGTGATAGCCGTCATGCATCCGGGACGCGGCGGCAAGCGGGTGGCGCAGGCTGTCGGCAAGATGAACCCGATGCCCCGCTCCCCGCAGCAACCGCGCCATGTGCAGCGCAACCGGGGCGCGCGCGCCGGTAATGAGAACCGTGCCGATCTGCATCCCTGCCCCGTTCCCCTCCGCCCCTCCACTCCCGCGACCCGACATGCCCCTGTCGGGATTTTCCGGCACAGGCAAGCGCCGTGCCGGTCGCTGCCGCCTGTCAGGATCCCAGACGGTCGTGCAACCAGTCCAGCACCGCGCTTTCCTCGTCCCGGTCCAGAACCCGCGTGTTCAGAAGGTCCATCGCACGAAGGCCGTGAATGGCCAGAAAGGCCAGTGTCGCCATCTGCGGATCGGTGGCATTTGCCCTGATCCGTCTGAGAAAGCCACGCTCATGCCGCCGGACGGGGGCCAGCATGTCGGGATCTTCCGCAAGGGCCGCCAGCAGGCCCGAGGGCGGCGGCTTGTCATGCTGTCGCTCGGTCTGGAAATGCCCGATATAGGCGCGGATCGCGGCATCGGGCAGGCCGGTGCTTTCCTGTGCGCTCAGCGCGGCATCGAATTTGCCGAGGTAATCCTCGACCAGCGCTTGCATCAAACGGTTCTTCGAGGGGAAATGATAGAGCAGTCCTCCCTTCGAAACGCCCGCTTTCGCGGCGACCGCATCCAGCGACAGACTGCCCGCCCCGGTGCAGTGGGCAAGTGACTGTGCGGCATCGAGGATGCGTCGGCGTGTATCGCCGCGCGCTGCGGCAGGCTGGTCGGTGTCCTCCATGGCGGCCTTCCTGCTCGGGGGTGCAAGCATCATTGACTTTACCGACCAGACGGTATAGTAGACCGGCTCGATAATCAAGCGTGATCTCTCCGTGCCCTTGTGCAGAAGGTCACAGCACCGCTTTCCCGCCCGGATTGCCGGGTTTTCGCATCGTGATCCGCCCGGTTCCCTGCGGGGCGACTACAGGAATGGTCCTCATGGTCAAACGTCTTGTCATTGCTGCCGTCCTTCTGGCTCTGGTGGGAGGCGGGCTGATCTGGTTCAACATGTTCCGGGACCGCATGATCGAGCAGATATTCGCCAATCTGCCGGTGCAGCCGCTGGCCGTTGAATCGGTCGAGGTGGTGCCGGTGACCTGGCAACCCGCGATCAATGCCATCGGCACCGTCAATGCGAATCAGGGTGTTGATCTGACGGTGGAGGCGCCGGGCATCCTGCGCGAGATCCTGTTCGAGCCGAACACGCAGGTCGAGGCGGGCCAGATCCTGATCCGCCTGGACGCTGTGGTGCAGCGCGCCGACCTGAAAGCCGCGCGCACGCAGCTGGAGCTTGAACGCACCAACCTGTCCCGCCAGCAGGAATTGCGCAGCCGGGGCGTCGCCACCGATGCCAGTTTCGACGCAACGCAGGCCGCCTTCCGTGCGGCCGAGGCGCAGGTGGCGCGTGCCGAGGCGGTGCTGGAGCAACGGGAAATCACGGCACCCTTTGCGGGCACAATCGGCCTTTTGCGGGTCGATCTGGGTCAATATGTCCAGCCCGGAACGATCATCGCCACCTTGCAGGATCTGAGCAGGATGCGGGTCGATTTCAGCCTGCCGGAACAGAGCCTGCCCGACCTCTTCATCGGTCAGGCGCTTCACCTGCGCAATGACGATGGCCAGCAATCCTTTGAAGGCCGAATCTCGGGGATTGATCCGCGCGTGGACCCGTCAAGCCGGCTGGTCGCGGTGCGCGGCACGGTCGAAGGCGCGGAAGGTGGGCTGACGCCGGGGCAGTTCACACGCCTGCGGCTTGATCTGCCGCAGGAGGATGGGGTGATCGCCCTGCCGCAAACCGCTGTCATCAGCAGCCTTTACGGCGATTTCGTCTATGTCGTCCGGCCGCGCGAGGATGATCCGCAGACGCTGGCCGTGCGTCAGGTCTTTGTCGAACCGGGCCGCCGGTCGGGCGGGATGATCGAGATCCGCAACGGTGTTGCCACCGGGGACCGGATCGTGACCACCGGCCAGAACCGCCTGTCGAACGGTGCGCCGGTGACGCTGGCCGAGCCCTTGGCCGTCGAAAGGGTCTCGGAATGAACATTTCGGACATATTCATCAAGCGGCCCGTTGCCTCGACGGTGCTGGGGTTGCTGATTATCCTTCTGGGCCTTCAGGGCATGTTCAACCTGCAGACCCGGCAATATCCCGAAGTGGATGAAACCGTCATCACGGTGACGACGATCTATCCGGGTGCCTCGGCCGATCTGATCCAGGGCTTCGTGACCTCCCCCATCGCGGCGGCGGTGGCGACGGCGGAAGGGGTCGATTACGTCACCACGGCGTCCCGCCCTTCGGCCTCGGTCGTGACGGTGCAGATGCGGCTGGGGGAAAACCCCGACACCGCCCTGACCGAGGTCATGTCCAAGGTCCAGCAGGTCCGGTCGCGCCTGCCGCAGGATGCCGAGGATCCGAGCATCGTCAAGGGCACCGGCCAGACCTTTGCCACCATGTATCTGGGTGTGCAGAACCCGGCCATGACTCCCGAGCAGATCACAGAATATATCGAGCGCGTGATGGTGCCCCGCATGTCGACCATCGAGGGCGTGGCGGAATCGCAGGTTCTGGGCGGGGCGAGCTATGCCATGCGGGTCTGGGTCGATCCGGTCCGGCTGGCGGGGCAGGGGCTGACGGCCTCGGATATCGTGGCGGCGATCAACGGGGCGAACTTCCTTGCCGCCCCCGGCCGCACGAACAACGAACTCGTGACCTATGCCATCACCATGGAGTCCACGCTCCAGACGCCCGAGGCGTTCGGTCTGTTGCCGATTTCAGGCAGCGGCGATGAGGTGGTGCGCCTGCACGATGTCGCACGGATCGAACTGGCGGCGAAAAGCACCGATACGATCGTGAATTTCAACGGCGAGCCCGGCACCTTCATCGGCATCTTCCCCTCGCCCTCGGCCAACCCGCTGGACACATCGGCCAATGTGCTGGCCGACCTTCCCGCCATTCAGGCCAGCCTGCCCGACGGCATGACGGTGACACTGCTCTACGACGCGACCGAACAGATTGCAGCCTCGATCAACGAGGTTCTGCGCACGATCCTTGAGGCCACGGCCATCGTTGCAGTCATCATCCTGCTGTTCCTCGGCTCCATCCGTTCGGTGCTGATGCCGCTCGTCGCCATTCCGCTGTCGCTGGTCGGGGTGTTGTTCATCCTGTTCCTGATGGGTTATTCGATCAACCTCCTGACCCTGCTGGCCATGGTTCTGGCCATCGGTCTGGTTGTGGACGATGCGATCATCGTGGTCGAGAACGTCCAGCGCCATATCGACGACGGGCAAAGCCCGATGCAGGCGGCGTTCACCTCGATGCGCGAACTCTCGACACCGATCATCGCGATGATGCTGACGCTGATCGCGGTGTTCCTGCCTCTGTTCTTCACCGGCGGGCTGACGGGGGCGCTGTTTCGGGAATTCGCGGTGACACTCGCAGGGGCGGTGTTCATTTCGGGCATCGTCGCACTGACCATTTCGCCCATGATGGCCGCGCGTTTGCTGAAGAAGGGCGGCGAGAACCGGTTCCAGAAGGCGCTCAACCGCGGTTTCACCCGGTTCGAGGGCTGGTATGAACGGCGGCTTTCCTCCTCGCTCGACTATCTGCCGGTGACGGCAATGGTTGTGGTCGTGCTGATGGGGGTGACGGGGTTCCTGTTCACGAAAACCTCCTCCGAACTCGCACCCGAGGAGGACTCGGGCGCGCTTTTCTCCTTCGTGAACGCGCCGAGCTACGCCACCAGCGACTACACGCAACGCTATGTCGACCAGATGCGCGCGCTGACGGCGGACCTGCCGGAGCTTTCGGCCAATTTCTCGATCACCGGTTTCGGCGGGCAGACCAGTTCGGCCATCATGCTCTGGGCCTTTGACGACTGGGCAGCCCGGGACCGGTCGCAGGCACAGATCCAAGCCGATCTTCAGGCGCGAATTGCCCCTGTTGCAGGCTTGCAGGCCTTTGTTTTTGCGCCGCCATCCTTGCCGGGTGCCGGGGGCGGTCTGCCGATTTCCCTCGTGCTTCAATCCACGGGAGACCCTTCGCAGGTCTATGAGGTTGCGGAACAGATCAGGGCGGAGGCGCAATCCTCCGGTCGCTTCATCGTGGTGCAGAACTCGCTCAAATTCGACACGACGCAGCTTGTGGTGCGCATCGACCGTGACCGTGCTGCTGCGCTCAACCTGCCCGTCAGCCAGATCGGCATGACATTGGCGCTTTTGATCGGCGACGGGCCGGTGTCGCAGTTCGACCGCGACAGCAACAGCTATGACGTGATCCTTCAGGCGCCACAGGAATACCGGGACAATCCCGAACGTCTGGGCGAGGTCTATATCCGCGCCACGACGGGCGACATGGTGCCGCTATCGGCCGTGATCGAGGTCGAAACCCGCGCGGCCCCCGCCACGGTGGAACAGTTCAACCAGCTCAATTCCGCAACCATCACGGCGCTGCCGATCCCCGGCGTCTCCACCGGTGACGGGCTTGCGGTGATCGAGAATATCGCGCGCCCCTTGCTGCCCGCCGGATTCTTTGTCGATTTCTCGGGCCAGTCGCGACTGGAAAAGACCGAAGGCAACACGATTGTCGTGGCCTTCGCGCTCGCCATCGTGGTGATCTATCTGGTTATGGCGGCGCAGTTCGAAAGCTTCCGCGACCCGCTCATCATCCTGATGTCGGTGCCTTTGTCGATCTTCGGGGTGATCGTTCCGTTGAACCTCGGGCTCGGGACGCTGAACATCTACACGCAGGTCGGGCTCATCACGCTGATCGGATTGATTGCGAAACATGGCATCCTGCTGGTGGAATTTGCCAATCAGTTGCGCCATGAAAAGGGCCTGAGCCGCGAGGCGGGCATCATTGCCTCGGCCCGCCAGCGCCTGCGTCCGATCCTGATGACCACCGCCGCCACGGCGCTTGGCGTGGTGCCCCTGATGACCGCCGACGGGGCCGGGGCGGCGGCGCGTTTTGCGATGGGATTGGTGATCTTCGCGGGCATCACCGTCGGCACGCTCTTCACGCTCTTCGTGGTGCCTGCCTTCTATGCGATGATCTCGCGCGTCGATGTCGCGCCAGATGCCGAGGAACCAGAGCCGGTTGGCGCGACCCATTGACAAGGCCGGGCGGTCTACCGCGCCAGAATTTCGGCCAACCGGCGGAAACTGCCTTCCGCCCCTCCCGGCGCGGCTTGCGCCAGGAAATCATCCAGATCAGGCCAGACCCGGATCGCGCGGTCGATCCCCGGATCGGAGCCTTTGCTGTAAAGCCCCGCCTGCACCATCATCTCGGCCCGGTCCCAAGCGCCAAAGATGCGACGCGCCTCGGCGATAAGATGGTTTTCCGGCTCTGACGCCGCCTGTGGCAGGCTGCGCGATACCGACCGCAAGAGGTCGATGGCAGGAAAGCGGCCACGTTCGGCAATGGTTCGGTCAAGGATCACATGTCCGTCCAGAACCCCCCGCAGCACATCGGCAACCGGTTCCTCCATGTCCGACCCCGCGACCAGAACGGTGAAGATCGCGGTGATGTCGCCACAATCGGGCGTGGCCCGGCCCGGCCCGGCCCGCTCGGCAAGCGCCATGATGGTTTGCGCCATGGAGGGCGGATACCCCCGCATCTGCGCGGATTCGCCTGCGGCCAGCGCCACCTCCCGATGGGCCTCGGCAAAGCGGGTGACACTGTCGGCCAATAGCAGAACCTGAAGCCCCGCATCCCGGAAATGCTCTGCCACCGCCATGGCCGACCACAGACAGCGCCGCCGCAGCAAGGGCGACTGGTCCGAGGTTGCGGCGACGACCACAGAGCGCGCCATGCCTTGCGGCCCCAGCACCTGATCGGTGAACTCCCGCACCTCGCGGCCGCGTTCACCCGCCAGCGCGATCACGATCACATCCGCCTCCATCCCGCGGGCCAGTTGCGCCAGCAAGGAGGATTTTCCCACGCCCGACCCAGCGAAAAGCCCCACCCGCTGCCCCCGGACGATCGGCAGCATTGTGTCGAAAACCGCCAGCCCGGTTTCGAGCCGTTGTCCCAGGCGGCGACGCTGTGCAGGCGGTGGCGGGGCCGGACACAGGTTGCGAGGCCGCGCGCCCGGAAACAATGGCCGTCCGTCGAGCGGAGAGCCGAAGGGGTCAACGATCCGCCCGATCCAGCCGTCATGCGGGGCGATTTCCGATTTTCCCAGACATTCTGCAGGCATGCCGATCTTCAGCCCTTCGACGGGCTCCTCCGCCAGCACGGTCGCGCCCTCGGGGTCCAGGCACAGGATTTCGCCTGTCACGGTGCCGGCGATGCGCACGCGGTCCCCCAGACCGGCCTGTGCGCCAAGGCCTGTGATCCTCAGCATTCCCCCGCCGATCCCGGCGATCCGGCCGAAGTGGCGAACCGGGGAGATCCCCGTCAGGCGGCTGCGCAAACCCTCAAAGATGTCGGTCACGGGATTCTCCCTTTGTTCGCCGATTACCCTTTCTAAAGGAATCACCCTTAAGCCTTGGTGAAACCGGTCGAGGGAGAAGCCCCGATGTTGCCAAAACTTGAACTGACGAAGATGGCCCATGCCATGGCCGCCCATGCCGGGGCGCGGATGGGGGTGATTGCCCGCAACGTGGCCAATGCCGACACACCGGGGTTCAAGGCGCAGGATCTGCCGGATTTCGCGAAAACCTATTATGACGGGCCGGGCGCGATCCGGGCCACCCGGGCCGGGCATCTTCTGGGCGGCGGCGATGGCCGCGCCGCGTTGCCGGAGCGGCTGGCCCTGCCCGCTGCACCCAACGGCAATTCGGTTTCCATTGAGGGGGAGATGATGCGCGCGGCCGAAACCCGGCAACAGCATGACATGGCCCTGTCGATCTACACCAAGACCTCCGACATCCTGAAAACCGCCCTTGGCCGGGGGAGGTAGATCATGTCCGACCTGATCCGCTCGCTCGCGATCTCGGCATCCGGAATGGAGGCGCAGGGCCAGCGCCTGCGGCATCTGTCCGAAAACATCGCCAATGCCGACACGCCCGGATACCGACGCAAGACGCTCAGTTTCCGGGAAGTTGCGGAGGCGGGAACAGTGCGCACCGGTCCTGTGCGGCTCGACCGTGCGGAGTTGTCCCGCATCCATGATCCCGGTCACCCGCTGGCGGATCCCTCTGGCCATTACGACGGCTCCAACGTCGATCTGGTCATCGAGATCGCCGACGCCCGCGAGGCGCAGCGCAGCTATGAGGCCAATCTCAAACTCTTCGATCAGGCGCGTCAGATGACGCAGGGCCTGTTCGAGCTTCTGCGCAGGTAAGGGGCCAGCGACATGGACATCAGACCATCCTTTGCCGCACAATCCTACCTTCAGGCCCGTCAGGCGGCCGCCCCGAAGCCGGAGGCTGCCGCTGCGGGTTTCGCGGGGCTCGCAACCTCCTTCGCGCAGACCCTCGTCGAAGGGGAGGCGACGGCAAAATCGGCCATGACGGGCGGAGCCGACCCGCACGCATTGGTGCAGGCGCTGGCCTCCACGCAAACCGCCGTCGAAACCGTGGTGACGGTGCGCGACAAGGTCGTCGAGGCCTATCAGGAAATCCTGAGGATGCCGGTATGACCGAAGGGCTGATCTTCGACGTGTTGCGTCAGGGGCTCTGGATTGCGGTCATCATCTCCGCGCCGCTTCTGATCGTGGCGCTGGTGGCGGGTGTTGCGGTCGGGCTGTTCCAGGCGCTGACCTCGGTGCAGGAAATGACGCTGACCTTCGTGCCAAAGGTCGGCGCAATGCTCGCGGTGTTCTGGGTGTCGATGTCTTTCATGACCTCCACGCTCGTCAGCTTCTTTACCGACCGGATCATTCCGATGATCGCAGGGGGCTAGCCATGGATGCGGCAGGATATGTCACGCTCACCCGCCAGTCGGGGCTGATGCGCGAAATGCAGGTGGTGGCGCATAACATCGCCAATATCTCGACCACCGGGTTCCGCCGCGAAGGCGTGATCTTTGCCGAACATGTGCGCCGCACCGATGACGGTCCGTCGCTGTCGATGGGCCATGCCTCCGCCCGCCATGTCGATCTGCGGCAGGCGGGCCTCACGCAGACGGGCGGCACATTCGACTTCGCGATCCAGGGCGAAGGCTTCTTTCAGGTCGAAACGCCCGAGGGGCCGCGCCTCACCCGCGCGGGCAGCTTCACCCCGAATGGCGACGGCGAACTGGTCACGCCCGACGGGTTCCGGCTGCTGGATCTCGGCGAGACACCGATTTTCGTGCCGCCCGAGGCAGGGGATTTCGCCCTCGCCCCGGATGGCACGCTTTCGGCGCAGGGCCAGCCGATCGCTCAGGTTGGTCTGTGGATCCCCGCCGACCCGCTGAGCCTGCGCCATCAGGACGGCACGCTGTTTCAGGCAACGGATCTTGAACCCGTTGAAACCGCCGTCCTGCTTCAGGGATTCCTGGAGGACAGCAATGTCAATCCGATCTCGGAAATCGCGCGGATGATCGCGGTGCAGCGCGCCTATGAAACCGGGCAGGGATTTCTCGACAAGGAGGATGAACGTGTGCGCGGCGTCATCCAGACCCTTGGCCGATAGGAGGATGGAATGAAGGCGCTCCAGATAGCGGCAAGCGGGATGGCGGCCCAGCAGTTGCGGGTCGATGTCGTATCGAACAACCTCGCGAACATGTCCACCACCGGCTACAATGCCCGGCGTGCGGAATTTGCGGATCTGCATTATCAACAGCTTGCCCGGCCGGGAACTGTCACGGCGGCGGATGGCACGCAGCTTCCGACAGGCGTCCAGCTTGGCCTCGGCGTGCGCCCGGCAGCCGTGTCGGTCGTGCTGGCGCAGGGGTCGCTGACAGCGACGGGCGGGGATCTCGACGTCGCCATCGAAGGGCGCGGCTATCTGGAGGTGACGCTGCCCTCGGGCGCCCCCGCTTATACCCGCGATGGCGGTCTGAAACGTACGGGCGAGGGGCTGATCGTCACTTCCGAAGGCCATGAGGTCGCCCCCGGGCTGACCATTCCCGCCGATGCCCGCAGCCTTTCCATCAACGCGGCGGGTGAGGTCTATGCCTATTTCAACGATCGCGTTCAGCCCGAACTGCTGGGGCAGTTCACACTGGTCAGCTTCACCAATGAAAAGGGGCTGGAGGCGATCGGCTCCAACCTCTTTCTGGAAACCGAGGCCTCCGGCCCCGCGACCGGTGGTTCGCCGGGGCAGGACGGGCTCGGCACCCTGCGGCAGGGCTATCTGGAGGAAAGCTCCGTCGATGCCGTGCGCGAGGTCACCGAACTCATCAAGGCGCAGCGCGGCTACGAGTTGAACGCCAAGGTCATCACCGCCGCCGACCAGATGCTTTCGGCCACGACACAACTCAGATGATCGCGCTCGTTCTCCTTCTGGCCCTGATGCCCCTGCCCGCTCTGGCCGAAAGTCTCGTCGCCACGCGAACCATTCGCGCGCAATCGGTGCTGGAGGTGCAGGACATGGCGCTGGTCGCGGCGGTCATCCCCGGCGCCATCACGCGGACAGAGGAGGCGGTGGGGCTGGAGGCGCGCGTCACGCTCTATGCCGGGCGTGCGATCCGGCGCGATGATCTCGGCCCGCCGACACTGGTCCAGCGCAACCAGATCGTCACGCTGGTCTTTCGGCTTGGCGCGCTCGACATCACCACCGACGGGCGCGCATTGGAACGCGGCGGTCGGGACGACCGGATCCGGGTGATGAACCTCGGGTCGCGTGCAACGATCATCGGCCGGGTCGCTGCGGATGGCAGCGTCCATGTCGGCCCCCAAATGAAAGCCCCCTGAGATGCGCTTCCCTCTCCTGCCCGTCCTGTGGCTTCTTGCCGGCTGTTCCGCCCTGGGGGAGGTCGGCAAGGCCCCTGCCTTTTCGCCGCTCGAGGGCAGCTATCAACATCATGCGATGTATTCCAATCCCATGCCCGAGGATGCGCCACCCAAGGGGGAGACGGTGGCATCCTCGCTCTGGTCGGCGGGGACGGAGTCGCTTTTCGGCGACCGGCGGGCGGGGCGCAGGGGCGATATTCTGACGGTGGTGATCGAAATCGACGACAAGGCGGAGATCTCGAACTCATCGGGGCGCAGCCGCAGCGGGTCGCAAAGCATGGGCATCCCGCAACTCATGGGTCTGCCGCAGCGCCTCAACGAAAGCCTGCCCGACGGGGCCAGCATGGCGAAGGCGGTCGAGACGAATTCCGCCTCCACCTTCTCGGGCGAGGGCACCGTGCGGCGCAACGAGAAGCTCACGCTCAGGGTCGCTGCAACGGTGGTCGAAGAACTGCCCAATGGCGTGCTGCGCATCGAAGGCCAGCAGGAGGTCCGCGTCAATTTCGAACTGCGCGAACTGATTGTCACGGGTTATGTGCGCCCCGCCGACATCAGCCGGCAGAACGAGATCGTCTATGACCGCATTGCCGGTGCGCGTATCGCCTATGGGGGGCGCGGCCAGATCAGCACCGTTCAGCAACCGCGCTACGGCGAACAGGTTGCCGACATCGTCCTGCCGTTCTGAGGCGGGGAGATGGGCAAGATCCTTCCGGTCATCCTGGCTTTCGTTGGACTCGGTGCGGGGGCGGCGGCAGGGATCCTCCTGCGTCCCGCACCCGATCGGGACACGCCCCGGGAGACCGTGGCCCCGACACCGGCCATCACCGATTTCGTCAAGCTCAACAATCAGTTCGTCGTGCCGGTCCTGGAGAACGGGCGGGTCGCCGCTTTGGTGATCCTGTCCCTGAGCCTCGAGGTGATGCCGGGTGGCACCGAAGCCGTCTTTGCCCGCGAACCCAAGATCCGGGATGCCCTGCTTCAGGTTCTGTTCGATCACGCCAATGCAGGAGGGTTCCGCGGCATATTCACCGACGGGTCAAATCTCGTCCTGCTTCGCAGGGCGATGCAGGAAGCGGCACAGCGGGTCATGGGCCCCACGGTTCTCGATGTCCTGATTTCCGATATTGTCCGGCAGGACGCCTGAGCCGTTCATTTCACCCGGGTTGGCACCAGCTTAGACAGGACTTGCCAGCGGCCAAAGCTCTTGCTGGCGACGCTTCGTGCCTCAAGCCACAGGGCAATGGATCCGGCCAGCGAGACATTGATCTCGGCCCGGCGCGCGTCCGCCCAGATCTGGTGCATGGTCGCGATCCGCGCCGCCGTTACCGGGTCAAATCCCGTGGTTGGCCCGGGTTCGAGATCGGTCAGTCGGTCGTATAGCGCCTCTTTCGCATCGGCCGCTTTCCGCAGATTGGCCAGATCACGGTCGAGGCACATCCGGGCGAGGCGCCGCAGCCGGGCATGGTCGTTCTGGCGCTTCATGTCATCCTCGCAGCGCGCTTGCGCATCCGTTCCGCAAAGCGGATGGCTGCGGCCACGGCGCGGTAATGGTCCGGATGGATTTCAGCGCCGATTTCAAGAGTGGCATGCAAGGCACGGGCTGTCGGTGGATCGCTGTGAACGGGCACCCCTGCAAGGGAGGCACGTTCCCGGATCCGGGCCGCGATTTCGTTCACGCCCTTGGCTACGCAAACCGGGGCCCTCCGGCTCGTCCGATCCCATTTCAGGGCAACAGCGTAATGGGTCGGGTTGACGATAACCACATCGGCCCCGGCCACATCCACCAGCATCCGGTTCGTCGCAATATCCTGCCCCTTCTGCCGCCGCCGCGCCTTCAGATGCGGATCGCCTTCAGAGGATTTCTGTTCATCCATCACTTCCTTGCGCGACATCCGGTGACGGCGCAGGTGATCGGCGCGCTGCCACAGAAGGTCGATTGCGCCGATCACCAGCGACAGGCAAAGCACCAGCACCAGAAAATCGAGAATCAGCCGCATCATCATTGCCGTGGATCCGCCGGGCGACAGATGCAGCGCCATGAGGATCTCGCCTGCGCGGCCCATCAGGAAAAGCCACAGCAGGGCGGATGTCACGAGGAGCTTGCACAGGCTCTTGGCAAATTCGAACAGGCCCTTTGCGCCGAACTTGTTCTTCGCCCCTGCGATCGGCGAAACTCTGTTCAGCTTGGGCGCGAGCTTTTGTGGCGCGAACACAAGGGCGCGCTGCGCAAGAAGCGTCAGAAGGGTTGCAAGGGCCGGCATCAGGAACAGCGGTGCGATGGCCAATCCGATGGTGCCCAGAATCCCGCCTGCCAATCCGCCGCCACCCCCCAGAAAGCGGCCCGCCATCCGGTCGGGCTGGTCGAGGAACATCATCGCGGCATTGCCGGTTGCCATCAGAATGGCAGGTCCGAAAGCCAGCCCGGCAAGCAGAAGGCCCGCATAGCTCGCCGCCGTTGTCAGATCCGTCGAGCGTGGAATTTCCCCTTTCAGGCGGGCATCATCGAGCCGCTTTTGCGATGGTTCGTGTTCCTTTTCGCTGCTGTTCTCTTCCTCGCTCATGGTCCGGTGCCCATCGGATCCGCCACAAAGCCATGCAGGGCCGCCAGCCAGACCAGCAGCAGCGCCGGTGTGGCGACTGCAAGCAGGACAAGGCCGCCGAGCGTCAGGGCCGGGGCGCCGACAAAGACCACCATGAGTTGCGGCATCGCGCGGTTGATGACCCCGAGAGCCACATTGTAGATGGTTGCCGCGATGACAAAAGGCGTGGCAAGCGTGAAGGCCAGCCCGAATGCCCTGGCAATCCGCCCGACCCCCCAGGCCGTTGCATCGGCAGCAGGGATCAGCCGGCCTGCGGGCATGAGATCGTAGGACAGAATGAAAAGCTTCGCTGCCTGCACATGCAGGCCCGCCGCAACCGCAATGGCGAGGCCCGCCATGGTGAAGAGATGCGACATTGCGGGCTGCGGCTCGGCGCCCGCCCCGGCATAGAGCTGGGCGAGCGAACTTGCCTGGGCGGCCATGGTTCCGGCAATCTGCAAGACCATCACGAACAACCGCAGCCCGATCCCGATGACCAACCCTGCCACGGTTTCAGTCACCATGACGCGGGGCAGCCCCCCTTGGACCATGGCCCCGGTCAGGTGATCTGCCACCGCTGGAAAGACAATGGCCGTAAAGGCCAGCGCCAGCACAAGCCGGACACGCTGGGGCACGGATTGCTCACCGAAGGCAGGCAGCAGGGCCATCGCCGCGCCAATCCGCAAAAAGACGAGCATGGCATTGCGCAGCGCGTCCTGGGCGAGTTCGGTGAAATCCGTCAGCAGGGCGATCAGTTCGGTCATGCGGGGACCTGGCCGACCATGGCCGGACGGGCTTCGAGGCCGATTTCCTCATAGGACAGCACCGGCAGGTTCAGCCCCCGCGCCATCACGACGGTCCGCAGGAACCGCCGCCTGAGCGTCGATGTCACCAGCGCCGGGGAGATGCCACCCTCCGTCGCGCGGTTCAGACGCTCTGCGATGGCCTGTGCCAGCCTGCCGAAATCCTCGGGCGGCAGGGCCACGTCGCGCTGGCCGCGGTCGCCGTCGATCTGGTGGGCGGCAAAGGTCTTTTCCCAGTCCGGGTCAAGCTGGATCAGCGGGATGGTGCCGTCCTTGCGCCGCAGTTCGGCAACAAGCTGAAAGCCGAGCCGTTGGCGCACATGGTCACAGATCGCCTCGGGCTGGCCCAGTCCGCGCGCCTCGGCGATCGATTCGAGGATCAGCGGCAGGTTGCGGATCGAGACACGTTCCTCCAGCAGGAGCCGCAAGACCGCCAGCAACAGATCGACCGGCACCTTTTCGGGCACGAGTTCATCGAGCAGGCGCCGGTTGGCCTCGGCCCGTGTGGCGTCGGACAGATTGGTGAACTCATCCAGCAACCGGCGCAGGCCGCGAAGGGTGAGGAGGCGGGCGAGATTCCCCTTCAGCACCTCCAGAAGATGCGTGGCGAGAACTTCGGTCGGGGTGACGACCGTCAGCCCGGACAGGGCGGCCTGATCCTGGTGATCGGGCGAAATCCATCGGGCCGGCGCACCGTAGACGGGTTCCCTGACGTCCATTCCGGCCGGTGCGACTTCGCCGTCAACCATCAGGCACAGGACTCGGTCCGGCAACAGACGGTCCTGCACCCGTTCGACGCCCTGAAGCCGGATGCGATAGGCTCCGGCCGGCAAGGCGGCTTCATCCGTCATGCGGATTTCCGGCAGGATCACACCGAAGCTGCTGGCCACATGGTTGCGCATGTTTGAGACCCGCGCGTCGAGGCCTGTGGCGGGGTCCAGCACCATCGACACCAGATCCGGCGAAAATTCGATGTGGATCTCGTCGAAGTCGAGAACATCGCCCAAGGGGCGCTTTGTCAGGGGAGGGGGGATGTCCGCTTCGGGGGCAGGGGGCGGTGTTGCGCTCAGACCGAGCCAGGCCGCCGCCCCCAAAACCGTGGCCCCGATCACGAAGGGCAGGAACGGCAATCCGGGAACGAGGGCAAACAGCGCCATCAGGACGGCGACGGTGCCAAGGGCTGCCGGGAAACGGCCAAGCTGCGCGAAGAAGGAGACATCGACCGCGCCGGTCGCCCCCCCCCGCGCCAGCAGCAGTGCTGCCGCGATGGAGATGATGACCGCAGGGATCTGGCTGACCAGCCCGTCCCCGACCGTGAGGATTGCATAGGTCTCGAAGGCCCGGCCGAGCGGCATGCCATGCACGGTGGCGCCGATCACCAGCCCCATGACGATGTTGAGCAGGGTGATGAGCAGTCCCGCCACCGCATCGCCCTTAACGAATTTCGAGGCCCCGTCGAGCGAGCCGAAGAAGTTCGTCTCGGCAAGTTCACGCTCCCGCCGGGCCTTCGCCTCGGCATGGTCGATCGCCCCGGCAGCCATGTCACTGTCGATTGCAAGCTGTTTGCCGGGCATCCCGTCCAGCGCGAACCGCGCGCCGACCTCGGCCATCCGTCCAGCGCCCTTCGTGATCACGATGAAGTTGACGATCAGCAGCACGCAGAAGATCACCACACCCAGCAGGACCGACCCGCCCATGATGAACTGCGCAAAGCCCTCGATAACCTCACCGGCGGCGGCCGTCCCGGTATGGCCCTGGCCGATGATCAGCTTTGTCGAGGAAACATTGAGCGAGAGCCGCAGCATGAGCGATGCGAGCAGGATGGTGGGAAAGGCCGAAAAATCCAGCGGGCGTTCGATGAACAGCGTCACCGTGAACATAAGGATGGCCAGTGCGAAGGACAGGGCGAGCCCGAGATCCAGCATCCAGGCCGGAACCGGCAGGATCATCATCACGATCACCGCCATCAGCGCGAGGGCGAGCAGGATCGTCGGGCTGAAGAGGGCGCGCAGGGAAAGGCCGGTCATGCGCCGGCCCCGGCAAGCGGTCGCACCGGGCCGAGAGCGAGGGGCGGGCGGGCGGTCAACAGCCCCGGGTCCGGTTTCGGCGCTTCAGGCGGCACCTGAGCCTTTTCGATCTGTCGCTGACCCTGCCTCCGGGGAAAATCTGGCCTGAGTTCGGCGAAGATCCGTTCGAGCCTTCTTACATAGGGGGTGGCATGTTCCTCCCTGCGCGAATGATAGGCCCCGGCTGCCTCTCGCCAGTCGCCTGATTCGCGGTAGAGGGTGGCGAGAAAGCGGGCGGCATGATCGGCATTGAGGGGCGGGTCGATCATATCTTCGAGCGAGGCGAAGGCATGCCCGTGCCAGCGGAAATTCAGTTGGAAGCATCCGATGTCGACACTCGTTTCGCCGCTGTCCAGCCGGTCACGGAGCGCCTTCAGGGCCGCGTGCGAACTGTCGAACCGATGGCCTTTGCCCGCGGCGTTCAATGTCCAGGGCCAGGGGGTCCGCTCCGGCCCTGTCCCCGATTCCGCCTGCGCGATTGTCACGAGGATCGCGCCCGGAACGCCATGCCTTGCAGCCGCCTCATGGGCCGCCTGCAGGCAGGCGTCCATGGCGGCATTGGCCCCTGCGGGGATAACAAGACAGAAAAGGCAGGCGAATTTCGTCCTCGGGCCGACCATGGCTTTTCCCTCGCAATGACCGGCTTCCCGGAGGGCATTCTGCCCCTGTGAAGGATCCTATTCAGAGAATCCTTCCAAAGCGTTATCGCGCCACCAGCTTGCCGGGGGCATTTTCCTATGACCGCGCGCGCCTTGAGTTTCACCGAACACCGAACATCGAATGCGAAGGTCGTGGGCAAGTTTGTCGCATCCGCCCTTTGCGAGGCGGATCCCCTGTCAGGAGCGGTCTGGCGGGGCCTAGGGAATGGTTGCGAGAAGCATCTCGATTGTCCCGCGGGCGGCTCTGCTCTCCTCGATGATCCGGCGCGCGCTCGCAAGGGGCTGGGCGGCAAGGTTGCGGGCCGGTTCGCCCTGTTGTTCGCGATCATTTGTGGATGCGGCTTCCGCCGGATCGGATCCGCCGGTTTCCGCAGGGGTGGCGGCGGTCAAAAGGCGCGCGGCATTTCCCCAATGTCCGGAGGGTGGCTCCTGCAGCAGTTCCGACCAGACACCGAGCCGACGGGCAGCCGCCGAACGGGCCTCCGGCATATCCATCCGGGTCAGAAGGTCCAGAACGGAGGGATCGTTCAATGCGGCCAGGGCGTCTGCCCTCCGTCGTGACGCGCCTTCCTCCTCCAGTCCCGCCAGATCCACCAGAACTGCGCGCCAGTTGCGAAGCCCGGAATGCGCGCGCGCCCGCTCCATCCTGTATTCGGGAGTGTGCAGCCCCTCAAGCCAGCCATGCGCAGGACGAAACAGCCCGTTTCCATTGAGCTGCGCCGCAATCGCGAGCCGGGTCTCGGGCGGGATCTTCTCGATTTCCTGTGGTGATCTGCCGACGGATGCAGAAATCAAAGCGTTCCGATCCGCGATGCCCGCAAAGACCCTCCACAGGGATGCGTAGGACTGCACCGAAAGGCCCGGAATGGACAAGGCCTCGTCCAGACGGGACCGGGAGGCGAGTCCGAGGGCGAGCGCCTCGGCGATCGGTTCCGAACGCGCGCCTCCCATCGCCTCGTGCAGGAAGGCGGCGGTGGCCGTGATGAGATCCTCATCAACGGATTTTCCGGCCGAGATCTGGGCATGGATCAGGCTGACTGCCGCGTCTGCCGCGACCGTGCCAGACCCTGCAATGAGCGGTTCGAGAAGCCGCCGGGCCTGCTCCCCTCCCTCTCTGGCGAGATGCAGTTCAACGTCCATCAGCCGGACCTCTGCCGCGGTCTCGCCCGGTGCGCGGAGAATGGAGTCACGGATCGCACCCGCCGTCGACAGGTCACCGCCTTCGCGAAAGCGATCGGCCAGCCCGGGCCCGACATGGCGCCGCAGATGCAGGGGGAGGCCGGAGAAGCTGCGCAGCAGGGCTGCAATGTCGATCTTCCGGCCCGAGGCCGGAGCAGAAGTGGCAAGCACGGCCCAGAGGGCCGCAGCGCTGTCACAGACCTCCATCCCTATGAAGGGGGCGACGTCCGTCCGGTCCCCGTCCAGAACAGCAGCGAGCGCCAGCCACAGCCCCCGTTCCGACGCGTCCGGCAGGAAATGGACGATCAGTTCCCGCGCTTCGGCACCGAACCCGAGATGCAGGAAATACCGGATTGCCAAAGCGGTGGCAGCTTCGTCCGGCTGGTCGAACTCACCCAGAATCGATGCGCGGACCTCACCTATGCTGGAGGCGACATCGCCATTCAGACCCCAACCCGCGAGGTCGAGTTGCTCGTCTGTGAAGCACCCGCCGCCCTGCGCTGTGAGCATCCCGGGGACGCGCCGGCCTGCATCGGCATCGAGGCCGGGTTCGGGTCCGATGCGGATCTGAAGGTCCAGCCCGGCCTGTGGAGCCGTGATGGCGCGCGGGATCCTGTCCAGCGCATCCGTGAATTCGACCACACCTTCCGTTGCGCCACGGCCCAGTTGGCGGATGAGCTGCAGGCGGGCTTCGTCCAGACTGGCGGAGCCCGGATCGGGTGTCACCACCGCTATGGGCAACCTCGCCGCTTCCAGCAGGTCATTGCGCCAGTTCAGGACGCCGGCATTGAGGCTGGGCTGCGGAACAGTCACGATTCTCGAAGGGTTTTTCCTTGGTCTCGGGCCGGCTCGCGGTGGTGTGGCCACGACAAGGGGGGGGGCCTCCGAGCCTGTCGCCGTCACCTCGAACGACGACCCTGGCGGCGCAGGTCCGTCCCGGATGTCGAGGACGACGACGCCGGGGCGCAGCTCGAAAGGCAGCACATGACAGGTGCAACCGATGGTCAACTGCAGCATTCCGGTGGCGGGATCGGCATGGATCGCGGCGAGCCTGTCTCGCGGGATAAGGCGAAAGACATCGGTCAGGCCATAGCGCGGCCGCACGCCCGGGACAGACAGCGCATAGCCGGACCCGGTCCGCATCACGGTCCAGTCGACCGATTGTGGAAATTGCAGCACGATGCGGGAGAACCCGGCATGTTCGCCGGACGTGACCCGCACCGACTGGCTCTGTGCCACCATCGGCGCGATCATCAGCCAGCATCCCAGGACGAAAGCCGCAAAACGTCGCATATTCATCAGGCAGCATCCTGTTTCAGGCCCCGCAACGCCTCTTCAAGCTCTGAAAAGCCCGGACGGACATGATGCGGCGTGTTTTGCCGGCCGACCTCGATGCAGATATTCGCCGGGTGGTTGTGAAGGTTTGCGACAAGCACTTCGCGGATCAGGAGGTAGAAATGCGCATCTTCCTCGACCACGGCCTTGACGCGGTTGGCGAAGGGGCCGACCAGCCCGTAGGAAAGAAAAACACCCAGAAACGTGCCGACGAGCGCGCCACCGATCATCTTTCCCAGAATCTCGGGCGGCTGGTCGATGGATGCCATGGTCTTGATGACGCCGAGGACCGCAGCCACGATGCCGAGGGCGGGCAAGGCATCGGCCACCGACTGCAGGGCATGGCTGGAATGCAGCGCATGGTGCTGGCTTGTCTCCATGCGCTTGTCGAGAACCTCTTCCACCTGATGCGGGTCATCATAGTTCATCGAGGCCGCGCGCAAGGTGTCGCAGATCAGGTCCACTGCCTCATGGTCATGCAGAATGCGCGGGTAACGCCCGAAGATCGCCGAGCTTTCGGGGTTTTCGATATGTTCCTCCAGCGCGACGGGATTGGCGCGGGCAACGCGGATCAGTTCGAACAGCAGGCACAGGAGATCCCGGTAGTCGGAATTCGTCCATTTCGGCCCTTTGAAGACCTTGCCGATGTCGCGTGCGGTCGTCTTTACGGCGGCGGCATCATTCGCCAGAAGGAATGCCCCGATTGCCGCACCGCCGATCATGATCATCTCGAATGGCAGGGCCTTGAGGATGATCCCCATCTTGCCACCGGCGAGGATGTAGCCGCCGAAAACCATGACAAAAATCACAACGATACCGATTATTCCGATCATCGAGCCATTCCATTGCTTCGGTCTGCGCCGCCTGGGAAGCCACCTGCGGTCCGCGCCATGTTTTCAGGGTCGGGTTAAGGAACCGTCTCTACCGGCTCAGTTTTTCGGGACATTGGAATGGCGGGCGGCCAGCAGCGCGCTGACGGTATAGGCCGCATTCGGCTCCATGCCCGACAGGATCGCCGCTGCGGCGTCCGGGCGCATCCGGCCGAGAAAGCCTGCCGCAAATTCCGGGGCCATTGCAGCGAAAAGACCGGCTGCCACCTTCGGCTTCATGGTCTCGTAGACTTCGGTGAGCCGGGCGAGATCAGCCTCGGCTGCACCATCGGCGGTGTTCAGCGTTGCGGCGAGCCGTTCCTCGGCATCGCGCAGTTCCGCAAGGCGCTGCACGATGGCGGCTTCCGCCAGTGCCAGGGCCGCCCGCCGGTCTGCTGCTGCGGCCTCCTGTGCGGCGACCTGCGCCTCCCGGTCCTGCAGGGCATCGAGCAGAGCCGCTGGCGGCAGGGGGCAGTCCAGCGGACCCGCCGGGTCCGGTCCTCCGGTCTCGGTGCGCGCCAGGGCCTCACCCAGCCCGGAGCCAAGGCGCAATGCCCCCGATGCTGCCAGGAAAAGCGCAAGTATCACAAGGATGCCGCGTCCGGCTTTGCGGCCTTGGCGGGCGCGCAGAGATGTGGTCATTCCGCCACCTCCAGATCATCCCTCGGTCCGCGCCGTCGCACGAACCGCAACCGCCGCTCAGACGTTTCCGCTGTTTTGGGGGGCCTTGGGACGGAGGGGGCTGGCGGAGCTTCGGGCAGGTCATGCATCGATGCGAGAAGAAGTTCGAGCCGGCCTGCCACGGACTCCCCGCGCCGGGTCAGGTCGTCCAGCGCCTTTGCCTGATTGTCGGCTGCCCCCCGCGCCTGTTCCAGCGCCCGGGTCAGGTCATCGACCTGCGCGGACAAAACTGCGATGGCGCCACCCATGCCGCTTTCAAGCGTCTGGAGTTGTTTCACCCGCAAAGCCAGGATGTAGCAATAAAGCGCTGCCCCGAAGGCCCCGGCGACAAGCAGGATATCGGCGATCATCTCCATCGCAGGCCCCTTTCAGTTCAACACGAATTCGGTAATCAGCAGGTCGCGCACCCGGCCCTCGCCCGTCACAAGCTGGATCCGCCGCAGCATCTGCGCCCGCAACACCACAAGCCCCGCAGGATCTTCCAGCCGCGCCACGTCCACGGCCCGCAGGTATCCGTTCATGACATCGAGAATGCGCGGCATCAGCAGGGTGACATCCGCTTGCATGCCGCGATTGACCTCAAGCTGAGCCGTGAACCTCAGATGCCTTGCCCGCGCTGCCGGCCCCAGCGAAATGACGACGGGGTCAACCGGCACAAAGGCAAGATCGGGCAGCGGCCCGGGACTGGCAGCCACGGCGCCCACCCCTGCGGCGCCGCTGCCCAGGAGCCCGGACCATGTGACATAGAATCCTCCGCCCCCCAGCAGCAAAGCCGCAAGAAGGCCAAGAAGCACCGCAGGTTTCGGTGCCTTCTTCGGGGTCTGGTCCACCGGGATTTCAGCTTCGGCCATGGGGTGTCCTCGATCCGTTCCGGGATCAGGTATAGCCGCCAGGTCACTAACCGATTGTTAAGCCCGATCCGCGAAAGATTGCGTGGCCGGAAGCAGAATACTTCGGCCGAAACGGCCGCTGGAAGGAATACAAGTGCAGAACCTCGTCACCCTCTGGTCCGGTCTGTCGAACCGGCACCGCACCATCGTCGCAGGGGCCACGTTTGGCGTGTTTCTGGCCGTTCTGGGCCTGTCCCGGATGGCCGCGACACCGACGATGACATTGCTCTATTCCGGCCTCGACGCAGCCGCAGCGGGGCAGGTCGTGCAGGCCCTCGAACAGCGCGGCGTGACTTTCGCGATCGAGGGCGATTCGATCCGGGTCGATGCGGCGCAGCGCGACAGCCTGCGCATGACGCTTGCCGCCGAGGGTCTGCCCCGCACCGGAACCGCGGGGTATGAGCTTCTCGACGGGATGACCGGCTTTGGCACCACGGCACAGATGTTCGACGCGGCCTTCTGGCGCGCGCGCGAAGGGGAACTGGCCCGGACCATTCTCGCCAGCCCGGCAATCCGGGCCGCGCGGGTTCACATCGCCCAGGCACCCAGCCAGCCCTTCCAGCGCGAACGCAAGGCCAGTGCATCGGTCACGGTCACGCCTGCGGGCGGGGCGATTTCGGCAGATCAGGCCAGGGCTCTGCGCCACCTTGTTGCGGCGGCCGTGCCGGGGCTGATGCCCGAGGATGTCGCCGTCATCGATTCGGTTCATGGCGTCGTTCCGACCAGCGAAGCGGAGAGTCCTGCCCTTGCGAGCGATGCGCGCGCCGCAGAACTCAAGCGCAACATCGAACGGCTTCTGGTGGCCCGGGTCGGTCCGGGCCGGGCAATGGTGGAGGTTGCCGTCGATCTGGACACAGCGACAGAATCCGTGGTGGAGCGGCGGATCGATCCTCAGGCGCGGGTCGCGATCTCTTCCGACAGCGAAGAGAAAAGCAGTTCCGCAACCAATCCGGGTGGCGAGGTGACGGTTGCCTCGAACCTGCCCGAAGGCGATGCGGGCGCTGGGGGGCAGGGCCGCAGCACAACCAGTGAAACGCGCGAACGGGTGAATTACGAGGTTTCCGAAACAAGGCGCGAGGTTCAGCGCGCGGCGGGCGGGGTGAAGCGGCTCACGGTGGCCGTGCTGGTTGACGGTGAAACCGTGACGGCGCCGGATGGAAGCCGGACATTTCAGCCGCGTCCGGAGGAGGAACTGGCCGCGCTGCGCGAACTTGTCGCCTCGGCCGCCGGGATCGACGCGGCGCGCGGCGATGTGCTGACGCTGAAATCCCTCGCTTTCGAACCCTGGCCCGAACCGTCTGCGGTGATGGAGGCCGGGTTCGTCTCGTCAATCGGCCCGATCGACGGGATGCGGTTGATCCAGATCGCCGTGCTTGGACTTGTTGTTCTGGTTCTGGGGCTTTTCGTGATCCGCCCGCTGGTGCTGGCCGCGCCGAAGCGGATCGGAGATGTGGCGCCTCCGCTGACCCTGCCGGGGAAGTCCTCCGGGGTTGGGGAGCAATCCGCACAGACCGTCCTCACCGGTGAGATCGATGATGGCCCCGGGGGAGGCGGGCCGATGATCGCCTATACCGACAACGAATTGGGCGGGATCAGGGCGACAGAGGCCGATCCGGTCCAGAGGCTCCGCAACCTGATCGCCGAGCGGCAGGTCGAATCGCTTCAGATCCTGCGCGGCTGGATGGAATCCGAGGAGGAGCAGGCATGATGGCTCCGCTGCGACTGGAAGTGTTCGAAACCTCCCCTGACAAGGAAAATGAAACCGTCATCACCGATCTCAACGCATTGGAAGAGGCGCGGCTGGCTGCCTATGAACAGGGTTACACCGCCGGGTGGGAAGATGCCGCAACCGCTCAGGCCGATGAGCAGAGCCGGCTGCGGGCCGACATCGCGCGGAACATGCAGGCGCTCGGCTTCACCTATCAGGAGGCGCGGTCCCATGTGCTGGCTGCGGTGGAGCCGCTGATCCGGGAGCTTGTGGGTCATGTGCTGCCGGAAATCGCGCGCAGGTCACTGGTGCCGATGATCGTTGAAATGCTGATGCCACTTGCTCGGGAGGCCGCCGACACACCGGCGGTGCTGACCTTCAATCCCGCGATCCGGGGCCTGATCGACCTCGTTCTGGAACAGGCGGAGGGCCTTCCTCTCACGCTACTGGAAGAGCCCAGCCTCGGGGAAGGGCAGGTTTATCTGCGGCTGGCGGGCCGGGAAACCCGGCTCGATCTCGACACGACGCTGCGCCGCATCGCGGAGGCGACCGAGGAGTTTTTCACCCTTTCGACACCGGAGGCCACGCATGGATGACCGAACCGAGACCAATCCCTTCAGTCAGGTTCCCATCGAGATCACGATCTCGGTCGGGCGCGCGCGACCCCTCGTGCGGGATCTTTTGCGCCTCGAAAAGGACGCCGTGCTGCCGCTCGACCGCCGGGTGGAGGATCCCGTGGAGCTTTTTGTCGGCGACCGCCTGATCGCGCGGGGGGAGTTGCAGGAACTGGAGGGGGACCAGGCCGGGCAACTCGCCGTCCGCCTGACCGAAGTGGCAAACCTGCGCGGCGGGCTGTGATGTGGCGGGCTGTTGGCGCGGCCTTCGCGATCCTCGTGATCGCGCTGCCCGCCGGGGCGCAGGAATTCGCGCTCGACCTTGGGGACGGGGCGCAACTCTCCTCGCGCGTGCTGCAACTGATCGCGCTCATCACGATCCTGAGCATCGTGCCGGGCCTCGCGGTGATGATCACCTGTTTTCCCTTCATCGTTACCGTCCTGTCGATTCTCCGGCAGGCGATAGGGCTTCAGCAGGCACCGCCGAACATGCTGATCGTCAGTCTTGCGCTGTTTCTGACCTGGTATGTGATGGACCCGGTGTTCACCGAAGCCTGGGTGCAGGGGCTTGAACCGCTGTCGCGCAATGCGGTCGATCCGGCCGAAGCCTTCCGCGCCACGATGGAGCCTTTCCGCAGCTTCATGGCGGCGCGGCTCGACGCCGAGACCTTCGCCACGCTGGAGGCCTTGCGTCCCGGCACCGCCAGCGCGCCCGTCGACGCCCCGCTTTCGCTGCTGGTTCCCTCCTTTCTTCTGTCCGAGATCCAGCGCGCCTTCGAAATCGGTTTCCTGATCTTCCTTCCCTTTCTCATCATCGATCTGGTCGTTGCGGCCGTTCTGATGTCGATGGGAATGATGATGGTGCCGCCGGCGATCGTCTCGATGCCGTTCAAGCTGGCCTTCTTTGTGGTGGCCGATGGCTGGGCATTGGTCTCTGGCGCCCTTGTGCGGAGTTACTTCTGACAGTTCGACAGGGGTGCAAGGCGGCAACTCCGCCAGCCGGACAATCCGGGAGCGGCCCGGTCTGGGTCGTGACAGACCGGCGCATCACGAGTTGTGGACGGTATTGGATCGGCCGGTGCCAGGACTCCGCCGCGTCGCAGAATCCTGCGAGTTCCGAACGCAAACGGGTGTTGGCGAATTCTCCCCGCCGCGCGCCCCTCGACCCTGTGCTGCAAAGCGGCATTGCTGCTGGTGCTCGCAGTTCGGAAGGATCTGTCGGACCATAGGGGGTGTCAACGCCCGCCATTTCTGGCCAGAGAAGCGAAACCGCCGCCCCCCCCGTTCGGTGCAAACTCCGAGGGCCCGGCCTCGGCAGCGCGGGCTTGCTCAGAGGGTCATCATGGCTTCTGACCTGAACGTGATTTCACCCGGCAGCCGTCAACGCCCGGATCAGTGGACAACAAATTCCGCGTGAAGTGCCCCGGCGGCGTTGATGCTCTTCAGGATGTCGATCATGTCGTGCGGAGCCACGCCAAGCGCGTTCAGGCCTGCGACAACCTGCGAAAGATCCGTCGAGCTGCCGATCTCGGCAAGTCCGGTCCCCGGCGCCCGTTCGATTGCCGCATCGGTGCGCGGGATCACGATGCTTTCGCCCTCGGCAAAGGGATTGGGCTGCACGACCAGGGGCCGTTCCTCGACCCGCAGGGTCAATCCTCCCTGCGCGACGGCAACGCGGCTGATCCTGACATCCGCCCCCATGACGATCGTGCCGGAGCGCTGGTCGACCACGACCCTCGCTCGGTTTTGCGGCTCGACGAGAATGTTTTCCACCCGCCCCAGCACATGCGCGGGGGAGGCCATCCGCGCCGCCCCGAGGTCGAGCGTGACCGTTCCGCTGTCCAGCATCATCGCGACGCGGCGGCCAAATTCGCCATTGATCGCCGACTCGATCCGGCCAGCCGTGGTGAAGTCCGCAACCCGCAACGCCAGCCGCATCTCGTTCAGCCCGGTGAAATCGAAATCCACCTCCTGTTCCACGCGGGCGCCCGAGGGGATCACCCCCGCCGTAGGCACCCCCTGAACAACGCGACCGGCCACACCTTCCGCACTGATCCCGCCCGCGATGACGGTTCCCTGCGCCACGGCATAGACCTTGCCATCCGCCCCGCTGAGCGGTGTCATCACCAGCGTGCCGCCCAGCAGGCTCTTGGCATCGCCGATGGCCGATACGGAAACGTCGATCCTCGCGCCCCGGCGGGCGAAGGGCGGGAGCGCGGCCGTCACGAAAACAGCGGCGACATTCTTGGGGCGGAACTGCTCTCCGGCGACATTCACCCCGAGTCGCTCCAGCAGATTTGCCAGGATCTCTTCAGTAAACGGGGCATTGCGCATACCGTCGCCACTGCCGTTGAGGCCGACTACCAGCCCATACCCGACAAGGTCGTTGCCGCGCACGCCGTCGAACTCGACCAGATCCTTGATCCGGATCGGGGCGGCGGTGGCAATCATCGGGCAAAGGACGCAGATCAGGCAGAGAAAACGGATCATCGCAGGAAATCCACCAGACTGAGGCGCGAAAGCCGCGCGGTGAGGGCAAAGAGGGTTTCAAGCTGACCCTGGGAGGCTTCCAGCCGCGTTGCCGCCTCATAGGGGTCAATCGCAAGCAGGTCCGCGAGAACCATCTTCAAACCCGCGGTCTCGGCGATGTTCCGGGCCATCGCTGACTCGATACGGCCTTCAACAAGGCCGATCCGGGCGGCGAGTTCGGTCCGGTCGCTGTCGCTTTGCAGCAGATTGCCGCCTGCGATCCGGGCAAGGGAGGCCGCTTCGACCGGATCGGCAGGAATGCCACGCCCTAGCAGCGCCGCCGTCGTCAACGCCTTGAGCGTGTCGCGCAATGCCGGATCGGCAGCGGTCATGGAAATCTCGCCGCTTTCGGAGGGCGACAGCTGGAACGGGGAAAGCGGTGCCCCCCCCAGATAGCCGCTTGTTGCAAAGCCGGTCGGGTCATCGAACCAGTCCGAAATCGCGATCGCGATCGCATCGGCATCCGTCGCGCCCGAGGCGGCAACCGCCGCTTCCACGGCGTCGAGGAAAACCGATGCTTCGGCCAGGGCGGGGCCTGCGGTTTCGATCCCGGCAAACATCGCCCTGTCCCCGGACCGCTGGTTCAGTGTCCTGATTGTCGCATCAAGGCGCTGACCTGCATCCTCGGCGAGGGCGGACAGCGTCTGCTGTTCCGCGATCAGCCCGGTGTTCAGCAAGCTTGTCGCAAAGCCGGAAACCAGATCCTGCACGGTGGCCAGCGCTGTCTGCATCCGGGTCGCCATGAGAGCGGCATCCGCGCCTGCGCGGGTGAAGGCGGCAAGTCGCGACAGAGTGGATTCCAGCGCCAGAACCGGGCCTGTATCGCCGCCGCGATGCTGCACCCTGTCTGCCGTCTGGCCGGTGGTCAATTCCTGCGAGGCGGTCTGCACGGCCTTTTTCAACGCGCCTGCCTGCTGCCGGAACAGGATCGTCTGCGCCAGATCGCCAATGCCCGAAATGGTCATGTCACATCCCCAACAGCAACTGGATCATTTCGTCCACCGTCTTGACGACGCGCGCATTGGCGGCAAAGGCCTGCTCGACGAGCAGCAAATGCTGCATCTCGCGGTCGGTATCGACCCCGTCTGCCTTGTGCAGCAGATTAAGTGCGCCAGCCCGGGCCGTTGCAAAACCGGCCTCTGCCTCTGCGGTCAGGCGGTTCGCGCCAAGGCCTGCGAGCGTTGCCCCGGCGAGGCCTGCAAGGCTCTGCGGCATTCCCGCAAACGGACCTGACCCGCCGCTGCGTGACAGGTTCAGTGCCGAGACGAGTGAGTCGAGCAGACGGCTCTCTCCGGCCGGGCCGGGGACGCTGGCGCCGAGACCGTCACGCAGGCGCCAGACCGCCCCTCCCTGCGCCGGGTCGGTGGAGGCCGCGAGCGCCAGCCGCTGCGACAGCCCGGCCTCATCGGCGGGGTCGAAGGCCGCGCCACGGTCCGTGAACAGCCCCGGCCCGCCCGGCAGCCGCGTCGGATCAAGGCCAGGATCCTCGAACCGTTCCACAAGGTCGCGGGCAATGGCATCGAGCATGACCTGCGCTTCGGGTGCCAGAGTGTCGCGGATTGCGAAATGTGCTGCGAGCCGCCCTCCGGCCAGCGACCCTCCGTCATCGCTGCGCAAGGGAATCCCGTTCAGCGTCAACCCCGACAGTGCCCCGGAGGCGAGCGTCATGTCCGGCGTGATCGTGTTGACCGGGGTGAAGCCCAGTTGCGCAGGTCGCCCGTCCAGCAGCACCGCCCCGCCGGAGGTATAGAGCGCGACACGTCCCTGATTGTCCGGCACTTCCCGCAGCGGGATGGTGGCGGCAAGGCCGTCGATGAGCTGCTGGCGCTGGTCCTGCAACGCGGAGCTGTCCCGGCCTCCGACAGCCATGCCGGCAATGGTTCCGTTCAGCGCGGCAATCTGGGTCAGCGCGCGGTTCACCTGCGCCACATCCGCAGCGATTGCACTGTCCGCGTCGAGCCGGGATCTCTGGACAGTATCGGAGGCAGACCGCAGGCTTCCGACAAGCGATCTGGCACTGTCCAGAACCGCCCCGAGCCGCGCCTCGCTGTCAGGGCGGGCTGCGGCGGCAATCAGGGCCGCATCGAAACTGTCGATCCGGGCCGCGATGCTGTCGGTGCCCGTCACCATGCTCTCAAGCCGCCGGTGGAAGGCTGCGCGGGTTTCCAACCCCTCCGCCCCCGATCTGGCGAGTCGCAGGTCGCGCAACAGGATCTGGTCGACCTCCCTGCCGACGCCGTTGATCTGGACCCCCTGACCCGCATCCCCGACCCGCCTTGCGCCAAGCTGCAGGTCGCGGCGCGCATATCCATCGGTCATCGCATTGGCGATGTTGGAGGAAATGAGTTCCGCCGCGCGGGAGGCCGCGGTGAGCCCCGAAAGCGCGCTGGACAGGGTGCCGGAGATCGTCATGCCTCAGGCCCCCTCAACGCTTGATATTCGTGGTTTCCTGCAACATCTCGTCGACGGTCTGGATCACCTTGGCGTTGGAGGAATAGGCCCGCTGCGTCTGGATCAGCGAGGTCAGTTCGGCAGCGACATCGGTGGTGGAGCTTTCGCGGGCATAGCCGATCACCGATCCGGTCGGCCCCTCACCGGCGTTCCACAGAAAGAACGAACCGCTGTTGGGGGAGATGCCATAGGCTTGATTGTTGAGCGAAATCAGTCCGTTGAGATTGGCCACATCGACAAGGGGAATCTGGTAGAGCCGCCGGGTGAATCCCGTGTCATAGGTCGCGTTGATATAGCCGTTTTCATCGACTTCGACCGCCGTGAGATTGCCGACGGGGGAGCCGTTCTTGGTGATGGAGGTCGGCGCGAAACTGTCGGACAACTGGGTCAGGCCGTTCGGGCTGCCCAGACGGCCGAGCGTCACGGTCAGTGGCCCGCCCCCGATCGCAAGATCGATATTGCCGGCCAGAGGATCATAGGCGCCCCCGGCGATTGTCGTGACGGTGGCAAGTGTGCCGCCATTGCCGCGCGTATCATCGAAGCTGAGTTCATATTCTCCGATCACGGCGCCGTTCTGCGCGGAATCGCGGATCACCATGGTCCAGGTGTTCGAACTGCCGGTGGGAGGGACGAGCGGAGTGAAGGCGACACTCAGCGTTTCGGATGTCCCGAGATTGCCGAAATATTCGACCGAGAGCGGCAGCGTGTCACCGCCGGCACCCGCATAGGTGTGGGTTGCCGGAAGGTTGACGCCGAGCTTCATGCTGGTTGTCGGGTCGCCCGCCTGCTGATTCGCGTTGATCGTGACGGGACGCAACCCGCCCACCGTATCGCGTGGCAGCACCGGGATGGTGCCGTCGGCATTGGCTGGCCAACCGAGCAGGACAAGCCCGGAATCGGTTTTCAGCGTGCCTTCGGCGTCAGGGCGGAAGGACCCGGTTGTCGTCATGATCATCGAACTGTTGGACAGTCCGGGCCCCAGCCCGACCGAAGGCACGACCGGCAGCATCCCGCGCCCCGATACCGCCAGGTCGAGCGCATTGGCCGTGCCGACCAGCGCGCCGCGTTCGTCGATCAGCCTTGTGGTCGAGGCGCGCACGCCTCCGGCCGAATAGACCCCGGCCCCCTGCGCCTGGCTGATGACCATGCTTTCGAAATCCGCTGTGGCGCGTTTGTAGCCGTAGGTTCCGGAATTGGCGATGTTGTCGGCAATGGTTGCGAGACGGGTCGCGTTGGCATTAAGCCCCGCAACCCCTGCATTGAGCGAGGAGGAAATCGTCATCGGTAGCGCCTTTCTGCTGCTTCGACCCCTGGTCAAGGTCGAAACTGCACGGCGCGGCTTAACATCCGGCTAATGGATAAAATGCGAGGCAAGACCTCAGCGGTCGCGCCGCAGCAGGACAATCTCCAGACGATTGTTACGCGATGCCATGGCGTTGGCGGTCACGGGTTTGCGGTCCGCATGGCCCGAGACGCGCTGGACCCGCGTTTCGCCCAGCCCTGCCTCTGTCATCAGGCCCCGGAAAACCTGCGCCCTTGTCGCCGAAAGTGCCCAGGCCGGATTGTCGATCAGCGTGATCGGAAAGGCGCGGACATGACCGTTGACCGCAAGCCCGTTCGTGGTGATCGACAAAACCTCGGCCAGAAGGGCTGCGAGATCGCGGGTGATCTTCTGCGGTCGCGCACTCGAGGCGTCAAACAGGGGCACATCGTCGAGATCGAAGATCTCGATCACCAGCCCCTCGTCGGTGACCTTGGTGACGACATGGCGCAACGCACGCTCCATCGTCATGCTTTCACCGCGCCGCGCGGTCAGCGCTTTTTCAAGGTCGGAAAGCTGCGCCTGAAGGCGGCCTTCCACGGCGCCGTCATGCTCCCCCTGCTGGCCGCCATCCGCCTCGGCAATGCGTGTCTGCACCCCCTGTGCGCCGGTCCCGTTTTCGGAATGGACCTTCTGCGACATCACGCTTTCGCCGCCGAAGGCCCCATCGCCGCCGCCGGAGATGCGGTTTACCGGGATCGTCGGACTGAAATAATCCGCCAGCCCCTTGCGCTGTTTTTCCGTCGTTGCATTCAACAGCCACATCAGCATGAAGAAGGCCATCATCGCCGTCACGAAATCGGCATAGGCCACTTTCCACGCCCCGCCGTGGTGACCGCCGCCTGCGATGATCTTCTTCCGCTTGATGATGACTGGCCTGGCATTTTTCTGCCTGTCCATCACACCACCCGTTTCAACACCCGGAACCAGACCTAGCGCATCGGGGTGAAATGCGGGTTAACCCATCAATATGGCTGGAATTTCCTCATTTCCGCCACAAAGGCCGAAAGCGGCCCTGATGAACAGGACCGCCCTCGGCCAATGCGCAGAGCCCGGGAGCAGGGGCAGAGCGTCAGGGGCCGACCCGATCTTTCAAGGGGCATCGGACCGGGTAATAGACACGCAGGCGCGCGCAGGTTTCAAAGCCGAGCGCGGCATAGTCGGACTGGAAGGCCAGGGCGTTCTCGCGCGTCAGTCCGCATTCGATACGCAGCGGGCGGGGCATTCGTTCCAGCATCGACCGTGGAAGGTCGGACCGTGCCACCAGAAAATCCGCCAGTTCCCGGGGAGAGACATTCTGCACCCCCGTCAGGAAAAGATCGAATCGCTGGAAGTCGCGGTTCATGGCAACAAGGGGTGCCTTTGGAAAACGTGCCAGAACCAGATCGCGAGTCGCGCGGTCGAGCCGCGAGGCGACCGCTCCGGTCAGTTTGCAGGACGAAAGACCCATGCGGCGCAGCACATCCGTCACGGCCGGCGGCACGGAAAACGGCGCGCGGTGGTCGGGCAGCAGATCATAGAGCGCATTGCGCGGATCGGACACCGCGATGCGCAATCCGGCGATTCGGCGCAGAACCCGGCGCAGCAGGTCCGCATCCGCCATCGAGACCGAAGACAGGATCAGCCCGCCCGGCCCGGCGAGTTCGTCCTCGATTGCCGTCGCGCTGCGGTCGCAATGGGTTACGCCGACCGGAGGCAGCCAGTCCGAAACCGCCTTGGCCAGTTCTGCCAGTCTGTCCCCCTCGACAGGTTGCAGCGACACATCGACCATCGCGGTTTCCGGGGTTTCGGGCAGGCTGGCGGCCTCGAGGCGCACCTGCACTCCCATCGCGGCCAGAAGGTTCGCCAGGCGCTTTGCCTCGGGAACCGCAAGCCTTTCGCAGAGGGCGGACGGCACCGAGGACAGTCGCCGCTCGGCCTCCTGCGTCGGGATCTGCAAATGCTGCGCCAGCGTGGGGGCGGCGATCATCATCGACGGGCACGGGGCTACCATCAGGATGCGGAGATGATCTTCTGATCGCGCTTCGGTCGGCATGGCAGACTCCGGGAGTGACCTTGGGTAAACCCTGCCAAAACGCAGCCCGAAATTCCAGAGGGGCCGCGTCAATTGCCCGTCAAAACGCTGCGTCAGCCCGTCAAGGGGGGAACAAACACCTGATCGAGCCTGGGGGATCCCGGCGGATCAACCCCTGATTGCACCTCGGATCGCCCCGAATGGGTCAGGACATCGAATCCCTGCGGTTTTCTTCCCCGCGAATGACAGACATCAGCGCCGGAGCGGGAAGATAGCGGCTTTTCAGCCCGCTCGCCGCGGCCCGTTCAAGCCGCAAAAGCTCACCTGCAATCCGGTCTGCCCCCCAGACCCCCGCGGCCTCGAAAGCCCCGCGTGGAAAATTCAGCCCGAGCCGCAGGGCGCGGTCGATCTCGGCGGCTGTTACCCCGCCTTCGGCCAGCAGCATCGCAGCCTCATTGGCCACCATCGTCTCGATGCGCAGGGCAATCGCGGGGTCGGGGATGGCGGTCGCGGCGCCCTTGCCGCCCGTGACGAAGCCGTGCCCGGTCTTGCGGCCCAGATCACCGCGCGCAACCTGGGTGCGCAGCGCATCGAACACATGATAGCGCGGGTGATGGCCCATGGCGGCGGCGATCTGTTCGCTGGCGGCAAGATTGATGTCGGCCCCCACGAGGTCGATCAGCGCGAAAGGCCCCAGCCGATAGCCTGCCGCCACCATCGAAGCGTCAATTTCGGCGGCGCTCCGGCCTTCTTCCAGCAGCGCCAGCGCCTCGCCGTAAAAGGGGCGCGCGCAGCGGTTGACGATGAAACCGGGACGGTCGGCGCAGCCAATGACCACCTTGCCGGCTCTTTCAGTCACCTCGCGGGCCAGCGCCAGCGCCGAGGGGGCCGCGCCGGTTTCCACCAGTTCCACCAGCTTCATCACCGGCGCGGGGTTGAAGAAATGCAGGCCGAGGATCCGGTCCGGCCGCAACAGCCCGTCGCGGATGGCGGCGACGGACAGGGACGAGGTATTGGTGGCCAGCACAGCCTCCGGGGCGGCCTGCGTCAATTGGCGGAAAAGCGCACGTTTTGCCTCCAGATCCTCGGCGATGGCCTCGATCATCAACCCGCAGGGGGCCAGATCCGCGATGTCAGGGACGATTTCGATGCGGCTGCACAGATCCTCGACCGCCTCTTCCGTCAGTTTCCCCGCTGCAACGCGGGGCGACAGCGAGGCGCGCAGCCGGTCATGGGCGGTCCCTCGCGCCGGGGCGTGGTCATCCGTCGCCAGCACGCGGAACCCGGCCGCCGCATAGGTCTGGGCAATCCCCAGCCCCATGACCCCCAATCCGACAACGCCGATCACTGTCATCCTGTCCCCCTGTTTCCTCGAAGGGTGGCATTTCGGTCTTGAAATTTCAAGCTTGAAATAAAATCCGGTCAGTGCCAGTCTGTGCGCAAGGGCCTTGGGGAAACAGGCTGCGGCGGGAGGAGATCGGATGAAGGTTCTGTGTCTGGGGGGCGGTCCTGCGGGGCTCTACTTCGCCATCTCGATGAAGCTGCGCGACCCGTCGCATGAGGTGGTCGTGCTGGAACGCAACCGCGCCAACGACACTTTCGGCTGGGGCGTGGTGCTGTCGGATGACGCGCTGGGCCGGATGCAGAAGAACGACCCCGTGTCCACGGAGGCGATCCGGTCGCATTTCGCCTATTGGGACGACATCGCGGTGGTCCATGACGGGCAACGCACGGTGTCGGGGGGGCATGGCTTTGCCGGGATCGGGCGCAAGCAGATGCTGATCCTGCTACAGGCCCGGGCGCGAGAGCTGGGTGTGGACCTGCAGTTTGAAACCGAGTTCCGCACGGCAGAGGAGTATCGGACCGAATATGACATCGTGGTGGCCTGTGACGGGATCAATTCCGCCGTTCGTAAGGCCTATGAGGATGTGTTCAAACCCGACATCGACCTGCGCCGCTGCAAGTTCGTCTGGCTTGGAACGCATCAGAAATTCGATGATGCCTTCACCTTCATATTTGAAAAAACCGAACATGGCTGGGTCTGGGCGCATGTCTACCAGTTCGACGCCGATACCGCGACCTTCATTGTGGAATGTCTGCCCGAAACCTGGGACCGCTGGGGCTTCGAGGCGATGACCAAGGAGGAAACGGTGGAAACCTGCCGCCGGATCTTTGCGCGTCATCTGGACGGCCATGCCCTGATGTCGAACGCAGCCCATCTGCGCGGCTCGGCAGTCTGGATGCAATTCCCTCGTGTGATTTGTGAGCGTTGGTATCATGGCAATGTCGTGCTGATGGGGGATGCGGCGGCGACGGGGCATTTCTCCATCGGTTCGGGGACGCGGCTGGCCTTCGACAGTGCGATTGCGCTGGCCGAATACCTGCATTCGGAACCGACGATGGAGGATGCCTTTGCCCGCTATCAGGAGGAACGCCGCGTCGAGGTGCTGCGCCTGCAATCCGCGGCGCGCAACAGCCTTGAATGGTTCGAGGAGGTGGAGCGTTACCTTGACATGCCCGCGCCGCAATTCGCCTATTCGCTGCTCACCCGCAGCCAGCGCATCAGCCATGAAAACCTGCGCTTGCGCGACCCTGTATGGTTGCGGTCGGCCGAGGACTGGTTTCAGGCGCAGGCGGGCGGCACCCCCGGCCGCGCGCCGATTTTCGCGCCCTACCGTCTGCGCGACATGGCGCTGGTCAACCGGGTCGTCGTGTCGCCGATGGCGCAATACAAGGCTGTTGATGGCTGCCCGACCGACTGGCATTTCGTGCATTACGCCGAACGCGCCAAGGGCGGCGCGGGGCTGGTCTATACCGAAATGACCTGCGTTTCGCCGGAAGGCCGCATCACCCCCGGCTGTCCCGGCCTCTATGCGCCGGAGCACGAGGCGGCGTGGAAACGGCTGGTCGATTTTGTCCATGATGAAACTCAGGCCAGGATCTGCTGCCAGATCGGCCATTCGGGACGCAAAGGGTCCACGCAGCTTGGCTGGGAAAAGATGGATGCGCCGCTGACCTCGGGCAACTGGCCGATCCTTTCGGCTTCGGCCTTGCCGTGGTCGCCCGGAAATGCGGTGCCAAAGGCGATGGACCGCGCGGATATGGATGCCGTGACGGCACAATTCGTGGCGGCGGCGGAAATGGCCGCGCGCGCGGGCTTTGACATGATCGAACTCCACGCGGCGCATGGCTATCTGATTTCCAGCTTCATCTCGCCCAAATCGAACATCCGCACGGATAACTATGGCGGCAGTCTGGAGAACCGGGTGCGCTGGCCGCTGGAGGTGTTTGCCGCGATGCGCGCGGTCTGGCCGGCCAAAAAACCGATGGCGGTGCGGATTTCTGCGAATGACTGGGTCGGCGAGGACGGCGTGACGCCCGAGGAGGCCGTGCAGATCGCGCGCGCCTTCCATGCGGCGGGGGCCGACATCATTGATGTGAGCGCGGGCCAGACCAGCACCGACGCCCGCCCCGTCTATGGTCGCATGTTCCAGACACCGTTTTCGGACCGGATCCGCAACGAGGCGGGGATTGCCACCATGGCCGTGGGCAATATCACTGAACCTGACCATGTGAATTCAATCCTGATGGCGGGACGGGCGGATCTCGTGTGCCTTGCGCGTCCGCATCTGGCGGACCCCTACTGGACGCTGCACGCGGCCGTGGCGTTGGGCGACGGGCGTGCGCAATGGCCGCTGCCCTACCTCGCCGGGGCCGATCAGGCCCGCAGGCTGGCCGAAAAATCGGCAGAGGCGATAAGGGCATGACCGTGGTGCCGGGCAGACGGGTTCTGGTAACGGGCGGCGGCTCGGGCATCGGGCGCGCCATCGCACGCGCGTTTTCGGATGCAGGCGACCATGTCACGATCACTGGGCGGCGGGCCGAGGCGCTGGCCGAAACCGATGCGGGGCGGGGCATGGTGGCGCGCGTGGCCGATGTGACCGACGAAGCGCAGGTTGCGGCCCTGTTCGACGCGCCTTTCGATGTGGTCATTGCGAATGCGGGTGGCGGGTCGGCGGGGCGCATCGCGCGGGTTTCGCTTGCGGATTGGAACGCGACGCTGGCGGTCAATCTGACCGGAACCTTCCTCACCTTCCGCGAGGGGTTACGCGGGATGGGGCCGGGCGGGCGGCTGATTGCCATCGCATCCGTCGCTGGGCTGAAGGGGGCGGCGACGGTCCCGGCCTATACGGCGGCCAAGCATGGGGTGATCGGGCTGGTGCGGTCGGTGGCGCTGGATGTGGCGGGCCGTGGCATCACCTGCAATGCGATCTGCCCCGGGTTTGTCGAAACCGACATGGGCCGCGCGGCAGTGCAGGCGGTGCAGGCGCGGCGCGGGATCACGGAAGCCGAGGCGCTGGCGGAGGTGGTTTCGGGCAACCCCATGGGGCGGATGATCCTGCCCGTGGAGGTCGCGGCGGCGGCGGTTTATCTTGCGTCACCGGGGGCGGCCTCGGTCAACGGGCACGCCATGGCGCTGACGGGGGGCGAGGCATGAAGGACGCTCTTCCCGACCCCTTGTCGAAACGGCGGCTGAAACTGTGGATCCGCCTCTTGGGAGTGACACGCGCGGCGGAATCGCATCTGCGCGAACATCTGCGGCTGAACCATGACACGACCCTGCCCCGCTTCGACGTGATGGCAGCCCTCTGGCGCAGGCGGGAAGGGGTGACGATGAGCGAGCTGTCGCGGATGCTGCTGGTGTCGAACGGCAATGCGACGGCGGTGGTGGACCGGCTGGAAAAGGACGGGCTGGCAAAGCGCACGCCCCTGCCGACCGACCGGCGCACGGTGCATGTGGCGCTGACCGAGGAAGGGCTGCGCGCCTTCGAGATGCAGGCAGAGGATCACGAGGGGGAGGTGAACCGGCTCTTTGCCGCTCTTGGCGAGGCGGAGGTGGAGACGCTGACCGCGATCCTGAAAACATTGCGGCCCGGACAGGCTGGGAAGGGGAGCGAATGACGAGACTTGCCGATCTGAAACCGCAGCATTTCCTGTGGCAGATGGAGGGCCGGGTGGCCACGATCCGGCTGGACCGGCCCGATCGCAAGAACCCGCTGACCTTCGAGAGCTATGCCGAATTGCGCGACCTGTTCCGCGCGCTGCCCTATGCGGCGGATGTGGATGTGGTGGTTTTCGCGTCGAATGGCGGGAATTTCTGTTCGGGCGGGGATGTGCATGACATCATCGGCCCGCTGGTGGGGATGGACATGAAGGGCCTTCTGGCCTTCACCCGGATGACGGGCGATCTGGTCAAGGCGATGATCGGCTGCACCAAGCCGGTGATTGCCGCCGTGGACGGGGTTTGCGTGGGGGCGGGGGCAATCATCGCCATGGCGTCCGACCTGCGGCTGGCCAGTCCGGAGGCGAAATGCGCGTTCCTCTTCACCCGCGTCGGGCTGGCGGGCTGCGACATGGGTGCTTGCGCCATGCTGCCGCGTATCATCGGGCAGGGGCGGGCGGCGGAACTGCTCTATACCGGGCGGGTGATGACGGCGGCGGAGGGGGAACGCTGGGGCTTCTGGAACGCGCTGCATGATGCGGAGGTGCTGGAGGCGGAGGCGATGGCGCTGGCGCGCCGCCTCGCCTCGGGGCCCTGTTTTGCCCATGGGATCACCAAGACGCAGATCAATCAGGAATGGAACATGGGGTTGGAGCAGGCGATCGAGGCCGAGGCGCAGGCGCAGGCGATCTGCATGCAGACCCGCGATTTCGAGCGTGCCTACCGGGCCTTTGTGGCCAAGGAAAAGCCGGTGTTCGAGGGGAATTGACCGGCGAAGCGGGGGCCAGCCCCCGCACCCCCGAGGTATTTGGGCCAAGATGAAAGGCAGTTTTCGCGATGGCGGATGAGACATTTCTGGACTGGCCGTTTTTCGAGCCGCGCCACCGCGAGTTGCGGGCGGCGCTGGAAGCGTGGTGCGCCGCCAATCTGCCGGTGGATCATGGTGACGTGGATGCGGCCTGTCGGGGGTTGGTGGCGGCGCTGGGCACGGCGGGGTTTCTGCGCCACAGCGGGGCCGGGGAGGGCGAGCGGCTGGATGTGCGGTCGCTGTGTCTGATCCGCGAGACGCTGGCGCGGCATGACGGGCTGGCGGATTTCGCCTTTGCGATGCAGGGGCTGGGGATGGGCGCGGTGAGCCTGTTCGGCACGCCCGGCCAGCGGGCATGGCTGGACCGGACGCGGACGGGGACGGCGATTTCGGGATTTGCGCTGACCGAGCCTGCCGCCGGGTCGGATGTGGCGGCGACCGCGACCTCGGCGGAGCGGGTGCCGGGGGGCTGGAGGCTGTCGGGGGAAAAAACCTATATCTCCAATGGCGGGATTGCCGATGTCTATGTCGTCTTTGCCCGCACGGGGGAGGCACCGGGGGCGAAGGGCCTGTCGGCCTTTCTGATGCACGCCGATGTGGCGGGGCTGGAGGTGGTGGAGCGGATCGAGGTGATCGCACCGCATCCCTTGGCGCATCTGCGGCTGGCGGGCGTGGTCTTGCCCGAGGAGGCGCTGATCGGCCGGGCAGGCGACGGGTTCAGGATCGCCATGTCGGTGCTGGATGTGTTCCGGTCCACCGTGGGGGCGGCGGCCTTGGGCTTTGCGCGGCGCGCGCTGGACGAGGCGCTGGGCCGCGTGCAGGCGCGGCGGATCGGGGGGGAGCCACTGGCCAGCCTTCAGTTGGTGCAGGGGCATCTGGCCGATATGGCGCTGGAGATCGACGCCTCGGCCCTGCTGGTTTACCGCGCGGCCTGGGTCAAGGACATGGGTGCTGCCCGCGTGACGCGCGAGGCGGCGATGGCGAAACTGCACGCGACCGAGGCCGCGCAGCGGGTGATCGACATGGCCGTGCAACTGCACGGCGGCGACGGGGTGCGGCAGGGCTTTGCCGTGGAAAGCCTCTATCGCGAGATCCGCGCGCTGCGCATCTATGAAGGAGCGTCCGACGTGCAGCGCATCGTCATCGCGCGGAGTATGCTCGCATGACCTATGACCGCATCATCGCCATCGAGTTCAACCATTGCGACCCGGCGGGGATCGTTTTCTACCCCCGCTATTTCGAGATGACCAACTCGGTGGTGGAGAATTTCTTTGCCGATGTGCTGCACTACCCGTTTTCCCGCATCACGCTGGAGGAGGGGCGTGGCGTGCCCACGGTGCGCATCGCTTTGGATTTCCACGCGCCCTCGCGGCTGGGGGAAAAGCTGCGCTTCACGCTGGCGGTGACGCGGGTGGGGGGCGCCTCGGTCGGGTTCCACATTGCGGCGGAGGCGGGGGGAATTACCCGGCTGGAGGCCGATTTCACACTGGTCTGGATCAGCGCGGAGGGGCGGGCGGAGCCCTGGCCCGAAACGCTGCGCGCCCGCCTGACCGATTTCATGGAAAGGAGCTAGGCATGAGCAACCCGCATGACATCTTGCATCCGCGAAACTGGAAGCCCGCCATCGGCTATTCCAACGGCATGGCGGCCTCGGGGCGGATGGTGTTCACCGGCGGCATGGTCGGCTGGAACGCCGATCAGGCGTTCGAGACAGACGATTTCGCGGGCCAGACCGCGCAGGCGCTGCGCAATATCGTGGCGGTGCTGGCCGAGGCGGGGGCGGGACCGGAACATCTGGTGCGGCTGACCTGGTATGTGACCGACAAGGCCGAATACCTGGCCAGCCTCAAGGATCTGGGCCGCGCCTACAAGGACATCATCGGGCGCAACTATCCCGCCATGGCGCTGGTGCAGGTCGTGGCGCTGGTCGAGGACCGCGCCAAGGTCGAGATCGAGGCCACCGCCGTTATCCCCCAAACCGGACCCCAGACCTGAGAGGGCAATCATGCAGCTTGGACCCAGCGGACATATCGACAGCTTCACCCGCGACCGGCTGCCGCCCGCAGAGGACTGGCCGGAGATAAATGTCGCGGGCTTCGACTATCCCGAATGGCTCAATGCCGGGGTGGAGCTGACCGACCGGATGGTGGAGCGCGGCTTTGGCGACCATACCGCGCTGATCGGCAACGGGCGCATCCGCACTTACAAGGAATTGTCGGACTGGACCAACCGCATCGCGCATGCGCTGGTGGAGGATTACGGCGTCAAACCGGGCCATCGCATCCTGATCCGGTCGGCCAACAATCCGGCGATGGTGGCGGCCTGGCTGGCGGCGACCAAGGCGGGGGCGGTGGTCGTGAACACCATGCCGATGCTGCGGGCGGGCGAGTTGGGCAAGATCGTGGACAAGGCGCAGATCGGGCTGGCGCTGTGCGATGCGCGGCTGATGGAGGAGATGGTGGCCTGCGCAGGATCATCGACCGTTCTGCGCAAGGTGGTGGCATTCGACGGCACGGCGAACCACGAGGCGGAGCTTGACCGTGCAGCCCTGGGCAAGCCGGTGCGGTTTCAGGCGGCGCGGACGGGGCGGGACGATGTGGCGCTTCTGGGCTTCACGTCGGGCACCACCGGGGAACCGAAAGCCACGATGCATTTTCACCGCGATCTGCTTATCATTGCGGATGGATATGCGCGCGAGGTGCTGAACGTCACGCCGGAGGATGTGTTCGTCGGCTCGCCGCCGCTCGCCTTCACCTTCGGGCTGGGCGGGCTGGCGGTCTTTCCCTTGCGTTTCGGGGCGGCGGCCTGCCTGCTGGAAAACGCCTCGCCGCCGAACCTGATCGAGATCATCCAGAAATACCGCGCGACTGTCTGTTTCACCGCGCCTACCGCCTACCGTGTGATGCTCAAGGCGATGGAGGAGGGCGCGGACCTGTCCAGCTTGCGTGCGGCGGTGTCGGCGGGGGAGACGCTGCCCGCCCCGATCTATGCCGAATGGATGGACCGGACCGGCAAGCCGATGCTGGACGGGATCGGCGCGACCGAGATGCTGCATATTTTCCTCTCGAACCGCTTTTCCGACCATCGCCCGGGCTGCACCGGGCGGCCCGTGACGGGGTATGAGGCGCGGATCGTGGATGAGGCGGGACGCGAGGTGCCGCGCGGCGAGGTCGGGCGGCTGGCCGTGCGCGGCCCGACCGGATGCCGCTATATGGCCGATGACCGTCAGCGCGGCTATGTGCAGAATGGCTGGAACCTGACAGGCGATGCCTTCTGGCAGGGGGAGGACGGGCATTTCCACTTTGCCGCCCGCACCGACGACATGATCGTGTCGGCGGGTTACAACATCGCGGGGCCGGATGTGGAGGCGGCTCTGCTGTCGCATCCCGATGTCGCCGAATGTGCCGTGGTGGGCGCGCCGGATGAGGCGCGTGGCCAGATCGTCGTCGCCCATGTCGTGCTGAGCGATGGCGTGGCGGCCGATGAGGCAACCGTGAAGCGATTGCAGGACCATGTCAAAGCGACGATCGCGCCCTACAAATACCCGCGCAAGGTGCTGTTCGTGGGGGCGTTGCCCAAGACGCAGACCGGCAAGATCCAGCGGTTCCGGCTGCGGGAGTGATCGGGCGGGCGCGGGGGGCAATTCGCCCCCCGACCGGAGCCGGGATCAATTGTCGGGACGTTCGCGCAGGGTCTCTCCGCTTGCCCGGTCCACGTCGATCTCGACCTTCTGCCCATGGGGGTCCAGCGCCTCTATCTGGTTCGCCCTGAACAACCTCCATACCATTGATTTTGCGCTGAAACGTTGTGGTTTTTCTCGCCATGGCCTGCAGTGTTTTGTATGATTTCCTTCAAACCCCTGCAATTTTGGTCCCGCCC
>JBKBNP010000018.1:0-75948 GCA_046295215.1 Pseudorhodobacter sp. | reverse complement strand
GGCGGGACCAAAATTGCAGGGGTTTGAAGGAAATCATACAAAACACTGCAGGCCATGGCGAGAAAAACCGCAACGTTTCAGCGCAAAATCAATGGTATGGAGGTTGTTCAGGGCGAACTACGAAACGTGGCAGGGTTTGACGTCAATGATCTGTTGTTCGGCGGGTCAGGGAATGACCGTCTTGTGGATAATGACGTGCAGGTCATGCAGGATGGCTGCGCGGTGGCGATCCTGTTCAGCGGACTTTTGGCCTCGGATCTGGAGCCGTTCGCGCCCCTCATGTGATGGGCCCGGAAAGCGGGCGGGTGGTGCCGGTCTGTCGCGTCACCGGCAGAACATGTCATACATGAGGGCGATCATCCGGGTCACTTTCGGATCCTGGATCGAATAGAAGATCGTCTTGCCGTCGCGGCGGCAGGACACCAGCCCCTCCAGCCGCAAGCGCGCAAGCTGCTGGCTGACCGCCGCCTGCCGCGAGCCGAGCGCGGATTCCAGCTCGCCGACCGATTTCTCGCCGCCGATCAGGTTGCACAGGATCATCAAGCGCCCCTCATGCGACAGGGCCTTGAGAAAGGCCGCCGCATCCTCGGCCTTCTGCATCATGTCATCGGCGGGCAGCGCGTCGCAGGGCACAGCGGGATGCGTGTCCGCACTGAAACCGGTGAACTTGCTGTCAAAGGACATGGGAACGCGCCTTTCGCGGGGTATCGGGACAATCTAATCGGCAATAGGCACATATTCAAGAAACGGATCATATTACCCGGAGAGGGCTAAAAAATCGGACGACCCCGTGAAAGGCCGCCCGCAGGTTTGCCCCGCAAGGGGCGGTTTGCCCGTTGACCGGGCAGTTATTGAAGATCGGCGGCGCGTTCGGCCTCGATCCGGGCGGTGGCCTCGGTCACGGCCGCCTCGAAAGCGTCCAGCGTTTCCGCCCCGCCCGCGACATTGGTGCGGAACCAGTCGAACACCGGGGCGGCGGCGGTCTTGAACGCCTCCTTTTCCTCGGGCGAGGGCACATAGATGTCACCCCCCGCCGCGCGGAAATCGGCATAGGCCTGAATTTCCTTGCGCTTGGGGCTGGCGAAGGTCGCCTGTTGCAGCGCCGCGAAGCCGTCAAGGATCACGGCCTTCTGCGCATCGGTCATGCCCTGAAAGCGTGCATTGGTCATCCACCAGAAGGCACCCATATAGCTGTGGCCGTCCAGCGTGAGGTATTTCAGCCCGGCATCGGGAAACTTCATGTTCATGATGTCGGTGATGCCGTTGGCGGTGCCTTCCACCACGCCGGTCTGCAATGAGGTGAACAGCTCCGGCCATGCGATCGGTGTGGGGGCGGCGCCCAGACCCTTGGCCAGTTCTTGCGGCAGGTCGGCGGGAACCGTGCGCATCTTCAGCCCCGCCAGTTCCTCCGGCCCGGTGATCCGACGCTTGGTGTTGGCATAGTTGCGCCAGCCCCCGGTATTGCCCACCGTCATCAGCCGGATCGTGTCATCGCTGTCGGCCAGCACCTTGGTCCGCAGGAAGCGCACGAAATCGCCCGACAGCACCGCCTCGGCCACGCGGTCATCGCTCATCAGATAGGGCAGGTCGAGAACCTGGATATAGGGAAAGATCCCTGCCGCCCCGCCGGAGGTGGAGATATAGATGTCGATGGACCCGTCCGCGACGCCCGCGAGGCATTCCTGCCCGGTGGCGCAAAGCTGGGTGCCGATGAAAAGCTCCACCCCGATGGTGCCGTTGGAGGCATTCTCGACATAGTTCTTGAACACGACGAGTCCGTCGTAATCCTCGTCATCGGTGTTGGAATTGGCCGTGGCGCGCAGCACGATGTCCTGTGCAAAGGCGGTGGCGGCAGTGCCGGACAGAAGGCCCGCCAGCATCGCGGATTTCAGCAAGGTCTTGAACATGGGTTTCCTCCCTTGGGTGTCATGTCTTGGGGTCATTGGACGAAGCCGAAAAAGCGCGGCACCGTCATCGTAAAGACGGGGAAATAGGTGATGAGGAAGATCACGGCGACCTGCACCACCAGAAAGGGCATTATGGCGCGGGCCACGGTTTCCACCCGCAAGCCTGATACCGAGGAGGTGACGAACAGCACCAGCCCCATCGGGGGTGTCAGCAGGCCCACGGTCAGGTTCACCGCCATGATGATGGCGAAATGCACCGAATCCACCCCAAGCGAGGTGAAGATCGGCCCGAGGATCGGCCCCAGAATGATGATCGCGGGGCCGGCATCCAGAAACATCCCCACCAGAAACAGCAGAAGGTTGATGAGGAACAGCAGGATCAGCGGGTTGTCCGACAGCCCGAGGATCAGCGCGGCCATGGTTTCGGGGGTGCGCGCAAGGCTCGCCACCGTCTTGAAGGCCATCGCGGCACCGACCAGCAGCAAGACCACAGCCGAGGTCAGCCCCGCCCGCATCATCACATCCGGCAGGTCGCGGAAGGTCAGCGTGCGCATCACGAAAAGGCCGATCAGCACCGCATAGCCCACGGCCACCGCCGCCGCCTCGGTCGGCGTGAAGATGCCCCCAAGGATCCCCCCCAGAATGATGACCGGGGTCAGGAGCGGCCAGATCGCCTTGAGGCTCGCCTGTCCCTTTTCGCCCCAGGTCGCACGGCGCGAGGCGGCGGGCAGGTCGTAGCGGTCCGCCAGCACCCGGATCGTGATCATCAGCCCCACGCCCAGCATGATCCCCGGCACGATGCCCGCAAGGAACAGCGCCGCCACACTTTCTCCCATCACATAGGCATAGATGATCATGATGCCCGAGGGCGGGATGATCGGCCCGATGATGGAACTCGCCGCCGTCACCGCCGCCGCGAACTTGCGCGAATAGCCGTTCTTTTCCATCGCCGGGATCAGCATCGACCCAAGCGCCGAGACATCCGCCACCGCCGAGCCCGAAAGCCCCGCAAAGAGCATCGAGGACAGCACGTTGACATGCGCGAGCCCGCCCCGCAGATGCCCGATCATCGCCTGGGAAAATTCCACCAGCCGCAGCGTGATGTTGGACCGGTTCATCACCTCACCCGCCAGCATGAAGAACGGGATCGCCATCAGCGGGAAACTGTCCATCCCGTTATAGACATTGCGATAGAGCAGCACGACATCGCGTTCCTGCCCGTTCAGGAGCAACAATATGCCGGGCGCCGCGATCAGCCCGAAAAACACCGGCAGGCCGACAAAGAGGAAGATCAGGAACAGGGGCAGGAACAGCGACAGCATCACTCGGCCCCCATCGTTGCGGAGTCAGGGATGACAGGCAGCCGCTCGCCCCCGCCGAAAAGCTGCACAAGACTGCGCAGGATCAACTCGACATTGACCGCCACCAGCATCGTGACCCCGGTGGCGAGCGAGGCCATGGCCCAGCTTCGCGGCACCTTCATCCATTCGGAAAAGCCGAGGTTCAGCGGCACCCAGAGCGCATCGGTGGCAAACCGCCCGCCAAAGCCCGTGACCTCGGCCCAGCCGATCCGCATGCCCATCAGCAGAACGGCGAGCGACAGGCACAGCAGCACCAGTTGCACCAGCGCGGCCACAACGCGCGGCATCATCATCATCACAAGGTCTATGGACACGAACCCGCCCCGCCGGAACGCGGTTGGCGCCATCAGCCCGGTCATCCAGAGCATCAGGAAGCGCGCGGCTTCCTCGGACCAGGGCAGGGCATTGCCCAGCACATAGCGGAAAAACACCTGCACGAGGATGAACAGCACCATCAGTGCGACGCAGGCCACGCCAAGCCAGCGCCCGGCGGCCAGCATCGCCGCATTCACCACGCCCAACAGGCGTGTCAGACCGACAAGTGCGGTCATGGCGTTTCCTCCTCCCTGATGCGCCGGGCGGTCTCTTGGCGGACCGTCCCGGCAGGGGCCTTTCAGCCCGAACTGGTAAAGCCGCCATAGCGGCCCTGACTGAACAACAAGGGCGAACCCTCCCGCGCGGCAAAGCGCAGGACACGGCCCAGAATGACAAGGTGGTCGCCGCCGTCATGGGTGGCATGTTGCACACATTCGTAACGGGCGAGTGTTCCGGGGATCAGCGGGATGCCCTCGGGGCTGTAATCGGTGGGCAGGCCATCGAAGCCTTCGCCGCCCCGCGCGAAGCGTGCGCAAAGCACGGCATCCTCGGCGGCAAGCACATGGATCGCGAAATGCCGGGCCTCGGCAAAGAGTTCAAAGCGCGACGAGGCGCGCGCGGGCGACCACAGCACCAGCGGCGGATCGAGCGACACCGAGGCAAAGCTGTTGGCGGTGAATCCCATCGGGCCGTCCGGCCCTGCGGTGGTCACAACGGTCACTCCGGTTGCGAACCGCCCCAATGCGTCGCGAAAGCTGCGGGCATCTTCGGCGTCGGGAATGATCGGAATGTCTGGCATCTGGCCTCCGTCCGGCATCAGGGCACCTCGTGGCCGAGGGCGAGCGTATAAAGCTCAAACCATGTCTGGCGGTCCATGTCGACGTCTGCCGCCTCGCCCAGCCGGGCGATGCGTGCAAGGCTGTTGGTGCCCATCACCGGCAGGATACGGCAGGGGTGCCGCAAGAGCCAGGCGACCGCAATGGCCGACCAGTCGGTGCCCTGTTCGACGGCCAGCGCATCCATCCGGGCGCGCAGCGCCGCCGGAGACTCCGCCAGCAACCGGCCCCCGCCCAATGGCGACCAGGCCATCGGGGGCAATCCGCGTTCCTGATGAAAGGCGATGTCGCCATTGGTGAAACCGTGATGCACCAGCAGGCTCAACTCGATCTGGTTGGTGACCAGCGGCGTGGCCATCGCCGATTGCAGCAGGGTGAAATCCCATGGCCGGAAGTTGGAAACGCCAACCGCGCGCACCTTGCCGCCGGCCACCAGCGCATCCAGACAGGCGCCGGTTTCGTGGTGGTCCATCAAGGGGTCGGGCCGGTGGATCAGCAACAGGTCGATCCGGTCGGTGGCAAGGTCGCGCAGGCTGGCCTCCACGCTGGCCGTGATATGCGCGGCAGAGGTGTCGTAATGTTTGACCCGCGCACCCGAATGGCGGCCCACCGGGGCCACAATGTCGCATTTCGTGACAATCTCGATCCGGTCGCGCAGGGCAGGGGTCTCGCGCAGCACCCCGCCCAGCATCGCCTCGGCGGTATAACCACCGTAAATATCGGCCTGATCGATCGTCGTGATGCCCTGTTCCAGACAGCTTTCGACCTTGGCGCGGATATGGGCGCGCGAGGTGTTCTCATCATCCCCGATGCGCCACATGCCATACACGATGCGCGACAGGCTGACCGTTCCCAGCGTGACCCGTTCCATCAGCGCCGCACCCCGTTGCCCAGTGGCGTTGCGGGCGCTTGTGTTGGCACACGGCCATATTCATGGGGAAGCGAGCAGGTTTTCAGATGCGGCATGACCTTGGTTCCAAAATGATCGGCCTCATCCAGATGCGGATAGCCGGAAAAGATGAAGGCGCGGATGCCCATTTTACGATAGGCCTCGATTTCCGACATAACCTGATCGACTGACCCGACAAGCGCCGCCCCGCAGCCCGACCGCGCCCGCCCGATGCCCGTCCACAGATGCGGCTCGATATAGCCGAACTGGTCGGCCAGTTCGCGGGCGCGCGCCTGATGCGCCACGCCGAGCGAGATGGAATCATGCGCCCGGTTGCGGATCAACTGCCCGTATTCATCGTCGAGCTTCGAGGCGATGTGGTCGGCATAGTCCCGCGCCTCGGCCTCGGTGTCGCGCACGATCATGTGGACGCGCAAACCGTAATCCAGTGTCCGGCCATGTGCTGTGGCGCGCGCGTGAACGTCACGCATCCGCTGCGCCAGCATTTCCTTCGGTTCCGGCCACATCAGATAGACGTCGCATTGCGCGCCGCACAGTTCCAGCGCATCCGGGCTGTAACCCCCGAAGTAAAGCAGCGGCCCGCCATTCTGTTGGTAGGGCTTGGCAGGGTCCGCGGGCAGTTTTGTCAGGTCATAGATCTGGCCGTGATAGTCGATTTCATCCCGCGTCCAGGCTTGCCGCAGAATCTCCACGACCTCATGGCTGCGGCGATAGCGATAGGCGCTGTCCTCGCGCTGGCCCGGAAAATCGGACGAAATGACATTCAGCGTCAGCCGCCCCTTCAGCATGTGGTCCAGCGTCGCCACCGTGCGCGCCAGCATGACGGGGTGCATTTCCCCGCAGCGGATGGCAGCAAGGAAATTGATCCGGTCCGTGATCGGTGCGCAGCCCGCCACGAAGGACAGCGTGTCCTGCCCGACCTGATAGGAGGAGGGACACAGGATATTGCGGAACCCATGCGCCTCGGCCCGTTTCACGATGGCGGAACAATGCTCCCAGCTTGACCGCAGCCGCCCGTCCGGCACGCCGAGATATTCGTAATCATCCGAACAGAGCGCTGCGAACCAGGACACTTCGCAAGCCTCCAGGGCGTCAGATGTGACAGGAACGACGGTCATGCGAATCTGATCCCCCGGATACATCTTTTCCCTTGCGTAGCATTCCGGAAAATGTAGATCAATAGTGTATCAATTATCAATGTGACCCATGGCAAACCCCGGTTCCCTCCCGCTCTACCAGCAGATCACCGAGCTTCTGATCCGTGACATCGCGGCGGGGCGGCTGATTGACGGCGAGCGGCTGCCGCCCGAACGCGACATGGCGGCCAGCCTCGGAATCGCGGTCGGCACCTTGCGCGCGGCGCTGAAGGAGTTGACCGACAAGAGGCTTCTGGAACGTCGGCAGGGGTCGGGCAATTACATCCGCGCCTCGGCCTCGCCCGAAAGCGTCTATGCGATGTTCCGGCTGGAACTGGTGGGCGGTGGCGGCCTGCCGACGGCGAAGGTTCTGTCGGTCGACCGGCTGACCAAAGACCCCGGCCTGCCCGCCTTCGGCAGCAGCACCGAAGGCCACCGCATCCGCCGCCTGCGCTTCCTGTCCGGCGTCGTGGCGGCAGTGGAGGAGATCTGGCTCGACGGCGATTATACAGAAAGCATCGCGGCGGCCGACCTGTCGGAATCGCTCTATCTGCATTACCGCACGCGGCTTAATCTCTGGATCGTGCGCGCCGAGGACCGGGTGGGGCAGGGGGCCTTGCCGGACTGGTCACCGCCTGAATTTCCGGGTCCGGCGGGGCGCCTGCTGCCGCTTGTCACCCGAATTTCCTGGGCACAGGATGGCGCGCGGGCCGAGGCCTCGCGCACGTGGTTCGACCCGGAAAAGGTGCATTTCGTCACCCGGATGAAATGACGGCGGATTGTTCAGACAGGGAGTGTCCCAAGTGAAACCAGTGCGTTACGGCATCATCGGCTGCGGCATGATGGGGCAGGAACATCTGCGCAATATCGCCCTACTGTCAGAGGCGGAGGTCGTGGCCGTCTTCGAACCGGACCCCGGGATGGCGGCTGCGGCGGCGGCCCTTGCCCCGGGCGCGCGGATGGTCGCATCGGTGGCGGACCTCCTGGCGGTGGAGGCGGTCAACGCCCTGCTGGTCGCCAGCCCCAACCACCTGCATCTGGACCAACTGGAACAGATCGCCGCCACCCGCCCCCTGCCGGTGCTGTGCGAAAAGCCGCTCTTTACCGATGCCACCGACACCGGACGCCTCGCCGCATTGAAAGCGACCTATCCCGCGCCGCTCTGGGTCGCGATGGAATACCGCTACATGCCACCTGTCGCCCGACTGATCGCCGAGGCACAGGCCACGACCGGCGGCGTGCGGATGCTCACGATCCGCGAACACCGTTTTCCTTTCCTGCCAAAGGTCGGCGACTGGAACCGCTTCAACCGCAACACCGGCGGCACGCTCGTCGAGAAATGCTGTCATTTCTTCGATCTCATGCGGCTGATCGCAGGCTGTGATCCGGTCCGCGTGATGGCGAGCGGCGGCCAGGGCGTGAACCATCTGGATGAGACCTATGACGGTGCCACCCCCGACATCTGGGACAATGCCTATGTGATCGTCGATTTCGAGAACGGACTCCGGGCCCTGCTGGAGCTGTGCATGTTCGCCGAAGGTGCGCGCTATCAGGAGGAAATCAGTGCGGTCGGACCGACAGGCAAGATCGAATGCCTCGTGCCCGGGCCAGGCCGGTTCTGGCCTGCGCATCTGGGCGCCCCCCCCGTCCCGCAGGTTATCGTCAGCCCCCGCAGCCCCAAGGGGCCGCGCATGCTGGAGGTTCCGGTCGATCCGGCCCTGCTTGCGGCGGGCGACCACAACGGATCGACCTTCTACCAGCATCGGGGCTTTGCCCTCGTGGTGGCGTCCGGGGACGCCCCCGAGGTCAGCCTGACCGATGGCTGGTGGGCCGTCGCGATGGGGCTTGCCGCGCAACGTTCGGCCTCCGAAGGCCGCGTCGTGGATCTGCGCACCGAAGGTCTCGCGCCCCGTTAATGACCCCGCCGCGCCCCCGCCCTTCGCGCGCGGCTCTCATCTTGGTCAAAATACCTCGGGGTGAGCGGCCAAGGGCCGCGAGGGGCAGCGCCCCTCCCTCTGCGCTTCAGCTCTGATGGCGGAGCATTGCCTGCGCGAGCCCCGCCTTGCCCCGCGCTGTCAGATTGTCGACCACTCCGGCATGATCGGCCTGCGCGCGGTTCTGGCTCAGCTTCGATTTCGCGATCGTTCTCGTGGGCGTGATGCGGAAGGCCACGATCTCCTCCAGCATCCCCGCGATGTAATCGGAAGGCGCGTCGGCCATTTTCCACGCCGCGGGTCCGTTGACGCGCCGCTCGTGGTCGCGCGTCAGCAAGGCCACCGCAGCGCGTTTGGCATGGTCGTCATGGCGAAAGGCAATGGTGCCCTGGACATGCACCACCTGATAGTTCCAGGTCGGCACGGCGCGGTGATGCTCTGCCTTGGACGGATAGGCGTTCGGCGTGACATAGGCCTCCTCGCCCCTGAAAATCGCCATCACCTCCTGCCCATCCTCCAGCAGGCGATGAATGTCATTGGCCCGTGCAACATGGCCGATCAGGTCGCCATCCGGCGCGCGCAGCAGGGGCAGGTGATTGGCCACCAGCCCGCCGGCTGTCTGGGCCACCAGTGCGGCCAGCGGGAAGGCGTCGATCAACCCGGCGATTTCCGACGGGTCGGTTTCGTGAAAATGGGGTGGCAGATACATCGGGGAGCTTTCGGGTCGGTCCGGGTTGCCGCATGGTTCACCCGGCCATCCCGGAGTGCAAGCCCGGTTATAGGCGGTTGCAGTTTTTCCGTCCCTGCGGGAAAGGGTGGGCTGGAAAGGGCCTGCGTCTTGCGCTATGGCGTCGCCAATCCAGCCCCAGCCCTTCCCAACCCCAGCCTTTCCCAATAAAGGACCGCGCCGATGAAAGCCGCCGTAATCACCTTTCCGGGTTCCAACTGCGACCGCGATCTGGCGGTGGCCTTCGAGGCGGCGGGCGCGGATGTGGTGCGCATCTGGCACAAGGACAGCGCACTGCCTGCGGGGGTCGATCTGGTCGCTGTTCCGGGGGGATTTTCCTTCGGCGACTATCTGCGCTGCGGTGCCATCGCCGCGCAATCACCCATCGGTGCTGCGGTGCGCGCCCATGCGGCTGCGGGCGGCTATGTGCTGGGTATCTGCAACGGCTTTCAGGTGCTGACCGAGATGGGGCTTCTGCCCGGCGTTCTGATGCGCAATGCGGGTCTGCGGTTCATCTGCAAACCCGTCGGGCTCGAGGTCGCGACGGCGGACAGTGCCTTCACCTCTGGCTGGGCGGCAGGCGCACGGATCACGCTGCCGGTGGCCCATCACGATGGCAATTACAATGCCGATGCCGAAACGCTCGCACGGCTGGAGGCAGAGTCGCGCGTGGCCTTCCGCTACACCGACACTCTGAACGGATCCGCCCATGACATCGCAGGGATCCTGTCGGAAAACCGCCGCGTTCTGGGGATGATGCCGCATCCCGAGCGCGCCATTGACGCTGCGCAGGGTTCCGCCGACGGCTCGGTGCTTTTCCGCTCTGTGGTCGCGTCGCTGGTGGCGGCCTGACCGCGGCCAGCCTGCCTCCCGGCTTGAGATCGGTCCGGCAGAGGCCTAGAGTTGTGCAATGACGGACAACCAGCGCCCATTGCCTCCTGATCCGGAGGCTCCCGGACCGACGGACCCCGCGCCTGCGCAGGCCGGGGATGGCGCGCGCCTTGCACCCGATGGGACCGGGACGGGTTCGGTTTCGGGCCGCGCGGAGGGGGCAGACATGCCGGACCCGCAACCGGCAATCCGGTTTCGGGAATCCGATCCGGAAAATGGCCGGGACTCCGGCCTTTCGGATGTTCGCGCCGCGAACCTTCCCTCCCCGAACGCGGACATCCCGGGGGCCGCCACCGGCAATGCTCCGGGCGATGCCAGCGCAGAGACGGGCGATCCCCGGCACATTCTCGCATTCGAGCCCGTCGTCCCGACCTGGGGCCGGGCCGCATCGGACCCTGCCGAGGCAGGCGGCTCGGGCGGACGGCAACCCTGGTGGTCGCGGGTTCTTGTCGTCCTGTTGTTTCTCATTGCGGTGGGGGTGGTGCTTGTCACGAACAACTGGCTGACGGAACGGTTTTCCGAAGCGACGCGCAACCGCGCCGAGGTCCGGCTCGCGCTTTACACCGGCAACCTCATTTCGGAGTTGCAGCGCAATTCGGTGGTGCCCCTGCTGCTCGCACGCGACCCCGAACTCATCCGGGCCCTGGCAGAAGGGAACTTCTCCCGGACATCGGCGCGGTTGATCTCCTTTCAGGCCGAAATCGGTGCGGCCTCGATCCTGCTTCTCGACCGGGAGGGCCGAACGGTGGGGGCGACGAACCGCAATCTTCTGGGCTCGAACCATCGCTCCTCGCCCTATTTCGTCGATGCGCAGCGCATGAAGGATACCGTGTTCACCGCCGCAAGGCGAGAATCAGGGGCGGTGGATTTCACCTATTCACGGGCGATCCTGTCGGACAACCGGATGATCGGCGTGATCGTGGTGGCGGTCGATCTGGTGAAATACGAACGCTCCTGGGCGGGGCTGACGGATGCGGTTCTGGTGACTGACAGTGAAGGCCGCGTCATCCTTGCGACCGAACCGCGCTGGCGCGGGCTGACGGTTTCAGAGGCGCTGGCCGTGCAGTCGCCGCCTTCCGCCATCCGCCGCGCGATCCAGGCGACCGCCGACTGGGCGCATGACCCGCCCGACGCCTATCTGCGCGGTCAGGCCGTGATGCGCACCGAGGCGCGGGTGCCGTTCCGGGGCTGGCGGATCGTCACCTTCACCGCCTATGATTCGGTGCGCGAGCGGGTCAATGGCGTTCTGGCGCTGGAAATCATGGGCTTTGCCATCCTGCTGGCGCTGACCTTCTATTTCCTGTCGCGCCGCGCCTGGTCGCAAAGCATTTCCTTCCAGCGTGAAAGCGCGGAACTGCGCCTGCTGAATGCCCGCCTGCAACGCGAGATCGCGCAGCGTGAAAAGGTGCAGAAGGATCTGGCGGTGGCGGAACTGACGCTGGCGCAATCGTCGAAACTGGCGGCTTTGGGCGAGATGTCGGCGGCGGTCAGTCACGAACTGAACCAGCCGCTTGCCGCGATGAAAACCTATCTGGCCGGGGCGCGGCTGTTGCTCCAGCGCCGCCGCCCGGAGGAGGCGCTGTCCTCCTTCCAGCGCATCGACGACCTGATCGAACGGATGGGGGCGATTACCCGCCAGCTCAAATCCTATGCCCGCAAGGGGGGTGAGGCCTTCGAGCCGGTGGATCTGCGCGCGAGCCTGTCCTCTGCGCTCTCGATGATGGAACCGCAACTCAAGGCGCGCGTTGTCCAGATCACGAGGAATGTTCCGCGCAGCCCGGTGATGGTGATGGCGGACCGGATCAGGCTGGAGCAGGTCATCATCAACCTTCTGCGCAATGCACTGGATGCAACCAAGGGCGTGGCGGAGCCACGGATAGACCTGATCCTGTCGGTGGATCAGGCGGTGCGGCTGGCGGTGCGCGACAATGGCCATGGCATCACCGACCTCGATAACCTCTTCGAACCTTTCTATACCACCAAGAAGTCCGGCGAAGGCGTCGGCCTCGGCCTTGCCATCTCCTCGGGCATCGTGACCGACCTCGGCGGCCGGCTGACCGCACGCAACGGTGAGGGTGGCGGGGCTGTATTCGAGGTGCGGCTTCCGATATTGGGGTCTGAACTTGCAGCAGCGGAGTAGAGCGACATGGCGCGTGCGATGAAAGTGGCGATCGTCGATGACGAGGCCGACATGCGGCAATCGATCAGCCAGTGGCTGGCGCTGTCGGGGTTCGAGACGGAAACCTTCGCTTCGGCGGAAGAGGCGCTCAAAAGCATCGCCCCCGATTATCCGGGCGTGGTGGTGAGCGACATCAAGATGCCCGGCATGGACGGCATGGCGTTTCTCAAGCGGTTGATGAGCCTCGACAGCGGCCTGCCCGTCATCATGATTACCGGCCATGGCGATGTGCCTATGGCGGTGGAGGCGATGCGGGTCGGAGCTTATGATTTCCTCGAAAAGCCCTTCAACCCCGACCGGATGACGGAACTGACCAAGAAGGCCACCCATACGCGGCGCATGACGCTCGACAACCGCGCGCTGCGCCGGGAATTGTCGGACGGGTCCGTCCTGATGAAGAAGCTGATCGGCAATTCACCGGTGATGGAACGTCTGCGCGAGGACATTCTCGATCTGGGACAGGCCGACAGCCATGTGCTGATCGACGGAGAGACCGGCACCGGCAAGACATTGGTGGCCCATGCGCTGCATGCCGTGGGGCCGCGCGCGTCCAAGAAATTCGTGACGATCTCTTGCGCCGCCTGGTCCGAGGACCAGCTCGCGGCCCGGCTGTTCGGCCCGATGGAAGAAGGCAGCAGCCTGCCGCTGGTGGAGGAGGCGCGCGGTGGCACGCTCTGTCTTGAGGACATCGAGAGCCTGAGCCATGCGCTGCAATCGCGGCTGCTGACGCTGATAAACGAACAGGGCAGCCCGCCCGAGACCCGGCTCATCGCGATCTGCAACGAACATGCACCCGACAAGACGCTGGAAGACATCCTGCGCCCTGACCTGTTCTACCGGCTGGGGGCAATGACCATCGTCTGTCCGCCGCTTCGTGCGCGGGGGGAGGACATCCTGACGCTTTTCACCCGGCTCGGGGAACAGTTCGCGGATGAATATGGCTGTGAGGCGCCGCAGGTGGCGGCACAGGAGGCCGCACAACTGCTGCAGGCACCCTGGCCGGGCAATGTGCGCCAGCTTGTAAACATTGCCGAACGCGCGATCCTGCAGAACCGTCGCGGCACGGGGTCCATTGCGTCGCTTCTGATGGCCGACAACGAGGCAACCGGACCTGCCCTGACCACCGAGGGAAAGCCGCTCAAGGACTATGTCGAAGCCTTTGAACGCATGCTGATCGACAACACGATGCGCCGGCACAAGGGGTCCATCGTGTCGGTGATGGAGGAACTGTGCCTGCCCCGCCGCACGCTGAACGAGAAGATGGCGAAATACGGGCTGACGCGCGCCGATTACGTCTGAGTGCGGCGTTCGCGCTCCAGCCTCCGGAAGGGATTGTCCTTCATGGCGAGGGGTCGCGTGTTGCACGCAAGGTCTTGTGCCGGGCTTCATCCTCCGGTCCCGATTGCATAAAAACCTTCGGGGGCGAGCCGCGACCGTGGCGAGGGGGCGGACAGCCCCCTTTGCCGGTCACGCGGTCGCGCAAGGCGTCGGGCAGGGACGCTGAAAATTGGTCATTGTCATTCCTCATGGGCTGGCCTTATGGTCGGGTCATGCGTCTGTCTTGTCTCTGTCATGAGGCATGGCGCTGAAAGTTTCGTGCTGCGGCAGGGGGCGGCGATCTGAGGATCAGCCTTCGCGCCGAAAGCGGATCACCGGTCGAAAGGCCAGAAATCGCTCTGCAAATCAACGATTTGGGAGCTTACATCAGGATGCCGGAAGGCATTCGGGACAAACCGCGATGCAACGCGCCGGACAAGGATCATGGATGGAGAGAGGCCCCGCGGGGCCGGTCCCGTCCTGTCCCGTCCGCGCGGTCGCCCCTACAAGTCACCACGGATCTGTCCGCCTGCCTCCGGAAATCCCGGAACGGCGGGCCTGTCCGGGTGCCATGGAACAAAATGGCAAAGAAAATGTTGATCGATGCCACTCACGCCGAAGAAACGCGTGTGGTGGTCGTGGACGGAAACAAGGTCGAGGAATTTGATTTCGAGACCGTCAACAAGCGTCAGCTTGCGGGCAATATCTATCTGGCAAAGGTAACGCGGGTCGAACCCTCGCTTCAGGCCGCCTTTGTGGATTACGGCGGCAACCGCCACGGGTTCCTCGCCTTTGCGGAAATCCATCCTGACTATTATCAGATCCCCGTGGCGGACCGGAAGGCGCTGCTGGAGGAAGAGCGCGCCATGGCGCGGGCCGAGGATGAGGAGGAACGCGAGGGCGGGCGCCGCCGTCGCAGCCGTCCGGCGCGGGCCGAGTCCGCAAGATCGGGCGATGCCACGCGCAGCGCCGAGGTTGGCAGCATGGATGTCGTCGATCTGGGCGAAGAGGAGGATCAGGAAGGTCCGGACCTGACCCTGTCCACCCCGCAGCCCGAGGCGGCGGCACAAGCTGCCCCAGAGCCCGATTCGGACGCATCCTCCGACAGCGATGACGAGGACAGAAAACCCTATCGCGCGATGGACAGCGCCTCCGAGACCGATGACGAGATCGAGTCGGTGGCCGAGGAGGATCTGAGCGAGGAAATCCGCGCCCCCCGCCGCCCGCGTGCGCGCCGCTACAAGATCCAGGAAGTCGTCAAGGTCCGCCAGATCATGCTGGTGCAGGTGGTCAAGGAGGAACGCGGCAACAAGGGTGCGGCGCTCACGACCTATCTCAGCCTTGCGGGCCGCTATTGCGTGCTGATGCCCAACACCGCGCGCGGCGGCGGCATTTCCCGCAAGATCACGCAGGCCAATGACCGCAAGAAGCTCAAGGAAATCGCCTCCGAGATCGAAGTGCCGGAAGGCGCCGGTCTCATCATCCGCACAGCGGGTGCCAAGCGCACCAAGCCCGAGATCAAGCGCGATTACGAATATCTCATGCGGCTCTGGGAACAGATCCGCGAACTGACGCTGAAATCCATCGCCCCCGCTGCGATCTATGAGGAAGGCAACCTCATCAAGCGGTCTATCCGCGACCTCTACAGCCGCGAGATTGACGAGGTTCTGGTCGAAGGCGTCGAAGGCTACCGCGTTGCCAAGGACTTCATGCGCATGATCATGCCCTCGCATGCCAAGGCCGTGCAGCCCTATCAGGAACAGGTGCCGCTTTTTGCGCGCTATCAGGTCGAAAGCTACCTGGCCGGCATGTTCAACCCGACGGTGCAGTTGAAATCCGGGGGCTATATCGTCATCGGGATCACCGAGGCGCTGGTTGCGATCGACGTGAACTCCGGCCGGGCGACCAAGGAAGGCTCGATCGAGGATACAGCGCTCAAGACCAACCTCGAGGCCGCCGAGGAAGTGGCGCGCCAGTTGCGTCTGCGCGACCTTGCGGGCCTTATCGTGATCGACTTCATCGATATGGAAGAGCGGCGCAACAATGCCGCCGTCGAGAAGCGGCTGAAGGAAAAGCTGAAAACCGACCGTGCGCGGATTCAGGTGGGGCGTATCTCGGGCTTCGGCCTGCTGGAGATGAGCCGCCAGCGGCTGCGTCCGGGGATGCTCGAATCCACCACCCAGCCCTGCCCGCATTGCCATGGCACTGGGCTGATCCGGTCCGATGACAGCATGGCGCTGACCATCCTGCGCGCACTGGAAGAGGAAGGCACGCGCAAGCGGTCCAAGGAGGTTCTGCTGCGTGCGCCGGTCGCCGTGGTCAACTTTCTGATGAACCAGAAGCGTGAACATATCGCACTGATCGAGGCGCGCTATGGCATGTCGGTGCGGATCGAGGCGGATCCCGCGATGATCAGCCCCGATTTCACCATCGAGAAATTCAAGACCGCAACCCGTGTTGTGGCAGAGGCCCCGGCTGCAATCTCGGGCAATGCCTCGCTGATGGGGGCTGCGGTCGACGAGATCGAGGATCCGGACATCCCCGACGAGGATGACGAGGAGGAAGCCGAGGCCGATGAGGTCAAGTCGGCTCCGGCGGCGCGCGAAGAGGCGGATGCGAACGGCAATGGCCGCAAGAAGCGCCGCCGTCGCAGGCGGCGGAGGGGCGGTCCGGGCGGATCCGAGGCCGGAGCCGATGGATCGGATGAGAACGGTGCAGAGTCCTCGGATGATGAGGAGTCTTCTCAACCCGAGGTGACCGAGAAGGCGGCGGAAACCGTTGCAACGTCGAACGCCGACGACGATGGCACAACCAAGCCCGCCAAGAAGCGCAGCCGGACGCGCAAGCCGAAGGTTCAGGAGGCCGCACCCGCACCCGCCTCCGGGGTGGAGGCAACCGCCGAAGCCCCGGGCGAAGCCGGGTCGGGCGGCGAAGAGGTTACGGCTCCCGAGCCGAAACCCAAGCGCACGCGCAAACCGCGCGCGGCAAAGGCTGTGGCACCCGAGCCCGCCGTTGCAACCGGAGCTGTGGCGGCGGCCGAACAGCCTGCGACAGAGGCGCCGGTCGCCTCGGCCGCAGTCGACCTGCCCGATCCTCAGCCCGATCCTCAGGATGTGGCGGCCGGCGGGATTGCGGAGCAGGCCGCCCCTGAACCCGGACCCAAGCCCGCCGAAGCCATCGCAGCGCAGGACGCGCTGGTGGTCGAGGAGGCGCCCCGCCCGGAAGAGGCGCCGGAAACCGCGAGTGACGAGAGCGCCAAGCCACGCCGCCGTGGATGGTGGAACCTCGGGCGCTGAGGCTCACCGGCTTGTGGCATCGGTGACGGAATGAGCGAAAGAAGGGCGCGGATCGTTCCGCGCCCTTCCTGCATGCGGACGGAAGGGGCACCGGAGGCATCTCCCCATCAAGCCTCCGCGCACAAGACCACGGGAATGTGACGCGATGTCCCGGTGACGCGGTCGCGAAACAGGGATATGCCGGGGCTGACCAGAAGAGGCGGGAATGGCCGGAATCGACCTTATCGACGCAGCCTTGTTGCCCGCGATGTTCGTGGCCTTGCTGGCGGGCATCCTCTCTTTCCTTTCGCCCTGTGTGCTGCCCATCGTTCCGCCTTACCTTGCCTATATGGGCGGCATCTCGATGGGAGAGATGAAGGCTGGCGTGGCGCGGCAGCGGGTGATTGTTCCGGCGCTTTTCTTTGTGCTGGGCCTGTCGACGGTGTTTCTGTTCCTCGGCTTCACGGCTTCGGTATTCGGGCGATTCTTTCTGGAATATCAGGATATTCTTGCGAAAGCCTCGGGGGCCGTCGTCATCATTTTCGGCCTGCATTTCCTGGGCGTTTTCCGGATTCCGCTGCTGGACCGCGAGGCGCGGCTCGATGCGGGCGATCAGGGGGGATCGGCCTTCGGTGCCTATGTTCTCGGCCTTGCCTTCGCCTTCGGCTGGACGCCCTGCATCGGCCCGCAACTGGGGGCGATCCTGTCGATTGCGGCCTCCGAGGCGAGCATCACGCGCGGCACCACGCTTCTGGGGGTCTATGCGCTCGGCCTCGGGCTGCCTTTCCTGCTGGCGGCCCTGTTCATCGAACGTGCCATGGGGGTGATGGGACGGCTGAAACGGCATATGCGGACCATCGAGCGGGTGATGGGGCTCTTGCTGCTGATCGTCGGCTTTGCGCTCATCACCGGGGCGTTCTCGGATTTTTCCTTCTATCTTCTGGAAACCTTTCCGGTCCTCTCCACGCTCGGCTGACAAACTTTACCGTTTCCCCATAGTTTTGCCTGATTTTTCCGGCATGATACGATCCGGTATCAGGACGATTTCACGGCAGGCGGGGCAGGGGCGAGGCATGGAACCGAAAACGGCAGGGTTCAGGCGGCGGGTGTTCTACATCCCCGGCTATGACCCCTTTCATCCCCGCCGCTACCGGGAGCTTTACCGCCGCGAGGGGGCCGCGCAGGCGGGTATTTCGGGCTACAGTCTGGCCTTGGCACCCGCCCGGCTCAGGGGGCGCTATGGCTGGCATGTGCGGACCGAGATTGACGGCCTGTCTGCGGACGCCGACATCGAGGTTCTGGTCTGGTCCGACATCGTGCGCGGGTCGATGGGCAGCGGCATCCTTGCCACCTATCTGCAACTGCTGCGCACGGCCTGGGCCTATATCGGCTCGGGCGCGCTGTTCCGGCTGATGCGGCTGCGCAAGGGGCCGGTGATTGCAGCCCTTTATCCGGTGCTGTTCCTGCTGGCTCAGCTCGGGCTTGCGGCTGCCGTCTGTCTGGGCTTCGTGGCTTTCAACACGGCGCTTCTGCCCGCACCGTTCGGGGCGATTGCGGGGTGGAGTGTCGGGCTGGCGGCAGGCTGGGGCGTGCTGCATGTCTTCCGCAAGCATGACAACCGGTTCTTTGCCTATTACCTGATGCATGACTATGCCTATTCGGCGCAGGCGGGTGGGGCGACCCCGGTTGAACTGGAGGCGCGGATGACGGCCTTGCGCCACGATATTGCGGCAGCCCTGCGCGGGGAGTGTGACGAGGTTCTGGTGGTCGGTCATTCTTCGGGGGCACATCTGGCGGTCTCGATCCTCGCCGATCTGATCCGGTCCGGGGAAGTGACGGAGACGGGTCCGCGTCTGGCCTTTCTCAGCCTCGGGCAGGTGGTTCCGATGCTGTCCTTCCTGCCAAGGGCGGACCGGCTGCGCGCGGATCTGAACTATCTGTGCCAGCGTGAGGAACTGACCTGGGTCGATGTGACAGCCCCCGGCGACGGCTGTGCCTTCGCGCTCTGTGATCCGGTCGCGGTGTCGGGCGTTGCGCCCGAAACCGGCAAGCGTTGGCCATTGGTGATGTCGGCGGCCTTCACGCAGACGCTCTCGCCCGACCGCTGGCGCGAATTGCGCTGGCGCTTCTTCCGGCTGCATTTCCAGTATCTTTGCGCCTTCGACCGACCGAAGGACTATGACTATTTCCGTATCACGGCCGGTGCGATGCCCTTGGGCGAACGCTATGCCGGTCGTCCCCCGTCCAGAAGCCGGATCGAGCGGGCCACCTCCGGGCATGTGTCGATGGCGGCCTGATGCAACCCCCCAAACCTGCGGCCCGGCCTGACCGCGTCCCGCTCTGGCGCTATCTGCGGCTGTTCCGACGCGACATCCTTTCGGCCCAGCCCGAACGGCTCTACCGGGCCTGGATGGCGGAGTTCCGGACGCCCTTCTTCCGCAGCTATCTGTGCAATGACCCCGCATTGGTGCGGCTGATCCTGCAAGAACGTCCGCAGGACTTCCCCAAATCCGACCGCATTGGCGAGGGGCTGCGCCCGCTTCTGGGCAATTCGGTTTTCGTGACCAATGGCGAGACCTGGGAACGCCAGCGCCGGATCATCGACCCGGCTTTCGAGGGCGTGCGCCTGCGCGACATTTTCCCCGCCATGTGGGCGGCGGGGCAGGTGGCGGTCGCCCGCATGCCCGAAGGCACGGTCGAGGTGGAGGAACAGGCCAGCCATGCCGCCGCTGATGTGATCTTCCGCACGCTCTTTTCGCTCCCCATCGAACATGAAACCGCCGCGCGGGTGTTCACCGAGTTCCGTTCCCATCAGCGCAGCCAGCCGATCCTCAATCTCGCGGCCTTCCTGCCCTTGCCCCGCTGGTTTCCGCGGTTCCACAAGTCCCGCACCCGGCAGACCGCAGCCACGATCCGCCGCCTCATTACCGACCTGACCGAGGCGCGGGCGGCGCAGATCGCGGCCGGCACAGCCCCCGATGACCTTGCAACCAAGATCATGCTGACGCCCGACCCGCTGACCGGGGAACGGTTCGCTACCTCCGAAATGGTCGATCAGGTGGCGATCTTCTTTCTTGCGGGCCATGAAACCTCGGCCTCCGCGCTCGCCTGGTCGCTCTATCTGCTTGCCCTCTTTCCGGAGGTTCAGGACCGGGTCGCCGCCGAATCCGAGGCTCTGGGCGATATGTTCGATCCCGACGCGCCCGGACTTTCGGTGATGGGGCGGCTCCGGTTCACCCGCGATGTGTTCCGCGAAGCCCTGCGGCTTTACCCGCCCGTGCCGATGATGGTGCGCGAGAACCGCTGCCCGGAACGGCTGCGCGACCGCGACGTGACACCGGGCGCGCAAATGGTGCTGAGCCCCTGGCATCTGCACCGCCACGCACGGATCTGGGACAGGCCGGATGATTTCGACCCGGACCGCTGGCAGACGGAGGAGGGCCGGACCTGCGCGCGGGACGCCTATATCCCGTTTTCGGCCGGTCCCCGCGTCTGTCCGGGGGCGGGCTTCGCGATGGTGGAGGGGCCATTGCTGCTGGCGCATCTGCTGCGGACCTTCCGGTTCGAAACCCTGCCGGGGGAAGTTCCGGTGCCGGTGGCGCATCTGACCGTGCGCGCGAAGGATGGCATCCGGTTGCGCGTGATCCGGCGCAACCCGGCCGTCAGTCGCGGAAAAACCGGCTGTCCTTGATCTGGTCCCAGGCCCAGACGACCTCTTGCAAACGGTCCTCGTCGGATCGGTCTCCGCCGTTCATATCTGGATGAAGATCCTTCACCAGACTCTTGTATTGTTTGCGGATTTCAGATTTCGTCCAGCTGTCGCGCGCATCCAGTATCTCGATGGCCTTCCGCTCTGGCGGGGGCAGCTTGCGCGTGACATTGCCGACCGGTTGCCGACCCGGATTCTGGGTCGCCTTTTCGCCAAGCAGGGCCATCGGGTCATTCACCCCCAGCCGCGACCAGACGCGGCCTTCATCGGGGCGCTTGGCAAAAGGCTGGGTCTCGCGTCCCCAATGCCGGTCCTTTTCGAGAAAGGCCTGGAAATCTTCTTCGCTGCTGCCCTGAAAGAAATTCCACTTCAGGTTGTATTCGCGCACATGGTCGCGACAGAACCACAGGAACTCATCCAGAAGGTCGGGACTTTTCGGCGCGCGGTAAAGCCCCGGTTCCTGACAGCCCGGATATTCGCAGCTCCGCGTCGAGGTCTCGAAAGCCCCGGACATGCCCCGCCGCCCGGTCTTGCGCTTTTTCTTGTCGGCCGACACGCGCATGTCGAACTCGAAGGGGGGGCGGTTGCTCATGGGTCTTGCCTTTCCGACTCGGAGGCAGGAGTTTAGATCAAAGCGGCAGGGATTGAAGGGGGTTGACAGCGAAATGGCCATGGCAGACCGAATTCGTGACCGTCTGGAGGCCGCATTTCGCCCGGATCGGCTGGAGGTGGTGAATGAAAGCCACCGGCATGCGGGTCATTCGGGAGATGACGGGTCGGGTGAGTCGCATTTCGCCGTGGCGATCCGTGCGCCGGATCTCGCGCCCCTGTCGCGCGTCGCGCGGCACCGCGCGATCCATGCGGCCCTTGGCCCCGAAATCCTCGGATCGGTGCATGCCCTTGCCATCGACGCGGGCTGACCTGATCGCTCCTGGCTTTCATCCTGGCAAAAATATCTGAAACCCGAGGGCCCCGGCCTTGACGGGGACCGGGACAAAAGGGCTTGCGCGCGCCTCTTGGCGCGCGCTCCGCCAAACTCAGGCGCGGCTTTCCTTCGGTTGCAGCGCCAGCCAGATCAGCGCGCCGCCCGCCAGCACGAGGAAGGGCAGCATGGCGATATTGACCGCCTGCCAGCCTGCTTCCACCGAACCGCCCGAACAGTTCATCAACCCGCCGGAGGAGAAGGAGGCCAGCGTTACCCCGCCAAAGACCAGCAGATCATTCAACCCCTGCATCCGCCCGCGTTCGGCCGGCGCATGCGCGGAGGCGAGCATCGTCGTTGCCCCGATGAAGCCGAAATTCCAGCCGATCCCTAACAGCACCAGCGCGATGAAGAAGGTGGACAGTTCCACCCCCGTCAGCGCCACCGCCCCGGAGGCGGCAAGGATCGCAAGACCCGCCGCAACGATCCGTTCCACCCCGAAGCGGGCGATCAGATGGCCGGTGAAGAAGGAGGGCGCATACATTGCCAGGACATGCGCCGTCACCACATCGGCAGCATCCGCGGTTTCGAATCCGCAGCCGACCACCGCGAGCGGCGAGGAGGTCATCACGAGGTTCATCAGCGCATAGGACACGGTCGCGCAGATCACGGCGACCGCGATGCGCGGCGTGCGCAGCAATTCCAGGCGTGTGCGGATTGGCACATCGCCGGTTTTCGGCGCCGGGGGTTTGGGGATGCGCAGGAACAGGAACAGGAACGAGCCGACCAGATTGAGCCCGATCACCGCGACATAGGTGCCCAGGAAAGGCACGACCATCGATTCCGCCGTGACCTTGACCAGTTGCGGCCCGATCACCGCCGACAAGAGCCCCCCCGCCATGACCCAGGAAATCGCCTTGGGGCGGAACGCCTCGGATGCGGTGTCTGCGGCGGCGAAGCGATAGAAGCCCTGCGCCGACATATAGGTGCCGGAAAACAGCGCGCCGAGCAGAAAGAGCGGAAAGGAGGATGTCAGCAACCCCCAGGCCCCGATGGCCGCACCGAGGCCGCCTGCGAGCGTGCCGGCGACAAAGCCCGCCCGCCGCCCATGGCGCTGCATCAGCGCCGAGAGCGGCGTGGCCGAAAGCATCGAGCCGATCACCATGATGGAGATCGACAGCGTGGCCCAGCAGGCATTGGAGGCAAGCGTCTGCCCCGCAAGCCCCGCGATGGTGAAGATCATCGGCATCTGCGCGCCAAGGATCGCCTGGGCCGCCACGAGAACGAACACGTTGCGGCGCGCGACCGTATCATCGGGGGGCAGGGATGCTGCGGCGAGGGGGGAGGTCTGGCTCATGCGACAGGCTTAGGCCCGGCCAAGGTGCGAGGTCCAGCGGGAAATTGTGCCGGGGACAATCCGCCGCGCGGGGGCAGGGGGGAGGCTGCGGGACAGGGGCGCCCCCCGCACCCGCCCCGCAGCCTCTCCCGAGGTATTTGAGCCAAGGTGAAAGCCGGAGGTGCTTTTCCTCAAGGAGTGCGGCGGCTAGGGTGCGTTCAACAAGGGGGGACAGATGGGCCGGATCATTCGGGATGAGGCTTGCATTGCCGAAGGGGCGAGGTGGCTTGCGGCGCGCGAGCCGCGCTTTGCCAAGGCGCTTGTGCTGACGGGGCCTGTGCCCCTGCGGCTGCGGCCGGACGGGTTCGCCGCCCTTCTGGGGGCGATTGTCAGCCAGCAGGTGAGCGTTGCCTCGGCCCGGGCCATCACGGCGCGGCTGGAGGAGGCGGGCCTTGCGGAACGGGGCGCGGTTGCGGAGGCGGCGGAGGAGACGCTGCGCGGCTGCGGTTTGTCGCGCCAGAAGATCCGCTATGCGCAGGCTCTGGCGCGGTCCGATCTGGACTTTGACGCGCTCCGCAGGATGGACGATCCGGAAATCGTGGCTTGTCTGACCGCCCTGCCGGGCATCGGCATCTGGACCGCCGAGATCTATGCAATGTTCAGCCTTGGCCGGGCAGATGTCTTTGCACCGGGCGATCTGGCGCTGCAGGAAAGCGCGCGGCGTCTGTTTGACCTGGAGGCCCGCCCGAAGGAGCGGGAGTTGCGGCAGATGGCAGCGGCCTGGTCACCCTGGCGGTCGGTTGCCGCACGGCTGCTTTGGGCCTACTACCGGGTGGAAACGAGGCGGGAAGGGATCACATGACGCGAGAATTGCAATTCGGACGCCGGGGGGCGGCAAAGGGGGCCGCGCGCCGCATGGTGGTCTTTCTGCATGGCTATGGTGCGGATGGGGCGGATCTGCTGGGGCTGGCCGATCCGCTGGCGCCGCATCTGCCGGACACGGTGTTTCTGGCGCCCGATGCGCCGGAACGGGTGGCGGGGGCGCCCTTCGGGCGGCAGTGGTTCTCGATCCCCTGGCTTGACGGGTCGTCCGAGGACGAAAGCCGTGCAGGCCTCGTGCGGGCCGAGGCCGATCTCAACGCCTTTCTGGAGGCGCGACTGGCCGAGGAAGGGCTGGGGCCGGAGGCGCTGGCGCTGGTGGGGTTCAGCCAGGGGGCGATGATGGCGCTGCATGTGGCCCCGCGCCGCCCGGTTGCAATTGCAGGGGTTGTGGCGATTTCGGGGCGGTTGCTGGCACCCGAGCGGCTGGCGGCGGAGGCGGTGGTGAAGCCGCCCGTGCTGCTGATCCACGGTGATGCGGACCCGGTGGTGCCGTTTCAGGACATGGGCCTTGCAGGCAATGCCCTGACGGCGGCCGGGTTTACGACCTATGGGCATGTGATGGAGGGCACCGGCCATGGCATCGCGCCGGACGGCCTGTCGGTGGCGCTGGCCTTCCTGCGGGATGTGCTGCCCGACTAGGGTTCAGCCGCGGCGGGCGGCGGCGACCCAGAGGAGTGCCAGCATCAGCGAGGCAATGCCGTTCCAGCTTGCCATCGAGAGGCCGAGCAGTTCCCAGGGCACCGCGTCGCAGCGCACAGGGGCGGCAAGCACCACATTCGGGTTCAGGAGGTCGTTGACGTCCAGTCCTGCGAGCGAGCCGCCCGAACAGCCTGCGAGCCCTTCCCACCAGCCCCGTTCGACCCCGGTGTGAAACAGCGCGATTCCGGCGGTGGTCAGGGCGGCCAGCGCCCCGAGCCAGCCCAGCCATCTTGTGCCCAAGATCAGGGCAAGCGCCGCGATGACGAGCGCCGCCGCATGGGGCCATCGCTGCCAGAGGCAAAGCTGGCAGGGGTGCATTCCGCCCAGATGCTCGAAGGCAAAGGCCCCGGCCAGCAGGGCTGCGGACCCTGAGGCGGCGACCAGCACCAGGATCCGGCCTTCGGCGCGCAGGGACTCAGCCGATCTCACAGGTATCTCACCACGACAAATCCCCCGATCAGAAGCATGCAGGCCAGCGTGAACATCAGCCCCAGACGCCGTTCGATGAAATCACGGATCGGCGCGCCAAATTTCCACAAAAGCGCTGCGACAAGAAAGAAACGCAGCCCCCGCGCCAACAGAGAGGCAAACATGAACACTGTAAAGGAGAGGTTCGACATGCCTGACAGGATCGTGATGACCTTGTAGGGAAAGGGCGTGACCCCGGCCACCAGCACGACCCAGGCCCCCCAGGCGTTGAGCCGCTCGAAGAAGGAGGCGGCATGGGCGTCCTTGCCGTAGAATTCCAGCACGGGGCGACCGATGCCGTCGTAGAACGTGGCGCCGATCCAGTATCCGAGCGCCCCGCCGAGGACCGAGGCAACCGTTGCCACCGTTGCGATCAGGAAGGCGCGGCGGGGGGCGGCGAGGATCATCGGGATCATCAGCACATCGGGCGGGACCGGAAAGACCGAACTTTCGATGAAGGCCACGAAAGCCAGCGCGGCTAGCGCGTGGCGCGATTGCGCAAGCGACATCGTCCAGTTGTAAAGGGCGCGGATCATGGGCGGCTCCGGGGCGGGCTGGCGCGGTTCTGACCATGGCCGGGCAGGCGGGTCAAGGGGGGGCAACGCAGGGCGCGGTTGGGGAGGCGGCGGAGAGGTCGCGGACGCCATCGAGAAGACGGGCGACAGCACCCTTCCGCCGGTCTGGCACAATCGAGGACAGACCGTTCCGCAGAGGGGCTTTCCGCCGAGGGGGAGGCGGGATAGCCTGTCGATCCGGATGGGGTGTGAAGGGTTGCGCGATGGACTGGAAGGGCAGGCGGACAAGCCGCAATATCGAGGACCGGCGCGGGGGCGGCATGGCGCGCGGCGGCAGTATCGGCGGGATCGGGCTGATTGCCGTTCTGGCGATCGGTTATTTCCTCGGCGTGGATGTGACGCCCCTGTTGCAGGATCAGGGCGGCGCCCCCCAACAGGCCGAACTCTCCGAAGCCGACCGGTCGTCGGGTGAATTCGTGGCCGTGACACTCGCCGATACCGAGGAAGTCTGGCAGGCGATCTTTCGTGAACAACTGGGCCGCGACTACCGGCCTGCGGTTCTGGTGCTGTTTTCGGGCGCGACCGGGTCGCCCTGCGGCGGGGCGGAAGGCGCCTCGGGGCCGTTCTACTGCCCGGCGGACCGTAAGGCCTATCTCGACACGCGGTTCTTCACGACCCTGCGCGACCGGCTGGGGGCGGAGGGTGATTTTGCCGCCGCCTATGTCGTGGCGCATGAGATTGCCCATCATGTGCAGAACGAGTTGGGGATCCTCGGGACGGCCCATCAGCGGCGTCAGCAGGTCAGCCGGGAAGAGAGCAACCGGATCTCGGTGCGGATCGAGTTGCAGGCAGATTGTTTTTCGGGGATCTGGGCCAGGGCCGCACAGGACAGGCTCGGGACAGTGGAGCCGGGGGATCTGGAGGATGCCGTCAATGCCGCCCGCCAGATCGGGGATGATACATTGCAACGCAACGCAGGCCGCACACCGATGCCGCATACCTTCACCCATGGCACGTCCGAACAGCGGGCGCGCTGGTTCGTGACCGGCTATCGCAGCGGCCATATGGGCGATTGCGACACATTTGCGGTCAACCGGCTCTGATCGCGCTGGGGCAGCGGATTGACGCGGATCGCAGAGCGCGGTAATTCCCCTTTCGTCGGCGCGGTTCCGGTTTCGGAATGGCGAATTGGCGGCGGCTTTCCCGGTTGGTCCTGCGCGGCTGACCCTGCGATGGGAAGGCCGGATCGGCGGGTGTGGCGGAATGGTAGACGCGACAGACTCAAAATCTGTTTCCGCAAGGAGTGTCGGTTCGAGTCCGACCACCCGTACCAGAATTTCCCGGGGCAACAGGGGTTTGCGCGAAGATCGGATGTGACCCGCGAAGGGTGACTTGCCTGCCGCGCGCCTTGTGGGAGTCGGGGAAGGGGGCTGTCTGCCCCCCTCGGATCGGCGGGGCCGATCCTCACCCCCCGAAGGTATTTGCCGCCAAGATGAAGATCAGGCCATCTCGGCCAGACGGGAAAGGGCGGCGTCGAGTTTTGCGGCCTCCTCCTCGCCTTGCGCAAGTTTCTCGCGGGTTTCCTCGACGATGTCTTCCTTGGCACTTTCCACGAATTTCGGGTTGGAAAGGCGGGCGCGCAGGCCGGAGAGGTCTTTTTCCAGCTTTTCAAGGGTTTTGGCGAGGCGCGCCTGTTCCTCGGCAATGTCGATGAGGCCTTCGAGCGGGATCGCGAAGGTGCCGCCTTCGGCTGCCACGGTGATGGCGCCTTTTGGCGTGGTGTCGGCGTCTGCGACCGTCTCGATGCGGGCGAGCCGGGCGATGAGGGCGGCGTTGCGGTCATAGGCGGTGCGCGCCGTGCCCTCGAGGCCGATGCGCAGCAGCGTGACCTTGAGGCCGGCAGGCACATGCATCTGGGCGCGCGCGGACCGGATCCCGTCGATCAGCCCGGTCACCCAGGTCATTTCACGCATCGAGGGCGCGTCGATCAGGGTTTCCGGCAGGGCGGGCCAGTCGGTCAGGACCAGCGGTTTGGCGCGGCTGCCGGTGGTGGCCCAAAGCTCTTCGGTGATGAAGGGCATGATCGGGTGCAGAAGGATCATCGACTGGTCCAGCACCCAGGCCATAGTGGCGCGGGTCTCACCTGCCTGATCGCCGTCGAACAGCGGTTTGGCGAATTCCACATACCAGTCGCAGACCTTGCCCCAGACGAATTTGTAGAGCGTGTCGGCGGCCTGATCGAATCGGTAATCGGCCAGCGCCGCGTCCACCTCCTGCAGCGCCTTGACGGTTTCGCCGATGATCCAGCGGTTTGCGGTGGCGGTCGCTTCGGGCGGGGCGGATTGGGTGCTGTGGCCTTCCCAGACGCCGTTCATTTCGGCGAAGCGGCAGGCATTCCAGAGTTTGGTGGTGAAGTTGCGATAGCCCGCGACGCGCGCGGTGTCGAGTTTCAAGACCCCCCCAAGCGAGGCCATGGCAGCATTGGTGAAGCGCAGCGCGTCCGCGCCGTATTCGTCGATGATCTCCAGCGGATCGATGACGTTCCCGAGCGATTTCGACATCTTCTTGCCCTTGGCATCGCGCACGAGGCCGTGGAGATAGACGGTGTGAAAGGGCACCTGATCCACCACGGCAAGCTGCATCATCATCATCCGGGCGACCCAGAAGAAAAGGATGTCCTGCCCGGTGACAAGGACGGAGGTGGGGAAGTATTTTGCCAACTCCGGCGTGGGTTCCGGCCAGCCGAGCGTGCCGATGGGCCAGAGGCCGGAGGAGAACCACGTGTCGAGGACGTCGGGGTCGCGGCGAAGTTTGATAATTACCTTGCGCTGCCCTGTGTTACGATCGTTTTCGATTTTCAGCTGCCAGTTTTTGGAGTTCTCCAACCTTTTTTGGGGAAAGAGTTTCTCAAGCTGTGAGCCTTTCATCAGTTCTCTGAACTGAGCGTATTCTTCATCAGTTGATGGCCAAGTTGGTTCAGGATCTGAGAGTAGCTCTTCGATAAAAATCGTCGCGTTAGGGTAAACTGCGCTGAAGTGGTTTGCAGCAATTGCCTTTGCCTGTTCAAAGCCTGAAGAGCAGAAACGCTCGCTTTCGCCCGCCACGAGACTACCGTTTTCGTCCAGCTTTGGCCCATACCACACCGGAATTTGATGCCCCCACCAAAGCTGGCGCGAGATGCACCATGGCTCGATGTTCTCCAGCCAGTGGTAATAGGTCTTCTCGCCCGACTCCGGGATGATCCGGGTCTTGCCGGTGCGCACAGCTTCCAGCGCGGGTTCGACGATTTTTGCGGTGTCCACGAACCACTGGTCGGTCAGCATCGGCTCGATCACGACCTTTGAGCGATCCCCGAAAGGTTGCATGATGGGTTTGGATTCGATTAGCGGCACAAGCGCGTCCGCCCCTTCGGCCTCTGGTTTCAGCGCGGATTTGCCAAGGCGCGGATCGTCCGCGCGGGTCATCACGGCAAGCCCATCGGCGGTGATCTCGGCCACCACCTGTTCGCGGGCTGCGAAGCGGTCGAGGCCACGATAGGCGTCGGGGACGAGGTTGACGGTGTCGGCCTCGGACTCGGAAAGCTGCTGTTTCCCACGCGCCACGGCCCCGGCAACCTCCGCCGCCTCGGCATAGGCCGCGCCATCCGCCCGCATCTGCGCGCGGGTATCCATGAGGCGGTAGCAGGGGATGCCGCCGCGCTTGGCCACGGCATAGTCGTTGAAATCATGCGCGCCGGTGATCTTGACCGCGCCCGAGCCGAAGGCGGGATCCGGGTATTCGTCGGTGGTGATCGGGATCAGACGGCGATGCTCCTTGGGGCCAACCGGAATTTCGCAGAGTTTTCCGATGATTGGCGCATAACGTTCATCCGATGGGTGAACCGCCACCGCACCATCGCCCAGCATGGTTTCGGGCCGGGTGGTGGCAATTGCTATGTAGTCGCGGATTTCGTCAACGATCACCGTGCCTTCGGCGTCTTTTTCGATGTAGCGATAGGTCTCGCGTTCCCCGGTTTCAGGATTGGCGGCCAGCGGATATTTGAAATGCCACATATGCCCCGGCACTTCGATATTCTCGACCTCCAGATCGGAGATTGCGGTTTCGAAATGCGGATCCCAGTTCACCAGCCGCTTGCCGCGATAGATCCGCCTCTTGTTGTAAAGATCGACAAAGACCTTGATGACCGCATCGTGGAAATTGCCCTCCTCGCCGGGGGGGCAGTTCGGCGCGCCGGACATGGTGAAGGCCTCGCGCGACCAGTCGCAGGAGGCGCCGAGCCGCTTCAACTGTCCGATGATCGTGCCGCGTGACTTGATCTTTTGTTGCCAGACCCGTTCGAGGAAGGCCTCGCGGCCCATCTCGCGGCGGGGTGGCTCGCCATTCGCGGCCATCTCGCGTTCCGTCACCATCTGGGTCGCGATGCCGGCATGGTCGGTGCCGGGCTGCCACAGCGTGTCGAAGCCGCGCATCCGGTGCCAGCGGGTCAGAATGTCCTGCAAGGTGTTGTTGAAGGCATGTCCCATATGCAGCGCGCCGGTGACGTTGGGCGGCGGGATCATCACGCAGAAAGCCTCGTCGCGTGACTTGTTGGCCCCGGCGGCAAAGGCACCGGTGTCTTCCCACATCGCGGAGATGCGCGGTTCGGCCTCGGCGGCGTTGAAGGTCTTTTCCATCGGCATTGCGTTTTTCCTGCGAAAGGCGGCTTTGGCGCGGTTCTAACGTGCAGGCGCGCGAAGGGAAAGCGCCCGATGGGTCAGATCGCGCGGTCGATCTTGGTGGAGAGGTGGATCAGGCTTTCAGAGCTTTTCACCCCCGTCATCGCGCCGATTTCGTCCAGCACCTGATCCAGCACCTGTGTGTTGGGGGCAGAGATCTGCAAGAGGAGGTCGAAGCGGCCCGAGGTGGTGAACACCCGCTCCACCTCCGCCACCGATTTCAGCCGTGTCAGAATCGCCGCCTGCGCGCGGGGTTCGATTGTGACAAGCACCGAGGCGCGCAACCGACCCTGTCGGCCCGCCTCGCCCAGTTTCACCGTATATCCGGCAATGATTCCTGAGGTTTCCAGCCGTTCGAGCCGTGCCTGAATCGTGGAACGTGCCACTTTCAGCCGCCGCGCCAGCACGGCCACCGACATCCGCGCATCGGCCCCCAGAAGGCCGAGGATGTTGCGATCGAGTTCATCCATGCAATATGCCTTCTGCTTTCGTCATTATAACGACGATGCGCTGCGATTCACCTATTTTGATCGGTGATTATGTGCCTCATTTACGGCATCCTTGTTTGCAGGAAAAGGGCGGCTCATACGCACCTGGCCTGGTTTTTGGATAAACCGCGCAGGTGCCTCTGACCCGTCCCACATGTGGACAGGGCCTGGATCTTGCGTCTCTGGCTCGGAAAGGACGACGCCGATGGGACTCTCGAAAACAATCTGGACCAATCCGACGGAATGCCTGCGTGCGACGCAGCCGGAAAACCCGGTTCTGTTTTTTGCGCCGCAGGTTCTGCAGGCCACCGCGCGGCGGTTCATCGACGGATTTCCGGGCATGGTGACCTATGCGGTGAAATCGAACCCCGAAGAGGCGGTGATCGAAAACCTTGTGGCCGCTGGCCTGCGCGGCTTCGACGTGGCCTCGCCTTTCGAGATGCGGCTCATCCGCCGGCTCGCCCCGGATGCTGCGCTGCATTACAACAACCCGGTGCGCAGCCGGTCGGAAATCGCGGTGGCCGTTGATCTTGGCGTCAAATCCTATTCCGTGGACAGCGCCTCCGAACTGGCCAAGCTGATCGAGTTGGTGCCCGCAGAGGGGACGGAGATCACCGTGCGTTTCAAGCTGCCGGTCGGCGGGGCGGCCTATAACTTCGGGGCGAAGTTCGGTGCAACGGCGGAACTGGCGGTGGATCTGCTGAAAACCGTGGCAAAGGCGGGGTTCATCCCGTCGATCACCTTCCATCCCGGCACGCAATGCACCGAGGCGGCGGCCTGGGAAAGCTACATCCGTGCGGCCGCGGACATCGCGACAGAGGCGGGGGTCACCATTGCGCGCCTGAATGTGGGCGGCGGATTTCCGTCGCACCGGCTTTCGGCGGTGACGCCGGATCTGGAGTCGATCTTCGAAACCATCGACCGCGTCGCAACCGAGGCTTTCGGCGATACCCGCCCGATGCTGATCTGCGAACCCGGTCGCGGGCTTGTCGGCGATGCGTTTTCCGTCGCCTCGCGGGTCAAGGCGGTGCGCGACGATACCCATGTGTTCCTGACCGATGGCGTCTATGGCTCGCTGACCGAACTGCCGATGATCGGGGTGATCGACCGGACCGAGGTTCTGACCGCGACGGGTGAAAAGCGGCAGGGCGAGTTGGCCAATCGCATCGTCTTTGGCCCGACCTGTGATTCGGTGGATCGCCTGCCCGGGGAGCTTGCGCTGGACGAAGGCATCTCCGAGGGCGATTTCGTGGTGTTTCACGGCATGGGAGCCTATTCCACCGTCACCAACACGCGGTTCAACGGCTTTGGCGAACTGGGCATGGCGACGGTTCTGTCGCTGAAACTCTGACAGAACACCCTCCGGCTGGACAAACCCTGCCGGGGGGCTACTCTGCGCCCTGTGATCGGCAGGGAGGCGCGGCGTGGATAAATTCGGGAAAGCACAGGGCAGCGGACGGATCGAGGATCGCCGCTTCCTGACCGGTGCGGGCCGGTATGTTGATGATATTGCCCCTGAAGATGCGCTGCATGCGGTTTTCCTGCGTTCTCCGGTCGCGGCGGGGCGGATCACATCGCTGGATGTTGCCGCAGCCGAGGCGGTTCCGGGGGTCCGGATTGTCCTGACGGCCGAACGTCTGGAAGCGGCGGGTGTCATCCTTGGCATGAAGGGCACGACAGTCACGGATGAGGCGGGGCGCAAGGGCGCAACCCCGGAGCGGCCCGTTCTGGCGCGCGACAGTCTGCGCTATGTCGGCGAGGCGGTGGCCATGGTCGTGGCCGATACGGTCGAGGCGGCGCGCGATGCGCTGGAACAGATCGGGTTCGACTATGAGGACGCGCCGGCCAAGCTCGACCTCGCACCGGGGGGGGCCACGGTCCATGCGGAGGCGCCCGACAACCGTGCCTACGGGTTCGGTCTGGGGGATGCGCAGGGCGTCGACGCGGCGCTTGCCGGATCGGCGCATGTCGTCGATCTGGAGGTGATCCACAACCGGGTGATCGTGAACGCGATGGAACCGCGCGCGGCTTTTGCCGAATGGGACGGGGCGCGGCTGCATGTTTGCGTCAACGGTCAGGGTGTCTGGGTCCAGAAGGCGGAACTCGCACGGATGCTGGGGCTGGACCGCGAGGCGGTTCGCGTGACCAACCCGGATGTTGGCGGGGGCTTCGGGATGAAGGCGATGACCTATCCCGAATATGTCGTGCTTGCGCATGCGGCGCGGGTTCTCGGCCATCCCGTTCGATGGATTTCCGAGCGGACCGAGGCGATGCTGACCGACAATGGCGCCCGCGATCTGGTGGCGCGGCTGCGGCTCGGGTTCGACGAAAACTTCAAGATAACCGCCTATCATGTTGATGTGACGTCCAATATGGGCGCTTACAATTCGCAGGAAGGCCAGATCATCCAGTCGGAGCTTTTCGCTAAGGTGCTGACCGGGCCTTATGACATCCGGCTCGCGCGCCTGACGGCCTGTGGCATTTACACCAACACGACCCCGATGGACGCCTATCGCGGGGCGGGCAGGCCCGAGGCGATCCTGACGATGGAGCGGGCGATGGACCATGCTGCCCGGGTTCTGGGCGTTGACCCGTTCGACCTGCGCCAGCGCAATTTCATCAGCGAATTTCCCTATCGCATGGTCAATGGCGAACTTGTCGATGTCGGAGATTTCGCGATTGTTCTCAATCGGTTGAAGCGCGAAGCGGATGTTGGGAGCTACGCGGCGCGGCAGGCGGATTCTGCGGCGCGGGGACGGCTGCGGGGCATGGGGCTGGCCTGCTATATCGAGACCGTGCTGGGTGATCCGTCCGAAACGGCGGCGGTGAGTTTTGACGAGGACGGGGGCGTCTCGCTCTATGTCGGCACGCAGTCGAATGGTCAGGGCCATGAGACCGTCTATACCCGCATGCTGGCGGAACGGACGGGGATATCGGATCATCTCATCCGCATCGTGCAGGGGGACAGCGACCTGATCGCCAAGGGCGGCGGCACAGGCGGGTCACGGTCTGTCACCACACAGGGCATGGCCATCGGGGCGGTTGCGGGCGGGATGGTTGAAGCTTTCAGCGCCTTTCTGGAACCCGATCTCGGTCCCGAAGTCGCCTTTGCGGAGGGCCGCTTCGGCGCCCCCGGATCGAACCTGCGCCTGACGCTGATCGAGGCGGCGGAGCGTGCGCGGGCGGCGGGGCGCAGCGATCTTCTGCGCCACAGCCGGACAACCAGTCTGCCCGGGCGGTCCTTTCCGAATGGCGCGCATCTGGCCGAAGTGGAGATCGACCCCGAAACCGGCGCGCTGACGCTGGACCGCTATACGGTGACGGATGATTTCGGCACGCTCATCAATCCGCAACTGGTCGAGGGGCAGGTCCATGGCGGCATCGCGCAGGGGTTCGGTCAGGCGGTGCTGGAAAATGCAGCCTATGACGAACAGGGGCAATTGCTCACGGCGAGTTTCATGGACTATGCGATGCCGCGGGCGCAGGATTTCCCGCTGATCCGTTTCACCACCGAATCCGTGCCCTCCACCAACAACCCGCTCGGGATGAAGGGCTGCGGCGAGGCGGGAACGGTGGGATCGCTCGGCGCGGTGTCCAATGCCGTGGCGGATGCGCTGGCGGGGGCGGGGGTGGTGCGCGTGGACATGCCCTTCACGCCGCATCGGATTTGGTCCTGGCTTCAGGAGGCCGGGCGGAAGGAGTAACGCTGCGCCTCTTCGACCGACTCATTTCGCTGTTCCGGGCCTCGCCTGTCGTTGTGACGGATGCGGCAAGTCCGGTCGTTGTCGGCCGGGAGCGGGCGTCGGTGGATCATGTCATCATTCTGGATGGCACATTGTCCAGCCTTCGTCCCGGCCAGGAAACCAATGCGGGGCTGGTGTTCAAGCTGCTTACCGAAGAGGGGCGCACAAGGCATCGGACGGTCTATTACGAACCTGGCGTGCAGTTCGAGGATTGGCGGCATCTGGCCGCCGTGGCGCAAGGGCGGGGGATCAACCGTCAGATCCTGCGCGCCTATGGCTTTCTGGCCAGCCGCTACCGGGACGGTGACAGGATCTTCCTCGTGGGGTATTCGCGCGGTGCCTATGCGGTGCGGTCGCTGGCAGGGGTGATCGACCGGCTGGGCCTTCTGCGGCGCGACAGCGCGACCGAACGCAATGTGCGGCTCGCCTTCCGCCACTATCGCCGTGATCCGGACCGTCCTGCGGCCCGCGCCTTTGCCCGCCGTTTCTGCCATGGCGCGACGCCCATCGAAATGGTGGGCGTCTGGGATACGGTGAAGGCGCTCGGGATCCGCCTGCCGCTCCTGTGGATGCTGACCGAGGGCCGACACGCATTCCACAACCATCAGCTTGGGGACAGCATCCGGCACGGGTTCCACGCGCTCGCCCTGCATGAAAACCGCGTGGCTTTCGAACCGGTGCTGTGGGATTGCCCGCCGGAGTGGGAGGGCAATGTCGAACAGGTCTGGTTTCGCGGCGGCCATGCCGATGTGGGCGGGCAGGTCGGGCGGAAGACGTCCGCGCGGCTTTTGTCCAATATCCCGCTGGTCTGGATGCTGGACCGGATGGAAAGTTGCGGTCTGCATCTGCCGCAGGACTGGCGCATGCGGTTTCCCTGCGATGCCTCGGCGCCGATGGTGGGCACATGGAAGGGCTGGGGCGCCTTGTTCCTGCTTCGCCGCAGAAGGGTGGTCGGGCGCGACAGGTCAGAGCGGCTGCATCCCACGGCGGTCAGCCCGAAACAGGGGCAGTTCACCCCCGTAAACCCGGAATGACCTTTCAATCCAGAAGGATACAGGTGGTGGTGCCGGTGGCGTAGAGCCGGCCATCCGCCTTGCCGCGCATCTCGGCGCGTGCGGTCGCGGTGGTTCGGCCGGAATGATCGGTCAAACCGGTGACCAGAACCGGGGTTTCCAGTGGCAGGGCCCGCAAGAGGTTCACCTTGTATTCGAGCGTCGTATACCAGCGCCCTTGCGGCACGCGGGTCATCACCGCACAGCCGAGCGCGGAATCCAGCAAGGTGCCATACCATCCGCCATGCACCGCCCCCATCGGATTGGTCTGGGGCAGGCGGGCCATGGCCTCGAACACCACGCGGCCCTCCTCCACCTCGGCCAGCCGGTAGCCCATGAGCCCGGCAATCGCCGGATGCGGCAGTTCGCCCGCCAGCATGCGGCGCATGTAGTCGAGCCCGGACATCGACAGCACAACATCCCGCCCCGGCACATCGGCAAGGTCACGAACGAAGTTTTCTGGGGTCATCTGCGCCTCCTGAATCGAAAGCGGCGGCCCGGTCGGGCCGCCGCGTCAGGTTATTCACCGGGTTTCGACCGGCCTGTAGTCGCGGCGCGGCTCGCCGATATAGAGCTGGCGGGGACGCCCGATCCGCTGGTTCTTGTCAGCGATCATTTCCTTCCACTGCGAAATCCAGCCCACCGTGCGCGACAGTGCAAAGATCGGCGTGAACATCGAGGTGGGAAAGCCCATCGCATCGAGGATGATGCCGGAATAGAAATCGACATTGGGATAGAGCTTTTTCGAGATGAAGTAGTCATCTTCCAGCGCAATCCGCTCCAACTCCTTGGCGACCTGGAGCGTGGGGTTGTTGTGGATGCCCATCAGCCCCAGAACCTCATCCGCGCTTTCCTTCATCACCTTGGCGCGCGGGTCGAAATTCTTGTAGACCCGGTGTCCGAAACCCATCAGGCGGAAGGGGTCGTCCTTGTCCTTGGCGCGCGCGATGTATTCGGGGATGCGGTCGACGGTGCCGATCTCGCGCAGCATTTCCAGACAGGCCTGATTGGCGCCGCCATGTGCGGGCCCCCAGAGGCAGGCGATCCCGGCCGCGATGCAGGCGAACGGGTTGGCCCCGGACGACCCTGCCAGACGCACGGTGGAGGTGGAGGCATTCTGTTCATGGTCGGCATGCAGCATCATGATCCGGTCCATCGCCTTGGACAGGACCGGGTTCACCACATATTCCTCGCAGGGCACGGCAAAGCACATATGCAGGAAGTTCGAGGCGTAATCGAGCGTGTTCTTGGGGTAAACGAAAGGCTGGCCGATGGAATACTTGAAGGCCATTGCGGCAATCGTCGGCAGTTTCGCGATCATCCGGATCGCGGCGACCTCGCGCTGCCAGGAGTCGTTGATGTCAAGACTGTCGTGATAGAAGGCCGACATGGCGCCCACCACGCCCACCATGGTCGCCATCGGATGCGCGTCACGGCGGAAACCTCGGAAGAAGTTGTGCATCTGTTCATGCACCATCGTATGATTGGTCACCCGCGCCTCGAAATCGGCAAGCTGGGTGGCGTTCGGCAATTCGCCATAGAGCAGCAGGAAGCACAGTTCGAGGAAATGCGAATGTTCCGCCAGTTGCTCGATCGGATAGCCGCGATGCAGCAGTTCACCCAGATCGCCGTCGATGAAGGTGATCGCGCTTTCGCAGGACGCGGTGGAGGTAAAGCCGGGGTCATAGGTGAAGACGCCGCCCTGAGCATAGAGCTTGGAGATGTCGATCACATCCGGGCCAAGCGTCGGTGAATAGACCGGGAATTCGATCTGCTTGTTGCCCAGTGTCAGCGTCGCGGATTTCGTCGGGTCTGCCATGGTCCGGTCCCTCTCTTCGGTTAAGCGACCGCGTTGCACAATGTGGCGCGGCCTCTGCACAGGCCCCCCGTCACCGGGGGTATTCCAGAGCGTCCGAACGGAACCGGGCGCTTATCCGGCGGCGTCGTTCAGACGTGCAATCGTCTCTTCCTGCCCGATGACCAGCATCATGTCATAGACGCTTGGCGTCACTTTACGGCCGGCGAGGGCGGCACGCAGGGGGGCGGCCAGCTTGCCGAAACCAAGGCCATGGGCGGCGGCGGTTTCGGTCAGGATGGGCTCCAGAGCGTCCTTGGTCCAGCTAGCACTTTGCAGGCGCGGCGTCAATTCCATCAGTATACCACGGGATACCGCATCAAGGGATTCGGCCGCATCCGGGGCAATCGAAATGGGTCGCTCTGTCAAGGAGAAATGCGCCTTTTCAATAAGTTCCGGAAATATCTTCGCGCGATCCTTGACACAGTAGAGCGCTTTGACCAGCAGCGCCGACTGTCGATCGGTCAAGGCGGGCAGGCCCGCTGCCTCCAGATACGCCGCAATTTCATGCAGCAGTGCAGCATCGTCGCTTGCCGCGATATGCTGCCCACAGAGATTTTCCAGTTTCTTGAAATCAAGTCGCGCCGGCGCGCGCCCGATTCCGTCCAGATCGAACCAGTCCATCGCCTGCGTGGAGGTGAAAAACTCCTCATTGCCATGCGCCCAGCCGAGCCGCGTGAGGTAGTTGCGCATCCCCGCCGCCGGATAGCCCATCGCCTGATACTCCTCGACGCCCGTGGCGCCATGACGCTTTGACAATTTCTTGCCATCCGGCCCGAAGATCAGCGGGATATGTGCCCAGACCGGAATTTCCCAGCCCATCGCGTCATAGACCATTTGCTGCCGCGCGGCATTGTTGAGGTGATCGTCACCCCGGATCACATGGGTCACGCCCATGTCGTTATCGTCCACCACCACGGCCAGCATATAGGTCGGTGTGCCATCGGAACGTAACACAACCATGTCGTCGAGCTGGTCGTTGCGGAAGGTGACACGCCCCTGCACGCGGTCCTCGATCACCGTTTCGCCGCTCCGGGGGGCCTTCATGCGGATCACACAGGGTGCATCCGGGTGGCTGGCAGGGTCGGCATCGCGCCAGGGGCTCTGATAGAGCGTCGAGCGTTTCTCCGCCTCCGCCGCCGCCCGGAAGGCCTCGATTTCCGCCTGCGTGGCAAAGCATTTATAGGCCGCGCCGCGGGCCAGCATCTCATGGGCCACTTCGGCATGGCGGTCGCGACGCTCGAACTGGCTGACCGCCTCGCCGTCCCAGTCGAGCCCGAGCCAGCGCATCCCGCGCAGGATCGCCGCCGTGGCCTCGGGGGTCGAACGTTCGCGGTCGGTATCCTCGATCCGCAGCAGGAACTTGCCACCGCGACCCCGCGCGTAGAGCCAGTTGAACAGCGCAGTCCGCGCCGTGCCGATATGCATGTAGCCCGTCGGGGAAGGGGCAATTCGGGTCACGACGGGGCGGTCGGAGGACATGCGGCATTAACCTTTCGGAAACCATGGCTCGGGTAGGCTCGGGCCTTGTCTAGGCAATCGCAGGGCGGGAAACAAGGTGCAGGGCCCCGGTGCGGCAGGGCAGGGAAGGCTGGCGGGCTGGCTTGCGGCCTCCGGCCCGTCGCGGGGCGGGCTGTTTCCCTTCGTGCCGGTTCTGATGGCAATGGGGATCGGGCTGTGGTTCAGCCTGCCGACGGAGCCGGGGTCTTTCCACTATGGTCTGGCGGCGCTGGTCGTGCTGACCGGTTTCGGCATCCGGCAGGGCAGATGGGAAGCGTTGCATCCGTTTGCCATTGGCGCGCTTTGCGCAGCGCTCGGGTTTCTGGCGGCGGGGGGGCGGGCGCATCTGCTCGCAGCGCCGATCCTGGAGGGGCGGTATTACGGCCCGGTGCAGGGGCGGATCGTGATGATCGACCGGTCGCAGGCAGACCGGATGCGCGTGACGCTGGACCGGGTGGTGCTGTCGGACCGCCCTCCCGACCGGACCCCGGCAAGGGTTCGCATTGCCCTGCATGGCGATCAGTCCCATCTGCGGGCCGAACCGGGGCAGGTTCTGATCCTGACGGCGCATCTCGCCCCGCCAGATGGCCCGGTGGAACCCGGCGCCTTCGATTTTCAGCGCATGGCCTTTTTCGACCGTTTGGGCGCGGTCGGCTATACAAGGGTGCCTGCATTGCTGTGGTCCCCTCCCGCGCCGAAAGAGCAGTGGATCAACCGGCTGCGCGCGCAGATCCGCGCCGGGGTGGAGGCGCGCATCGGAGGGGAGCCGGGAGCCTTTTCCGCAGCCCTGCTGACCGGCGACCGCGCCGGGATCGGGCAGGACGTGCTGGAAGATCTGCGTCGGTCCAACCTTGCGCATCTGCTGGCGATCTCGGGGCTGCATATGGGATTGCTGGCGGGAATCGTCTTTGGCTCGGTCCGGTTTGCGCTGGCACTCATCCCCCCCATCGGCCTGCGGCTGCCCGCCAAGAAGGTGGCGGCGGTCGTGGCACTGGCGGCAGGGGCGGTCTATCTGGCGCTGTCGGGGGGAAATGTCGCGACCGAACGGGCCTATGTCATGGTTGCGGTCATGCTGGGCGCGGTGTTGTTCGACCGGCGCGCGCTGTCGCTCCGGTCCGTGGCGCTGGCTGCGGTGATCCTGCTGATGCTTCAACCGGAGGCGCTGCTTGAACCCGGTTTCCAGATGTCCTTTGCCGCCACTGTGGCGCTGGTTGCCGGGTTCACGGCGCTGCGGGAACTGTCTGCGGGGCCAGAGAATGCGGGTCGCCAACGGTTGCCAGGCTGGTTGCGCCCCGTTTCTACGCTGGTGTTTTCCTCTTTCCTCGCGGGACTTGCGACAGCACCGGTTGCCGCCGCGCATTTCAACCGGGTGTCGAACTATGGTTTGCTGGCAAATCTGATGGCGGTGCCGGTCATGGGCACGGCGGTCATGCCAGCGGCGGTGCTGGCGGGGGTTCTGGCACCGCTGGGGCTGGAGGCTCCGGCGCTCTGGATCATGGAACAGGGAACGCGCTGGATCCTCTGGGTCGCGGGCCTTGTGGCGGGGCTCGATCATGCCGTTCGCCCAGTGCCGCAGCCTTCCGGCATCGTGCTGCCCCTGATCTCGCTCGGCATGCTCTGGCTCATCCTCTGGCGGGGGCCGAAGGCGCTGACCGGGGTGCCACTGGTGCTTGCAGGTCTGGTGATCTGGAGCATGGCGTCGCGACCGGCGCTGCTGATTTCCTCGGATGGCGGGATCGTGGGGCTGATGACGCCCGAGGGACGCAGCATTTCCGCCCCCAAAGGCGGTGGGTTTGCCGTCCGGCAGTGGCTTGAAAATGACGGGGATGCCAGCGATCAGGCCCGGGCTGCAACACGCGCCGGGTTCGAAGGCGCCTCCGTGGAACGCCGGTTTGCTTTCGGTGACTGGAATGCTGTGCAGATCAAGGGAAAGGGCGCGGCTCTGGCCTTCGAGGAAGCGTGTTCGACCGCCGATCTGGTCATTCTGGCCGGTTTTCTGCCGAAGGGCGCGCGCCGGGGGCCTTGCGTACATATAGATGCGGGCCTGTTGCGCAGAACCGGGGCGGTCTCTGTCACCGATCTGGGGAATGGAAAGTTGAGAGTCGATCCGGCACGTCACCGCGCGCGGCTCTGGACGGGAGGGCGGGCGCAGAAGACCGTCATCCTGCAACGACCAGGGGCAGGCAGGGGCGGATCAGACCCCCCGGGCCCCGGGACAGCCGGTCCCGGACCGGTGGCGCAGGACGGCGAGCCGGATCGTCCCGCGCGCCCGCACCCCTAGCCGGCGGTTCCGTCAGACAGAATCCAATAGCCCTGCCGGATCAGTAGGACCGGATCAATCCCACGAGCCGCCCCTGCACCTTGACCTTGTGCGATGGCAGAACCCGGGTTTCATAGGCCGGGTTTGCGGCTTCCAGCAGGATCATGTTCTCCCGCCGCTTGAACCGCTTGAGCGTCGCTTCCTGATCGTCGACAAGGGCCACGACGATGTCGCCATTCTCGGCGGTGGACTGTTCGCGGATCACCACGATGTCACCGTCGTTGATTCCGGCCTCGATCATCGAATCGCCCCGCACTTCCAGCGCGTAATGCTGGCCCTTGCCCGACAGCATGGATCCGGGCACCGCAACATGGTGCGAAATCTCCTGAATGGCCTCGATCGGCACACCCGCCGCGATCCGGCCCATGACGGGCAGGTCCATGGCATGCACCGCCTCCACCACCAACGCGCCTTTCGGCTGGGCTGCGCGGTCTCCTTCGATCACACGCGGGGTGAATCCGCCGGGGGCAAAGCCGGGACGGTCCATCGCCTCGGGCAGCTTGACGATCTCGATGGCCCGGGCGCGATGCGCCAGACGGCGGATGAAGCCGCGTTCCTCCAATGCCGTGATAAGCCGGTGAATGCCGGATTTCGACTTGAGGTCGAGCGCATCCTTCATTTCATCAAACGAAGGCGGCACGCCTTCCGCCGCCATGCGCGTGCGGATGAAATCCAGAAGTTCCATTTGCTTGCGGGTCAGCATGACGATCCTCCGTCAGGGCCACAAGGCCAGATTCAGGTAATCAGTTCCAATACTGTTCTGCCCCTGTTCCCGATTTGTGTCAAGCCCCTTGGCTAGATCAGGTGGTATTCGACCTCGGATCCCGCAAGCTGTGGCCCATCGCCCTCGACCCGGATCAAGAGCGCATCCGCTCCTCCCAGCACCCCCAGCAGCGAACTGTCCTGCCGCTCGAACGGGGTGATCCGGGGCAGGGCGCCGGGTTGGGGGTCCAGCCTTGCCCGCATGTAGTGGCGGCGCGGTCCTGTCGGGGCGGTATCGGTGGCCAGCACCGCACGATGCCGGGCGGGGGCCTCTGCCGGCAGACCCCGCATCACCCGCAGCGCCGGGATCAGGAACAGATGTCCGCAGACAATGGCCGAGACCGGATTGCCCGGCAGGCCCAGCATCGGCACGCCCTGCAACCGCCCGGCCATCAGCGGTTTGCCGGGGCGCATCGCGATCTTGTAGAAGGCGCGCTCCATCCCCATCGCCCCGGCCACCTGCGCCACAAGGTCATGGTCGCCCACCGAGGCCCCGCCGATGGTGACGATCAGGTCGGCGTCCGTCGCGAGGGACAGCACCATGCGCAGATCGGCCTCTGTATCGCGTGCAATCGGCAGGATCCGGGCGATTCCGCCTGCCTCCTCCACCATCGCGGCCAGCGCGAAGGTGTTGGAGGCGATGATCTGGTCCGCGTCGGGGATCTCGCCCGGCATCACGAGTTCGTCGCCCGTGGCGATCAGGGCGACAACCGGGCGGCGGTGAACCGGCACGGTGGCCAGATTCATCGAGGCGAGCAGCGCAAGATCGGCGGGGCGAAGGATACGGGGCGCAACCTCTGCGCCTGCGCGGAAATCCTGTCCCCTTGGCCGAATGTTCCGGGCCTCGTCGAGCCGATCCCCGAGGGTGATCCTGCCATCCTTCGTCGTCACATCTTCCTGGATCACGACGCGGTTGGCGCCTTCGGGCAGGGGAGCGCCGGTGAAGATGCGCACAGCCTCGCCCGGACCGACATAGCCGCGATAGCCCGCGCCCGCCTGCGACGCACCAATGACCCGGAGCGAGAGGCCCGGGCGCGGGGTGTCGGCAATCGCATAGCCATCCATGGCCGAGGCGTCGAAAGGGGGCTGATCGCGCACCGCCATGACCGGGGCGGCCAGCATCCGGCCATTGGCAGAGCGCAGGGGCAGCATCTCGACCGGCAGCGGGGCGACGAGGGCAAAGACCTTTGCAAGCGCCTCCTCGACCGGGATCATGCAGCGCCCCCGGTGGATGCCTCATAGCGGCCCGATTTGCCGCCCTCCTTGAGAAGGAGGCGTATCCCGCCGATTTCCATGGATTTCTCCACCGCCTTGACCATGTCATAGACGGTAAGCGCTGCCACGGAAACGGCGGTCAGCGCCTCCATCTCCACCCCGGTCTGGCCCCCGGTCTTGACCGTGGCCTCGATCCGCACCCCCGGCAGGTCGGGGTCGGCGCGCAGGTCCACCGCAACCTTGGTGACCGGCAAGGGATGGCAAAGCGGGATCAGGTCGGCGGTTTTCTTGGCCCCCATGATGCCCGCCAGCCGCGCGACCGACAGCACGTCGCCCTTTTTCGCGCGCCCTTCGGCAATCAGCGCCAGCGTCTCGGGGCTCATGCGCACGAAGCCCTCGGCCACGGCCAGCCGGGCGGTCACCGGCTTGTCGGAGACATCGACCATATGCGCATGGCCGCCCGCGTCGAAATGTGTCAGCGGATTGGCCATCACATCCCCCCGCCCGGCGGCATGCTGGGCGCGGCAAGGATCGCGCGGGTCGCGGCGGTCACATCCTCCTGCCGCATCAGGCTTTCCCCGATCAGGAAACAGCGCGCGCCGAAGCGGGCGACATCGGCCAGATCATCGGGCGTGAAGAGCCCCGATTCCGAGATTATGAGCCGGTCCTCCGGCACCATTCGGGCCAGATCGCGTGTGGTCTGAAGGGTGACCTCGAATGAATGCAGGTTGCGGTTGTTGATCCCGATGAGCGGCGATTTCAGATGCGCGGCGCGGTCCAGTTCGGCGCGGTCATGCACCTCGATCAACACATCCATGCCAAGCCCGACCGCCGCCGCTTCCAGTTCCGCCGCCTGCGCGTCGGAAACCGAAGCCATGATGATAAGGATGCAATCGGCATGGAGCGCGCGGGATTCCACCACCTGCCATGGGTCATAGAGGAAATCCTTGCGCAGACAGGGCAGTTTCGTCGCCGCATGTGCCTGCGTGAGAAAGTCGTCGGCCCCCTGAAAGGACGGACCATCGGTCAGCACCGAAAGGCAGGTCGCGCCGCCTGCCTCATAGGCGCGGGCCAGCGCGGGCGGGTCGAAATCGGCGCGGATCAGGCCTTTGGAGGGGCTGGCCTTCTTGATCTCGGCGATCAGCCCGTAACCGTTCTGGGCGGCGACAGTCAGCGCCCGGGCAAAGCCACGCGGGGGAGGGGCGGCGCGCGCGGCATCCTCAAGGTCGGCCAGCGGGGTTGCGGCCTTGCGCGCTGCCACCTCGTCGAGCTTGTAGGCCTTGATGCGGTCGAGAATGGTCGCCATGACACTTGGTCCTTCTGGGGTGCTTGTCCCTGATTAGGAGGAATTTCCGGCCGAGGCCAGCCCTTCGCGGGGATAGGAATTTCTCAACGCGCCCAGTCGATGGCACGTTCCCCGCGCGCGGTCAGCCAGTCATTGACGCGCGAAAAGGGACGCGAGCCGAAGAAGCCGCGATAGGCCGAGAGCGGTGAGGGATGCGCGGTTTCAACAAACAGATGCCCCTCGCGCGGCAGATCCCGGCAGAGTTTTTGCGCAGGTCCGCCCCACAGCACGAAGGCGCGCGGCCCGTCTCCTGCGACCGCCGCAAGCACCTGCGACACCAGCCTGTCCCAGCCGAGGCGCTTGTGGCCATGGGCCGCACCCGCTGGCACCGTCAGCACCGTATTGAGCAGCAACACCCCCTGTTCCGCCCATCCGGTCAGAGCGCCCGAGTTGCGGGGTGTGGCCAGATCAGCCTCAAGTTCCGTCAGGATATTGCGCAGGCTGTCGCGGGGGGACGTGTCCGGCGGGAAGGAAAAGGCGAGCCCCGTGGCCCGACCGGGCGTGTGATAGGGATCCTGCCCGAGGATCACCACGCGCACCCGGTCGCGCGGTGTCAGGGTCAGAGCGCGGAACACCCTGTCGCGGGGCGGCTGCCAGCCCTGTTCCGCATCAAGGCGCTCGCGCAGGGCGGGCCAGTCCTGCGCGAAGAACGGCAGGGCGGCCCAGGTTGCGGGAATGTCCGGCCACATCAGGCGTTTGTCAGCCGCGCCAGTGCCGCGACCTTGGCCTTGGCCGCCCCGCTGTCGATGCTGGACCGCGCCATGGCCACCCCTTCCCTGAGGTCGGTCGTCCGCCCCGCCACCACCAGCGCCGCCGCCGAATTGAGCAGCACCGCATCCCGGTAGGCCCCCGGTGCGCCATCCAGAAGCGCGCGGAAGGCTCGCGCATTTTCGGCAGGCGTGCCACCGAGGATCGCCTCGAACGGATGGACCGGCAGGCCCGCCTCCTCGGGATGCATCTCGAATTCCCGCACCGTGCCTTGGTCCAGCGCCGCAACTTTCGTGGTTCCGGCAATGGTGATCTCGTCGGTGCCGTCCGACCCATGGACCAGCCACGCCGCCTCGGACCCCAGCGCCAGCAGAACCTCGGCCATCGGGCGGATCAGGGCTGCGGAAAAGGCGCCCGACAATTGCCGCTTCACCCCGGCCGGATTGGTCAGCGGCCCCAGCACGTTGAACAGCGTGCGCGTGCCCAGCTCCAGCCGCACCGGGGCGACATGGCGGGTGGCCGGGTGGTGCATGGGGGCCATCATGAAACCGATGCCCGCCTCGGCAAGGCAGCGTTCGACGACCGGCGGGCCGACCATCACGTTCAGCCCCAATTCGGTCAGCGCATCGGCCGCGCCGGATTTCGACGAGAGGTTGCGATTGCCATGTTTGGCCACCACAACGCCTGCCCCCGCCACCACGAAGGCCGTGGCGGTGGAGATGTTGAGCGTGCCCTTGCCATCCCCCCCGGTGCCGACAATGTCCATCGCCCCTGCGGGTGCCGTCACGGCATTGCACTTGGCGCGCATGACGCTGGCGGCAGCCGCGATTTCATCCACCGTTTCGCCCCGCGTGCGCAGCGCCATCAGGAAGCCGCCCATCTGGGCGGGGGTCGCCTCGCCCTCGAACAGGGCGGTGAAGGCGGTTTCCGCCTCGGCGCGTGTCAGGGCGCGGTCGGCGGCCAGCCCGATCAGCGGTTTCAGGCCCTCGCTCATGCCGGAACCTTTCCGAGCGTCAGGAAGTTGCGCAGGATCTGGTGGCCATGTTCGGAGGCGATGCTTTCGGGATGGAACTGCACGCCCTCGATGGGTTTTTCGCGATGGCGCAGGCCCATGATCGTGCCATCGGCCAGCGTGGCGGTCACCTCAAGGCAGTCGGGCAGGCTGTCGCGTTCGACCACCAGCGAATGATAGCGCGTGGCAAGGAAAGGTGAGGGCAGGCCTGCGAACACGCCTCTGCCCTCATGGTGCATCGCCCCCATCTTGCCATGCACGATCTCGTGGCAGCGCACGACCTTGCCACCGAACGCCTGCCCGATGGTCTGATGGCCAAGGCAGACCCCGAGCAGCGGAATACCTGCCTCTGCCGCCGCCAGCGTCAGCGGCAGGCAGATGCCCGCCTGATCGGGGTCGCAGGGGCCGGGAGACAACACGATGACCGAAGGGCGCAAGGCCATCGCCGCCTGCACATCCAGCGCATCGTTGCGCTCCACCCGGATATCGGCGCCAAGCTCGCCGAAATAATGCACGAGATTGTAGGTGAAACTGTCGTAATTATCGATCAGAAGCAGCATCTTGCGCGGTCACTATCCGGTTGGGCCAGCCCTTTTGCAATGGATCACATCGAGGGGCTGCGGTCTTGGGTCAAGTCCCGATGCCCGAAAGGCGCGGGGAACCATTGGCAGAGTTATTGCCGATCCGCCCAGCCGTGTAAACCGCGCGAGGCAGGGCAATCATGCGCCCGATCTGCGGGCCTCGAAAATGAAGCCGAGGAAATTGAGCAGCACCTGTGCCGCCAGAATGGCGGTGGACCCGGTCGGGTCATAGTCCGGGGCGACCTCGACCAGATCCATCCCGACAATCTGGTGCCGCCGCGCGAGGCCCTGCAAAAGCTCCAGGACCTCGTAATAGAGAAACCCGCCATGGCTCGGTGTGCCGGTTCCGGGCGCAATGGAGGGGCAGAAGGCGTCAATGTCCAGCGTCACATAGATCCGCGCGCCGTTCGGGATCCGGTCCAGCACGGCCTCCAGCCCCAGTTTGCGGATCTGGCGCACGGACAGGATGTCATCGCCCATGGCGCGGGCGGCGTCATAGCCATCCTTGGCGGTGGAGCTGACATTGCGGATGCCAAGGGCGCTGATCCCGGTGACATAGGGTTTTTCCGCCGCGCGGCGCATCGGATTGCCATGGCCATGGCGCACGCCGTGGCGCACATCCACGAAATCGAGATGCGCGTCGATCTGCACGATATGGATCGGCCCCTGATCGTCAAAGGCGCGGATGCAGGGAATGTTCACCGAATGGTCGCCCCCGATCACCACCGGCAACGCGCCTGCCTTCAGGATCGCGCGCACGCCTGTCTCGATGTTCGCGTGGCTTTGTTCGGTATCGGTATGCACGATATCGGCATCGCCGATGTCCACGATCCGCACATCGCCGCCCAGATAGGTGCAGTCATCCTCGTGATCGTAAGCCCCCGCATGGCCGAAACTGAACAGGGTCGAGGCCTCGCGCACCGCGCGCGGGCCGAACCGGGCGCCGGCGCGGAACTGGGTGCCGAAATCGAAGGGCGCGCCGAGGATGGCGACATCGGCCTCGATCCGCGACCAGTCCTCCACATAGGGCCGCTTGCCGAAGGTGGCGATTCCCACGAAGGGCAGGTTGAGCCGCCCGGTTTCATACCCATGTCCTGCCATTCCCGCGCTCCCCTGTCGTTTTGCGGCAGGATGGGGGGCGAATGACCCCTTGGCAAGGGCAGGGGAAGGCGGCAGGGTCGCGCCAACAGGGGAGGCTGGCATGGCGGTTCATGTGACGGATGAAATGGCAGAGGCCTATCGGGCCGACGGGGCGGTTCTGGTGAAGGGGCTGTTCGCGGATTGGGTAGAGCCTTTGCGCGCAGGCGTGGAAAAGAACATGGCCAGCCCGGGCCAGCCGATGCCGACGCTGAAACCGGGCGAGGCGGGGCGGTTCTTTGACGATTACTGCAACTGGCACCGCATCCCGGAATTCGAGGCTGCGATCCGTGATCCCGGCGTGGCCGAGGTGGCCGCGCGGTTGATGGGCGGCGAAAGGGTGCAGCTTTTCCACGATCATGTGCTGGTCAAGGAACCGGGCACGTCAAAGCCGACACCCTGGCACACGGACGGGCCGTATTATTTCGTCGAGGGCCGCCAGACGGTCAGCTTCTGGTGTCCGCTCGACCCGGTGCGCGGCGCGGGCCTGCGCTGTGTCGCGGGCAGCCATCTGTGGGAAAGGGACGTGCTGCCGACCCGCTGGATGTCGGAAACCGATTTCTACCCGGGCGATCACGACTACATCCCGGTGCCGGACCCCGAGGCCGAGGGCATGCGGATCCTTGAGTGGGAGATGGAGCCGGGTGATGCGGTGGCCTTCCATTTCCGCACGCTGCATGGCGCGCGGGGCAATACGACCGATCGCCGCCGCCGGGCGTTTTCCCTGCGGTTGGTGGGGGAGGATGCGCGCTATGTGGAACGTCCCGGCCCGACCTCACCGCCTTTTCCGGGGCATGGGATGCAGGCAGGCGAATGGTTGCGCGAGGACTGGTTTCCGGTGCTGCGGCAATGACACCATCCCGCCCCGCAGGTGGGGGCGGGCGGTGCCGGGGGCATCGTGCCCCCGCCGTTGCTCGGCCCCCGGACGATCGGTCGCCTTGTGGGGCTGGACGAGGCAGTGGACGGAACGATCACCGATGAAGGGGTTTTGAAATGAAACGTCCGCCCGTCTTTCCGGCGCCGCAATTCCCGACCCCGAAACTGCGGCCCTTCCAGCGCATGCCGCCAGCGGTCTTTCCCGCGATCATGGGGCTGTTCGGGCAGGGGCTGGCCTTGCGCAGGGCGGGTGATGCGGGGTTGCTTCCGGGCGGCTTTGGCGAGGCGGTTCTGGGGGCGGTGAGCCTCTTATGGGTCTTTGCCGCGCTTGGCTATCTGGCCAAGATCGCGCAGCGCCCGGGCGTGGTGATGGAGGATATGGCGGTGCTGCCGGGTCGCACCGGACTGGCCGCAGGAAGCCTCGGGCTCTTGCTGCTGGCGGCGGCGGTCCTGCCGTTGAACCCGACCCTTGCGGGTGTGCTGATGGGGATGGGGCTCGTGCTGCATCTTGCGCTCGCGGGCCTTCTGATCCTGTATTTCCTGCGCGCGGCCGAGGAGGCGCGGGTCGTGACTCCGGCCTGGCATCTGCATTTCGTGGGCTTCATCATCGCGGGGTTGACGGCGGTGCCGCTTGGCTGGACGGCTTTGGGCGAGGCTTTGCTGTTCGGCACCGGCATGGTGGCGGTGGTGATCTGGGGCCTGAGTCTGGGTCAGTTGATCCGCCGCATCCCGCCCGCGCCCCTGCGCCCGATGCTGGCGATCCATCTGGCCCCGGCGAGCCTGCTGGGGCTGGTTGCCGCCCTTCTGGGGCAGGGCGCGCTGGCGCAGGGCATGGCCGTGTTGGGGGGGCTCCTGCTGCTGGGGATGCTGGCGGCACTGCGCTGGCTGACGGCGGCGGGGTTCTCGGCACTCTGGGGGGCCTTCACCTTTCCGCTGGCGGCCTATGGCTCGCTCCTGTTGCTTCTCGGCGGGGGCTGGCTCTGGCCCGGTGTGGTGGTGCTGATGGCAGCCTTGGGCGTCGTGCCGGTCATTGCGGCGAAGGTGCTGCAAGCCTGGGTCAACGGCAACCTTGCGGCCCGCACCAACGCGGCAACGGCCTGACCCGGACCGCTCATCAAGGCTGACGGCTGTCTTTGCTGGCGGGGGCGGTGAAACCCGGAAGGATTGGGAGTTGGTCGGTCAGCCGCTCACCCGGTCCAGAAAGGCGCGGGCCATCCGCAGGCCCGCTGCATCAGCCTCGGGGCCATGGCTTTCGGCAAGGGCAGTGTGTTGCGTCAGCCAGCCGGGGGCCATGCTTTCCACGACATCGGGAAAGCGGCGCGCCCAGTCCGCGACCACGGCGCGGTTCGCCTCGAAATGGAACTGGGTGGCATAGCCCGCGCGTCCGATCCGGAAAGACTGATGTGCCGCGACCGGGGACCGGGCCAGATGCACTGCCTCCTCGGGCAGGGTGAAGGTGTCGCTGTGCCATTGGAAGATCGGAAACTCCGGCCCCACCGAGGACAGGACCGGATCGGCGCGCCCTTCGGCGGTCAGTTCCACCGCGCACCAGCCGAATTCCGGTGCTGTGCCAAGCAGGTTTTTTGCCCCGAAGGCCCGGGCCATCAGTTGACTGCCAAGGCAGATGCCCAGAACCGCCTGACCAGCCTCGATCCCCTGCCGCATCAGCCTTGCCAGCTCCGGCAGATAGGGGTGGCGGCTGTCGTCGGTCGCCGACTGTTCCCCGCCAAGGACGATGACCGCATCCCACCTGGAAAAGTCGCCGGGCAGCGCCTCGCCCGCAAAGGGGCGCAGCACATCGACCAGCGCCGCGCGTTCATGCAGCGCCACACCGACCTGCCCGTGATGGGTGACAGCGGTATTCTCGATCATTGCGACGCGCATGGGTCCACCCGCAGCTTTTCCCGGCATCCCAACACGCGGCCAATCTGCCCGCAAGAGGCGTCTTTGGACTTGCCTTCCCTCAGGAGCCATGAAACAGCAAACCGCCAGACGAAGCGTCCAAAGGAGGTTCCCATGGAGATTCGCGAGGCTCTCACCTTTGATGATGTCCTTCTGGTGCCGGCTGCAAGCTCGGTCCTGCCCTCGGATGCGGACACCTCGACCTATGTGACCCGTTCGATCCGGATGAACATTCCATTGCTGTCCTCGGCAATGGACACGGTGACCGAGGCGCGCATGGCCATTGCCATGGCGCAGGCGGGCGGGATCGGGGTGATCCACCGCAATCTCAACACCGAGGAACAGGCCCGCGAGGTGCGCCGCGTCAAGCGGTTCGAATCGGGCATCGTCTATGCCCCGATCACGCTGACCCCCGACCAGACGCTCGCCGATGCCAAGGCCTTGCAGGACCGCTACAACGTCACCGGCTTTCCGGTGGTGGACGATCAGGGCCGCGTGCTGGGCATCGTGACCAATCGCGACATGCGCTTTGCCTCGGATGACCGGACCCCCGTGCGGGTGATGATGACGGCCGACAACCTCGCGATCCTGCACGAACCCGCCGACCGGGAGGTCGCGATCAGCTTGATGAAGGCGCGGCGCATCGAGAAGCTGCTGGTGACGGACGGGCAGGGCAAGCTGACGGGCCTTTTGACCCTGAAGGACACTGAAAAGGCCGTGCTGAACCCACATGCCTGCAAGGACGATATGGGGCGCCTGCGGGTGGCTGCGGCCTCGACCGTGGGGGATGCGGGGTTCGAGCGGTCGCAGGCGCTGATCGAGGCGGGCGTGGACATGGTGGTGATCGACACCGCGCATGGCCATTCCGAAGGCGTGGCGAAAGCGGTTGAACGGATCAAGAAGCTGTCCAACGCCGTGCAGGTCGTGGCGGGGAATGTGGCCACCGCCGAGGCAACGCGCGCCCTGATCGGGGCCGGGGCGGATGCGGTGAAGGTCGGCATCGGACCGGGGTCGATCTGCACGACAAGGATCGTCGCGGGCGTCGGGGTGCCGCAACTGACCGCGATCATGGATGCCGCATCCGCAGCCGGGGACAGCCCGGTCATCGCGGATGGTGGCATCAAGTATTCAGGCGATTTCGCCAAGGCCATCGCGGCGGGCGCCTCTTGCGCGATGGTGGGCTCGGCCATCGCGGGCACGGACGAATCCCCGGGTGAGGTCATTCTCTATCAGGGGCGCAGCTACAAATCCTATCGCGGCATGGGCAGCCTTGGCGCCATGGCGCGCGGCTCGGCCGACCGCTATTTCCAGAAGGACGCGGCCTCGGACAAGCTGGTGCCGGAAGGGATCGAGGGGCAGGTGCCCTACAAGGGCACGGCGGCGGCGGTGCTGCATCAGCTTGTGGGCGGGCTGCGCGCGGCGATGGGATATACCGGCAACCGGACCGTCGAGGAAATGCGGAGCAATTGCCAGTTCGTGCGCATCACCGGGGCCGGGTTGAAGGAAAGCCATGTGCATGATGTGCAGATCACCCGCGAAAGCCCGAATTACCGTGTGGTATGATCGCCGTGATCCGCCTTGCCCTGTGCCCGCCGCTGCGGTGTGAACGTGACCGGCCATGACGCCGGCGGCCCGCCACGCTGCCGCCATCGGGATTCTTGACCGCTATCTTGCGGGCGAACCTGCCGAAAAGGCCTTGACGAACTGGGCGCGGGGCAATCGCTATGCCGGGTCGGGGGATCGTTTTGCAATCCGGGATATTGTTTTTGGATCAATCCGTTGCCGACGGTCTTTCGCGCAGTTGGGGGGGGCGGAAACCGGGCGTGGTCTGATTCTGGGGGCGCTGCGCGCCGCCGGAACCGATCCGGAAACACTCTTCACCGGCGCAAGGTTCGCCCCGTCCCCCCTGACTGTCGCAGAGCAGGACGCCCGCCCCCCACCTGTGGAGGCCGAGGGCAATGTCGCGCTCGACTGTCCCGACTGGCTGCGCCCGCATCTCGACCGCGCGCTCGGCACCGATGCCCCTGCGGTGCTGGAAGCCCTGCGCCACCGCGCGCCGGTGTTCCTGCGGGTCAACACCGCGCGCGGATCGGTGGCCGAGGCCATGGCGGCACTGGAGGCCGAGGGCATCGCGACCCGCCCCGGCGCGCTTTCTCCGACCGCGCTGGAGGTGACGCAGAATGCCCGCAAGCTGCAATCCGGCCCTGCCTTTGCCGCGGGGCTGGTGGAATTGCAGGACGCGGCGTCGCAGGCGGTGGTCGACCTGCTGCCCCTGTCCGAGGGCGCGCGGGTGCTGGACTATTGTGCCGGAGGCGGTGGCAAATCGCTTGCCATGGCCGCAAGGGCGCGGCTCAGCCTCCATGCCCATGATGCAGACCCCGCCCGCCTGTCGGACCTGCCAGCCCGCGCCGCCCGGGCGGGGGTAAAGGTCGGGATTCTGGCAACCGACGACCTGTCGCCCGCAGCGCCCTTCGATCTTGTCCTTGTGGATGCGCCATGTTCGGGCTCGGGCAGTTGGCGCCGTGCGCCCGAGGCGAAATGGCGGCTGACCCCCGAGCGGCTGGAAACGCTCTGCGCCCTTCAGCACAGGATCCTTGCCGAGGCCGCGCCGCTGGTGGGGCAGGGCGGGGTTCTCGCCTATGCGACCTGTTCGCTGCTGGCAGAAGAGAATGAGGAGCGTGTATCCGCCTTCCTCGCCACGCAGCCCGGCTGGCGCTGTGATCTGACCCGCCGGTTTGCACCGCTGGATGGCGGCGATGGATTTTTCGCAGCACTTCTGACGAGAGTTGACTAAAGATCAGCATAACCCGAAGCTGTTTCGGGGAGCGGTTAAGCCCGAATTAATGATTTTGCCGCTCTATGACCCTGGAACGGTCCGGTCGGGAGGTGCTGGTGCGGCAGGTTTGGAACTCGGCAGGGGAGGTTGCGCAGACCGCACGGGCGCTGGCCGGCAGGCTCTGGCTCTTGCTCGGCGCGGCGATTGCCTGCCTGACAACGGCTTGGTTCGCCACCCATGTCGAGACGCGATTGACCGCCCTGATGGCGGGGGCGACCTTTGTCGCGCTCATCCTGGTGATCCGGGGCATCGGACTGGTTCAGAAGTTCCGCCGCCGCCGCCTTGCAGGGGTGATCGGCAAGATGGTCGGGACGGATGCCTCCCCCTGTTTCGTGACCGATGAAACCGGAGAGATAACGTTCCACAATGCCGCCGCGGTCGAGAGGTTCGGACCGGTGCCGGGGGCAACGCTTGTGGGCACGCTCAAGGATTTCTTCGCAAGCCCGGCCTCGGTCCTGTTCCGCCTTCAGTCGCGCGCGCGCCAGCAGGGCTCCTCGCGGGAGGATGTCGTCACGCGGCGCGGACATACCCGGCTTTCGGTCCATGCCGTCAGCGAGGGGTTTTTCCTGTGGCGGCTGGAGGAGTTCAGTGAAAGGTCCGGGCTTGGGCGCGGTGCGGAAACGCTCAGCCTGCCGATGATGGTGGTCAACAAGGCCGGTGTGGTGCTGTTCACCAACGAGGCGATGCGCCGCCTTGTCGGGATGCGGCCGAAACGCCTCGACCGGGTGTTCACCTCGCCCACGCTCCATTCAGGGGAGGAGGTTTCCGTGGCCGGGGTCGATGGTCCGGTGCGCGCCATCCTGGCGGAAGTGTCGGGGATCGGGGAGCGCCGCGAGATCTATCTTCTGCCGGTGCCGGAACGCGAGGACGGGCCCGAAATGCTGGCCGATTTCGAACATGTGCCGGTCGCCCTCATCAAGTTCCGGGCCGATGGCAGCATCCGGGCGGCCAATCGCGCGGCGCGCGAGTTGTCGAGGATCGGGCCGGAGGACGCAAGTCTGCGGATCAATGATCTCTTCGAGGGTCTGGGGAGGTCGATCTCGGACTGGATGGATGACATTCTGGCGGAACGGGTGCCGGGACGGGCCGAGGTTCTGCGTCTGAGGCGACCCAGCGAAGAAGTTTTCGTGCAGGTCAACCTGCGCCGTGTCGTTGAAAAGGGCCGGCCCGGGGTGCTGGCCGTCCTGCAGGACGCGACGGCGCTCAAGACGCTGGAGGCGCAATTCGTCCAGAGCCAGAAGATGCAGGCGATCGGCCAGTTGGCCGGTGGGATTGCCCATGATTTCAACAACCTGCTGACCGCCATCTCGGGCCATTGCGACCTGCTGTTGCTGCGCCACACGCCAGGTGACCCGGAATTTGCCGATCTGGTCCAGATCCATCAGAACTCCAACCGCGCGGCGAGCCTCGTGGGTCAGCTTCTGGCCTTCTCGCGCAAGCAGACGCTGAAACCCGAACTGGTCGACCTGCAGGATGTGCTGTCGGAAATGACCCATCTTCTCAATCGTCTGGTGGGTGAAAAGCTGCAGCTTCAACTGGTTCACGCCCCGGATCTGGGGGCGATCCGGGCTGACAAGCGCCAACTCGAACAGGTCTTGATGAATCTCGTGGTGAATGCGCGCGATGCAATGACCGAAGGCGGCACGATCCGGATCGAGACCGAGGCATTGCGTCTTGCCGAAGATCAGCCGCGCGACAGGGCCCTGCTGCCGGCCGGTGACTATTCCCTGATCCGGATGATCGACACAGGTTGCGGCATTCCTGCCGACCGGACCGAAAAGATTTTCGAACCTTTCTACACCACCAAGGGTGTGGGGAAGGGCACGGGTCTTGGTCTTTCAACGGTTTACGGGATCGTCAAGCAGTCTGGGGGGTTCATTTTTGTCGACAGCGAGCCGGGCAAGGGCAGCGTGTTCGAACTCTACTTCCCTGTCTACATCCCTGATCGCGAGACCGCGGCCCCGAGGGAAGCAGTGACCCAATCCCTTCCTGCGCGGCCCGGCGAAGGGGTCGTCCTGCTGGTCGAGGATGAGGCTCCGGTCCGGGCCTTTGCGTCGCGTGCCTTGCGTCTGCGCGGCTACACGGTCATCGAGGCAGGCAATGCAGAGGAGGCGCTCCGCACGCTGGAGGATGCGACGCTCGATGTCGATGTCTTTGTCACGGATGTTGTCATGCCGGGCATGGACGGGCCGAGCTGGGTGCGTGAAGCGCGGCGTCAGCGTCCCGATGTCCGGGTGGTCTTTGTCTCTGGCTATGCCGAGGACTGCCTGAGCGAAGATCAGGCGCGCATCCCCAATTCCGTCTTTCTTCCCAAACCCTTCTCGCTCAATGACCTGACGATGACGGTCCAGAACCAGATCCGGCAATGAATCCGGTCAGGCAGGGCCTGCACCGATGCCCCATCCGGCAGTCACTATGGGGGGCAACACCAGGCACGCCTCGCCGTCAACCTTGTCTGATCGACCCGTAGAGTGCGAAGTCATCGGCCATCGCCTCCTCCATCCGCGCCACCGTTGCAGGGGCAAGTTCCAGATCCGCGGCGGGCGACACGTTCAGCCTCGGAAGATGGATCTCGCACCCCAGCCGGTCTTCGAGAAACTGCACGAAACTGCCGATGTCCTCATAGCGGAAGAGGTGATCGACGCCCTTGCCCTTGCGCTCCGCCAGAAACACCGACTGCGAGCCGACCGCGGCACATTCGGGCTGCACCGCCTCGCAATAGCCATTCACGAAAGTATCGAAACTGAGGCCGCGCGTGCTTTTCTTCGGGTCGGTCACATCCTCGCGCTGCCGGTAGCGATACCAGCTGCCCAGCCAGTCGCGCGGCTCGCGCATCATGGCACAGACTGCGAATGGCTCGCCTGACGCAACCTCCAGATAGGGCCCGAGGAAACGGTGAAACCGGCGCACGGATGTATGTTTCAGAACCGGCGGCCGCTGCACCACCACCGCCGAGAGCGATTCGAGTGCAGCCTCTATGGCCGTTGATCCGGTTTTGGGCGTTGCCAGAAACGCCAGTCTTTGATCCCAGAACACCAGCATTTCGTCGCGATCTCCGGCTTTTTTTTCGAGGTGAGCGTTTCGCCGTAAACTATCCCTTAACATCTTTGGGCAAAAGCTGGATCTGGTAAAAAACTTCTCAAATGTTCTTGTTTTATTCCAGAAAGTATGAGAACACGTCAGGAACATCAAGCGTGATTGCCGCCCATGCGTGGCTGTGGAATAAGGGGACTGGATATGGCGACGGCGAACCTTTTTGAAGTGAAGGAAAAGCGCGAGATGGACAAGTCGAAGGCACTCGAAAGCGCGCTGGCACAGATCGAACGACAGTTCGGCAAGGGCTCGATCATGCGGCTCGGGGCGGATAACGCGATCATGGACATAGAGGCGACCTCGACCGGTTCGCTGGGGCTTGATATTGCGCTCGGGATCGGGGGGCTGCCCAAGGGGCGGATCATCGAGATCTACGGGCCGGAAAGTTCGGGCAAGACCACGCTCACGCTGCATGTGGTGGCCGAGGAACAGAAGAAGGGCGGCATCTGCGCCTTCGTCGACGCCGAACATGCGCTCGATCCGCAATATGCCAAGAAACTCGGCGTGAACCTTGACGAATTGCTGATCAGCCAGCCCGATACGGGCGAGCAGGCGCTGGAGATCGTCGATACCCTGGTGCGTTCGGGGGCTGTCAGCCTGATCGTGGTCGACTCGGTCGCGGCACTGGTGCCGAAGTCGGAGATCGAAGGCGATATGGGAGACATGCAGATGGGCAGCCAGGCCCGGCTGATGAGCCAGGCCATGCGCAAGCTCACCGCCTCGATCGGGCGCTCGAACTGCATGGTGATCTTCATCAACCAGATCCGCATGAAGATCGGCGTGATGTTCGGCAGCCCGGAGACGACGACCGGGGGCAATGCGCTGAAATTCTATTCCTCGGTCCGGCTCGACATCCGCCGCATCGGCGCGATCAAGGAGCGGGACGAGGTGACGGGCAACACCACGCGGGTGAAGGTCGTCAAGAACAAGGTGGCGCCGCCCTTCAAGCAGGTCGAATTCGACATCATGTATGGCGAGGGTATTTCCAAGACCGGCGAGTTGCTGGACCTTGGTGTCAAGGCCGGCGTGGTCGAGAAATCCGGCTCCTGGTATTCCTATGGCGATGAGCGCATCGGCCAGGGGCGCGAGAATGCCAAGCTGTTCCTGAAGTCGAACCCGGCCGTCGCGGATGCGATCGAGGAAAAGATCCGCGCCTCCCACGGGCTCGATTTCCATATGGCGGAAGGTCCGGGCGACGGCGATCTGGTCGATATGTGACGGGGCCGGGATGCGCGTGCCCTGCCCGGGTGCGCGCGCAACGGCAAGGTCCGGCCCAAAGGCTTGTGGACAGGGCGGTTATGCGCCGTTAAACCGAACCCCCGAAGCCGTGACCTGCCTGACGAGGGGCCCCCGAAATGCCGTCGCTGAACGATATACGCTCCACCTTTCTCGACTATTTCCAACGCAACGGCCACCGCGTCGTGGACAGCAGCCCGCTGGTCCCGCGCAACGATCCCACGCTGATGTTCACCAATTCCGGCATGGTGCAGTTCAAGAACTGCTTCACCGGGGCGGAGACGCGCGACTACTCCCGTGCCACGACCTCGCAGAAATGCGTGCGGGCGGGGGGCAAGCACAATGATCTCGACAATGTGGGTTACACCGCACGGCACCATACGTTCTTTGAAATGTTGGGCAATTTCAGCTTCGGGGATTATTTCAAATCCGATGCCATCCCCTTTGCCTGGGAACTTCTGACGCGCGACTTCGACATACCGAAAGACCGGCTCCTGGTCACGGTCTATCATACCGATGATGAGGCGGCAGCGATCTGGAAGAAGGTCGCGGGGCTGAATGATGACCGCATCATCCGCATCCCGACGGATGACAATTTCTGGCGCATGGGACCGACCGGCCCCTGCGGCCCCTGCACCGAGATCTTCTTTGACCATGGCGACAAGATCTGGGGCGGCCCACCGGGCAGTGCCGACGAGGATGGCGACCGCTTCATCGAGATCTGGAACCTCGTTTTCATGCAGAATGAACAGTTTGCCGACGGGCGGCTGGAGCCTCTGCCGATGCAGTCGATCGACACCGGCATGGGTCTGGAACGGATTGGCGCGCTGTTGCAGGGCAAGCATGACAATTATGACACCGACCTGATGCGCGCGCTGATCGAGGCTTCGGCCCATGCGACAAGCCAGGATCCGGACGGTCCGGGCAAGACGCATCACCGCGTCATCGCGGACCATCTGCGGTCGACCTCTTTCCTGATCGCGGACGGCGTGATGCCTTCGAACGAGGGGCGCGGCTATGTGCTGCGGCGGATCATGCGGCGCGCGATGCGCCATGCGCATCAGTTGGGGGCGACCGATCCGGTGATGCACCGTCTGGTGCCGGCCCTCGTGCGGCAGATGGGCGGGGCCTATCCCGAGCTTTCCCGCGCGCAGGCGCTGATCGAGGAGACCCTTCGGCTGGAGGAAACCCGGTTTCGGCAAACGCTGGACCGGGGCCTGAAGCTGCTGGACGAAGAACTCGCCGGTCTGCCGGACGGGGCGGACCTGCCGGGGGCGGCGGCCTTCAAGCTCTATGACACCTACGGCTTTCCGCTGGATCTGACGCAGGATGCCTTGCGCGAAAAGGGGCGCAGCGTGGACACCGCCGGGTTCGATTCCGCCATGGCCGAACAGAAGGCCAAGGCGCGCGCCTCCTGGGTGGGGTCGGGCGATACCAAGGATGCCGCGATCTGGTTCGATCTGGCCGAGGCCGGAGGGGCGACGGAATTTCTGGGCTATGACACCGAAACCGCCGAGGGCCAGATTCTGGCGCTGGTGCGCGATGGCGTGGCAATCGGATCGGCCCGCGCGGGGGAAATGGTGCAGATCGTGCTGAACCAGACGCCGTTTTATGCGGAATCGGGCGGGCAGGTCGGGGATGAAGGTGAATTGCGCACCACCGGCGGCGTGGTCCGGATCACGGATACGAAGAAAAGCCAGGGTCTGTTCATCCATATCGGCGAAGTGACCGAAGGCGAGATCGGCACGGGGCAGGGGGCCGCGCTGGTGGTCGACCATGCCCGGCGATCCGCGATCCGGGCGAACCATTCGGCTACCCATCTGCTGCATGAGGCGCTGCGCCGCGCGCTTGGTGATCATGTCGCACAGCGCGGGTCGCTCAACGCGCCCGACCGGCTGCGCTTTGACTTTTCCCATTCGCAGGGGCTTTCTGCGGCGGAACTCGCGCAGGTCGAGGCGGAGGTGAACGATTACATCCGCGCCAATGGCGTGGTGGACACGAGGATCATGACGCCGGACGAGGCGCGCACGCTTGGCGCACAGGCGCTCTTTGGCGAGAAATACGGCGATGAGGTGCGTGTCGTCTCGATGGGCTTTCTGGAGGGCTCGGGCAAGGGCGCGGATCGGCAGACCTACAGTCTGGAACTGTGCGGTGGCACCCATGTCACGCGGCTGGGGGAGATCGGGCTGTTCGTGCTTCTGGGCGATTCCGCGTCATCTGCGGGGGTTCGGCGGATCGAGGCCCTGACCGGACCGGGCGCGCTGGCCCATGTCAAGGCACAGGCGGCCCAGCTTGCCGATGTGGCGGCGGTTCTGAAGGTGACGCCTGCGGAACTTGCAGGCCGCGCGAAGGCGCTGCTGGACGAACGTCGCAGACTGGAGAATGAAGTGGCCCAGTTGCGCCGCGAACTCGCCATGTCCGGGGGTGGCAATGCGGGCTCGGACATAAAGGAAATCAACGGTGTAAAGCTGATTTCTCAGGTTCTTTCCGGGGTTGCGGGCAAGGATCTGCCGGGGCTGGTGGATGAAATGAAGGCGCGTGTCGGTTCGGGGGCTGTTCTGCTCATCGCCGATACCGGGGGCAAGCCGGCCGTGGCGGCGGGGGTCACCGATGACCTGACCGCCTCGCTGTCGGCGGTGACGCTGGTGCGAGCCGCCGCCGAGGCGCTTGGCGGCAAGGGCGGGGGCGGACGACCGGACATGGCACAGGCCGGTGGGGCTGATATTGCCGGGGCAGAGGCCGCCATCGCCGCCGTCGAGGCCATTCTGGGAGGGAATTAAGATGCCGACAGCACTCTGGATCGCGAATGTCGAGGTGACCGACGCCGAAGCCTATGGCAAATATGCCGCCCTCGCCGGGCCTGCCATTGCGGCGCATGGCGGGGTCTTTCTTGCGCGCGGCGGTCGCCATGTGCAGCTTGAGGGCCGCGACCGCGCCCGCAATGTCGTGGCGCGCTTTCCCTCGCTGGAGGCGGGCGTGGCCTGCTACAATTCGCCCGAGTATCAGGCGGCGCTGGCCCATGCGAAGGGTGCATCGGTGCGCGATCTGATGGTGCTGGAAGAACTGGACTGACCCCGCATCCCTGCGCCACGCCTGACCCGGCCCGCTTTGTGACCCAAGCGGGTGAGCGCACAGGGGCGAGCATGACCTCTTGCCGGTTCCGCGCCTTTCAGCCCCGCCTGCGCCGCCGCCCGCCATCCCCCTCGCCGCCGCCGGTGTTGAACAGCACATCCGGCAGGGTGACCAGCGTGGACAGCACCGGAAACGGCTCCACCGCGTTCGGAATATGCGAGGCATTGACGAAATGCTCCTGAAACCGCGGCTCGATCGCGGTTTCGATCTTGTGGATGCGGCGCACGGTGTCCTCGATCTCGGCGCGGGTCGTGCGGTTGACCAACGCGATGCGCGCCCCGGTTCCGGCGGCATTGCCGGCACTTGTCACCTTGTCGAGCGGCGCATCGGGGATCATCCCCAGCACCATCGCATGTTTCGGGCTGATATGCGCGCCGAAGGCCCCGGCCAGCACGATCCGGTCCACCTTGTCCACGCCGAACTTGTCCATCAGCAGCCGCGCGCCGGAATAGAGCGCCGCCTTGGCCATCTGGATCTCGCGGATATCGCGGTTGGTGACGGTGATCTTCGGCCCGCCCGACGCGCTGCCGTCATGGACGAGGTAGGAGGAGGTCCGCCCGTCCTGGAACACCCGGTCCGATCCGGTCTGCGCTGCCGTGCCGATCAGCCCCGCGCCGTCCACGATGCCCGCCATCCGCATTTCCGCCACCATCTCGATGATGCCCGAGCCGCAGATTCCGGTGATGCCGGTGGTCGCCGTCGCCTCTGTGAAACCCGGCTCGTCCGACCAGAGGTCGCAGCCGATCACCTTGAAGCGCGGCGCCTTGGTGACAGGGTCGATCTCCACCCGCTCGATGGCCCCCGGGGCCGCGCGCTGACCGCTGGAGATCTGCGCGCCCTCGAAGGCGGGGCCGGTGGGGGAGGAGCAGGCCAGCACCTTTTCGGTATTGCCCAGCAGGATCTCGGCATTGGTGCCCACATCGACCACCAGCAGCAGTTCGGCCGATTTTTCCGGAGCCTCGGACAACGCCACGGCGGCGGCATCCGCCCCCACATGGCCCGCGATGCAGGGCAGCAGATAGGCGCGGGCGGCGGGATGGATGTCGAGGCCCAGATCCCGCGCCGTCAGCCGCAGCGCGCCGGATGTCGCCAGCGCGAAAGGTGCCTGACCCAGTTCATAGGGGTCGATGCCGAGGAAAAGGTGGTGCATTACCGGGTTGCAGACAAAGACCGCATCCATGATGAGATGACAGTCCACGCCCGCCTCATCGGCCACCTGTGCAAAAAGCCGGTTCATGCCATCGCGCACCGCCGCCGTCATCTCGGCCGCGCCTCCCTCGTTCATCATCGAATAGGAGACACGGCTCATCAGATCCTCGCCGAACCGGATCTGCGGGTTCATCAGGCCAGAGGAGGCCAGAACCTCGCCGGTGCGCAGGTCGCACAGATGGCCCGCGATGGTGGTCGATCCAAGGTCGACCGCCATGCCATAGACGCCGCCCTCGTAAAGCCCCGGCCAGACATGCAGGATGCGCGGCACATCGCCGTCGTCCGACTGGTGCAGTGCCACGGTGACGCGCCATTCGCCGCGGCGCAGCGCCTTTTGCAAGAGCGCCAGCACCGGAAACTCGCAGGTCACGCGCGCGATCTGCCACTGGTCGCGCAGCGCATCGGCCAGCCGTTCCAGATCGCCCGAGGGTTCGTGCATGTCAGGCTCGACCACCTCGACGTAGTGCAGCCGCACCGCCGGATCGAGCGTGATCTGACGCGCCTCGGCGCGCTTGCGGATCACCTGCTTGTGGACCTGGCTTTCGGGCGGCACGTCGATCACCACATCGCCCATGATCTTCGCCTGACAGCCGAGCCTGCGCCCGTCGATCAACCCGCGCTTGGATTTGTAGCGTTCCTCGACCGCGTTCCACTCCGACAGCGCATCGGCGGCAACCGTCACCCCATGTTTGGAAAAATCGCCATATCCGGGGCTGATCTGGCATTTCGAACAGATGCCCCGCCCGCCACAGACACTGTCAAGGTCAACGCCCAACTGTCGCGCCGCATGCAAAACGGGCGTGCCATGGGCAAACCGTCCCCGCTTGCCCGAAGGCGTGAAAATGACCAGTGCCTCATCCGACATCATCTGCCCTGCCTGCCTCGTTCCTGCTTGCCCCTTTCTAGGCTGCGTCTCGCCGGGTGCAATGCCTGATAGCGGCATCGCAGAGGTCTGTTTCGCCGTGCCACAGCACGACTGCGGCATCCGGCTTTTTCTGTCCGAAAATATCCCGGGGGAGTCCCGTTTGCGCCCCGCAAACGGGACGGGGGCAGCGCCCCCTTCGCGGCCCCTGCCTAAAGCGGGCGGATCTTCAGCCGGGTCAGCCGGTTTTCCTTGCGTGCCACGACCTCGAAGCGGAACCCGTGAAAGGCAAAGACCTGACCTTCACCCGGGATCATCTGCGCCTCGTGGATCACGAGCCCCGCGACGGTATTGGCCTCGTCATCCGGCAGGCCCCAGTCGGTCAGCCGATTGAGGTCGCGGATCGTCATGGCCCCGTCGATGTCGAAATCGCCCGCTTCATTGGGCACAAGCGTCTGGTCCTTTTCGATGATGTCAAACTCGTCGCGGATCTCGCCCACGATTTCCTCCAGAATATCCTCCAGCGTGATGAGGCCGCGCAAGGCGCCATATTCATCCACCACCAGCGCGAAATGCGTGCGCCGTTTCAGGAATTGCCGCATCTGTTCATCCAGCGGCGTGGTTTCGGGCACGAAATAGGGCTTCATCGCGATCTTCAGCACATCCAGATCCGACAGGGTGGTGACATCGCCGCCACCCTTGCGGATCAGCCGGTCCACTTCCCGCAAGAGATCCTTGGCATGAACGACACCAAGGATGTTCTCGTCATCGCCGCGATAGACCGGCAGGCGGGTATGGGGGGAGGTGAGAACCTGCGTCAGAATGTCGGCAGGGGTCTTTTCGGCGTCGATCATCTCCACCTCGCGGCGGTGGCGCATGATCTCCTCCACCGTGCGGTCCGACAGGTCCAGCGCGCCCAAAAGGCGGTCGCGGTCTTCCTTTTCCACCGCCCCTTCGGAATGGCCAAGGGCGATGGCCCCCGCGATTTCTTCGCGCAGGGCCAGAACCTGCGCCTGGGGGTCGGTGCGCACGCCAAAAAGGAACAGGATGCCGCGCACCAGCGCGCGCACGACCGCAACAATCGGTGAAAACACCGGAATGATGAGCCGGATGACAGGGGCCACGCGGGAGGCTGCGGTTTCCGCATTGGTGATCGCATAGGTCTTGGGCAAAACCTCGGCAAAGATCAGCACCAGTGCCGTCATCACCAGTGTCGCCACCGCCACCCCGCTTTCGCCCACCATCCGCGTCAACAAGGCGGTTGCCAGCGAGGCCGAGAGAATATTGACGACGTTATTGCCCAGAAGCAGTGCCCCGATGAGCTTCTCGTTATCCTCGGTGATCCGCAGCGCCGCCGCCGCACCGGTCGATCCGCGGTCGGCCTGATTGCGCAGCTTGCCGCGCGAGGCCGCTGTCAGCGCGGTTTCGGATCCGGAAAAGAAGGCTGACAACATGAGCAGAAACAGGATCCCGCCTGCGGTGAACCAGAAATATGCGTCAAACATGGTGTCGGTCACTTGCTGTCTCTTGAGGTCAGCCCTTGCGGGCGAGGGGGTGATGGTCCAGCACCAGCGCGCGCAGGTGGTCGTCCAGCACATGGGTATAGATTTCGGTCGTGGACAGGTCGGCATGGCCCAGCAATGTCTGGATCACCCGCAGATCGGCGCCCCCTGCCAGAAGATGCGTGGCAAAGGCATGGCGCAGCACATGGGGCGTCACGCGGGCGGGGTCGATGCCTGCGGCAAGGGCGAAGATCTTGACCAGACCATGAAACTGCTGCCGTGTCAGATGGCCCGCCGCACCGCGCCCCGGAAAGGCAAAGCGCGAGGGTTTTGCGGGCGGGCGCAGGGCGGATTCGCTGGCGTCGCGCAGCACCAGCCACGCGCGCAGCGCCGCGCGTGCCGGTGCCGACAGGGGCACCATGCGTTCCTTGCCGCCCTTGCCCCGCACGAGAATCATCTCCGGGTCGCCCCGGACAGCGGCAACCGGCAGTTCCACCAGCTCCGAAACCCGCATGCCGGTCGCATAGATCAGTTCCATCAGACAGGTGTTGCGCAGTCTTTCGGCCTCATCCCGCCCGGTGGTCCGCGCGGCTTGCAACAGCGCCTCGACCTCGGCCAGCTCCAGCGTCGCGGGCAGGTTTGCGGCCTTTCCCGGCCCCTTGAGGCGCAGGGCCGGATTGTCCGCGCGCCAGCCTTCCTCGAAGCCGAAGCGGAACAGTTGCCGGATCGCCGAAAGCCGGCGCGCGCGGGTGGATTTTGCCAGCCCTTCCGCCTCGCAGCGCAAGAGATATGTCTCGATCCCGCCCCGGTCGAGCGTTTCCAGCGTCAGGCCCTGATTGTCCAGCCAGCCGCCGAAATCCGCCAGATCGCGCCCATAGGCCAGCAGCGTGTTGGGCGCCGCGCCGAACTCGGCGGCCTGCGCCTCCAGAAAGGTGGAGATCCGTCGGGCGGTGGCCGGTGTCATCCCCGCCGCTCCAGCAGCATGAGTTGCAGGGCCACGCGGCGCGACAGATCCTCCATTCCCACCTGACGCAGCACCGAAAGCCCCTCGGTCACGAAGCGCGATTCCCCATGCAGGCCACGCGCGATCCGGTCCATTGCCATGAGGAGCGCCTCGCCCAGCCGGTTTTCTTCCAGCAGGGCCTTGATGTCGGCAGGCGGGACCGGGCGCAGGAAGGCGGGTGTGATGGTGCGCGCCATGGAACTGGGGGGGACAACCCCCTGAAGCGATCCGCGTGCCAGCCCGATCAGGAATTTCTCCATCGCATCGGAGGTCTGCCGCGCAAGGGCCGCAGCCTCGTAATCGGGCGACAGAAGCGCGAGTCGGAAGGCCAGCGCATCGGCCTCGCCGGTCAGTGGAAGCCTGCGGATACGGTCCGCGAAAAGGAGCGCGAAGGGCAGTTCGAGTTCCGCCTCCATCATCTGCGCCCAGGCGGGGGCAAGGGTCAGCGCCACCGCCCCCGGATCGCCCGCCGCCAGCGCGGTTTCGAACCGCTGGAAGGCCTCGACCCGGTTCCAGACCCCGCCCGAGGCGGCGGGCAGCCGCGCGGTGTAGATCCCCAGCAGCACATTCGGGTCGATCACCCCGGCGCGCGACAACCGTTCTGCCGCCTCGATCTGGGCCTTCCAGCCTGCCGTATCGCGCAGTTCGGCATGAGAAAAGGCCAGCGGCAGGCCCGCCGTGGGCAGACCCTCGCCGATGGAATCGAGCATGCGCCAGGCCAGCGGGGTCACAGGATCCGGCGGGGTGAGCGGGGGCTCGCCTTCATAAAGATCGGGATCGAGAAACCGCGACAGCAGCGCATCCTCGCTGTCGGTCACAAGACCAAGCGCCTGCGCCATCCGCAGGGTCAGGGCGGCGGCGTTCCAGTCTCCCGACCGCGCAAGGCAGAAGATCCGCGCGGGATAGGTGGGCGCGAGCCTTGGATTGCCCTGCAATTCCGCGCAGTGTTTGTCCTCGGTTCCGGTCAGCATCGCCACATCGAAGGCGCGGCGAAACAGATCCGGCGTCGACGGCCCCGCAACGCCCAGCAGGGCCTGCGCCTGATCGAGCGCCCCCATGGCCAGAAGCTTGTCGATCCGCGCCCGCAGCAGCAGGCCGGGGGGGGCTGCCTCGGCAGGTGGCCGGGCTTCGGCCAGCAACACCATCAGCAAAAGACCCTGAAGCGCAGGCAGGGTGTCCACACGCTCGGCCGCCAGCAGTTCCGCGATTTCCGCGCTGCGTCCGATCCCCCAGAGATTCCGCGGAAGACCCGTCACCGAAGGCGGCAGCACGCCCGCCGCATCGGGCGAAGGGCCATCCAGCACCGAAACGACCACATCGGCGGGGACCGCGCCGCCCGCGCCGGTGACATCCGGCTCGGGCGGGCGTGTGTCGGCGGGGGTGCTGACCGATTGCGACAGCCAGTCGATCGCCGACAGGGGATCCTCCGCCATGGCCGGGCGTGCGCCCATACTCAGGGTCAGCATCGCCGCAACCCCGGTCAGCGCCAGAATCAGGCGACGGGAGTCATTGACCATCCAGGATCACCGGCTGCGTGACCGTTCCCTGATCCGGGGCGAGATCGGTCAGATAGGCAAACCCCGTCAGACCGGCCAGCGCCAGAACCGCCAGAACCAAAAGGAGTTTCACGATCAGTTTCATGCTCTGCGCCTTCTTCGTCTCGAAATGTTGCTTGCCTCGGTCGTCCCTGCCGGAATTGCCGCGGTGCGGATACCGGTTCTGGAAGCGGTTATATATTGCTTCGCCGCAGAGTTCACGCCCCATCGGGGCAAAGATTGCGTGACGCAGAGCGCCCGGCGTACCGGTCTTGGCTGGACAGTTCCCGAATCCGCCCGTTATTGGGGGAGGGCTGCGCCCTGAAGGGGCGGGGGTCGTCAAAAGGGCAGGGCGTCGATGCGTTTGCGCAAGTCGGTGGTGATGGTGGGCATGATGGGCGCGGGCAAGACCGCCGTCGGCACGGCCCTCGCGCGGATTCTGGATGTGCCCTTCCTCGATTCGGATGAAGAGATCGTGCGCGCCGCCAACCGGTCCATCGCCGAGATCTTCGAGCGCGACGGCGAGCCGTTCTTTCGCCTGAAGGAGTCTCAGGTGATTGCGCGGCTTCTGGATGGGCCGCCCTGTGTGCTGTCCACCGGGGGCGGGGCCTTCATGTCGGCCACGAACCGGCAGATGATTTCCGAAAAAGGCGTCTCGGTCTGGATCCGGGCCGATCTTGACCTGCTGTGGCAGCGCGTGCGGCACAAGGCGACGCGCCCTCTGCTGCGCACGCCAAATCCGCGCGAGACGCTGCGCGGGATCTATGAGGCGCGGGTGCCGGTCTATGCGCTGGCCGACCTTGCGGTGGATGCGGAGGCCGACCTTGCCATCGAGGCGATGGCGCGGCGGGTGATGGGGGCATTGTCGACGCGCCCCGATGTGATGGAGGATTGACCATGGCAGCGCGGATCGAAGGGGTGGACAGCGTTCCGGTGTCACTGGGCACGCGCAGCTATGAGGTGCGGATCGGGGCGGGGCTGCTGGCCCGCGCCGGGGCGGAGATTGCGCCGCTCCTGCATCGCAGGCGGGTCGCGGTGGTGACGGAGGAACGGGTCGCGGCCCTGCATCTGGACACGTTGCGGGCGAGCCTCGCGGCGGAAGGCATCGAGATGGCGGCGCTGTCCCTGCCACCCGGAGAGGCCACGAAAAGCTGGCCGCATCTGGCGCGGGTGGCCGAATGGCTGCTGGAGCAGAAGGTCGAACGGCGCGATGTTGTGGTGGCGCTTGGCGGCGGGGTGATCGGCGATCTGGCAGGCTTTGCCGCCGCGATCCTGCGGCGCGGGGTGCGCTTCGTGCAGATCCCGACATCACTTCTGGCGCAGGTGGACAGTTCGGTGGGCGGCAAGACCGGGATCAACACCGCGCAGGGCAAGAATCTTGTGGGGGCCTTTCACCAGCCAAGCCTCGTTCTGGCGGATATCGGCCTGCTGGCGACCCTGCCCGCGCGGGATTTTCTGGCGGGCTATGGCGAGGTGGTGAAATACGGGCTTTTGGGCGATGCCGCGTTCTTCGACTGGCTGGAGGCCAATGCACCCGCGATGGCGGCGGGCGATGCGGGCCTGCGCCAATTTGCCGTGCGCCGGTCGGTCGAGATGAAGGCCGGGATTGTCGCGCGCGATGAAACCGAGGAAGGCGAGCGCGCGCTTTTGAACCTCGGCCATACCTTCTGTCATGCGCTGGAGGCGGCGACCGGCTATTCGGACCGGCTCTTGCATGGCGAAGGGGTGGCGATCGGATGTGCCATGGCCTTTGAACTGAGCCAGCGGCTTGGCCTTTGCAGTCAGGAGGCCCCGAGCCGGGTGCGCGCGCATCTGCGCGCTTTGGGGATGAAGGTGGATCTGGCCGATATTCCGGGCGATCTGCCGGGCGCGGAGGCGCTGCTGGCCCTGATGGGGCAGGACAAGAAGGTGGTTGACGGCAAGCTGCGGTTCATTCTTGCGCGGGGGATCGGGGCGGCTTTCGTGGCTTCGGATGTGCCCTCTGCCCCGGTGCTGGACGTGCTGCGCGACGGGCTGCGCGCAAGGCGCGATTGACGGGATCGTGCGCAGCGGGGAGGGTGGTAGCATGACACGCAGCGACGACATCACCAGCCGTCTGGCCGAGGGGCTGCGCGCGACCCGCAAGGCGCGGGGGTTGAGCCTTGATGCCGTGGCGGCGCTGTCCGGCGTCAGCCGGTCAATGGTCAGCCAGATCGAGCGCGGGGAATCGAGCCCGACCGTGGCGACATTGTGGAACCTCACCCGCGCGCTCGGGGTGGATTTCGCAGGATTGATCGAACCCGGGGCCCGGCCCCTGATCGAGGTGACGCGGGCCGCCGAGGCACCGGTGATGACGGGCCATGGCACGGGCCTGCGCATCCGCATCCTGTCGCCAGCCGAGACGGTGGGACGGCATGAGGTCTATGATCTGGCTTTCGAGGCCGGGGGACGGCTGGAAAGTGCGGCCCATGCGCCGGGATGCCGCGAGCATCTGACGGTGATCGAGGGACGGATCACCTTGCGCTCGGGGGCGGAGGAGCAAACGCTCGGCCCCGGTGACACGGCGCGCTATGCTGCCGACCGCGACCATGCGATTGTGGCCGAAAGCGGGGCCGCCCGCGCCATCCTGATCGTGCAGGGAAGTTGACGGAACGCCGGGGGGCTTTGCGCCCCCCGGACCCCCCGCAGGATATTTCTGGACAGAAAAAGCGGGAAAGGGGGATTCCAGTTTAACGGATTATGATCTTGGATATTGACGGCAGCGATGCGCTGCGCGACATATCCGGAAATCGGGAGGTGATTCTGTTATGACGGACAAGCTGGACTTCCTTGCGCATCTGCGCGGCACCCTTGCGGGCATCGAGGCCGAGGGGCTTTACAAGCGCGAGCGGCTGATCTCGGGGCCGCAAGGCGCGCATGTGGCGATGGAGGGACGGCGGATGCTGAACCTTTGTGCCAACAATTACCTCGGGCTGGCGGATCATCCCGCGCTGGTCGCGGCGGCGAAGGCGGCGCTTGAGGGCCAGGGGTTCGGTATGGCTTCGGTCCGGTTCATCTGCGGCACGCAGGATCTGCACCGGCTGCTGGAGGCGCGGATCGCGGACTATCTCGGGATGGAGGACTCGATCCTGTTCGCGGCCTGTTTCGATGCCAATGGCGGGCTGTTCGAGCCGCTGCTGGGGCCCGAGGATGCCGTGATTTCAGACAGTCTGAACCACGCCAGCATCATCGACGGCATCCGGCTCTGCAAGGCGCGGCGGTTCCGATATGCCAATTCCGACATGGCCGATCTGGAAACGCAACTGATCGCCGCGCGCGAGGGGGGCGCGCGGTTCGTGATGATCGCGACGGACGGGGTGTTCTCGATGGACGGCTATCTGGCGAAATTGCCCGAGATCCGGGCGCTGGCGGATCGCCATGGCGCGCTGGTGATGGTGGATGACTGCCACGCCACCGGCTTCATTGGGCCGCAGGGCAGGGGGACGCCCGCGCATTTCGGGGCGCGGGCGGATATTCTGACCGGCACGTTGGGCAAGGCGCTTGGGGGTGCGCTTGGCGGCTATATTGCCGGGCCGCAGCCAGTGATCGACCTGCTGCGCCAACGCGCGCGGCCCTACCTGTTTTCCAACGCCTTGCCGCCTGCGATTGTTGCGGCGGGGATCGCGGCGCTGGATCTGGTGGAAGGCGCGGAAGATCTGCGCGCGCAACTGTTCGAGAATGCGCGCTATTGGCGGGCCGGGCTGGAGGGGCTGGGATTCACCCTGTTGCCGGGCGAGCATCCGATCATTCCGGTGATGCTGGGCGAGGCGCGGCTGGCGCAGGACATGGCCGCCGATCTGGGGCGGCGCGGCGTGCATGTGGCGGGGTTCTTCTTTCCGGTCGTGCCCAAGGGGCAGGCGCGGATCCGCACGCAGATGAACGCGGCCCTGACGCGCGACGATCTGGATTTCGGGCTTGAGGCGTTTGCGGCGGCGGGCAAGGCGACGGGGGTGCTGGCATGAGCAACGAGATGAAGGCGCTGGTGAAGGCGAAGGCGGAGCCGGGGCTGTGGCTGGAAACCCGGCCCCTGCCCGCAATCGGGCCGGATGATGTGCTGATCCGGGTCAACAAGACCGGCATCTGTGGCACGGATGTCCATATCTGGAACTGGGACGACTGGGCCGCGCGGACAGTGCCGGTGCCGCTGGTGACGGGCCATGAATTCGCGGGCGAGATTGTCGAGATCGGACGCAATGTCGAGGGGTTGGCACTGGGGCAACGCTGTTCCGGCGAAGGCCATCTGATCGGCAAACTGTCGCGGCAGAGCCGGGCGGGGAAGTTCCACCTTGATCCTGCGACGCGGGGGATCGGGGTAAATGAACCCGGTGCCTTTGCCGAATACCTGCGCCTGCCCGCCTTCAATGTGGTCCCGCTGCCCGACAGCATCGACGATGAGATCGGCGCGATTCTGGATCCTCTGGGCAATGCGGTCCACACCGCGCTCAGCTTCGATCTGGTGGGCGAGGATGTGCTGATTACCGGTGCCGGCCCCATCGGGATCATGGCGGCGGCGGTGGCGCGGCATGTGGGCGCGCGCCATGTGGTCATCACGGATGTGAACCCCGCACGGCTGGAACTGGCCGCACAGGTGGCCGATGTGGTGCCCGTGAACGTCGCGACCGACGACATGGCGGCGGTGAAAGCCCGGCTGAAGATCGTGCAGGGCTTCGATGTCGGCATGGAGATGTCGGGCAATCAGGCAGCGCTCGACCAGATGGTGGAGGAACTGGTGATGGGCGGGCGCATCGCCATGCTGGGCATCCCGCCCGGCAAGTCGCCGGTGGACTGGAGCCGCATCGTGTTCAAGGCCATCACGATCAAGGGCGTCTATGGGCGCGAGATTTTCGAGACCTGGTACAAGATGATCGCCATGCTGGAAAACGGGCTGGATGTGCGCCGCGTCATCACGCATCGCATGAAAGCGGCGGATTATGCGGCGGGGTTCGAGGCGATGCGGTCGGGCCTTTCGGGCAAGGTGGTGCTGGACTGGACATGACGGCCCGGAGCGCGCAGGCGGTCCGGCAGCGATGGTGTGGCGCGTGCGTGTGCGGGGTCGCTGTGGCAAAGAACCGAATCGCGAAGCGGAATTGTTCGTTGTTTCGAAAATTTCGACCTGGACGCAACTTTCGCAAAGAAAAATGATGCCGTTGGACAGATTATTCCCGCTTTTGGCGGTTGACGCCCTGTTGGACCCGCCCTAAGGTCGCCTCCGATCCAAGGGAGCGATCATGGGAAATCTTGTCGTAGTCGGGGCGTGGCGCATGGGCAGGTGACGGTCTCTCCGCATCTTTCGTCCAGCGCCCCCGATTGATCCCCGGGGGCTTTTTGTTGCAAGACCGCCGCGCGAAGGCCGTGGCATCAGAGGAAAAGAACAATGTCGAAGGCGATGACCGGCGCGAGAATGGTGGTTGAGGCCCTGCGGGAACAGGGGGTCGATGTCGTGTTCGGCTATCCCGGCGGCGCGGTTCTGCCCATCTATGACGAGATCTTCCAGCAGAACCATATCCGCCACATCCTCGTGCGCCATGAACAGGGCGCCGTCCACATGGCCGAAGGCTATGCGCGCTCCACCGGCAAGCCGGGCGTGGTGCTGGTGACCTCGGGGCCGGGTGCCACCAATGCGGTGACGGGGCTGGTCGATGCGCTGATGGACAGCATCCCGCTGGTTGTTCTCTCGGGTCAGGTGCCGACCTTCATGATCGGGACGGATGGGTTTCAGGAAGCCGATACCGTGGGCATCACCCGGCCCTGCACCAAACACAACTGGCTGGTGAAGGACACGGCGAAACTGTCGGAGGTCATCCATCAGGCGTTTCATGTGGCGGTTTCCGGGCGGCCCGGCCCTGTGCTGGTGGACATTCCCAAGGATGTGCAATTCGCCACTGCCGACTACACGCCGAAACCGAAAGCCAAGGTGTCGCATTACCAGCCGCGCGTGAAAGGCGACATCGAGGCCATCACCCGCATGGTGGAAATGATGGAAACCGCCGAACGCCCGGTGTTCTACACCGGTGGCGGGGTCATCAATTCAGGCCCTGCGGCGAGCCAGTTGCTGCGCGAGTTCGTGGAGGCTACCGGATTTCCCGTGACTTCAACCCTGATGGGGCTCGGGGCCTATCCGGCAAGCGGCAAGGCCTGGCTGGGCATGCTGGGGATGCACGGGCTCTACGAGGCCAACCTCGCCATGCATGGCTGCGATCTGATGATCAACGTCGGCGCGCGGTTCGACGACCGCATCACCGGGCGGATCGCGGATTTTAGCCCGGGCTCGCGCAAGGTCCATATCGACATCGACGCCTCCAGCCTGAACAAGGTGATCCGGGTCGATGTGCCGATCCTCGGCGATGTGGGGCATGTGCTGGAGGATGCGCTGCGGCTCTGGAAGGCGCGCGGGCGCAAGGTCAACAAGGAAGGACTTGCGGCCTGGTGGCGCCGGATCGAGGACTGGCGCGCGGTGCGCTGTCTGACCTATCGCAATTCGGAAACGGTCATCAAACCGCAGCATGCGTTGCAACGGCTGGAGGCGCTGACCAAGGGGATGGACCGCTATATCACGACGGAAGTGGGCCAGCACCAGATGTGGGCGGCGCAATTCCTCGGTTTCGAGGATCCGAACCGCTGGATGACGAGCGGAGGGCTGGGGACCATGGGCTATGGCCTGCCGGCAAGTATCGGGGTGCAGATCGCGCATCCCGGGGCGCTGGTCATCAATGTCGCGGGCGAGGCCTCCTGGCTGATGAACATGCAGGAAATGGGCACGGCCATGCAGTTCCGCGCGCCGGTCAAGCAGTTCATCCTGAACAACGAGCGGCTGGGCATGGTGCGCCAGTGGCAGGAATTGCTGCATGGTGAACGCTATTCGCAAAGCTGGTCGGAATCGCTTCCCGATTTCGTGAAACTTGCGGAGGCTTTCGGCTGCAAGGGCATCAAGGTCTCGGATCCCAAGGATCTGGATGACGCCATCATGGAAATGATCCGCTATGACGGGCCGGTGATCTTCGACTGTCTGGTGGAAAAGCACGAAAACTGTTTCCCGATGATCCCCTCCGGCAAGCCGCATAACGAGATGCTGCTGGGCGAGGCGGACACAAAAGGCGTGATCCAGGCCGGTGGTGCGGTTCTGGTCTGAATACACCTGTTGACAGCGCCGGGGGGCTGTCTGCCCCCCGGACCCCCTGAGGATATTTCAGAACAGATGAAGGGAGGGCGCGATGTCGCCGCTCAATATCAAGCAAGGCTCGACGAGCCATTCCGCCTATGACCTGCGCGACCCCAATGCGGAGGTGATCGAGCAGCACACGCTGGCTGTCATCGTCGACAATGAAAGCGGGGTTCTGGCGCGGGTGATCGGGCTGTTCTCCGGGCGCGGTTACAATATCGAGAGCCTGACGGTCGCCGAGATCGACCATCAGGGTCATCGCAGCCGCATCACCATCGTCACGCGCGGCACGCCGCAGGTGATCGAGCAGATCAAGGCGCAACTGGGCCGCATGGTGCCGGTGCATGAGGTCCATGACCTGACGGTGGAGGGGCCATCGGTGCAGCGCGAGCTGGCGCTGGTGAAGGTCGCCGGCAAGGGCGATCACCGGATCGAGGCGCTGCGTCTGGCCGAGATCTTCCGCGCCAATGTGGTGGACAGCACGCTGGAGAGCTTTGTCTTCGAGATGACTGGCACGCCGGAAAAGATCGACGCCTTTGCCGAACTCATGCGTCCTCTGGGCCTGCGCGAGATTGCGCGGACGGGGGTCGCGGCACTGGCGCGGGGGGCTTGAGGCTTTTGGCACATTTCTGAAATCATCAGAAAGGTGGAAAGACTGGGTCGGGTGCCGCCGCTGACCTGAACAGTGGCGCGACCGCTTTCACCCTCCGGGGCAGGGTCGTGGCATCCGGGGAGAAGGTCACAGCACGTGACGTTGCCTTCTGGTGGCAGACTGCGGCGCGGGGTCGTTGGGCCTTCCGTCAGCACCTTCCGGCACCATCTGGGACCAGGCTCTGTTCGGTCCCGTTCCCGGGCGGGCATCATCTCCTCCCGGTCTTGGAGCGCGCCTGTGCATGGAGCTCGGCGTCGAGGGGAGTGGCCGGCGCTGGCAATTGGCCGGACGCGACAGCAAATCGTGCTGTGTCCGGGGATTGGAATTTCGATACTGGCGCAATGGCCGGGCCATGTATGCAATGCCGGTGCGCCATTCGAGGTGCCGCCAGATCCGCACTTGGAGGTTCAAACCGGCTTCAAGCTGCGGCCTGCTAGACCGGGGAAGGGTTTGGACTCTGATCGCCATGATGATGGCATCACGGTCTGTTCCGGCCCTCCCTCTACATGAATGGACCCTCGGGTTGCGGGTACGGAGCGTCCGCATGACCGGTCAGGTGAGACGCGGCAGCCACGCGGCTGGCGTACCCAGGTCAGATCCGGAACATGACTGCGGAGTGATAACCGCTTGACCCTTCCGCGGGAAAAATCTAATGGGTGCATCCTGAAGGCGGGTGGGCAGGCTGGGTATGCAGCGGATTGCAAATCCGTGGAGACCGGTTCAATTCCGGTACCCGCCTCCATATCATTCTAAATCAACGACTTAGCCTCTGGGTTCTCAGGTGTGACACATAGTGGAACACAAGACCCATGAAGCTGTCCGCATACCTAAGTCTTTCTCGCCACGGCGTTTTCTACTTTCGCTGGCCCTTGCCGCGCACTGATACCGACAACCGCCCCACCATCAAAATCTCACTTCGCACACGTTGTCCCATAAGGGCTGGCACTCTCGCCCGTTATCTCGCATCGTGTGGGCAAATCACACGGGACAACAAAGAGTTGGCACGACTAAGACAAGACAAGCTGCGTGAGTTGGTACACAACTACTTTCACACCCAGCTTAGCCCGTGTTGACAAAAGGGATTCACATGGAGCGTGGATCGTGATTCAAGCTGGTATCCACGATGGAGACCAGCTTGGCACGAGACCTGATGTCGGACGAGGAATGGGCGTTTCATGAAC
>JBKBNP010000017.1:0-77384 GCA_046295215.1 Pseudorhodobacter sp. | reverse complement strand
CCCAGTCAATCTCTGCCTGCGAGGGCGCGAAGCCCTGCCGGGCGGGGGTAATCTGCGCGGGGTGGATCAGCAGCTTGCCACTGAACCCCATCTCAACCGCATGGGCGCAGTCGGAAACGATGGTATCGGCATCATGGATCACCGTGGTCACACCGTCGAGGGGCGCGGGCAGACCCGCCAGACGCGAGGCGAGCGTGAGGCGCGACCGGGCCTGCAACAAGGACTGCCGCGTGTGGCCGATGGCCAGATCGGCGGCATAGTCGATGGACCCGAAGGCGATGCGCGCCGCCGCCGGGCCCAGCGCCTCCACCCCCGCAAGTCCGCGCGCGGTTTCAACAAGGGCGATGACCGGGTGTCCGGTTGCGTCAGCCACGCGCACCAGATCCGCCGCCGTTTCGGCCTTGGGCAGGACAATCGCCGCCAGCGGCAGGTCGCGCGCCGCCCGCAGGTCTGCTGCGTGCCACGCGCTGTCCGCCGCATTGATGCGCAAAAGAACCGGCAGGGTGATTGCCGCCTGTGCCAATGCCGCGCCAAGGCCCGCGCGCGCGGCCCCCTTGGCCGGGGCAGGTACGGCATCCTCCAGATCGACGATCACCGCATCCGGGCCAGCCGCTGCTGCCTTGGCAAAGCGGTCCGGACGATCCCCCGGCACGAACAGGGGGAGGGTGATTGTGGCAAGGTCATGCGTCATCCGGCGGTGTCCTGCTGGGTCCGGTCTGCAGGATGGGCGGCGCGGGGCAAGAATGGAAATATATAATTGTTCGCATCTTCATAGCGAAAAGGCATTGCCGGTGGGGTATGGGCCAGATCATTCCGTTATGGTGGCTCAAGAAAGCTGTTATTTGAAGTGATGGCCTCTTTTCGACCATCCTGCCCGGACAAGTGCGAGCGGAAAGGCAGCCCATGCGTTCAACGGATCTGGACGGGATCCTTGTGGTTTCGGTCGAACAGGCGGTGGCCGCGCCTTACCTTTCCTCGCGTCTGGCCGAGGCGGGGGCGCGCGTCATCAAGGTCGAACGCCCCGAGGGCGATTTCGCGCGCGGTTATGACCGTCTGGTGCAGGGCGAAAGCGCCTATTTCGTCTGGCTGAACCGGGGCAAGGAATCGGTCTGCCTTGATCTGCGCGATGAATCCGCGTGCGGGGTTCTGGCGGCGATGATCGCGCGGGCGGATGTGTTCATCCAGAATCTTGCCCCCGGGGCAATCGGGCGGCTGGGGTTCAACCCCGAGGATCTGCGCAGGGCGCATCCGCGCCTGATTACCGTGTCGATCTCGGGCTATGGCGATGATGGCCCCTATCGCGACCTCAAGGCCTATGACCTGCTGGTGCAGGCGGAAACCGGGCTTTCGGCCATAACAGGCACGCCCGAAGGCATGACGCGGGTGGGCGTGTCGGTCTGTGACATCGCGGCGGGAATGACCGCGCATCAGGCGGTATTGCAGGCGTTGTTTGCGCGCGCGACCAGCGGGCAGGGCCGTCATATCGCCGTATCGCTGTTCCATGCGCTCGCCGACTGGATGAACGTGCCCTATCTGCAATATGTCTATGGCGGCAAGGAAGCGCCCCGGTCCGGCCTGATGCACCCGACCATCGCGCCTTACGGGGCCTATGCGGGATCTGACGGCAAGGCGGTGCTGCTGTCGATCCAGAGCGAACGGGAATGGTGCAGTTTCTGCACCGATATTCTGGGCAAGCCCGACCTGCCCGCCGATCCGCGCTTTTGCGACAACACTGCCCGCGTGGCGCACCGCCCCGCACTGGACGCGCTGATTGCCGGGGTATTTGCCACCCTGACCCGCGACGAGATCATTGACCGGCTGGAGGCTGCGCGCATCGCCTATGGCCGGGTGTCCACGATGGAAGATCTGGCAAGCCACCCCCAGAACCGCCATGTCAATGTTGATACCCCGTCCGGCCCGGTGCGGATGCTGGCCCCCGGCGCGCTGGTGGACGGGATGCCCCCCGATTTCGGCCCGGTGCCCGCGCTCGGCGCGCAAACAGAGGCGATTCTAGCAGAGTTCTCCTCGTCTGCCAAAGCCGGGGAATGATCTTGGAAACCGACCCCGGAACGGCGCGGCGCATCGACTGCGACAGTCACCGGTTCCTCGCCAAAACCCTTGCCCAACATGGCGCAAAGCGGGTGATCGACCTTGGCTGCGGCAGTGGTGAAACGGCGGCCTATCTGGCATCGCTCGGCCATCAGGTGACCGGCATCGACCCGATGCCCGGGGCCATTGCCGAAGCGCGCTGCCACAACGCGCCCGGTCTGCATTTCGCGGTCGGGCGGGCAGAGGAAATGACGGCGACGGCAGGCCCTTTCGACGCGGCGCTGTTCGTGAACGCGCTGCATCATGTGGACCCGGACCGGATGGAGGATGCGCTGGCCGCAGCCCTTGCGCTGCTGTCTCCCGGCGGTTGCCTTCTGGTGATCGAACCCTTGGCGGAGGGCAGTTTTTTCGAGGCGATGCGCGCGGTGGAGGATGAAACTGCGATCCGCGCCGAGGCGGTGGCCGCAGTGGGGCGGATGGTGGCGACGGGGCGCGCGCGGCTGGTGGACCTGATCCGCTGGGACCGGATCAGCCGTTTTGCCGGGGTGGAGGGATTTCTGGACCGGCTGGTGTCGGTGGACCCGGCCCGCGCGGCACTGGTGGCGGCCAATCGGGCCATGATCGGCAAGGCCTGGGCGGCACATGCGCGCGCCGAGGGCGACGGATTCGTGTTGGTGCAGCCCATTGTCTGCTGGCACCTCGCCCCGCCCCGCTGAGAGGTTCGCCTTGCATCCCCGCCCGCCAGCAGGAAAGATGCCCGTGACTGTCGGCTATGGGGGCTCGCGCATGGATATCCGCCAGATGCGCTATTTCGTGGCCATCGTGGAACAGGGGTCGTTTTCCCGCGCAGCAGCGCATCTGCATATCGCCCAGCCCGCCCTGTCCTTGCATGTGCGCAACATGGAAGGCGATCTGGGCACCGACCTTTTGTTCCGCAGCCCCAAGGGCGTGGTGCCGACCGAGGCGGGGGCGATCCTGCTGCGCCATGCGCGGATCATTCTGGAACAATTCGCTGTGGCGGAGGATGAGATCCGCGGCCATGGCGCAGAGCCCTCTGGCGAGGTGCGTCTGGGACTGCCCGGCACGATCTCGGAGATTCTGTCGGTGCCGCTGATTTCGGCGGTCCATCGCCGCTATCCCCGGATCCGGCTGCGCATCGCCGAGGCGATGAGCGGCTTCGTGCTGGAATGGATGCGGGCCGCGCGGATCGACCTTGCGGTGGTCTACCGGGAAATTGCCGATGACGGGCTGGCAACGGTGCATCTGCTGGACGAGGAGCTGGTATTCTTCGGGGCCTGCGATGCCGGACCTTCCGGAGCGGAGCCGTCAATGCCCGACGTTCCTCCTTCGGGAGAAAGCATCGCGCTGAATCACGTCGCGCGGATGCCCCTGATCCTGCCGGGCGAGGCGCATGGCCTGCGTGAACTGCTGGAGGCGGAGGCCCGCAAGGCCGGGATCGGCTATACGGTCAAGATCGAGGTCGATGCCTATTCCAACATCAAGGAACTGGTTGCCAGCGGATTTGGGTATTCGATCCTGCCGCTGAACGCGATCAAGCGCGAGGTTGCGGCGGGAACCCTGCGGCACTGGCCGCTGACCGATCCGCCGATCCGGCGCGGCGTGCATCTGGCCTCCTCGGTGGAACGCCCGATGACCAACGCCACCGCCGCCGTGCTGGGCCTTGTCCAGGAGGTTCTGCTGGATCTGTCGGATAGCAAGGGCTGGCTCGGATCCACCGCGCGCATCCGGCCGGAGGACTGACGCCGGGTCCGTTACGTTCGATATAATGACATTCGGTTTGGGTGCAGGGCCGCCATAGAATCCCGTTATGGGGGTGAGCGTATTTCTGGATTTGCCAAGCGGCCCGACCGCTCGTCACAATGCGGTCCAAAGGCGCGCTGCGCGAGGGGGAGCCGGGGCGGCCATGAGGCCGTCCGCCCCCTTTCGCGCCGCCGCCGCCCGCTACCCGCAGCATCAAAGGAACCCCATGAGCCTTGACACCCCCCGAGCCCCCGAGATCCGCGCCGCCAAGGGCTGCTTCATCGACAACCAGTGGCAGGCGGCAGCGACCGGGCGCACTGTGCCGGTCGTCGCCCCGGCCGAAGGCGTGATCTTTGCCGAAATCGCGGCCTCGGGCGCGGCGGATGTGGACCGCGCGGTGGCGGCGGCGCGCGCGGCCTATGAGGGCGGGGCATGGTCGCGGCTGTCGGCGACGGAACGCGGGCGGCTGTTGTCGCGATTGGGGGCGTTGATCCTTGAAAACGCGGGTGAACTGGCAGAACTGGAAGCGCGCGATTGCGGCAAGCCGATGGCCACGGCGCGGGCCGACATCGCCGCCGCCGCGCGCTATTTCGAATTCTACGGCGGCGCTGCCGACAAGGTGCATGGCGAACAGATCCCGTTCCTGAACGGTTACTACGTCACTGCGGAACGCGAGGCGCTGGGCGTGACCGGCCATATCATTCCCTGGAATTACCCCGCGCAGATGATCGGGCGCACGCTGGCCCCGGCGCTGGCCATGGGGAATGCAACCGTGCTGAAACCTGCCGAAGATGCCTGCCTGACGCCTTTGCTCATTGCCGAACTCGCGGTTGAGGCGGGCTTTCCGCCCGGGGCCATCAATGTGGTGCCGGGGCTGGGCGCCGAGGCGGGCGCGGCGCTGGCGGACCATCCGGGCATCGACTTTCTGGCCTTCACAGGCTCGCCACAGGTGGGCGTGATGGTGCAGACGGCGGCGGCGCGCAACCATATCGGCTGTGTGCTGGAACTGGGCGGCAAGAGCCCGCAGATCGTGTTCGAGGATGCCGATCTGGAGGCCGCCGTGCCGGTGATCGTGGCGGCCATCGTGCAGAATGCGGGCCAGACTTGTTCAGCGGGCGCGCGGCTTTTGGTGCAGCGGTCCATCTGGGACAGGCTGATCCCGCTGGTGGCGGCCCGCTTTACCGCCCTGCGCGCAGGCCCGCCCGAGGCAAGCCCCGATCTGGGACCGATCATCAGCGCGCGCCAGCAGCAAAGAGTGCAATCCTTCATCGCGGCGGCCAAGGCGGCGGGCATCCCGGTCATTGCCGAAGGGGCGCGGATGGACGGCGCGCCCGAGGGCGGGTTTTATGTGCCACCCACCCTCTTCGGTCCGGTGCCGCGTGATGCGTCACTGGCCTGTGACGAGGTGTTCGGCCCGGTTCTGGCCGCGATCCCCTTCGAGGATGAGGCCGATGCGCTCGCCCTCGCCAATGCCACGGAATACGGGCTGGTGGCCGGTGTCTGGACCCGCGACACCGGTCGCGCGCTGCGTATGGCGCGCAAGGTGCGGGCGGGGCAGGTCTACATCAACGCCTATGGCGCGGGCGGCGGGATCGAACTGCCCTTTGGCGGCGTCAAGAAATCCGGCCATGGCCGCGAAAAGGGGTTCGAGGCGCTGTATGAATTTTCGGCCCTGAAAACCATCGTCATCAAGCACGACTGAGGAATTGCACATGAACAGCGAAAACGGACGCCTTGCCGGCAAGATTGCCCTCGTCACCGGGGCCGGAGGCGGCTTTGGCGAAGGGATTGCCAGGCTCTTTGCCGCGCATGGCGCGAAGGTTGGCGTGCTGGACCTGCGTGGGGAGGCCGCCGAAGCGGTCGCGGGCGAAATCGGGGAAAACGCCGTGGCGCTGGCCGCCGATGTGACCTCGGCCCCGCAGATGCAGGCGGCGGTGGACAAGCTCTGTGCCACCTTCGGCGTGCCGGACATTCTGGTGAATAACGCCGGTTGGACCCATCGCAACAAGCCGATGCTGGAGGTGACGGAGGACGAATTCGACCGCGTCTTTGCGATCAACGTGAAGTCGATCTTCATCGCGTCCAACATCATCATCCCGCTGATGCGGCAAAACGGCGGCGGGTCCATCGTCAATATCGGGTCCGTTGCGGGCATCCGGCCGCGCCCGGGGCTGACATGGTATAACTCCACCAAGGGGGCGGTAAACATCCTGTCGCAGTCGATGGCGGTGGAACTGGCGCCCGACAAGATCCGCGTCAATGCGATCTGCCCGGTGATGGGGGAAACGGGGCTGCTGGAATCCTTCATGGGCGTGCCGGACACACCGGAAAACCGCGCGCGGTTCATCGCGACCATCCCGATGGGCCGCATGTCACGCCCCGAGGATGTGGCCAAGGCCACGCTTTACCTTGCCTCGGAGGATGCTGATTTCATTACCGGGGTTCTGCTTCCGGTCGATGGTGGCCGCACGATCTGACACGACCGGAGGACCACCATGAAAACCCGCGCCGCCGTATTGCGACATTCGCCCGTCGTCCCGCCCTTTGCCGAGACAAAGCCTCTGACGATCGAGGAGGTCACGCTGGACCCGCCCGGCCCCGAGGAGGTTCTGGTGCGCATCCGCGCAGCGGGGCTGTGCCATTCGGACCTGTCGGTCATCAACGGCAACCGCCCCCGCCCGGTGCCGATGGTGCTGGGCCATGAGGCGGCAGGCGAGGTGGTGGAGGTGGGGTCTGCCATCCGCGATCTCGCGCCGGGTGACCGGGTGGTGATGACCTTTCAGCCCAGTTGCGGCCAATGCCTGCCCTGCGCCGAGGGGCGCGCGGCGCTCTGCGTGCCCGGCGCGGTGGCCAACGGCAAGGGTGTGCTGATGTCGGGCGACATAAGGCTGCATGACCATGCCGAGGACATCCACCACCATTGCGGCGTGTCGGGCTTTGCCGAATATGCCGTGATCTCGCGTCATTCCATGGTGAAGGTCGATGCGCCCGATGTGCCCTTCACGCATCTGGCGCTGTTCGGCTGCGCGGTGCAGACGGGGGTGGGCGCGGTGATGAACACCTGCCGCGTGCAGCCGGGGCAAAGCGTAGCGATCATTGGCCTCGGCGGCGTGGGACTGGCGGCGCTGCTGGGGGCCATAGCGGCGGGGGCCACGGAAATTGTGGCGGTCGATCTGGCCGAAGACAAGCTGGCCATCGCCCGCGATCTGGGGGCCACGCGGACTTATAACGCGCGCGATGCGGATGTGGTGGACCGCATCCGCGCGGACACCGGCGGCGGGGTCGATCATGCAGTGGAACTGGCGGGCGCGGTGCCTGCGTTCGAACTCGCCTATGCCATCACCAAACGCGGCGGGCAGACGGTGACGGCGGGGTTGGCGTCACCCACATCGGCCTTCCGCATCCCGGCGGTGAACCTTGTCGCGGATGAACGCACGGTGAAGGGCAGCTATATGGGGTCTTGCGTGCCTCTGCGGGATATTCCGCGCTTCATCAACCTCTTTCGCGCCGGGAAGCTGCCAGTGGACAGGTTGCTGACCGGCACGCTGACGCTGGACCAGATCAACGAAGGCTTTGACCGGCTGGACCGGGGCGAGGCGATCCGGCAGGTCATCACTTTCGACTGATCGGGCGACTGATCGGGCGATTGGCCCGCGCCCCGGAATGGAACCTCCCTGACCTTGCCGCGTTTCCTTCTGGAGGCGCGGTTTTTTCTTGGCGCGCCTCGGCTCTCCATAACATTTCCGTATAGCCATCCTCTTAAAACTGTCTTTGCCTAAATAGCCGCGATTCTGGACTTTGAACGTGACCCGGGGAGGGATCACAACATGGGAGGAACTAAGATGAAGCTCGCACGGATCTTCCGTTCGGCGCTCGGGGCGACTGCCGCTGCCGGGCTTTTTGCAGCGGCGGCGCAGGCCGAGACACCATCCGAACTCCGCATCGGGATCACGACCTTCAGTTCGGGCGCGGCCTCGGTCTTTGGCGTGCCAGCCCGGCAGGGCGCGGAACTGATGGCGGAACAGTTGAACGCACGGGGCGGGATCCTCGGCGCCCCTGTCTCGCTCTACTTCATCGACGAAGGCGCAGGGATGGAGACGCTGCGCACCGAATATCGCCGCCTTGTTGACGATGTGAATGTCGATGTGATGTTCGCCTCCATCTCCTCGGGGTCGTGCAACAATATCGCACCCCTGGCCGAGGATCTGGAGATCCTGAACTTCATGTGGGATTGCGGCACGCAGCGCATTTTCGAGGAGGACGACTATCAGTGGGTGTTCCGCACGCAGGCCAATGCGACGCCGGAAATCCTCTCGACATTCCTTTACCTGCTGGATGTGAAACCGGACTTCAAGACCATCGCCGTGGTGAACCAGGACTATGCCTGGGGCCGCGAAAGCTGGGCCATCTTCAAGACCGCACTGGAAACGCTGAAACCCGATGTGGAGATTGTGGCGGAACTCTTCCCGGCCTTTGGCGCGCCCGACTTTTCCACCGAGATTTCGCGACTTCAGGCGCTGAACCCGGATGTGATCTTCTCCACCTCCTGGGGCGGGGATCTGGATACCTTCGTGCGGCAGGCCAACCAGCGCGGGCTGTTCGGCACCTCGCAATTCGTGCTGCCACTGGCGGAATCCTCGCTGGAGCGGTTGGCGGGCGACCTGCCGGATGGCGTGATCGTGGGCGGGCGCGGTGACCATTATTTCCTGCACCCCGAATACAAGGATGATGCCGAGTTCACCGCCTTCATGACCACCTTCCGCGAACGGACGGGGGCCTGGCCGATCTATCCGGTGTTCCACATGTCGCAGGCTTTCGCGGCGCTGGAGGCGGCCTATACCAAGGCGGCAGCGGGCAATGGCGGCACCTTCCCGAGCCGGGAACAGGTGCGCGACGCGATGGACGGGCTGGAGTTCAAGGGCCTTGGCCGCCCGGTCACCATCCGCGACGACAATCAGGGGCTGGAGTCGCAGCTGCTGGGCGTGACGCGCAAGGTCGATGCCTACGCTTTCCCGATCATCGACAACATGGTGATCTATCCGGCTGAACCGATCACCACGCCGGTGGGTCAGGAAACCCTGTCCTGGATCGGCACGCTGGATGCGAGCTTCCTCGACATCACGGGCGAGCGTTACAACCACGAGTGACCACGCGACGCCGACCCTGCGGGCGGTGGGCAAAGCGCCCGCCGCCCGCAGGCGCCACGCCCTTCGCGCCCTTCGGCGCCAGATGACTGCGGGACAGTATGACAACCACACTTGCGCTAATCGCCCTGCTCGACGGGGTTTCCTACGCATCGCTGCTGTTTCTGGTGGCGGTCGGGCTGACGCTGATTTTCGGGGTGCTGGGCGTGCTGAACGTCGCCCATGGCAGTCTTTACGCGATCGGGGCCTATATGGCCGCCACGCTGGGGGGCTGGGTCACGGCACAGGGCTACAGCCCCTGGCTGACCTTTCCCGCGCTGATGGCGGCGGCGGTGCTGACGGGGGTGGTCGTCGGCGGGCTGATGGAAAAGCTCTTGTTGCGGCGGATCTATGACAAGGATCCGACGCTGCAACTCCTGATCACCTTTGCCGTGTTCATGGTGTTTGAAAACCTGCAACGCATGGTCTGGGGGGTGCAGCCCTATTTCATGTCCGAACCCCTGCGCGTCCTGGGCAATATCGAGGTTCTGGGCATCCAGTATACGGCCTATCAGATCATCTTCCTGCCGATCATGGCGATCCTGACCATGGTGGCGCTGCGCTATTTCCTGCATCACACGCTGGCCGGGTCCAAGATCGTCGCCGTGACCGAGGACCGCGAGGCCGCAACCGCCATCGGCATCGACGCGCGGCGGGTCTATTTCGTGACCTTCGTGATCGGGGCCTGCCTTGCGGCGATGGGGGGTGCGCTGGCCACCCCCACGACCTCCGTTCTGCCGGGGATGGGCGCGAACATGATCGTGCTGTCCTTTGCCGTGGCCGCCATCGCGGGACTGGGCAATATCGAGGGTGCGTTGCTGGCGGCCCTGCTGATCGGGGTGGCGCGGTCCTTTGCGGTCTACCTTTTGCCCGAGGCAGAGGTGCTGATGCCCTATCTCATCATGGTGCTGATCCTGCTGTGGCGGCCGATGGGTCTGTTCGGCACCGCACAGGCAAGGAAAATCTGACATGCTGCAACGCCTTGTCCTTGCCGCCGTATTGCTGGCACTGTTCACCCTGCCCTTCACCTTTTCCAGTTCCGTCACCATCGCGACGATCATCTTTTCGAAATCGCTGGCAATTCTGGGCATTTTCCTGCTGCTGCAAGCGGGGCAGGTGTCGTTCGGGCATGGGATGTTCTTTGCCGTGGGGGCCTATACGGCGGCCTATTGCGGCATGGTCTGGCGCGCGCCCGATGTGATCCTGCTGTCGCTGGGCGTGATCGGGATTGCGGGCCTGTCGGGGCTGGTGATCGGGCTGTTCGTGTCGCGCTACCGGCTGATCTTTTTTGCCATGCTGAACCTTGCGTTTTCGATGGTGCTGTTCGCACTCTTGGAAAAGCTGTTCCACTATACCGGCGGCACGGACGGGATGCGCATTCGCCGCCCGTCACTGGCGGGGTATACGTTCAGCCGGGCGGAGTTCGACCTTGCCATGTTCTACTATGCGCTGGTGCTGATGGTGGGGGCGACGCTGCTCGTCTGGCTCTATCTGCGCTCACCGCTCGGTCAGGCGCTCAGGGCCGTGAAGGTGAACGAGACGCGGCTGGAATATATCGGGCTGTCGGCCAATCGCACATTGCTGGTGGCCTATGTGTTCTCGGCCATCCTGACCGGGCTTGGCGGGCTGGCCTTCGGGTTGGTGCAGGGGTTGGCAACACCGGAACTGACCTTCTGGACACGGTCGGGGGAGTTTGTGTTCATCGCCGTGCTGGGCGGTATCGGCAGTGTGTTCGGTGTCTTTGCCGGAACGCTGGTCTATGAAACCGTGCGCTTCTATGCGGCGGCGCTGCTGGAGGACAGCTGGCAGCTTATCCTCGGGATCACGCTGATCACCGTGATCCTTGTGGTGCCATCGGGGCTGATCGGCCTGCCTGCCCGGATCCGGGGCCTGTTTGGCGGGCAGCGCCCCGCCTCTGACGGAAAGGACAAGGCATGAGCGTGCCATTGCTGTCGGCCCGGGGTATTGCCATCCGCTTTGGCGGGGTGATTGCCGCCGACGGGATCGACCTTGATATTTTCGAGCGGGAAAACCTCGCCATCATCGGCCCGAACGGGGCGGGCAAGACCACATTCCTGAACATCACCACCGGCTATCTGAAACCTCAGGCCGGGTCGGTGAAGCTGAACGGGCAGGAGATCCTTGGCATCCCGCCCCGGCGCATCGTCCGAATGGGCGTGGCGCGGGCCTTCCAGATCCCGCAGCTTTTCACGGAACATACGGTGCTGGAAAACATGCTGCTGTCGGCATCGGTGCGTGAACAGATCTGGAACCCGCTGTTTGCCATGTCGGGCATCAGGCAACGAGGCGAGATGCTGGAGTTGCTGGATCTGGTCGGCTGCGCCGATATTGCCGGGAAATCAGCGGCCGAATTGCCCGAAGGCCAGCGCAAGCTAGTGGATATTGCCATAGCCCTGGCACAGCGGCCGAAACTCCTGCTGATGGATGAACCCACATCCGGCGTCGCCACCGCCGACAAGTTCGGCATCATGGAGATCCTCATCAAGGCGCTGCGCGAGGCGCAGGTGGCGTCGGTCTTTGTGGAACATGACATGGAAATGGTGTCGCGCTATTCCAGCCGGGTCGCGGTCTGGTCGCAGGGCAAGATCCAGATGACCGGCACACCCGAGGTCGTGATGAACGACCCCGAGGTGATCCGCACCGTGATCGGAGGCTGAACCATGCTGGAATTCAACGCCGTCAACGTGTCGATCGCGGGTATCTCCATCCTGCGCAATATCGGGTTCCGCACGGGCGAATCCGAAACCGTGGCGCTGGTGGGCCATAACGGGGCGGGCAAGACCACCACGCTGCGCACCGTCATGGGGTTCACCAAGACCACGGGGAGCATCACCTTTGACGGGCAGGATCTGATGCAGGTCGCCCCGCATGACCGCCCGTCACTGGGCATCGGATACGCGCCCGAGGACCGGCGGCTGTTTTCCGGCTTCACGGTGGAGGAGAATATCCTTTTGCCCGCCCGCGTTGCGAAACTGTCGCCCGCCGAGACGGAAAAGCGCCGCGCGCGGGCCTTCACCATCCTGCCGGAACTGGAGATTCTGGCGCCGCGCCCTGCTGGGTCGGTATCGGGCGGGCAGGGCAAGATGGTGGCGCTGGGCCGCGCGCTGATGTCCTCCACCCGGCTTTTGCTGCTGGACGAGCCGTTTCAGGGGCTGGCCCCGGTGCTGGCCAACACTTATGCCACCGCGCTGAAACGCCTGCATGAACTGGCGCCCGAGATCACCATCATCATCACGGAATCGAACCCCGAACTGCTGGAACGTTTTGCCAACCGTGTCATCACGATGGAACGTGGGGCCATCGCGTCAGACCGGGTGATTGAAAAAGCGCCGGTCTGAACCGGGCCACGGCCTGCATTGCCTTTCCCCGGTGGCACAAATCGCCACCGGGCCCTTGGCGGTGACGTGCAGGTGAGTGCCGCATAACGGCAGGTTATGTAGCTGAAAGCAAATTGGTATTTGTCCTGTTCCACCCCTCCCCACAGACTGCGGCGCAGGGCCTTTGCCCATAGGGAGGATTGCACCATGACCCGGAAATTGTCTCTCAGCCGCAGGGGCTTCCTGCGCAGCGGGGGCCTGTTGGCCGCCGCACCGCTCGCCGCGCCCTTCATCGCAACGGGGCTGTTGCCCGGTGCCGCACAGGCCCGCATCACCACGCCCGCCCTGTCGCAGACAAGCTGGTATCGGTTCAAGATCGGCGGATACGAGGCCACGATCCTGTCGGACGGGCTGCTGAACCTCGGGTCCGCGGCCGACCAGTTTCCCGGCGCCGATCCGGCCGAGGTCCAGCAGATCATGGATGATGAATTCCTGCCCATGACGCCCATGATGCTGGAGCAGAACTGCCTGATCGTGAAAACCGCCGACCGGCTGGTGCTGTTCGACAGCGGGATGGGGTCCACCAAGCTGTTCGGGGATGATTCGGGGCGGCTTTTCGCCAATATCCGCGCGGCGGGCTTCGACCCCGAGGCGATCACCGACATTGTGGTGACCCATGCCCATTGCGACCATGTCTGGGGCATCATGGCCGATGACGGCACGCCGCATTTCCCCAATGCCGACATCCATCTGTCGCAGGCCGATTTCGATTTCTGGACCGATGAGGCGAAGCTGGGGACCGAAGGCTTTGTCGGAACCTTTGTCGAGGGCGCGCGGCGCAACCTTTTGCCCCGTCGGGACCGGATCTTCTTCGTCGAGGATGGCAAGGAAGTGCTGCCCGGCATCCGGGCGGTGTTCACGCCGGGGCATACGGTGGGCCATACCTCCTATGTCATCACGTCAGACGGGCAGAGTTTCCTGAATGTGGGGGATGTGGTGCATCACTACGCGCTCCTGTTCCGCAATCCGCAGTGGGAATTTGCTTTTGACACCGATCCGGCGATGGCGGCCACCACGCGGATCAGGCTTTACGAGATGGCGGTTTCGGAACAATTGCCGATGATCGGCTATCACTTCCCCTTCCCCGGGCTGGGCAATATCCGCCGCGACGGGCAGGCCTTCCGCTATGTGCCGATGCCCTATCAGCATGGCTGATCGCGGTTGAACCGTCGGACCGGGGGCTGTCTGCCCCCGGACCCCCGAAGGTATTTCCGCCAAGATGAAAGCGGTGCTGTCAGCCCTATTTCAGCGCGACACCGGGGGCATGGGCGATGAAGAACGGGTTGCCCCAGCCCGGTTTTCCATAGGTCAGGGGTTGGTGGCTGTCGAAGCGCACGACATGGCCACCGGCCCCGCGCAGCACGGCGTCACCAGCGGCGGTGTCCCATTCCATCGTGCGCCCGAGGCGCGGGTAGAGATCTGCCTCGCCGGTGGCCACGAGGCAGAACTTGAGGCTGGAGCCGGCGCTGGTCATGTCGCGGACTTTATATTTCGCGATATAGTCATCGGTGGCGGCATCGCGGTGGGATTTGGAGGCGACCACCATCAGGGCGGCATTGTCGGGGGTGGAGACGCGGATTTCGCGCGCGGGGCCAGCGCGGTCCTTGGCGAAATCGCCGGTTTCCTCCACCGCCTGTCCGTCGGCGCGGGTGTAGAAGAGCCGCTCTTTCGACGGGGCATAGACAATGCCGCGCAGGGGCATGCCGTTTTCGACATAGGCGATGTTGACCGTGAAATCGCCCCGGCGCTGGACGAATTCCTTGGTGCCGTCCAATGGATCGACGATCAGGAAGGTCGAAGCCGTCAGGTCGTGGCTGGCGGCCTGTTCCTCGGTGATCAGGGGCACATCGGGAAAAGCGGCGCGCAGGCCCGCCGAGATCACGGCATCCGCCGCAAGGTCAGCCACAGTCACCGGGCTGTCATCGGATTTGGCATTCACCACAAAGCCGGGGCCTGTATAGACCTCCATGATCTTGTCCCCGGCTTCCAGGGCCAGACGGCGCATCGTTGCCACGAGCAGGTGAAAATCCATCGCTTACCTTCCCTGCGCCGCCGCCCGCGGCGCAATGTTGCCAAAATCTGTCTCTATCCTTATCCTTCGAGTGAAAGGGAACGGCAAGATTTCCCTGTCCATAATCGCGCAGCGCCGCATCACCTGAAGGTAGACCCGATGTTCCATCGCGAGGTTCCGAAATCGCCGGTCCGCACCGGGCTTGCGATGATCGAGCTGATTTTCCATGCAACGGTGCGCAATGTGCGCAAGACCCATGGCAATGCGGTGATCGGGCTGTTGCTCAACATCCTTCAGACGGTGATGCTGGTTGCGATCTTCTACCTGCTGTTCGAACTGCTGGGCATGCGCAATGCGGCGATCCGGGGGGATTTCCTGCTATACGTCATGTCAGGCATCTTCATGTTCATGACGCATATCAAGGCGCTGGGCGCGGTGGTGGGGGCGGAGGGTCCGACCTCGGCGATGATGAAACATGCGCCGATGAATACGATCGTGTCGATCAGTTCGGCCGCGCTGGGCGCGCTTTACACGCAATTCCTGTCGGCGGCGGTGGTGCTTTATGTCTATCATGCGGCCTGGCAGCCGATCAGCATCCACGATCCGGTGGGGGCGATCGGGATGTTCCTCCTGTCCTGGGGGACAGGGGTTTCCATCGGAATGATCTTCATGGCGTTGAAGCCCTGGGCGCCCGATGCGGTGGCGATCATCGCGCAGGTCTATCAGCGGGCGAACATGATCGCCTCGGGCAAGATGTTCGTGGCCAACATGATGCCCGGCTATCTGCTGGCGATGTTCGACTGGAATCCGCTGTTCCACACCATCGATCAGGCGCGGGGGTTTCTGTTTCTCAACTATAACCCGCATTACAGTTCGGTGTCCTACCCGTTCTATGTGATGCTGGCGCTGATCGTCATTGGCATGATGGCAGAGCATTACACGCGCAAATACGCGTCTGTCAGTTGGGGGGCAAAGCATTGAGGCGGCTTTTGATGGTCCTGATGGCGGGGCTTTTGTGCGGCCCGGTCGCGGCGCAGGATCTGCCGGCACTGCATGACGTGGCCGGGGTTGCGGCGAATGACCAGTTGAACATCCGGGCGGAGCCCTCTGCCTCGGCTGCGATTCTCGGCAGTTTCCCGCCCGGCACGGACGCGGTGGAAGTCACGGCGCTGTCGGCGGACGGGCGCTGGGGGCGGGTCAATCTGGAGGAGGGCGCGGGCTGGGTCGCAATGCGCTACATGGCGCGGCAATCCGGGCCGGGATGGGCGGATCTGGCGCAGCCCTTGGCCTGTTTCGGCACCGAGCCGTTCTGGTCCCTGAATTTCAGCCCGGCGGAGGCAGACCTGCGGTTCAACCGGATGGGCGAGGAACCGCTGGACCTTCGGGCCGGCTGGGCGGCGCCGGTGTCCGGGCGGCGGGGGATGGTCGGACTGGCCTTGACGGGTGCTGCGGAAACGGGGTTCCTCACGCTGACCGGGCAGGACTGTTCCGACGGGATGAGCGACCGGGGCTATGGCATCGGGATTGCGCTGTTCCTGAACGGCAGCGGGGCCAGCACGGCGGAAGCTGCGGGCTGGTCGGGCTGCTGTTCGCTGGACCGCTGAGAAGGGGCAGGTCGGCCCCCCCCGCGCAGGGCGCGAAAACTTCGTCAATGACGGTTTGACGGGTCGGATCGCGTGGGGGTTGTGCTAGGATTGGCCCATCCTGCAACGAGTTTACGGAGCTTCCCCATGGACCCGCGTCCGCCGCAATCCGGCAGATCGGCCGAGGCCGAGAATGAGCTTGTGTTGTCCTTTCTGGCGGTGCGCCTTGCGCTGGGCGTTCTGGGAATTGCGCTTCCGGTTTCGCTTTTGCTGGTGGCGCTGCTGACGGAGGAGCCGATGCGGCCCTCGATCTCCGAATTCTATTTCGGGCAGGGGCGGGATCTGTTCGTCGGCATCCTTTGTGCGATCGGTGTCTTTCTCTGGGCCTATGTCGGCTATCCGCCGGCAAAGGCGGGGGAGTGGCCGACGGACCGGCTGGTGTCGCGGGTGGCGGCGGTGGCGGCCTTTGGTGTGGCGATGGTGCCGACCGTGGACAAGCTGGCGGTGACAGCAGCAGAAGGCTGCGTGACGCTGATCCAGTGCGGCATCGGGGAGGATTGGGCGCGACGGGTGCATTACGCATCGGCTGCGGTGTTCTTTGCCATGCTGGCGGTGTTCTGCCTTGTGCTGTTCCGGCGCACCGGGCCGGGACCGATGAGTGCGCAGAAGACCGCCCGCAACCGCATCTATGCGGTCTGTGGCTGGGTGATTGTGGCGGCGATGGTGGCGCTGGCGGTTTACGGGGTCATCTATGCGCGGCAGGACGCGGCCGGGCAATTGGCGATGGACCGGACCTATGCGGTGTTCATTCTGGAAAGCATCGGGGTCTTTGCCTTCGGGGTTTCCTGGCTGGTGAAGGGGGAAAGCCTGAAACCCTTGCAGCGGTTGATGGGCGGCGGGGCGGCTCATCGGCCCTGACGGGCTGTCTCGTTCTTGCGGCGGGCGAGACAGCCCGTCAGGCTTGGAATGGGGGCGCTGCCCGCCTCGGCGCGGGGCGCGCGTTACCCCCCGGGATGTTTGAGGACAGAAAAAGGGGGCGATGCGGCGCGCTCAGCCTGTCCAGCCGAAGCGGTCGGCGGCCTCGGCGGCGGTGTAGCGGCCCAAGCGCACATCTTCCGCCACGAGCGCAGGATCGCGGGTTGTCGGGTCGCCATAGCCACCGCCTCCGGGGGTGCGCACACGGACACGGTCCCCGGGGGCGAGGGCTATGTCCTGCGCCTTGGACAGATGTTCGGGGGTGAAGGTGGCTCCGCCCCGCGTGACCTCCACCCGGTTGACGGCCCCGTCCTGTCCGCCGAGCGCGCCTTGTGGCCCGGTGCGGCCATGGTCCATCACGAAACTTGCCCGTGCGCTGCCGCGCAGCAGTTCGATCTCGTAGTCGAGACCGAAGCCGCCCCGGTGTTGCCCCGCCCCGCCCGAGCCTTCGTGCAGCGCATAGCGGCGATAGAGGACGGGATAGGTCTGTTCCATGATCTCCACTGGGGGGGCCTTGGAAATGCCGATGGTGGAACAGCCGTTCGACAGCCCGTCATGGAGGGCATTGCCGCCATAGCCGCCGCCCGAAATCTGATACATCACGAAATCGCGGCCCTTTTCGGGGTCATGCCCGCCAAGGCCGAAATTGCCCGAGGTGCCCGCCGGGGCGGCGGTGACGCGGGTGGGGATGGCCTGCACGAGGGCGGCAAAGACGGCCTCGGCAATGCGCTGGCTTACCTCTGCCGCGCAACCCGAGACCGGGCGGGGGTAATGGGCGTCAAGGAAGGTGCCCTCGATGCCGGTGACGTGCAATGGCTCGAACGCGCCTGCCGACAGCGGCACATCGGGAAAGATATGGCGGATCGCCAGATAGACCGAGGAGAGGGTCGTGGCGCGGACCGAGTTCATCGGTCCGGCGCAGGGCAGGGACGATCCGGTGAAATCGAAATGCAGCGCCTCGCCCGTTCGCGTGACGGTCAGCGCGATGGTCAGGGGTTCGTTCACCACCCCGTCGCTGTCGATGAAGGCGCGGGCGTGATAGCTGCCTTCGGGGATCAGCGCGATACCTGCGCGCATCTGGCGGGCGGCGAGGCTGCGCATTTCGGCAATCGCCGCGCTGACTGTGGCATCGCCATAGCGGTCCATCAGCGCCGCCAGCCGTTCCGCCCCCACCAGAAGCGCCGAGGCCTGCGCCTGCACATCCCCGATGCGCTGTTCGGACACGCGGATGTTTGATCGGATGATGGCCCAGATTTCCGGGTCCAGCGTGCCGCACTTGAACAGTTTGACGGGTGGCAGGCGCAGCCCTTCCTGTTCCGCCGCCGTGGCCGAGGCGGAAAAGCCGCCGGGCACGGCACCCCCGGTATCCGGCCAGTGCCCCGTATTCGACAGCCAGCAATAAATCGCACCCTCCCGCCAGAAAGGCATCGCAAAGCGCACATCCATCAGATGCGTGCCGCCCAGATAGGGGTCATTGACGATGTAGATGTCGCCGGGTTCGGGCGGCAGCGTCTCGCCGCTGGCGATGCGCGCGATCAGATGGCGGGTGGAAAACTGCATCGTGCCCACGAAAACCGGCAGCCCGCGCTGCCCCTGCGCGATCAGGGAGCCGTCGGTTGCCGAATAGATCCCGTCGGAACGGTCATCGGCCTCGGCGATCACGGGCGAAAAGGCGGCGCGGGAAAAGGTCAGGTCCATCTCGTCGCAGACCTGTTGCAGGCCGGCCTGAATGACGGCGAGGGTGATCGGGTCGATTGCGGGGTCAGGCATGGGGAACCTCGACGATCAGGTTGCCATCGGCATCCGAGGTGACGGTGCAGCAGGGATGGATAACGGTGGTGCAGTCCATCTGTTCGATGATGGCCGGGCCCTCGATGCGCAGGTCCAGCGGCAGGGATTCGCGGCGGTAGACGGGTGTCTCCTGCCAGCCGCCGAACCAGACGGGGCGGTGGCTTTCGGGCAGGGCCTCCGACTGGCGGCCAGCGGGGTCGATCAGGCGCGAGAGGTCCATTTCCGGTCGGCGGCCAATGAGCGAGGCGTTGAGGTTCACGAGGTTTGCGCGGATCGTGGGCAGCGAGACGCGGAACCGGGCGAGGTAGGCCGCCTCGAACCGGGATTGCAGGTCGGCGCGGGTTGGCGTGGCATCAGGCAGGGGCACGCGCAGCAGGTGGGTCTGGCCGATGAATTGCATATCGGCGGAAAGTTCGACCTCCACCCCGGTCAGGCTGATGCCTGCGGCCTCCACCCGGGCGCGGCCTTCGGTGATCTGGTCGGCAAGGATGGCATGGGCCCGGGCCATGTCGAGATCGTCGAGCGGTCGGTTGAGCGTGCGGACCGTGTCATGGCGCAGGTCTGCCACGACGCAGCCCAGCGCATTGGTCATGCCGGGGCGGGCGGGCAGCAAGACGCGCGGGATGCCGAGTTCGGCGGCCAGTGCGGTGGCATGGAGCGGACCCGCGCCACCGAACGCAAACAGCGCGAAATCGCGGGGGTCGGCCCCCAGCGACAGTGACACCATGCGGATCGCGCCCGCCATATGGGTGTTGGCGATGCGGATGACCGCTTCGGCGGCGGCTTCCGCCGACAGGCCGAGCGGTGCGCCGATGTGGGTGCCGAAGGCCTCGCGCACCTGGTCCTGTGCCGCGCCGAACCGGGCGGCGGGCAGGCGACCCAGCAACAGATTGGCGTCTGAAATGGTCGGATCCGTGCCGCCCCTTCCATAGCAGATCGGCCCGGGATCGGAGCCTGCGGAATGCGGGCCGACGCGCAGCATCCCGCCCGCATCGACCCGCGCGATGGACCCGCCGCCTGCCCCCACCGTGCGCACATCGACCATGGGCACATGGATCGGCATGGCATATTCGACTTCTATTTCATTCGAGACCGGCGCGCGGCCCTGCCGGATCAGCGCCACATCGGTAGAGGTGCCGCCCATGTCATAAGTGATGAGGTTCGCCATTCCCGCCCGCCGCCCGGTGGCAAGGGCCGCCATCACGCCCGAGGCGGGGCCGGACATCACGGTTTTCACCGCCTCTGATGCGACAGTGCCTGCGGGCACCATGCCGCCATTGCCGTTCATCACCAAGAGGTCGCGCGCATAACCCCTGTCTGCCAGCGCCCCCGCGAGGCGCGAGACATAGCGTTCCAGCAGGGGCTGGACCGAGGCATTGACGGCGGCCGTCACGCCCCGCTCGAACTCACGGCTTTCCGACAGCAGGGAATGGCCGCAGGTGATGTAGGGATTGGGCCAGAGGTCGGCGGCAATCTCGGCGGCACGGCGTTCATGGGCAGGGTTGGCATAGGCGTGCAGGAAATGGATCACCAGCGCCTCGCAGCCCTTGGCCAGCAGGTCTGCAATGGCCGCGCGCAGGGCGGATTCGTCCAGCGGGGTCAGGATGCGGCCCCGGGCATCCATCCGCTCGGGCACTTCCAGCCGCAGGTCGCGGGGAATGACGGGGGTGAAGGTTCCGGTCATGCCATAGGGTGCGGGCCGGGTGCGGCGGCCCAGTTCCAGCACATCGCGGAAGCCTTGCGTCGTGATGAGGCCGGTGCGGGCGAGTTTGCGTTCCAGCACCGCATTGGTGGTCGTGGTGGTGCCATGCACGATGAGCCCGATTTCCGCCAGCGCCACCCCGGCCTGATCGAGCGCGGACAGCACGCCGCCCGCCTGCCCGCCGGTTTCCGCGCGCAGGGTGGTGGGCACCTTGGCAAGACGCACGGAGCCGGTGGCAGGATCGAGGATCACAAGATCGGTGAAGGTGCCGCCGACATCGACACCCGCGATGAGGCTGGTCATTCTGTGCCCCTTGACTGGCGGGGGCGCAGAAAGGGGGCTGTCTGCCCCCTCTTGGCGCTTTGCGCCAATTCACCCCCGAAGGTATTTTTGCCAAGATGAAAACGCATGTCAGACACCCACATAGGTCTGGAATTGCGGGGACGCGGGGGTGAGGCGGGCGGCGTCGCAGGTTTCGGCAAGCCGGCCATTTTGCAGGAAGGCGACCTGATCGGCCATGGACAGGACCGAGTCCACGCGCTGTTCGACAAGGATCGTGGCGACCCCGGTGGACTTGAGCAGCATCACCGTGTCGCGGATGGCCGCGATCATCGAGGGTTGCAGGCCCTCGGTCGGCTCGTCCAGCAAGAGGACTGCAGGTTCGAGGCAGAGCGCACGGGCGATGGCGAGCATCTGCTGCTCGCCCCCCGAAAGCGTGCCTGCGCGTTGGCCGAGCCTTTCGCGCAGGCGCGGGAACAGGGCCAGCACCTTGTCCCGCGTGGCAGCGCCATGGTGGCGCGTCATCAGGCCGATGGTGATGTTCTCGGCCACGGTGAGGTCTGCAAAGAGGCGGCGGCCCTGTGGCACATAGCCGATGCCGTGGCGTGGCACCTCATGCGCAGGGAGGGTCTGAAGCTCGGTTCCGTTCAGATGGACCCTGCCGGAGCTGGCGCGCACCTGCCCCATGATGGCCCGGAGCATCGTCGTCTTGCCCGCCCCATTGCGGCCCATGACGCAAGTGACCTCGCCCGCCCTTGCAGTTAGGGTGACGCCGCGCAGCACCTGCACCGCGCCATAGCCTGCGCTGATGTCGACAAGTTCAAGCATCCCCACCCCCGAGATAGGCCGCCTGCACAGCCCGGTTCGCCCGGATCTCCGCCGGGGTTCCGGTGGCAAGGGTCTGGCCGGAGTTCAGCACCGTGACGCGGTCGGCCAGGTCCATCACCACATCCATGTTGTGTTCGATCAGCAGAACGGTGGTGTCGGGGATGACGGACCGGACCAGCGCCTTGAACCCCTCGATTTCCGACAGGGCGAGGCCCTGGGTCGGCTCGTCCAGGATCAGGAGGCGCGGGGACAGCGCGAGCCCCATGGCGATTTCCAGAAGGCGCTGATGACCGTAGGCCAGCGTGCCTGCGGTCTGGTCCGCAAGCCCGGCAAGGCCCACACGGTCAAGGGCGGCCATCGTGTCGGCATGCAGGGCGCGGCTGCCCCGGCGCTGGACAGGCAGGGCCACATTGTCGAACACGCTCAGATTGCCGTAGATCGCGGTGATCTGGAACGTATAGGCGATGCCGCGCGCGACCCGGGTATGGGCGGGCAGGCGGGTGATGTCATCGCCCGCGAAGGTGATCGTGCCCGATTGCACCGGGATGCGGCCACAGAGCAGGCTGACGAAGGTGGTCTTGCCCGCGCCATTCGGGCCGATAAGCGCATGGATGCGGCCCGCCTCAAGATCGAAATCGACCCCATCCACGGCTTTCAGCCCGCCGAAATGCCGGGTCAGGCCGCGCGCGGACAACAGCGTCACGGCAGCCATTTCATCCCCCTTTCGCGCAGCGCGCCCAGGATGCCCTTGGGCGCGAACAGCACAAGGATCAGCAGCGCGCCCCCCACCACCGCCAGATGCGCGGTGGTGTAGCCCGAGGAAATGTCGATCAGGTAGAACATCACCAGCGCACCCAGAAAGGGGCCAAGCACGGTGCCCGCACCCCCGAGCAGCACATAAAGAAGCGGCAGAATCGAATACTGGATCGAGGCGAAGGTGGCACCCACATAGCCGAAAAGTACCCCATAAGCCGCGCCCGCCGCCCCCGCGTAAAGCCCCGATATGCCCAGCGCCAGAAGCTTGTAGCGGAAGGGGTCAAAGCCCAGCATCCGGGAACGCTCCTCATTCTCCCGCATTGCGATCATCACGCGCCCTGTGGCGGACCGCACGAGCGCGAGCTTGGCCAGCATCGCCACGGAAAACAGCAACAGCGCCGCGAAATAGCGTGTCATGTCGTCCGAAAGCCGCAGACCCGCCACCGACCGCGCGGCGGCGGAAATCACGAACCCCTCATCCCCGCGCGTGATGCTGCCGAAGTAAAGGATGGTGAGGTATCCCGCCTGCGCGAACATCAGCGTGACGATCATGAAGGACACGCCGCCGGTGCGCAGTGCCAGAACCCCGGTTGCCACCGCCACCGCCCCGCCCGCAACCAGCCCCGCGATCAGGGCAAGGCCTGTGGGCAGGCCCCAGACCTCCACCCCCAGTCCGGTGGCATAGAGCCCTGCGGCGAAAAACAGTGCGTGCCCGAGGCTCAGAAGGCCGGTGTAGCCAAAGGCGATGTTGTAGCCCATGGCAAAGACCGCCAGCACCATGATGCGGGCGATATTGGTGTGGTGATAGGGCGGCAGCAGGAATTGCGCGGCAAACAACGCCGCAATCACCGCCAGATGCAGGGCCAGCGCGCGCGTCATCGCCGCCCCCCGAACAGGCCCTGCGGGCGAAAGACCAGCACCAGTGCGACAAACAACGTGGCCAGGATCTTGGCCAGCGTGGGCGAGAAAAAGACCGAGATCACCCCGTCGGAAAGCCCGATCAGCAAGGCGGCAACCAGCGTGCCGCGCAAACTGCCGAGACCCCCGATGATGACCACGATGAAGGACAGCAGCAACGGATCATGCCCCATCAGATAATGCGCCTGCTGGATCGGCACGATCAGAACGGCCCCCACCGCCGCCAGCCCCGCCCCCAGTGCAAAGACCGTGGCAAACACACGATCCACATTGATCCCGAAGGCGCGCGCCGTGTCCCGGTCGGCTTGCGTCGCGCGCATCACCAGCCCCGCCCGGCTCCGCGTCATGAAGAGCCACACGCCAAGCAGGATCAGCGCCGCCGCTATCACGACTGCAATCTTGTAGCCGGAATAGCCGAACCACGGCAGTTGCAGCCTTATGTCGAAGGGCGCCAGAACCGGGCGCGCATCGGGGCCGTAAAAACTCAGCGCCGCCTGCTGGAAGATATAGGACAGCCCGATGGTCGCGACGATCGTGGCCTCCGGGTCATAATTCACCCGCTTCAGGATCATCGTATCGGCCAGCGCCGCCACCGCCCCCACAAACAGGGGTGCAGCCAGCAGCGCCACGGCAAAGCCGAAGGCGGGATGCCCCGGCACGGCCTGCGTCACGAACCATGCCGCCACCGCGCCCAGCATGTAGAACTCGCCATGCGCCACATTGACCACCCGCATCACTCCGAACACCAGGCTCAGGCCCACGGCGGTCAGCGCCAGAACGGCGGCCATGACCATGCCCTCCATCAGGGCCAGCAAAAGGAAGGGACCGAAATCCATTCAGACATCCCTCCGGAGGGTCTCGTGTTTCATCCTGGCGAAAATACCTCGGGGGTGAGCCGCAAGGCGGCGAGGGGGCAGCGCCCCCTCCCCTTTCCTTGCATCCGGCGGATCAGAAGGACATCGCGGTGTAATCCACCGCATCCTCATAGAGGCTGTCCTCGATGGCGGTGGTGTGAACCCGCACCAGTTTGCCCCCCTCGACCTTCGAGATGAACTGATGCCCGAACACCTGATGGGTCTTGCCGTTGAAGATCTTGTCGCCCTGCGGATGCGTGGCCCCTGCGCCAAAGGAGGTCATCGACTCGAGCGCCTCGACGAATTTCTGCCGGTCGGCCACGCCCTGATAGCCTGCGGCCTCCATCCCCTCCTTGATGACGAACAGCGTTTCCCAGCAGGAGAACATATGCGCATAGGTCGACACATCGCGCCCGTCCGACACGGAGGCACCCCGCGCATCGACCCCCACAGCGGCGCGATAGGCGGTTTCGAACTCGGGCTCGCCCTCCTGCGCGTCCCGGCACATGCCTTCCCAGAAATGGGTGCCCTCCAGAAACTCCAGACCTGGCGAGGCGATGTCCACAGCCTCCAGACTGTCGATGAAGCCAAAGATCTCGGGCCGCGCACCTGTGCCATAGAACTCCCCCAACTCCTTCACGAAGGTCAGAACGGCCGGGCCGACCATGACGTGATACAGCACCTCGGTATCGCGCGGGATCTGCGGCAGGTAGCGGGTGAAGGAGGTCTCGGTCGGCGGAATGGCGATATGCTTGATGACCTGCCCGCCCGCCGCCTCGATGGCCGGGGTGAAATAATCGCGGTGGTCATGACCGAAGGCATAGTCGGGAAAGACCATCGTGACCTTCTTGCCAAGGTTCTGCGAGATCCATGGCGCCATGGACGAGGCCTGCGCCCGCACATCCGTGATGCCCGGTTGCAGCGTCCAGCGGTTCAGCTTGCCCGAGGCGACGTGGAAGCCTTCGGAACAGACCAGATAGGGCACTTTCAATTCGCCTGCGCGCGGCGCGGAGCCGATCACGACATGGGAAAAGAGCGGCCCGAAGATCAGGTCGCAGCCCGCCTGAGAGGTCAGCTTTTCCACCACTTCCGCGCCGCGGCGGGGATCGGTGCCGTCATCCTCGAACAGGATCTCCACCGGGCGGCCATTGATGCCGCCTTCATCATTCAGTTTCTTCAGCGCGGCCTGTGCGGTGCGTTCATACCAGCGGCCATAGGCGGCCCCGATGCCGGTGCGGTGCAATTGAAAGCCGAGCTTGATCGGCGCCGAGCTTTGCGCCTGCACGAAGCGCGGCATGGCCAGCGCCGAGGCGCCTGCGGCAAGGCCGCCCAGCACCGTGCGGCGGGTGGTTCCGAGAAGTCTGTTGGTCATGGTCGTCTCCTCTGGCTGTTGGGGTGGCCGGTTGTTTTTGGGTCCGGCTTTCGGTCAAGAATGAATGTATGCAAACGATCTGTCTTCGGGGTTCCAAGCCTCCTAGACCCCGCTGGGCGAGGCCAGAAGCCACAGCCCGAATACGGTATAGGCCACCATCAGCGCGGTCAGCGGCAGATGCGCGCGGGCGGGCAGATGCGGACCGGCCAGACGGAAGGACAGGATCACCGCCAGCACATGCGCGCCCAGGATCAGCGCGAATTGCGTGTTCCACAGCGCAATCATGGCAGACCGGTCCGAGAGAAACCCCATTGAGACGAAGAACACGTCAAGCCCCAGAAAGGCGTCGCCCCGGAACAGCGGGTCATTGAGGGCCGCCAGCGTGTATTGCCCGGTGGTCAGCAGGATCACCAGATGATGCGCCGCGTGATAGCCCGCCGCGATGGCCAGAAAGGACAGCATGACCGGCATCAGCGTGCCCATGCCCGGCCCTTCGTCACCGCCGCGCATGACCCCGCCGCCCTGCACCGCCATCACCGGCCCGCGCGCCATCACCGCGCCCAGTTTCAGCGCGCCGAGGATCAACCCTGTGGTCAGCATCCATATGCCGATAAGCCCTGCGCTATTGACCCCCATCACCGCTGACCGCCCGGTGAATTCCAGCGGGTTCTCCCCGATCAGCGCCAGCCACCAGAAGGTGCCCACCAGCCCGTCAAAGCTGAGGCCCGCCAGCGCCAGCGTGACAAAGGCCACGGCCGATGCGGAAAGCGGCGCCATCTCCAGCACCTGCGCGCCGGGAAATCCTGCCCGCAGCCGGGCGCGGCGGCCCGTGATTTCCAGCCAGAAGGGGGCGATGCGGGAAATCAGCGTCAGATAGACGGTCAGGAACTCGCCTTCGCGCAACCAGTCCTCGCCCTCGGCCACGGCAAGCCCGAAGATCACCAGCCAATAGGCCAGCACCAGCCGTGCCAGACCCTGCGGATCCTCGGGTGACATCGACACGATGTAGAACCAGAAAAACCCGAACAGCCCCGCAACGGCTGGCCAGTGCCCCAGCCGGACCAGCCCGATGCCGCCCGTCCGCCCGAGGATGGCCCGCGCGATGCGCACAGGCCCGGTCCAGGGGTTGATGACCCGCCAGAGATTGCCGAACAGCATCATCGCCATCGGCAGCGCCACCCAGAGCCCGGTCCAGACCCAGAGCGTCAGCAGGTTGTGCATCGGATCGGACGACCCGAAAAGCCCGACCATGACCAGCAAGGCGAGGAACAGGAACCCGAGATAGCTCGTGACTGTTTCGGGGATCAGCACGGGCCGTTCCCACAGCGTCACGCTGCGCAGGTCGGGCAATCGGCGCAGGGCCGTGGCCAGCAGCCCGGTGACCGCAACGGTCAGCCCCGCCCCGGCAAGGTAGTAATCCGTGGGCAGGGTCAGGATGATCGAGGGCGCGAGCGCGCAGGCAAGGGCCGTTCCCGGTGCGAGGATCGCAACAGAGGCGGCCAGCGCCCGCATCAGCGCAGCCCGTCCATGGCCTTGATGTCCCAGGCCTCAAGCCCTCCCATGCGGGAATGGACGCGCCCGCCCTTGCCCATCACGAGGATGAACACGATCTCGTCCGCCCTTGGCCCGTCGGGCACGCAGACCGGGATGGCGTCGAAATGCGACCGCACATAGGCGGCATTGATATGGCCCAGAGGCACGTCGAGCGTGCCGCCAAGGGGGGCCACCTTCATCGCCGAGGGCACAATGGCGCGGCTTTCGCCCAGCCGTTCGCGCATCGAATAGCCACCTGGCACATGCCAGAGCGCGCCCTGTTCGGCCTCCCCTTCCGCGCCCACCAGCGCGCCCTTGCCATAGGCGTCGATGCCGTCCCGCCCGCCAAGGGCCGCGATCAGTCGGTCGGTCAGCTCCAGCCCGAGGGGTTTGAGATCGTCCATCGCGGGTTGCAGGTCGGGATCATACCGTCCGGCAAAGGGGTTCTTGACCACGGCGCAGGAAAAGCCGCGCAGCACCGGGGTTGCCGGGGCGGGTCCGTTCTCGTGGCGGATTTCCTCCACCATGGTCAGGATCTTGCGGATCGGAAAGTCAGGCAAGGACAGGCTCCCTGTGTTGGGTTGGCAGGCCGAGGGTCAGGGACTCAGCTTGCAGGAAAAGGGCGGCGCCTGCAATCAGGCCGCGCGCTTGCAGGTTGCGGGCAAGGGTAGCGCCGCGTTCGAGGGCCGCGCGCGCCTCGGCGGGCGAAAGCTGCGCGACGGCGGTGGTGACAAGGCGGGGGCCAAGGTCGCTGTCGGCCTTGATCTGGGTCGCGGGGCGGCGGGTGATGCCCCTGTGACCGGGCAGGTCCACGGCATTGGCGATCATGGTGGCGGCGGCATCGGCCATGGCAGCGGTTGCGGCCAGAACTGTGACCGCATCGGCAATGCCAAGGGACTGGCTGCGCCCGCGCCAGCCGGAGGTTGCAAGCCCGCGCGCGGGGTCGGTCGCGCAGATTGTCACGCGGTCGGCCATGCCACAGGGCCGCGCGATGGCGGCAGTGGTCTGGGTGCCGGGGGTAAGGTGAAACGCGATGTCGCCACCGTTATTGATAATGGCGCGCGTCAGGTCCGTGCCGCGCGTCATCGCGGCCAGCACGGCATCGGCCACCGCCCCCGCGACGGCGGCCATGGGGGTGATGAAGGCGGGGCGGAAGGGGGCTGTGGCCCTGGCCATTGCCTGTGCCACAGGGGACTGGAGCGGTTGCGGGTCGGGGCTGCGCAGCGCGGGCAGTTCGGCGCTGAGTTCGGCAAGGATCGTGGCAAAGCGGCGGGCCGCCTGCACCTCGGCCTGAGCAGCACCCTTGCCTTCGGCGGTCAGGATCAGGTCGATGGGGCCGTGATGGCAATGCAGGCGGCCATCGGCCATGCGGGTGATCTGCGAGGCCATCATTTCAGCGGCTCCCGCTGTGGCAGAAGGCGGGCCCCGGTCGGGTATTCGCCGCCCTGTTGCTGCATTTCGGCCAGCGACCGTATCGCGCCCGCATGACCGCCAAGGGCGAGGTAATCCGCGCGCGGCAGGGTGAATTCCAGCGGAGCCACCAGCGCGGGGGTGGGCACATAGCCGAAAGCACCGGGCGGCAGGCGCGTCACATCCACCATGAAGGTAATGCCGCCCCCGGGCCAGACATAGGTTTGCGCCCCTCCGCAAGTCAGCCGCGTCTGCCCCGCCTGCACCGACCGTGTGAGTCGCACCGGATTCTGCGTCACCCCCGCCCGCAGCGACCCGCCCGCACCCCCCATGAACAAGACGGTGCAGAGCGAGGCTTCGCAGTTTTCATCGATCAACCGGACCGAGGGCAGCAGGGCTGCCGGGATCTCGCGGGGTTGCGGGGTCAAGCTGTCGTCGAGTTCATAATAGGCAAATTCCTCGCCGGTGGTGGACACCATCAGGAGCCGCAGGCCGGGCCGCCCGCCTTTCTTGGGGTTCCACGGCCCGAGGATCTCCAGCGGATCGGTCAGGCGCGTGCCGCCCCAGCCGAGACCCGGTTCCGAGACGCGGAAATAGCGTCCGGGGGTGGAGCGGTGGCCGAGGATCCTGATCCCCGTCGGTTCCCAGCCGATGACCTTGCCCGCCTGATGTTCCGAGACGACACCGGTGATGTGGTCATCGACCACCACCACCTCATCGACCAGCCCCTGCCACTGGTCGGCGAACATGCCGATCGTGGCTGACCCGCAGCCGACCCGCATCCGGTTTTCCGCCCGCCCGTCCACAAGGGGCGCGCGCCCCGCCTGCACGGTGAGCGCGGAGCCTGCGTCGATGGTCAGATCCACCGCCTCGCCATTGCAAAGCGCCAGCAGGGCCGCACAGGTGGCGCGGCCTTCGGATTTCGACCCGCCGGTGAGGTGATGAACCCCACCGAGGGACAGCATCTGCGAGCCATATTCGGCGGTGGTGACATGGCCGATGGGCTCGCCGCCTGCGCGCACGGTGGCGCCTTCGGGCCCGAGGTAGCGGTCGGTGTCGATCTTCACCTTGACGCCGCAATAGGAAAAGATCGCCTCGGTCACGACCGTCACCATATCGGCGCCTTCGATGCTGGAGCCGATGATGAAGGGGGCGGGTTTGTAATCGGGATAGGTGGTGCCCGCGCCGATGCCGGTGACGAGCGCATCGGCGGGGAAGGGGTCGTCCTGCCAATCGGGCCGGGCGAAGGGAACGAGGCGGCCGCCTTTGTCGGCGGTTTTCGACAGCAGCACGACAGGGTCAGTGCGGATGATGCGGCCCGCGTCATTGCCGTAGCGGTCACAGGCGCCGGTCTGGCCCGGGGCGATGTAGCACATCACCGGGCAGGCATCGCAGCGGATCTTGTCGCTGGTGCGGGGGGGCGTGTCGGTCATGGCGTGGTGCCTGTGGCGGAGGGCGGAGCGGGGGGCTGTCTGCCCCCCTGCACCCCCCGAGGATATTTGAGAACAGATGAAGGGGTGCGGGGGGCTGGCACGCGCTTGCCTTTGGGCGGTTTTGGCAGGGGTGCGACGGGGGAGGCGGTCATGTCTGGGCTGCCCGGATGGCCGCGAGGACGCGGTGGGGCAGGGCGGGCAGGGTTGTGACCTCGGCCCCGGTGGCGTGGCGGATGGCGTTGAGGATCGCGGGGGCGGTGGGGATCAGGACATGTTCGCCAAGTCCGCGCGTGCCGAAGGGGCCTTCGGGGTCGGGCACTTCGATCAGCAGGCTTTCGACCGGGGGCATGTCGCCAGTGGTGGGGATGAGGTAGTCGTGCAGGTTTTCGGTCCGGCCGGGGATATATTCCTCCATCAGCGCAAGGCCGACGCCTTGCGCGATGCCGCCCTCGATCTGACCCTGCGCCAGAAGCGGGTTGATGGCGCGGCCGACATCATGGGCGGCGGTGATCTTCAGGAGTCTGACGGTGCCGAGGGCCGCATCAACCGCGAGTTCCACCATCTGCGCGCCATAGCCGTAAAGCGCATAGGGGCTGCCCTGCCCGTTTTCATCGAGGGCTTGGGTGGGCGGATCATAGGTTTCCTCGGCCGAAAGGGCATATCCGCGCGGGTCGGGGGGGAGGGTCGAGAGGTCGAGCCTTGCCGTCCGGGCGGCGTCAGTCGCGGTCAGAACGGCGCCGTCCAGCGAAAGGCTTGCAGCCTCGCCCATGTTCAGGCGGCGCAGGATCTCGGCCCGCAGCGCGGCACCTGCGGCCTGCGCCGCGCGGCCGGTCACGAAGGTCTGGCGGCTGGCGGAGGTTTTTCCGGCATCGGGGGTCAGGAAGGTGTCCGGGCCGATCAGGGTGATTGCCGACAGCGGCAGGCCGAGCGCCTCTGCCGCGATCTGGGCGATCACGGTGTTCGATCCCTGCCCGATGTCGGTGGCCCCCTGATGCAGCATCAGCGCGCCCGCATTGGTCAGGCCGAGGCGGATGGTGGAGGGGTTGGGCAGCGAGGTGTTGCCGCAGCCATACCAGCAGGAGGCGATGCCGACGCCGCGACCGGGCGTCCCTGCGGCCTCGGCGAGCGCGCGGGTCCAGTGGGGGCGCAGGGCCTCCAGACATTGCGCGATGCCGGTGGTGGCGAGGGTCTGGCCGGTGACGGTGGTCTGGCCGTCGCGCAGCGCGTTCCGCAGGCGGAAGTCCAGCCGGTCGAGGCCCGCCTGTTCCGCCAGCCGGTCATAGAGCGTTTCCTGCCAGATCGCGGCCTGCGGCACGCCGAAGCCCCGGAACGCACCCGAGGTGGGGTTGTTGGTGTGGATGGCGCGCGCTTCGGCCCGGTAGTTCGGCGTGAAATACGGGCCCGAGGCATGGACCGGCACGCGGTTGGCCACGGTCGGCCCCCAACTCGCATAGGCGCCGGTGTCGAAGGTGCCATCCAGTTCAACCCCCGTTATCCGCCCGTCCGCATCGCAGCCGATACGGCCTGCGATCTGCGACGGGTGGCGTTTGGTTGTGGAGGCCATGCTTTCGGCCCGGGTGTAGGTCATGCGCGACGGCCGCCCTGTCAGCAGCGTGACAAGGCCGATCAGCGGTTGCAGGCTGACATCGAGTTTGGAGCCGAAACCGCCCCCCACCGCCGAGGGGATGATGCGCAGCCGGTCGGGTGGCAGGCCCAGCACGACCGCGGTCTCGTCACGGTCCATCACCGGGGCCTGGGTGCAGGCGCGGATCACCAGCGTTTCACCCTCCATCCAGGCCGCCCCGGCCTCGGGTTCGATATAGGCATGTTCGACGAACCCGGTCTGGATGCTGCCCTCGACCACATGCGCCGAGGTCGCGAGGGCGGCATCAGCATCGCCGCGCTTAACGCGACCTGCTATCAGGAGATTGCCGTCGCGGGTGTCGTGCAGGCGGGCGGCGTCCGGGGCGGTTGCCTGCGCAGGGGTGGTCAGCGCGGTGAGCGGTTCCCATTTAACTGGGAAATCGGACAGGTCAGGGTCGCGGCCGTCATCCTCGAAGGCGACCAGCGCCACCGCCTCGCCCCGCTGGCGGGTGTGGGCGACGGCAAGGGCGGGCTGGTCCGCAAAGGGTGGGATCGCGCCGAAGAGGTTGCGGCCGGGGATGTCGGCAGCGGTGAACACGTGCAGATCGTGCCGCGCGGCCCAGGCCGCCAGATCCCCGAAGGTGAAGCGGGCCGAGGCATGGGGCGACCGGATCGCGCGCACCACCAGTCCGCCCTTTTGCCAGAGATCTGCGCCGAAACAGTCGCCCTGCACCTTGGCCTGCCCGTCGAGCCGCCGGGGGCTGGTGCCGACAGCGCCGGACCCCTCGGGCAGGGGCGTTTCATGGTCGCAGATCGCGGCAATGATGCGGCCATAGCCGGTGCAGCGGCACAGCACCCCGCCAAGGGCGGCGCGGGCCTGATCGGGGGTGGGTTCGGGCGTCTGGCGCAGAAGTGCGGCCCCTGCCATCAACATTCCGGGCGTGCAGATGCCACATTGCGCCGCGCCGTGGCGCAGGAAGGCGGTGCGCAGGCGGGTGAGGGTGGCGTCCTCCGTTTCCACGGTTTCAATGCTGCGGCCATGGGCGCGGGCGGCGGGCGTCAGGCAGGCGCAGACCGGCGCACCATCCAGAAGCACGGTGCAGGCGCCGCAATCGCCCGCGTCGCAGCCGACCTTGGTGCCGGTCAGGCCCAGCCGTTCACGCAGCGCCTCGGACAGGCGCAGGCCGGGCGGGGCGTCGAGGCTGGTGGCGGTGCCATTGAGCATAAGGGCGATCTTCATGCGGGCACCGGCTGGCACAGGGTGGCGGTGGCGCGGCGCAGCAATTCGGCGGCGGCCTCTGCGCGGTAGGCGGCGGTGGCGCGCAGGTCGTCGAGTGGTGACAAGGCGGCGGCGACATCCGTATCGTGGATCAGGGCGGCTGCGTCTTCGGCAAGCGCACCGGTCAAAGCCGCTTCGACTGCCGGCAGGCGGTGGGCGGTGGCGGAACAGGCCCCGACGGCGAGCGCGGCCCCGACGATGCGTCCATCCTGCAGGTCCAGCCGCACCGCGACCATGGCGATGGAGATGACCAGATAGGCGCGCGCGCCGAGTTTCACGAACCGGGACCGGCCCGGCAGGGCGGAGGCCGGAATGTGGATCGCGGTCAGCAGCTCCTCCGGTCGCCGCGCGGTCTGGCGCGGACCTTGCAGGAAATCGTTGAGCCTCATGCGGCGTGTGGCGGACTGGCTGGCCAGTTCCACCTCGGCATCGAGGATCAGCAGGGGGGGCACCCCATCGGCGGCGGGGGAGGCGTTGCAGAGGTTGCCGCCGATGGTGCCCGCCGTCTGGATCTGGACGCCGCCGACCTCCACCGCCGCCTGCTGCAAGGCCGCAAGGCCGGGGGGCAGGTCGGCACGGAGGATGCTGGTCCAGGTGGTGCAGGCGCCGATACGCAGCCCTTCGGCCGTTCGGGTGATGCCGCTCAGTCCCGGCAGATGGGCAATGTCGATCACCGGAAGGGCCAGCGCGCGGCGCTGGGTGGCGGGGTAAAGATCGGTGCCGCCGGCCAGCGGCGACAGCCCGCCGCCCGCCATCAGGGCGAGAGCTTCGTCAAGCGTTTCGGGGCGGAGGAAGTCGGGCATCCCTGGCGTCCGGTTATCGTTTGTATGCAAACACTCTGCGCGCCGGTGCGGCCCCCTGTCAACGCTGTTGCGCCGGACGGCTGTCAAAGGCTACACCGAACATGTGGACAAGATGAAAAACCCGGCAGAGGCGACTGCGGATCTTCCGGCCTATGCGCTGGACGACCAGATCGGCTATGTCCTGCGGCGGGTCACGCAGCGGCATCTGGCGCTGTTTTCCGAGGCGATTCCCGAAGTGACGACGACGCAATTCGCGGTGCTGGCGCGGCTCGCCGAACAGGGCGCGTTGTCGCAAAACCTGCTGGGCCGCGCGGTGGCTATGGATGCGGCCACCATCAAGGGCGTGGTGGACCGGCTGGCGCGGCAGGGGCTCGTCGCGACCATGCCGGACGCGGATGACCGCCGCCGCCTGAACGTGGCGCTGACCGAGGCCGGACGCGCGCTGTTTGGCGCGCGGCGCGATGATGCGCTGGCGGTGTCTGCCCGAACGCTGGAGCCGCTGAACGCGCGGGAAAGGCGACAGATCATGGCGCTGCTGGCGCGGTTGACCTGATCTTCGTCGGTTCGAGATCCGTCAGCAAAGGATCACGGGTCTGTAACATTCCTGTTACAAAATCTGTTGCATGGTGCGCGGGTTACGGGCAACCTCAACCCCATAGGGCGAAAACGCCCAATCCTTGGGAGGGAATCATGCGTTATCAATTCTGGGCCGCGTCCGTCGTGGCGCTGGCAACCCTTGGCACGACGACCGGCGCGATGGCGCAGGGACGTCTGAGCCTTTACTGTTCGGCGCAGGAGGACTGGTGCCAGCTGGTCGCGCGCAGCTTCGAGGAAACCTCGGGGATCAAGGTCGACATGACGCGCAAGTCATCGGGCGAAACCTTCGCACAGGTGAAGGCCGAGGAATCCAATCCGCGCGGCGATGTGTGGTGGGGTGGCACCGGCGACCCGCATCTTCAGGCCGCAGAGGAAGGGCTGACCGAGGAATATGTCTCGCCCATGCGCGACCAGTTGCACCCCTGGGCCATCGCGCAGGCGGAAAGTGCGGGCAACCGCACCATCGGCATCTATTCCGGCGCGCTGGGCTTTGGCTATAACCGGGATCTGATCGCCCGGAACAACCTGCCGGAACCGGCCTGTTGGGAAGACCTGACCAAGCCCGAATTCAAGGGCCATGTGCAGATGGCGAATCCGAACTCCTCGGGCACGGCCTATACCGCGCTTGCGACGATGGTCCAGTTGTTCGGTGAGGAGGGCGGTTTTGACTACATGAAACGCCTTCATGCCAATGTGAACCAATATACCAAATCGGGCTCTGCGCCGATCAAGGCGGCGGGTCAGGGCGAAACCACGGTTGGCATCGTCTTCCTGCATGACGCGGTGGCCACCGCTGTTGCCGGGTTCCCGGTGTCGGTCGTCGCCCCCTGCGAGGGCACGGGCTACGAAATCGGATCCATGTCGATCATCAAGGGCGCGCGCAATCTGGATCAGGCCAAGGCCTTCTATGACTGGGCGCTGAGCGCCGAAGCACAGACGCTGGCGCTGCAGGTCAATGCTTTCCAGGTGATGTCCAACAAGGCGGCGGAGTCCTCGGACCTCGCACCGAACATGGATCTCATCAAGCTCATCGATTACGATTTCATCAAGTATGGCTCGTCCGATGAACGCAAGCGGCTGCTGGAAAAGTGGGACAATGACGTGTCCAGACTGCCGCAGTAACCGGCAGTAACACCCTTTGCGGATTGCGAAAAGTGAAAGCACCGCCCATCCCGTCCTGATCTTCTGGATCGTGGCGGGATGGGTCGGTTATGCCATCCTGCCCTGGTATGGGGTGGAGGATTTCTGGGAATTCCGCTGGCTGACCGGTGGCTGGCCCTTCGACCGCGACTATGCGCCCGCGATGGTGCTGATCGCGCAGGGGCAAAAGCTGTGGCTGGCGCCGATGCTGCTGGCGCTGATCCTGCCCTTGCTGGTGATCCGGCGGCGCAAGACCGATCCGATCTATGGCAAGGTGCTGATCGTTGCGGGGGCCTTCGGGTTCTCGTGGATGGTGGCGCAGGGGTTGGGGATCGGACTTCGGGGGTTCACCGCGCCCTGGCTGACGGCCTTGTTCGGCGAATTGGGTGACCGGCAATTCGGCATGGGCTATGGCGCGTTGATTGCGGCCTCGTCCTTCCTGTTCCTGTTCACGCAAGGGATTGCCGCGCGCGGCGCGGTCAATGGCGATGTGTTCGTGACCGGCGCGATTGGCGGGGTCATCACGGTCGTCGCGATTTTCGTATTCTTCCCGATTGCCAAGATGCTGATGGCGGCCTTCGTGGCCGATCAGGGCGGCTATTCCATCACGACCTTCCTTGCCAAGGTGTTCGACCGCCGGATCTGGGGGCTTGGCTGCCTGTCGGGCGGGCGCTGCGGGGTGGCCTGGAACTCGCTCTTTCTTGCTGTCCTGGTGGGCTTCCTGACGACCGTTCTGGGGCTGATCTTCGCGCTGCTGCTTACACGGTCATCCTTCCGCTACAAACGCGCGCTGCGGGCGCTGACGGTGCTGCCGATCATCACACCGCCTTTCGTGATCGGGCTGGCGATCATCCTGCTGTTCGGCCTGTCGGGCACGGTGACACAGACGGTGTCGGAATGGTTCGGGATCACGCCGACGCGCTGGGTCTACGGGCTGCCCGGCATCCTGATCGCGCAGGTTCTGGCCTTCACCCCCATCGCCTTTCTCGTGATGATCGGCGTGGTCGAGGGCATTTCCCCCTCGATGGAGGAAGCCGCGCAGACGCTGCGCGCGAACCGGTGGGAGACGTTCCGCACGGTGTCCCTGCCGCTGATGCGCCCGGGTCTCGCCAATGCCTTCCTCTTGGGCTTCATCGAGAGCATGGCCGATTTCGGCAACCCGCTGGTGCTGGGTGGCAATTTCGACGTGCTGTCGACCGAGATCTTTTTCGCCATCGTCGGCGCGCAATATGACCAGAGCCGCGCGGCGATCCTGGCCTTTGTGCTGCTGTTCTTCACGCTGGGCGCGTTCTGGCTGCAACGGTTCTGGCTGGGCCGCAAAAGCTATACCACCGTGACCGGCAAGGGAGATTCGGGCGTTCACCCGCTGATGCCGCGCCGGTTGTCGGTGCCGGTCTATGTGATTGCGGGCTTGTGGGGCACGTTCACGCTGATCGTCTATGCCTATATCGTCTATGGCTCGCTGGTGCAGCTCTGGGGTCTCGACAACACGTTGACGCTGGACCATTACCGCACGGCCTTTGCGGTCAGTTGGGGTGAAAACGGCGTGCGCTGGACGGGGTCCGCCTGGGCGAGTTTCTGGACCACCATCATGATCGCGACCATCTCGGCCCCGCTGACGGCGGCGGTGGGATTGATTACCGCCTATCTGCTGACGCGGCAGGATTTCAAGGGCAAGCGGAGTTTCGAATTCGGCACGATGCTCAGCTTTGCCGTTCCGGGCACGGTGATCGGGGTGGCCTATATCCTCGCCTTCAACGTGCCCCCGATCGAGATTACCGGCACCGGGCTGATCCTTGTCGTCAGCTTCGTGTTCCGCAACATGCCGGTGGGCGTGCGGGCGGGGATCGCGTCGATGTCGCAGCTTGACCGGAGCCTTGACGAGTCGTCCCTGACCTTGGGCGCAAACTCGTGGCAGACCTTCCGCGCGGTGATCCTGCCCTTGCTGAAACCGGCCATCGTGGCGGCGCTGGTCTATTCCTTCGTCAGCGCGATGACGGCGATTTCGGCGGTGATCTTCCTTGTCTCGGCGCGCTATGACATGTCCACCAGCTATATCATCGGGCGGGTGGAGAATAACGACTACGGCCTCGCCATTGCCTATTCCACCGCGCTGATCTTCGTGATGCTGGCGGCGGTGGGGCTGATGCAGCTTGTGGTGGGGCGCACCAAGATCGGGCGCCGTAGCGCACAGATGGGACATTAAGGTATGGTGAAGATCAACGCCAAGGCGGCCTCTGTCAGCTTTCGCAACGTGACCAAGATCTATGGCCGCGACGTGAAGGCGGTGGACAACATCAATCTGGAGGTCGCGGCGGGCTCGCTGGTGACGCTGTTGGGACCGTCGGGCTGCGGCAAGACGACGACGCTGCGCATGATCGCCGGGCTGGAAATGGCGAGCCAAGGCCAGATCTTCATTGGCGACCGCGAAGTGACCAGCCTGCCCGCGACAGACCGCGATGTGTCGATGGTGTTCCAGTCCTACGCGCTGTTTCCGCATATGACGGTGATGGAGAATGTCAGCTATGGGCTGAAATTCTCCGGCTTCAACAAGTCGGAAACGCGGGAGCGGGCAGAGGCGGGGCTGGCATTGGTGGGGCTGTCGGCCTTTGGCAGCCGGTTGCCCTCGGAATTGTCGGGCGGCCAACAGCAGCGGGTGGCCGTGGCGCGCGCGCTGGTGCTGGAACCGCAGGTCTTGCTGTTCGATGAGCCCCTGTCGAACCTTGACGCCAAGCTGCGCCGTCAGGTGCGCGAGGAGATCCGCGAGATCCAGCAGAATCTTGGCCTGACCGTGGTTTACGTCACCCACGATCAGGAGGAGGCGCTGGCCGTGTCCGACGAGATCGTGGTGATGCGCAATGCCGCGATTGCGCAGAAGGGCACGCCCCGGCAGTTGTATGAAGAACCCGCCGATGCCTTTGTCGCGGATTTCATCGGCGAGGCGAACCTCATTCCCTGCGAGATCCTGACCGTTTCGGGGGATCAGGCAGAGGTGGGGATTGCCGATTACCGCCAGCATCTTGCCTCGCGCGGAATGGCGCCCGGCCCGGCGCGGATGGCCGTGCGCCCCTCGCGCGTGCGGCTGGACCCGGATATGGCCGCGCCCGGCATGGCGGCACGGATCGTCAAGGCGACCTATGTCGGCAGCCGGATGGAATACACGGTCGAGGCCGCTTTCGGCAGCCTGTTCGCGGTGCTGGATGATGTGGTGTCCCCCTTGCGCGTGGGGTCTGACGTGCGACTTTCCTTTGCGCAAAGCGGGCCGGTGTTGGTGCCGGCCTGACTCTTCCTTGCCGAAGGGGGTTTCAATTCCTGCTCAACAGGGTATGGTATCGGTAACATTTTCAGGCAAGGGACCAATGTCATGTTCATTCGTTGCGCATTCTTCAAAGGCAGGATCAAGCCGGGGCAGGAAGAGGCCTTTCACGCCCATTGGCGTGATGTCGTGCGCCCCCATTGGGAGAAGTTCCCGCATCTGGTGGCGCTGAACGTCATGCGCGATGTTGAAAGCGATGACGAGGACAGCCGCTTTCCACTTGTCATGGCGATGACCTTCGAAAAACGCGAACATATTGCCGAGGCGCTGGAAAGCCCGACCCGCTGGGCCAGCAAAGCCGCCTCCGCGCCGCTGATCGAGATGCTGGACGGTCATGTGATCCATACCGTTTTCGAGGCGGACAGCTTCGAGGTCTCCGGGGCTAAATAAGACCGCAGGCGCGGCAGGCTGACATCTTGCCTCCCCTTGCCCGACACCGTAGCTGTTGGGTCAGGCAAAGGGAGGATCCGCCATGTCCGGCAAGATGCAGATCGCGTTCATAAAAGCCCGCTGGCACGCGGAAATCGTGGATCAGGCCCTGCAGGGCTTTGCCGCCGATATGGGCCAGTCCGGCCATTCCGCCCATGTGGTCACCTGGGATGTGCCGGGTGCCTTCGAGATGCCGCTGCTGGCGCAGAAGCTGGCGCAGTCGGGGCACTATGACGCCATTGTGGCGGCGGCGCTGGTGGTGGATGGTGGGATCTACCGGCATGATTTCGTGGCACAGACCGTGGTGCAGGGGCTTATGGACGTGCAACTGAAAACCGGCGTGCCGGTGTTTTCGGTCTCCTTGACGCCGCATCACTTCCAGCCGACGGCGGAGCATTTCAGCTTCTTTTCCGCGCATTTTGTCAAGAAGGGGGCCGAGGCCGCGCAGGCGGTGCGTGCGGTGCTGGCCATGGACACCGACATGGCACCCGGTCAGGACGGCCCCGCCGAGGCGGAGGCCGCCCCCCCGAAGAAGAAGCGCAAATAGGGGCCCGGCCCTTCAGCCGGAACTGTTCTTGGACCCTCAGCCGAAGGCGCGGTTGGAAAGGTCCAGAACCTCGTCATACAGGTCTGCCGTGGCGGCAATGACGCGGCATCCTTGCCTCAGCACGGTCGCCGGGTCGGGTGCCTCCACCCGGCCACCCGCCTCCTCCACCAGCAACAGCCCGGCAAGGCAGTCCCAGGCGTTCATGTGTTGCTCCACATAGCCAAGGAGCCGCCCCGAGGCGACCAGTGCGAGGCTGAGCGCACCAGAGCCGTTGCGGTAGAAGATGCCGCCTTCCTCCACCACCAGCCGCACCAGATTGATGATCCCGGCATCGGGGACACGCCCGGAATAGCCCACCCCGAGCGAGCCGTTCTGAAGGCTGCGCCCCGACAGGACACGGATCGGGCGGTCGTTGCAGAAGGCACCGCCGCCGCGGGTGGTGTGGTGCATTTCGTCATGCACCGGGTCATGGATCACGCCCGCGACACATTCCCCGCCTTGCGCCAGCGCAATCACCACGGTCCAGCCCGGGATGCCGTGGATGAAATTCGTGGTGCCATCTATCGGATCAATGACCCAGGTGAAGCCCGAGATGCCGGATCTCGGGGCATCCTCCTCTCCCACAATCGCGTCATCGGGAAAGGCGCGGATGATCGCCTCCCGCACGAGGATCTCCACGTTGCGGTCGGCCTCGGACACGAAATCCTGATGACCTTTGGCATGGATTGTCAGCGCGTCGAAGCTGTCGAAATAGCGTTTGGCCAGCGCACCGGCCTCGCGGGCGATGGTTTGCGCCGCAGTGTAGCGGATGGCGATGGGGTCGGTCATGGAGATCCTCCTGTTACCGGGGGGAGCGTTCCGGTTTTCCCGCCCGCCCGCAAGGGGCTATTCGACCTCCATTCCGGCAAAGACGATGCCCGCGATGCTCGAACCTATTTCAGTGTCGACAGGCCTCGTGATTGAGGTCTCAGGCCCCGGCCTGATCGCCGCCCGGACTTGCGCGACCACCTTCACCGGTTTGTTGCAAAGCATGGATCTGGCGTATTTTCCGGATGTGCCCTCCGCCGCCGGGGCAGGAGTGGTGAGCAGCGTCAATGCCTAGGTCAGGTCTCGGGCTGGAAGTGATAGCCGTCGCCCGCCCGCTCCACCCGGCCGATCCCACCATCGGGAAGGTGGAAACCGATCACGGCCATATCCTCGGCCATGATCCGGTCGAACAGCGCCTTGCGGGTGGCGATGCCGGTCCCGCTGTCCTGATCCGAGGCGGAGGGCCATTCGGGTCGTGCAAAGGCAAGGTGATGGTTGCCGATGGCATCGCCCAGCACCATCACGGCCTCGCGCCCCTGCCCGATCACATAGGAGGTATGGCCGGGCGTGTGGCCGGGGGAAAGCAGCGTGGTGACGCCCGCCACAGCCTCGTCACCGTCCCTGAGGAAGGTCAGCCGGTCGGCAATGGCCAGAAGGCGCCGCTCGGCCCCGGCGGCAAAGGACATGCGCGCCTCGCCGATGGTGTTCAGCGTGTCCGGGTCGGTCCAGTAATCGTATTCCGCCTGCGCGATGCTGTAGTCGGCATTCGCGAACATCGGGTCGTCGAAATCATCGAACAGGCCCCAGATATGGTCAGGATGGGCATGGGTGAATAGAACATGCGTCACCTCGTCGGGGCTGACCTCTGCCGCTTCCAGCGCTTCCAGGATCTTGCCTGCGGTGGGCATGAAATCAGGGCCCGCACCGACGTCGAACAGCACCGTATTGGTGCCGTCGCGCAGCAGCGTGAGGTTGCAGGGCGGTTCCACCCGATCGGCAGACAGGCCCATATCTGTGATGATCTGCGCCGCGCCTTCGGGCAGGCCATGCAGAACCGCATCGCCGGGCATCACGAGGTTGCCGTCCGACAGCGTGTCGATGCGCAGATCCCCGATGGTCAGCGTCGATCCGGCCCAGAGACGGGCGGGAAGGGTTGCGCTGGCCGCAAGGGCTGCGGTTCGGGTCAGAAATGTGCGGCGGGTCAGGAGCATTTGAACAAATCCGGTAAAGGCAGCAGGCCGGGAAAGAAAACGGGCGGCCGCAGGGGCCGCCCGTCAGGGGTGCCGGAGTTCAGCCGAACATGTCGGCGGTGATGCCGGAATACCAGCCGAGGCTTTCCTCATAGGTGATCTTGCGCAGGTCCGCATCCTCGCCGGTCTGGCTGATGAAGCTTTCGACCGAGGCGATCTTCTCGGGCGTCGGTTCATAGGAGGCGCCGACCTTCACCCCGTCCTCGGGCGCGATCAGCGACCAGCAGGTGTTGGAGTATTTCGCCGGGAACACGCGGCTGCCGGTCAGTTCGCCCCGGATGGCCATGGCGGCAACCTTGGCCTGACTGTTGGCGGAAAAGCCCGATTTCGGCATGTCGCCCTGCGCCGAGGCATCGCCCAGCACATAGATGTTGTCATCCATCTTCGACTTCATCGAGGCGGGGTCGACCGGCGCCCAGCCTGCATCATTCGTGATGCCGGCGACGGATGCGATCATGCCCGCCTTCTGTGCCGGGATGACGTTGCAGACATCGACCTTTTCGGCCTCGCCATCAACGATGATCTCCATCGTGTCGGTGCGGACCTCCACATCCGCGCCGCCGAGATCGGGGCCGACGACGGTAATCATGCCGGGATAGTGTTTCTGCCAGCCTTCTTCGAACAGCGCCCGCTTGGAGAAGTTCTCCTTCGGTTCCATGATGAGGATCTTGGCCGTCGGGTTGCCCGTTTTCAGCAGATGGGCAACCATCGAGATCCGCTCATAGGGGCCGGGGGGGCAGCGATAGGGGTTCGGGGGTGCGACCATGGCATAGGTGCCCCCCTGCGGCATCGCCTCGACCTGCGCTTTCAGAAGCTGCACCTGCGCGCCGCCCTTGTAGGCATGGGGCATGATGTCGGCCACATCGAGCGACCAGCCCGGCACGGCATCATCCACGAAGTCGATGCCCGGCGCGATCACCAGCCGGTCGTAATTCACCACATCGCCATTGCCCAGCGTGACGGTGCGCGCCGCGCGGTCCACGCCGGTGGCGCGGTCCGGCACCACGTTGATGCCCATGCCCGCCAATGTGCCATAGGTGTGGCCAAGGCTGTCATAATCCCGGAACCCGCCGATATAGAGGTTGGAGAAGAAGCAGGTGTAATAGGTCGCGTTGGGTTCGATCAGCGTGATGTCGAGCGCGCCTGCGCTGTCCTTCATCAGATAGCGGGCGACCGTGGCCCCGCCTGCCCCGCCGCCGATCACGACAACGCGCGGCTTGGCCTGACCCCAGACAACGGGTGCGGAAAGGGCCGCACTGGCCGAGGCCAGCGTGCCCAGAAAAAGGCGTCTGTTCAGTGTCATCGCAGGTTTCCTCCCTGTTGCGATCCTGTGTCGGTCCGGCGGTTCGCGTTCCGCCGGGTCGTCAATCCCCGATGGTGGCATAATAGGCGGCCAGCGCCGCTATTTCCTCATTCGAGAGTCTGCCCGCCATCATCTGCATCACCGGATGCGGACGCAACTTCGATTTGTAGGCGTGCATGGCGGCGACGAAATCTTCCTCGGGCCAGTTCAGGATCGAGGGGATGCCGTCATCCGACCCGTCGCGCTTGTGGCATGTCGAACATTCGGACGACAGGTATTCACCGTATTCCACATCGCCTTCGATGGCGAGGATCTCGGGCGGGAGTTGCGGTTCGGTCCTGCGCGCGGTGGGGGCGGATTCGGGGATGTTCTGCGGCTGGTCGGACCATTCGCGCAGAAAGGCGATCAAGGCGCCGCGCGCCTCTGCATCCTTCAGGCCGCGATAGTTCATCCGCGTGCCGGACACCAGCGCCCGTGGGTTGTCGATATAGGCGTCCAGCCGCTCGATTGTCCATTCCAGTCCGTCGGCCCCCATGCGTTCCATCGGTTTGGAATAGCGGAACCCGTCCAGCGTGCCCGCCTTGCGCCCGAAAATGCCGTTCAGGTGGGGGCCGACGCGGTTGACCGCCCCCGGCCCGATCTGGTGGCAGGCCTTGCATTGTTGGTCAAACAGGGTCGCGCCGCGTCCGGCATCGCCCAGAAGGTCTGCCTTCGCCCCCTGCGCGAGGCAGAGTGCGAAGGCGAAGCCGGCGAGGAGGAAACGTCGGCCTGTCATGCAGTCACTCCGCAAAGCTGGACAGATAGGCGATGACGGCGGCGCGTTCATCCTCCTTCTTCAGCCCGTTATAGGACATCTTGTTGCGGGCGATAAAGCCCCTGGGATTTTCAAGGAAGGCATGAAGCGACTCCTCGTCCCAGACCAGACCGCCCTTTCCCGCATCTTCCATCGGCTTGGAATAGCGGTATCCGTCCACGGTTCCCGCCACGCGCCCGACGATGCCGTTGAGTTGCGGGCCGGTACCGTTGCGCGCGCCTTCGCCGACCTTGTGGCAGGCAGAGCATTTGCGGAACTGCTTTTCGCCTTCGGCGAGCAGGGCAGGGTCGATGGCGGCGGCCTGTGCCACATCCGGGTCCGGTGCGGCCTCTGCGACCGTTTCGGCCTCAACCGCGCCTTCGGCCGATGCAAGGATGACCGGCATCGTGCCCGCAGGGCGGCCATCCGGGTCGGTTGGTGTCACCCCGATGTCCACGGCGCGTTTCGTGATTTTCGGCGCGGCCATGCAATCGGACATGCAAGGCTCGCCCGAAAACAGCAGATATTCGGTTTCGGGCCGGTCATCGGGATAGAAGCCATCGGCATTGGGCAGCACGATGTCGGTGAAATTCTCATGCGTCAGAACGAAATCATCCTCCACGATCCCGTTGGAATAAAGGATATAGGCGGTGATCGCATAGGTGTCATCGACCGACATCGTCTGCGCTGCGCCAAAGGGCATGGAGCGGTGGATGTAGTCATAGACGGTCGAAAGATAAGGCCAGTAGGAACCGACCGTCTTGACCGGGCGCTGGTCGGTCAGCGACCCGATCCCGCCTGCCAGAACCGGCCAGTTGTCGATGCCTTCGGCAAAGTCGCCATGGCAGGAGGCGCAATGTTCGGCGAACACGTCATCCCCTGTCGCCACATCGCCGGACCCTTCGCGCAGACCCTGGCCATTGGGCAGCACGGCCACATCCCAGGCAAAGATCTCTTCAGGCAGCGCCTCGCGGCCAAGGCCGAGCCTTTCCGCCATCACGGGGGCTGCAAGGACAGAAAATGCAAGGGCGGAACCCAGAACCAGTTCAAGCGACTTCGACATTTTCAACCTCCCCGTCGGCCCGGACCCACCAGGTCTGGATGCCGTTGTTGTGATAGACATTGTTGAAGCCACGGATCTCGCGCAACTGATCCTTGGTTGGCTGGACATAGCCGGTGTCATCGAGCGCGCGCGATTGCAGCAGCATTTCGGACCCGTCCCAGTCGATGTCCAGATGGAACCGGGTCAGTGCCTTGGGCCTGGCATCGCCGGAAATCCGCGCAGGTTGCCAGTTGACGCCGCCATCCAGCGAGACATCGACGCGGGTGACAGCGCCATTGCCCGACCAGGCAAGGCCGGTGATGACCAGCGGCCCCTTGCCATGACGGATCGGCACTTGCGGGCTGGGTGAGGTGATGACGGATTTCGCATCCATCACCCAGGTCCATTTGCGCGCGCGTCCGTCGGGCATCAAATCGGTGTATTTCGAGGTTTCCTCGCGCCCTTCGACCGCCCTGTCGTAGACTCCGATGCGGCGCAGCCATTTCACCCACATATTGCCTTCCCAGCCGGGAACGACGAGACGGACGGGGTAGCCATGCTCCTTCCGCAACGCCTCGCCATTGGCGTAGAAGGCGACCATGACATCCTCCAGCGCCTTTTCCAGCGGGATGGACCGGCCGTTCGAGGACGCATCCGCGCCTTCGACAAAGATCCATTTGCCGGTCGTCTGCACGCCAGCCTCGGCCAGCAGGTCGCGCAGCATCACGCCGGTATATTCCATGTTGTGGATCATGCCTTGCGTGAACTGGCAGCCTTCAAGCTGCGCGCCGCCCCATTCCATGCCGCCATTGGCCGCGCATTCACAGAATGCGGTCATCACATGGCGGGGGAAGCGTTCCAGATCGGCATAGGTGAACACCAGCGGGCGGTCCACAAGGCCGTTGATCATCAGCCGGTAATCGGCCTTGGACAGTTCGATCGCACCCGAATGATGACGCTCGAAGGCGCAGCCCTGCGGGGTGATCGTGCCTTCAAGCGCATGGATCGGCGTGAAGTTGATGGACGACACCGGGCTTTCGGTCAGCCATTCGACATTGCGCCGGACCACGTGGCTTTCAAACCGGATTGGGGAGCCATAGGGCGCTGCATCGACCGGGTCACCGAAGGAACTGGCCCAGTCCTGCACTTCGGTAATCAGCGGGTCGGGGCCTGCGGCCTGTGCCGCGCCTGCGGTGGTGACAAGGCCAGCCCCTGCGGCGGCGGTTCCGCGCAGAAAGGCACGGCGGGAGGTGCCCTCGTCGTTTGCGCTGATGGGTTCGTCGGTCATGGCGAACGCTCCTTTGGCTGTGTCAGGCCCCGGTCACGGTGACCGAGGTGTTGGGGTCGAGTTTTACGGTGCCGGTCTTGCGGATGTGACTTTCGACGACATCCCAGATCTGCGGGCCTTCGGTGCCTTCATTGACCGAGGCCCAGCCTGCGACGACATAGCTGCGTGCGGGGTCGATGGCCTCGCCGGTTTTCAGCAGCGTCATGTTGGAAATCCGGCTGCCCATCGGTTTGGACACGTCGATGTGATAGCCCATGCCCCCGATGCGGACCATGTCGCCGCCCTGCTGGTAATAGGGATCGACGTTGAACAGGTTGTCGGCCACGTCCTCCAGAATGACATTGAGGAATTCTCCTGTCATTTCAGTGCGGTAGCATTGCCCATAGGTCATCGAGGTGACGGAATGGATATCCTCGCGCCGGATGTCATCCCCGGGAAGCAGCGTGGCCCCCCAGCGGACACCGGGCGACATGGCAATCTCGGCATCGCGTTCCGACAGCATCGCCTCGCAGATCAGGTCATCCCAGGTGCCGTTGAAATTGCCGCGCCGGTAGAGCAGGCTTTCGGTCTTGCCGATCACCTCGTCCAACCGGTCCTTGTAGGGCGCGCGGCCCGCGTCGATCTGGGCGGCCATTTCGGCATCCGGTTCGATCACGTCCGAAAAGACCGGGATCAGCTTGTGCCGGAAGCCCATCATCCGCCCGTCCCGCACATCGAGATCCAGCCGGGTAACGAACTTGCCGTGACTGCCGGAGGCAATCAGGATCGTCTCGCCCACCAGAACCGGCTCGGGGATGGCGTCATGGGTGTGCCCGGTCAGGATCACGTCGATGCCCTTCACGCGGGAGGCCATCTTGCGGTCCACGTCAAAGCCGTTGTGGCTGAGGCAGACCACCAGATCGGCCCCTTCGGCGCGCACCTCGTCCACCATTTCCTGCATCCGGGCATCTCGGATGCCGAAACTGTATTCGGGGAATTTCCAACCGGGGTTGGCAATGGGCATATAGGGGAAAGCCTGCCCGATCACCGCCACCTTGACGCCGCCGCGTTCAAAGAAATGGTAGGGCTCGAAGGCGGGTTCGTCCCATTCGGCGTCAAAGATGTTCTGGCCGAGGAAGGGGAAGGGCAGGCCGTCGACAATCTCCTGCACGCGCTCGGTCCCGAAGGTCCATTCCCAATGCGAGGTCATCGCCTCGACCCCCAGCAGGTTCATCACATCGACAACGTCCTGCCCCTTGGTGATGAGCGATGTCATGGAGCCGTGCCATGTGTCGCCACCATCCAGCAGGATCGCCTCTGGCCGGTCGGCGCGGATGGATTTCACCACCGTCGCGACGCGGTCCATGCCCCCCATGCGGCCATAGGTGCGGGCAAGGGCGGTGAAATCGGTATGGGTCAGGGCATAGGCCTCGGGGGAGCCCTTGGTCAGGTTGAATTCGCGGATGAAATCCTCGCCCGTGATGTGCGGGGGCAGGCCGTTCACCTCGCCCACGCCCAGGTTCATTTCCGGTTCGCGGAACCAGACGGGTTTGAGATGGGCGTGAATGTCGGTGATGTGGATCAGCGTGACATTGCCGAAGGCATCGAACTGCAAAAGCTGGCCTTGCGTCAGCGCCTGCTGGGCCGCAAGGCGCGACCAGTTGCCGATACCCGAGACACCGACAATAGCCGAAGCCGCAACCGATGCCTGAAGAAACTCGCGGCGCGAGACCATGTTCTGCTCCTGTCCTTGCGCAAACCCCGACAGGTCACCCTAAGGCGCTGTGCCGCAGTCTTTGCCTGCCCTGAAAATTGCCAAACGAATTGGAAGGCCGGGGCGCGCGCCGGACGCGCCCCGGCCTTTGTTCAGTGACGGACGGAAACGCCCTCAACGGCAAGTCCGTTGCCGCGCGAGGCGACGTAAAGCTCCAGCGCCTTGAACTCGTCCGAACCGGCGCTGAAGGTTTCGGCGCGCGTGTCGCGGATGCAGCCCACAAACCGTTGCCGCGCCGTCACGATGCCCGCATCCTTGAGCCGGTAGACCGGGAAGCCGTTGACCTGGCCCTGGCTCAGGTGGTCCGAACGGATGAAATTGCCATAATTGTCCTCGTGGCAATTCGCGCAGGACATCTCCAGTTGCCCGTAACGGGTGTAGTAGATTTCCTTGCCCTGCTCCCAGAAGGGGGCGGCCGGGCCGTCGATGGCGACATTCACGATCTCGCCGCGCGACTGCATCGAGATCAGGGACAGAAGATCCTTCATCGGTGCGGAGGTCATGCCGAAAGCTTCGGCGCCCATGCGGGTGGTGACGCAGTCGTTGACGTAATCCTCGATCGACATGACCTTGCCGGTCTTTGCGTCAACGCGCGGCGTCACGGCGCGCAGGCCCTTCATGCTTTCAGGCCCTTCATGGCAGGAGGCACAGGACTTGTCCTCCGTCCCCATGGAGGCGTTCCAGCGATCCAGCCCGCGATCCACGAACACCATGCCCGGATTGTCGAAATCATCGGCCTGAAGCACGCGGGTTTCATCCTCGCGGAAATGCCAGCCCGACCAGATCGTGTCGAACACATCCTTGAGGTGATCGGGCGCAGGCGCCATGGTCACGATCTTCAACTCGCCTTCGATGACCAGTTCATCGTCAACAGGGTCGGCAAGGGTCGCGCCGGCAAAGGCGAGGCCAAGGGCCACCGAGGCCAGAACAGTCCGGATTGTGCGCGGCTGCATGTTGTCTCCTCCCTGAAACATGTGGCTGCGACCTCAGGCGATTTCGATGGGCTTGACGTCTTCGTAGACGGAGCCGTCGTCATCATACCAGGTGAACTTGATGTCGCCTGCCTGTTCGATCACCGCCTCGAATTCGATATAGGGGTTGGTCGAGATCGCCGGTTCCAGCGTCATGTCCAGCACCATCTTGCCTGCCACTTCGCAGGTGAAGCGGTTGATGATCGAACGCGGGATCGTTTCGCCCGCGGCGTTCTTGCGCTGCCCGGATTCCATCGGATGGCTGATCAGGGTTTTCAGAACGATGCTTTCCCCCGCCTTGGCGGATTTGGGTACTCTCACACGCGGTTTTACGTCGTTTGCCATAGTCTTGTTCTCCTCTCTCAGCCGCCGCAGCCGCCGATGGTCACCTTCACCTCGGTCGAGGCGCGGGCAAACGAACCATCGGCCATTCTGGCGATGGCGATGACATCCTGGGTCGTTGCCAGACGGATCCGGGTGGCCGCCATCTGCGCACCGGCGCCTTCGCCGAAGTTGAACTGGCACACGCCCGGCGTCGGGTTGCCGGCGGCAAGGATCAGGATGGAGGTCGCGCCGGGGGCCGAAACGCTGACCGGCACGGTGTTGCCATTCTCGGCGATTTCGGGGGCGGTCAATGTCACACCCGCATCGCCGACGGCTGCACCGCCGGTAAAGGTGGTGACGGCATCTTCAACGGTGGCATAGGCCGACATCGGGATCGCGGCGGCGGCCACGCTGCCGATAGCCAGCACAAGCGCCTCTCTTCTGGACAGTCTCATCGGGTTCTCCTGTGTCAGGTCCGGCCCTCGGGGCCAAGAAGTCGGGATCTGGGTGTCATTCCTTCAGCGTCATCAGATAGGCCACGATATCCTCGATCTGCTGGGCAGAAAGGATCGGGGGAAGCGCCCCCTCGGCGGCCTTGCCGGTATAGCCGTTGCCGGGCCGGATATAGGGGCCGGATTTGTAGAAGGCCGGCATGAAGCTGCCGTCGAACATCATCTTGGCATTGGCCACGATGCCGCGCAATTCTGCCTCGGTCCAGCGGTCGGCGGCACCGTCCAGCATCGGCCCGATGTTGCCATGGAAAGGATAGGAGTCGAGCGCATCGACCGAATGGCAGGCCACGCAATTGCCCAGCGAAGCGGTCGTCATCACCTTTTCACCGGCAATGGGGTCGCCGGGGGATCCGGTCAGCGAGGCCTCGATCGCGCCATCCGTGTAGGCCACGTTTTCAGGCATGATCTCGGCGGTGGCCATGGCGCCGGCGAATGTCAGCGCGGCAAAGGCCAGAATACCTTGGTGCTTCATGAACGGAGACCTCCCTCTTTCCTCCGATTCCGATCCTAGACCAGGCGTGCCAAAGTATGCAATAAAGATATTTCAATTATTGCATGTTTATCATTTCGCCGGTCGCGCCGGACAGTCTACTGCGACAGGCGGTTGGCCAGATACTTTTGAAAATGCTCGCCATTTTCATATTCCTTGTCCCGCACCCAGGTCAGGAGCGCCGCCGTCGTGCCCTTGCCGAAGGCCCCCGGCATCGACACGACGGCGGCCTGCTGCGCGGTTTTCCCATCCTCCACCACTTCGGGCATGAACATCATCGTGGGGGTGAAAACGACTCCCCAGCGACGCGCCATGTCCTTTTCGGGCAGGGCGGTGCCGTCGAAATCGGTCACTTCGACATCGCCGAACAGGTTCATCTGCAACACGAAGAAACTGTCACGGATCAGGCTGTCGATCTCGGGATCGGGATAGATCTCGGCATGCATCTGCGAGCAATAGATGCAGCCGCGCTGTTCCCACAGGATCAACAGCCGCTTGCCTTCGGCATTGGCTTCCTCCAGATCCTCGCGCAGGTCGCGGAAGGTTTCACGCAGCCAGTCGGGCTTGTGCAGCCCGTCATCCCCGATTTCGGTGGCAAGGGCCGGGGGGGCAAGGGCCAGCATGGCCAGCAGGGCAAGGATTCGGAACATCGGGGTCTCCCTTTGTCAGCGGAGCGTGCTGCTCCAGTCGAAGTTGCGGATCATGAAATCGGCGATGTAGCTGATGGAATTCGTGGCGATCAGCAGCGCAAAGACAATCAGCATGACCCCCATCAGTTTCTCGACATGGCCGAGGTATCTGCGGTTGCGCCCGACCCAGCCGAGGAAGGGCTGCGCGAAAAGGGCTGCGATGATGAAAGGCAGGGTCATGGCAAGCCCGTAGACCAGCAGCAGCGTGCCACCCGTCCACAGATCGCCCGAGGCGGAGGCCATGAACAGGATCGCCGCCAGCACAGGGCCGACGCAGGGTGTCCAGCCGAAACCGAAGGCCAGCCCCATGACATAGGCGCCGATCAGCGTGGTGGGTTCGGCCTTCGCCTCGATCCGCGCCTCCCGGTAAAGGAAGGGAATGCGGACCAGACCGAGGAAATGCAGCCCGAACACCATCAGGATTGCGGCGGCGACATAGGCAAGATTGTCTTTCCACTGGATGAAAGCCTGCCCGAGTGCGGTTGCCCCCAGCCCGAGCAGAACGAAGATCGTGGTGACACCGACTGCAAATGCCGTGGCCTGAAGCACCAACCGGCGCTGCGCCCCCGGGGCAATCCCGCCGTCGCTGCGCAATTCCTGCATCGAAAGGCCCGCCATGTAGGACAGGTAGAACGGGACCATGGGCAGGATGCAGGGCGACAGGAAGGACAATATGCCCGCCAGCGCGGCCCCGCCATAACCGATGTCGAACAAGATCTGCCTCCTTTTCAGCGGCAGGCTTGCGCCACGGCTGATTCATATTACAATGTGATGATATTTGGGAGGGCCGTCAATCATGTCCGTGTCTCTGCGTCCGGTGACGGGACATTTGCTGTGGGCCATGCTGGCGGGCCTGCTCTGGGCCCTGATCCCGGTGGCCGTGCTGGCCTCCGACCTGCGGCTTTACATGATCGAACAGCGCGGCTGCATTTACTGCGCGGCCTGGAACCGCGATGTGGGCGACGCCTATCCTCTGACCGAGGAAGGCCGCTCCGCGCCGCTGGAGCGGCTCGACCTGCGGGCTGATCCGCCCGATGGCGTCACCTTCCGGTCGCGCCCGGTCTTCACTCCGACCTTCATTCTGGTCAGGGACGGGCAGGAGATCGACAGGATCGAAGGCTACCCGGGAGAGGATTTTTTCTGGGGATTGCTGGGCATGATGCTGAAGAAGGCACAGATCGACCACGAATGATCCTTCCCGCAGATGGGAAGGCTTTGCAAAAAAGCGTCGCGCCATGCAATACTGCGGCTCAACAGCGCGGCGGCAGGTCGGCGGAGGACGAGGCAGACCATGGCGCCAGATGCGGTCAGGATAGACTACGACAAGACCTTCGCGGGGGACAACGCCGAGGCATCGCGCGATCAGGCAAAGATTCTGGTCGCGGTTCCACCCGAGCAGATGCTTGAAAACGCGACCGAGGCCGCAAATTTCCTCAAGGCACTGGCGCATGAGGGGCGCCTGATGATCCTGTGCCATCTGTCCTCGGGGCCAAAGAGCGTGACCGAACTGGAAACGCTTCTGATGTCGCGTCAGGCGGCGGTCAGCCAGCAACTTGCCCGGTTGCGGCTGGAGGGTCTGGTGAATGCGCGCCGGGACGGCAAGGCGATTTTCTATTCGATCCAGGATCCGAAAGTCCGTCGAACGGTTGCTCTTGTCTACGAGATGTTCTGCAATCCGGCCTGAGACCGGACAGATACGGACGGACGTGTCCGTGTCGCCAAAAGGGGGGAGCCGATGGAAGAATTGCCTTTCGGGGTGCTGGCAGCCCTTGCGGGACTGATCGGCGGTGTGGTTCTGGGCCTTGCGGCCCGGCTGGGTGATTTCTGCACCCTCGGCGCTGTCGAGGCGGCGGCCTATGGGGCGGACCAGCGGCGGCTGCGGCTCTGGGGTGTGGTACTGGGCGTGGCCATTCTGGGCACCCATGGCGCGGCGGCGCTGGGGGTGATCGACATTTCCCTGACCTTCTATCATCAGATCGCGTGGAACCCGCTCGCCTCGATCTTCGGCGGCCTGCTGTTCGGATATGGCATGGCGATGGCCGGGAATTGCGGCTTCGGCGCGCTGGTGCGGTTCGGCGGTGGGGATCTGCGGTCGCTGGTTGTGGTGGTCGTCATGGGGATATTCGGTTTTGTCGCCCTGTCCGGGCCGCTGGCGCCTCTTCGGCTGGCACTGTTCCCGCAATCGGATGCCGAAGCCGCGCAGGGCATCGCGCAGACGGTCAACGGGCTGACCGGCCTGCCTGTGTTGCTTGTGGCTGTGGTGATTGCGGCGGGCCTTGTCTTCTGGGCGCTGTCCCACGCTCCCTTGCGGGCGGAGCCCCGCAAGATTGCCTGGGGTGTGGCGGCGGGGCTGGCGGTGGTCTGGTGCTTTGCCGCGACCACATCGTTGCATGAGGCGAGTTTCGGGGCGGTTCAGGTCGAGGGGCTGTCGTTCACGGCGCCCCTTGGCCGGACGCTGATCTGGCTGATGACTTCCACCGCCGGGGGGATCACTTTTTCGGTGGGGGCGGTGTCGGGTGTCCTGCTGGGCGCGCTGGCGGGGTCGATCCTGCGCGGCATGTTCCGCTGGGAGGCGTGCGAGGATCCGCGTGAACTGGGCAGGCAGGTGTCGGGGGCAGCGATGATGGGCGTCGGAGGCGTGATCGCGCTGGGCTGTTCGGTCGGGCAGGGAGTTACGGCCTTCGCCACGCTGGCCTGGTCCGGCCCTGTGACCCTCGCCGCGATCGTGGTGGGCGCGCTTTACGGGCTGCGCCGCCTGATCGGCGGCTATCAGCCGGAATAGCGCGATGCGGTCGGCAGGCAGGGGCTGGGCCAGTGGCCGCGTCGGGTTGGCGGCGCTGATCCTTGCAGCGGGTATCGGCATCGCCCTTGCGGGCTATCTGGCCTATGGCCATGCCAAGCGCTTGTTTCTGGAGGACACGGCACGACGCGGCGACAATGTTCTGCAACTGGCGGTGACCACGCTGCTTGGACAGATGGCGCGGTTCGAACGCCTGCCGCAACTGGTGGCGGAACATGCCTTGATAAAGGCGATGGCGAACGATCCCGAAAACCTCGGGCTGGCCGATCTGGTGAACCGTCACCTGCAGGAAACGCAGGCGCTTCTCGGGGCCTCGGACATCTATTTCATGGATATGAAGGGGATGACCCGGGCCGCCTCGAATTTCGAAGCGGAAACGTCCTTTGTGGGCGGAAATTTCGCCTTTCGCCCCTACTTCCATGATGCGGCCGCAGGCGGGGAGGGGCGGTTCTATGCGCTCGGCACCACCTCGCGCAAGCGGGGTTACTATTTCGGGGCGCCTGTCCGGGTTGCCGGGGAAGTCCGGGGGGTTCTGGTGGTCAAGATCGACCTCGACGCGGTGGAAGAGGCCTGGCGCGGAGATGACTACGCCCTGATGGTCACCGATCCGGAGGGGATATTGTTCCTGTCATCGCGCCCTGAATGGCTGTTCACTGCGCTTGCGCCCCTGACACCCGATGCACGGGCGCGGCTGGCGGCGAACCGGCGCTATGTGGATGCGCCCCTCACCCCCTTTCCGCAGGAGGGCGCGCGACAGGTGGCAGGGCAGTCGCTGCTGACGGTGCGGGAGGGCGCGGTGTCGCGCGATTACCTGCAACTGAGCGCCGCAATGCCCGAGGCGGACTGGACCATCCGCGTGCTGCTCGACACTGCATCGGCGCGACGTCAGGCGCTGACCGTGGCGGGGGCGGTGATGCTGGCCCTCGGTCTTGCCTTGATGGGGCTTGCGGTGATCGCGCAGCGCCGGGCGCAGTTGCGGGAGCGGTTCCAGTTGCAGCAGGCGGCGCGCAGCCAGTTGGAACGCCGGGTCGAGGAACGCACGCGCGAGCTTGCCGATGTGAACCGCAAGCTGGAGGCGGAAGTGACCGAGCGCCGGCTGGCCGAGGAGAACCTGCGCCGTGCGCAGGATGATCTGGTGCAGGCCGGGAAACTGGCCGCACTCGGGCAGATGTCGGCGGCGCTGAGCCACGAGTTCAATCAGCCGCTGGGGGCTGCGCGCACCTATGCCGACAATGCGCTGGTGCTGATGGACCGGGGGCGGGCCGAGGATGCGCGCGGCAATATCGCCCGCATCCTGTCGCTGATCGACCGGATGGGCAGCATTTCCAAGCATCTGCGCAGTTTCGCGCGGTCGCCGGGGCAGAAGCTCAAGGCGGTTTCCCTGCCCGAAGTGGTGGAGGCCGCCGTGGAGATTGCCCAGTTGCGGATGCGCGCGGCGGGGGCGGACCTGATCGTGACCCTGCCCGAGGGCCTGCCGCAGGTGGTCGCAGGACCGGTGCGGCTGCAACAGGTGCTGGTCAATGTCCTGACCAATGCCGCTGATGCGGTGGAAGGCAGCGCGGACCGGCGCATCCATCTGGACGCGCAACCTGTTCCTGAAGGCCTGCGGATCCGGGTCCGCGACCATGGGCCGGGGGTGCCGCCGGGACTGGCGGAGCGTATTTTCGACCCGTTCTTTTCCACCAAGGGGGTGGGCAAGGGGCTCGGGCTGGGGCTGTCGATCAGCTACAACATTGTCAAGGATTTCGGCGGCAACCTGCGGGTCGAGGCGGCAGAGGGCGGGGGCGCGGTCTTTGTCATCGACCTTGCAGCGGCGGGCGCCGAGACATCGGATCGTGCCGCATGAGTTTCGGACGGGTGCTTCTGGTCGATGACGAGCCGGACCTGCGCGCCTCTACCGCGCAGGCGCTGGATCTGGCGGGCTTTGCGGTGCAGGACTTCGCGGGCGGGGACCGGGTGCCGGATCTTGTGAGCTTCGGCTTTCCGGGGATCGTGTTGACCGACATCCGCATGCCGGGGATCGACGGCCTGACCCTGATGAACCGCATCCACGAGATTGACCGGGAAATCCCCGTGATCCTGATTACAGGGCATGGCGATGTGCAACTGGCCGTGCGCGCGATGCGCGAGGGCGCGCATGATTTCGTGGAAAAACCCTTTGCCGCCAGCCAGTTGTCCGAGATTGTCAGCCGCGCGCTGGAATATCGGCGGCTGGTGCTGGAAAACCGGGTGCTGCGGGCGGCCGCAGGGCAGGCCGATGACATGGAGCAGCGGCTGGTGGGTCGGTCCAACGCGATGATCGACCTGCGCCGCCGCATCCGCACGCTGGGCCCGACCGATGCCGATGTGCTGATTGTCGGGGAGACGGGATCGGGCAAGGAAGTGGCGGCGCGGGCGCTGCATGATCTCTCGACGCGCGCCAGAAAGCCTTTTGTTGCCATCGATTGCGCGAGCCTTCCCGCCGCCCTGATCGAGAGCGAGTTGTTCGGCCATGAGGCCGGCGCCTTTCCGGGTGCGTTGCGGTCGCGCTATGGCAAGTTCGAACATGCACGCGGTGGCACGGTGCTGCTCGATGACATCGGGTCGATGCCGCTGGAGGTTCAGGGGAAACTGTTGCGCGTGATCCAGGACCGGGCGATCACGCGGCTGGGATCGAACGAGGTCTATCCGCTGGATGTGCGCTTCATGGCAACGAGCCGCGTGCCGCTGGAAACCGAAGTGGCGGCGGGGCGGTTCCGGGCGGATCTGCTCTATCGGCTGAACGTCGTGACCCTTCGTGTGCCGACACTGGCGGACCGGCGCGAGGATGTGGCGCTCTTGTTCCTGAAACTGCTGGAGGAGGCGGCGGCGCGTCACAGGCGGGATGCACCCGGGGTGCCGCCCGCCCTGATCGCGGCCCTGTCATCGCGGGACTGGCCCGGCAATGTGCGCGAATTGCGCAATGCGGCCGACCGCTATGCGTTGGGTCTGGGAATCGACGCCGAGACCCCGGACCGCAAGGACGCGGCCCCGCCCCGTCTTGCCGACCGCGTGGCCGAGTTCGAGCGCCGCGAGATCGAGGCGGCGCTGGCCGCGCATCGCGGTGCGCTGCGGCCGGTCTATGAGGCGCTGGGCCTGAGCCGCAAGACGCTGTGGGAAAAGATGCAGAAACACGGCATCGACAAGGCGGCCTTTGGCGATGCGCCGGACGGGGATACGGATTGAACCGGGTGCCGCGCGGCTGGCCGGGCCGCAAGTAAGGGGGGCTGTCTGCCCCCCTCGGCCCTGAAGGGCCTCACCCCCCGAGGATATTTCCGGACAGAAAAGAGGCGGCTTCATGCGATATGGGGGGGAATGGGGGAGTCTCCCCCCGCTTTCCACAAGGGATGTTACGATTTCCACACAAATGGCGGCGGATGATGGCGCAAACATCGGCGTGGACGGGTCAAGGCGGTTGATGGATGGGCCGGGGGCGTCTCTTATGTCGGCGTATCCGGCGGGGCTTCCCTGACGGAGCCGGGGCCTTGTGCCCTGAAGCAGAATCCTTGGGAGGATCACATGACCATCAAGATGATTGCAGCCATGGCAATGGCTGCCACCTTTGCCATGGGCAGCGCGCAGGCGCAGGACAAGACCGGCTGGCCCAATTCCATGACCATCGGCACGGCAAGCCAGGGTGGCACCTATTTCGTCTATGGCAACGGCTTTGCGTCCTATGTCGCCGAAGCGCTTGGCATCGCCGCGACCGGCGAAGTGACCGGCGGCCCGGTGCAGAATGTGACACTGGTGGAAACCGGCGACCACCTGATGGGCCTTGTCACCATGGGTCCGGCCTATGATGCCTGGATCGGCAAGTCGGAACTGGCCCCGGGGCTGGAGCATAGATCCATCCGTGCGCTGTTCCCGATGTATCAGACGCCGTTCCAGGTGATCGCGCTGCGGTCCTCGGGCATCAATTCGGTGTCGGATCTGGCGGGCAAGCGGGTTTCGGTGGGGCCTGCGGGCGGCACGCCGGGCACCTATTGGCCGCAGTTCATCTCGGCGCTGGGCGTAAGTGCGACGATTTCCAATGCGGGTGCCTCGGATGCCGCGGGCCAGTTGGGGGATGGTCTGATCGACGCTTTCGCCTTTGCGGCGGGTGTGCCGATTTCGGCCTTCGCGGAACTCGCCGCCAGCCAGGATGTGGTGATGTTCGGCTTCACGGATGAGGAGCTGCCGAAGATTCTGGAAGCCTTCCCTGCGATGGCACCGCTGACCATTGCGGCGGGCACCTATGCGGGCCATGACTATGACCAGAACACGGTCGCGCTGTGGAACTTCGCCATTGCCCATGCCGACATGCCGGAAACGCTGGCTTACGAGATCACCAAGCTGGCGATGGACAACCCGGACCGCATGGTCCAGATCCACGCCGCCGCCAGCGAGACTCTGCTGGAAAACTGGAACAAGAACACTTTCATGCCATTCCATCCGGGTGCCGTGCGCTACCTCGAGGAAAAGGGCCAGACGGTTCCTGACAACCTGAAGTGATGCGATCCGGCCCGGGCCACCATCATCGGACCGGGCCGACCCCATGACCCGAAGCACGGCGAGGAGGCCGCAGCCGGGTCCATGTTCCGACATATTCTGCTGACCCCGAGGGAGGAAGCCATGACCGCCACCGAACAGGATGCGCCCGGTCCGGATCTTATTGCCGATGGCGTGGACAAGGAAATCTACGCCTCGAACCAGCGCATCCCGGTGGGCATGACGCATCTTATCGTGGCGGCGCTGTGCGTGGCCTATACCGGGTTCCATGTTGGGGTGATGAACCTCTATCCGCTGGAGCCCTGGGTTTACCGGCTGGTCCATGTGGGGGGCGGGCTGGCGCTGGCCTTCGTTCTGTTTTCCTCGGGTATTTTCGCCGGAAACACCGACCGGCCGCATCATGCGATGCCGCGGAACAGCTATCTGATCCTGCTGGCACCGGGGGCGGTTCTGGTCGGCATCGCCTTTCTTCAGGCGGCATCCCTTTTCGTGATCGGCGGAAGCGTCGATCAGGCTGCGGCCAAGACAGCACTTGTCTGGAGCTTTGGCTATCCGCTGGTGGCGGGCACGGTCTGGCTGATCGCAATGGGCTGGCTGATGCCGGGGCGGGACCGTGCGCGCATTGACCTTGCAGACATTTTCCTCGCCGTGGCCTCGGTGACTGTCGCGCTCTACATCATCCACCATGCGCCGTTCCTGCGGCTGCGGGCGGGCACGGCCTTGGCCAAGGATGCCGATATGCTGGCGGCGATGGCGGGGGTGATCCTCATTCTGGAGGTGACGCGGCGGCTGGCGGGGCTGGCGCTGGTCATCATCGCGGCGGTGTTCGTGCTTTACAGCTTCATCGGGCCCTGGCTGCCGGGCATCCTGCAACATCGCGGCTATTCGGTGTCGCGGTTCTTCACCTATATCTACACCGATCAGGGCATCCTTGGCCCGACGACGGCGATTTCCTCGACCTATATCATCCTGTTCGTAGTCTTTGCCGCCTTCCTTCAGGCCAGTCGAGTGGGGGAGTATTTCGTGAATTTCGCCTTTGCCGTGGCGGGTGGGTCACGCGGCGGGCCGGCCAAGGTTGCAGTGTTCGGGTCGGGCCTGATGGGCATGATCAACGGCACCTCGGCGGGCAATGTGGTGGCGACCGGGTCACTGACCATCCCCCTGATGAAGCGTGTCGGATACCGCCCGCAGACGGCGGCGGCGGTGGAGGCGGCGGCCTCGTCCGGCGGGCAGATCCTGCCGCCGATCATGGGGGCGGGCGCCTTCATCATGTCGGAAATCACCGGCATCGCCTATTCCGAGATCGTGATCGCGGCGATCATCCCGGCGGTGCTGTATTTCATGAGCGTCTATTTCAACGTGGACCTCTACGCGCAGAAATTCGGGATGAAGGGCCTGCCGCGCAACGAGTTGCCGCAATTCCGCAAGCTGGCCAAACAGGTCTATCTGTTCCTGCCGATCATCATCCTGATTTCCGCGCTGTTCATGGGGTATTCGGTGATCCGGGCGGGCACGCTGGCCATGGCCTCGGCTGCCGTCGTGTCGTGGTTGACGCCCTACAAGATGGGGCCGAAGCAGATCCTCTATGCCTTCGAGATCGCGACCAAGATGACGCTGCAACTGGTGGCGGTCTGTGCGGCGGCAGGGGTGATCGTGGGGGTCATCGCGCTGACCGGGATCGGGACGCGGTTTTCGTCGCTGCTGCTGGGTCTGGCCGACCAGAATCAGGGGCTGGCGCTGTTCTTTGCCATGATCGTGTCGATCGTTCTGGGGATGGGGATGCCCACCACGGCGGCCTATGCGGTGGCGGCAAGCGTGATCGCGCCGGGGCTGATCCAGATGGGCATCCAGCCGCTGACCGCACACTTCTTCATCTTCTACTTTGCGGTGATGTCGGCAATCACCCCGCCCGTGGCGCTGGCAGCCTATGCAGGCGCGGCGATTTCACAATCCGACCCGATGAAAACCAGTGTCGAAAGCTTCAAGATCGGGCTGGCGGCCTTTGTCGTGCCGTTCATGTTCTTCAGCTCTCCGGCGCTGTTGATGCAGGGTGAATTCGGCGAGATCCTGCATGTGTTCATCTCGGCGGCCTTCGGGATCTACCTCTTGTCCTCGACCGTGCAGGGCTGGTTCTTTGGGGTGCTGTCGCTGCCCTTGCGGGCGGTGCTGATGGTGGCGGCGCTGAGCATGATCGCGGGCGGCTGGCTGACGGACGGGATCGGCATTGCGGCTGCTGTTCTGGTCTGGGCGGTGCAGAAACGCTTTGTCACGCCCGAGACCTTGGCGCGCGGCAGGGACTGACGCCTCGGCGCAAAGAACGAGAGGGCCGCCCCTTTATCCGGGGGTGCGGTCCTTTCCGTTCCGGGGGAAACTGTCAGACCGGGAGGAGCAAGGCCGTGCCCGCTTGTGCCATCGCCTCTGCCACGCGGGGTGGGGGTGCGACATCGGTTGCCATCACATGCAGCCGGTCGAATCCGCAGACCGTGACAAGACCCCGTCGCCCGAATTTTGTGGCATCGGTCGCAAGAATGCGACGGTCGCCCCGGTCCAGAAGCGCCCGGCCGAATTCGGCCTCGGCCTCGTCATAGTCCATGATCTCGTCATCCTCCACGCCGCCCGCCGAAATCACCACATGGGCGGCGGAATAGCCCTGCACGAAGCGGATCGCCTGTGCCCCCAGCACCGCCCCCGAATCGCCGATGATCTGACCCCCGGCGAGGAAGATGCGGTTGCCCTCGCCCCCGGCCAGCGTGCGCGCGACATCGGTGGAGTTGGTGATGACGGTCAACCGCCGGTGCCGGGTCAGCGCGCGGGCCAGAAAGCTGGTCGTCGTGCCGGTGTCCATCATCACGCTGTCACCATGTGCGATGGTTGCCGCAACCGATTGCGCAATCGCCTGTTTGGCCACGGCATTTTCGCGCATCCGGCGGCGAAAGGGGGCCTCTCCGCCCTGGGTGGACAGGCTGATCGCGCCATGCATCCGCAGAACCGCGCCGCCTTCGACCAGCGGGCGCACGTCGCGCCGCACGGTTTCGGAACTGACCCCCATCGCCTCGGACAGGGCGGCGATGGTCACAGTGCCTTGCGTGTCAAGGATCCGCAGGATTTCGGCATGGCGTTTGGACAGCATCGGAGCCTCGTGGCGGATTGCCCGATTTTCGGGCGCAAGACCCATGTTCGGTCATATTCGGTCAGAAAAGACACAAATTCCCACAGAAGGCAATTGACTCATGGCCGGTGCTGGCCGTTACTTGATGCAGGGATATGAAATGACCTTGGGGGGCTGCCATGACATTCACCGGAAAATCCTTCTGTGCCGCATCCGCGCTGGCGCTGATGTCGGCGGGGGCGGTCATGGCGCAAGACAGTCCCGACCCGATCCGGCTGACTTTGCATGACTGGACGGGGCAGCTCATTACCACGCAGATCATGGGGTCGGTGCTGCAAAAGGCCGGGCTGAACGTCGAATATGTGCAGGCCGATTACCTGGCGCAATTTGCGGGGCTGGAAACCGGCGATCTGCATGTTGCCATGGAAATCTGGGAAGCCACGGGGCGCGAGGCGATGGATGCCGCGACCGCGACGGGCAATGTGGTCAACCTTGGTGCGACGGGCATGTGGGCCAAGGAGGAATGGTGGTATCCGTCCTATATGGCCGAAAAATGCCCCGGCCTGCCGAACTGGGAAGCGTTGAAAGAGGCCGATTGCGCCGCCGCCTTCGCCACTGCCGAAACCGCACCCAAGGGCCGTTATCTGGGTGGTCCGGTGACATGGGGCGGGTTTGACGAGGAACGGGTCGAGGCGCTGGACCTGCCGTTCGAGGTGATCCATGCCGGCACGGATGCCGCCCTGTTTGCGGAGCTTGAATCCGCGATCCAGCGGCAGGCCCCGATCATGCTGTGGATCTATGCGCCGCACTGGGCGCCCACCAAATATGACGGTGCCTGGGTCGAATTTCCGGAATACACGCCCGAGTGCTATGCGGATCCGGCCTGGGGCATCAACCCGGACCTCGCCTATGATTGCGGCAAACCCTTCGGGAATATCTGGAAAGTCGCATGGACCGGTCTGGAACAGAAATGGCCGACCGCGAAAAAGGCGATCGAGGCCATGACGGTCGACAATGACGAGATGGGCGCGATGATTACCGAGGTGGACCTGAACGGGGCCACGGTCGATGCGGTCGTCGCAGACTGGATGGAACAGAACGAGGCGCGCTGGTCCGGCTGGATCAACTGATCCGGCGCTGGCCCCTCTGACCGCCGTCCGCGATCCCCTCACGGACGGCGGTTTTCCCTTGCCGCCGAGGACTGACGTGACTTCACCCCCGAACGCGCCGATGCTGGTCTGCCGCGATGTCTGGAAGGTCTTTGGCCCGCAGGCAGGTCGGGTGCTGTCGGATCTCGGACCGGATGCGACGGCGGAACAATTCGCGGCCAAAGGCCATATCCCTGCCGTGCGCGCGGTGGATCTGGAAATCGCGGCGGGCGAGATCTTTGTCATCATGGGCCTGTCGGGATCCGGCAAATCGACGCTGGTGCGCTGCCTGTCGCGGCTGATCGAACCCACGGCGGGGGAGATCCTGTTTCATGGCCAGAACCTCCTCGCCATGTCCGAGGGCCAGATGCGCGACTTGCGGCGGCACAAGATGGGGATGGTGTTCCAGCATTTCGCGCTGTTGCCGCATCTGACCGTGGCGCAGAACGTGGCCTTTCCGCTGGAGGTGCAGAGGGTTGGCCGCGCCGAACGCGAGGACCGCGCGCGCCGCATGGTGGCGCTTGTCGGATTGCAGGGGCGCGAGGATGCCTTTCCGCGCCAGTTGTCGGGTGGTCAGCAACAGCGCGTGGGCATCGCCCGCAGCCTCGCCGCCGACCCGGAACTGTGGTTTCTGGACGAACCCTTTTCCGCGCTGGACCCGCTGATCCGGCGCGAGATGCAGGATGAATTCATCCGCCTGCAATCGGTGCTGAAAAAGACCATCGTGTTCATCACCCATGATTTCGACGAGGCGATCCGGCTGGCCGACCGCATCGCCATCATGAAGGATGGCGCGGTGGTGCAGGTGGGCACGCCCGAGGATCTGGTGATGAACCCGGCCACCGAATATGTGGCTGAATTCACCCGCGCGGTGGCCAAGGCCAAGGTCGTGCCGGTGGAGCGCCTGATGCGCCCCGCGACCGGACCGGAGCCGGAGCCCGCAATTCCCGCCCGCACCCGCCTGGCTGAGGCGGCCCCGCTGTTTCTGACCCATGACACAGTTCGCGTGACCGATCCGGCGGGCGCAACCTTGGGCCATCTGCACCGCGCCGATGTCGTGGCGCTGATGCTGGAGGGCTGAGATGCGGGGGGCGCTGATCTGGGGCGGAGTGCTAGCGGCGGGGGTGCTGTTCGTGGCTTTCGGCAAGCCGCTTGTCCCTTGGGCCTTTGACTGGCCACGCGCGGCACAGGTGCCGGCGGCGCGCTGGATCAGTTCCTTTGTGCGCTGGCTCTTGAACGACGCGAGTTTTGGCCTGTTCACCTTCCGCGAGTTGACGCGCGGGGTTTCGGCGGTGATCGACATGCCCTACCGCGTGGTGCTGGGGCTGTTGTCGGGCGGATTCGGCGCGCTGCCGCCTTTGGGCTGGGTGGCGGTCACCGGGCTGGCGATGGTGCTGGGGCATCGGGCAGGCGGCTGGGGGCTGGCGGCGCTGTCGGGCGGGGCCTTCCTGTTTCTGGCGGTGTTCGGGCAATGGTCGAGCGCGATGGTCACGCTCGCCTCGATCCTGATTGCGGTGCCGATCGGGATCACGGGCGGGCTGGTGCTGGGGCTGGCGGCCTATCGCTGGGAGGGTTTCAACCGAGCGATCACGCCCGTTCTGGACCTGATGCAGACGATCCCGGTCTTTGCCTATCTGGTGCCGGTGCTGATCCTGTTCGGCTTCGGCCCGGTATCGGCGGTGATTGCCACCGTGATCTATGCCATGCCGCCGATGACACGGATCACGCGGCTGTCGCTGTCGCGCGTGCCGGGGGAGTTGCGCGACCTGGGCCATATGGTCGGCTGTTCGCGGCATCAGATGACCTGGAAGGTGATGGTGCCGTCGGCGCGCGAGGGGCTGATGGTCGGCGTCAATCAGGTCATCATGCTGAGCCTCAACATGGTCATCATCGCCTCGATGATCGGAGCGGGGGGGCTGGGGTTCGATGTGCTGGCGGCCCTGCGGCGGCTGGATTTCGGCGCGGGGCTGGAGGCAGGGTTTGCCATCGTGGCGCTGGCCATCGTGCTGGACCGGATCAGTCAGGCGCTCGCGCATGAACGCCCCGAGGGCGGGGTGGGGCATCCCTATCTGATTGCAGCACTGGCTGTCTTGGTGCTGGCGGGGGGGCTGGCGATGGTGCTGCCCGCCGCGCAGGATTACCCCGCGGCCGCCGTGATCTCCACCGGCACATTCTGGCCGGATGTCGTGCGCCATATCAACGTCAACTATTTTGACACGCTGGAGGCGGTGAAGAACTTTTTCCTGTTGAACCTGATGATTCCCTTCAAGCGGTTCCTGATCGGTCTGCCCTGGCTGGGGGTGGCAGCGGTGCTTGCCTTTGCGGGCTGGCGGCTGGGGGGCTGGCGGCTGGCGGTGCTGTCGGGAGGGCTGGTGGTGGCGATTGCGGCCTCCGGCCTGTGGGCGGAGGCGATGACGACGGTTTACCTCTGCGGCATCGCGGTGGTCCTGGCCATGCTGATCGGCCTGCCCATCGGGGTGCTGGCGGCGGAGCGTGAAAGCCTCTGGCCCGGGGTCAAGCTGGTGATCGACACGCTGCAAACGCTGCCCTCCTTCGTTTACCTGATGCCTGCGGTGATGCTGTTCCGGGTGGGGGATTTCACCGCGCTGATTGCGGTCGTGGCCTATGCCATCGCGCCCTCGATCCGCTACACGGCCCTTGGCCTGCAAGGGGTGGATGCGCGGCTGGTGGAGGCGGGCCGCGCCATGGGCTGCACGCGCGGCCAGATCCTCTGGCGGATCAAGCTGCGGCTGGCGCTGCCGGAAATCATGCTGGGGCTGAATCAGACCATCATGTTCGCGCTGTCGATGCTGGTGATCACCGCGCTGGTGGGCACCCGCGATCTGGGGCAGGAGGTTTACATTGCCTTGACCAAGGCCGATGCCGGGCGCGGGCTGGTGGCAGGGTTCTGTGTCGCCTTCATCGCGATCATCGCGGACCGGCTGATCCAGGGGGCCGCATTGCGCGCGCGGGCCAGACTGGGGCTTGCGCCATGACCCTGCCGGAACACCTCGCCGCCCTGCCTTGCTGGGCCGGCCCTGCGCGGGCAGAGCCGCTGTCGGGGGGGCTCTCCAACGAAATCTGGAAGGTGACGGATGATGCGGGCGCGCATGTCGCCCGGCTGGGGCAGGATTACCCCGCCCATCACGTCAGCCGTGCGCGCGAGGCGATGGCGGCGCGGGCTGCCCATGCTGCGGGCTTTGCCCCCGCGGTGGAATACGCCGGACCCGGCGTGATGGTCACGGCCTTTGTCGAGGCGCGGACATGGGGGCCACAGGATGTCGCCGCGAACCCCGCCCGCGTGGCGGACCTGCTGCGCCGTTTTCATGCCGACATGCAGGGGCAGGTGTCGGGCGAGGCCTATTTCTTCTGGGTGTTCCATGTGATCCGCGACTATGCCCGCACACTGGCGGGCACGCAGCATGATGCGGTCTGTCCGCGTTTTCTGCACCTCTCGGCGGCGATGGAGGCGGTGCAGGTGCCGCTGCCCATCGTGTTCGGGCATAACGACCTCTTGCCTGCGAATTTCCTCGATGATGGCGCGCGGCTCTGGCTCATTGACTATGAATATGCGGGCTGGTCCACGGCGCTGTTCGACCTTGCCGGTGTTGCGGCCAATGCGGAGATGGATGCACGAGCGTCTGCGGAACTGCTGGCGGCCTATTTCGGGCAGGCGCCGGATGCTGCGCTGTCGCGCGCCTTTGGCGCGATGCATGTGGCGGCGCTGATCCGCGAATCCATGTGGGCGCTGGTGTCTGACCTGCATCTGGCCGCGCCCGGCGTTGATTACACTTCTTATGCGGCGGAAAACCTTGACCGGCTGGAGGCGTCACTGGACGCCTGGCAGGCGCAATTCGGAAAGATCGGGACATGACGTTTCCAACCCACGCGCAAGTCGTCGTCATCGGTGGCGGCATCATCGGCTGTTCAACCGCCTATCATCTGGCGCGGGATCACAAGGCGGATGTGCTGCTCTTGGAGCAAGGCAGGCTCACCTCCGGCTCCACCTGGCATGCAGCGGGGCTGGTGGGGCAGTTGCGATCCTCGGCCTCGATCACCAAGGTGCTGAAATACTCGGTGGATCTCTACAAGCGGCTGGACGCGGAGACGGGGCTGGAAACCGGATGGAAGATGACCGGCTGTCTGCGGCTGGCCACCACGCCCGACCGCTGGACCGAATACAGGCGGCTCGCCACCACTGCGCGCAGCTTCGGGATGGAGATGCACCTGATCTCGCCTGCCGAGGTCAAGGCTATGTGGCCCTTGATGGACACTTCCGATCTGATCGGGGCAAGCTGGCTGCCGACCGACGGGCAGGCGAGCCCGTCCGACATCACCCAAAGCCTTGCCAAGGGCGCGCGGATGCACGGGGCGCGGATCGTGGAAGGCGTGCGCGTCACCGGGTTTGACATGGAGGGCGCGCGGATTGTCGGGGTGCGCACCAGCCAAGGCACCATCGCTTGCGAAACGGTGGTGAATTGCGCGGGCCAATGGGCACGGCAGGTGGGGGCAATGGCGGGCATCAACGTGCCGCTGCAACCGGTCAAGCATCAGTATATCATCACCGATCCCATTCCCGGCCTTTCGCCTGATGCCGCCACCATCCGCGACACCGACCGGCGCACCTATTTCAAGGAGGAGGTCGGCGGGTTGGTGATGGGCGGCTATGAGCCCAACCCGCAGCCCTGGGTGACAGGCGATGTGCCGGATGATTGGGAGTTCCGCCTGTTCGGCGATGATTTCGACCATTTCGAACAGCATATGGAACAGGCGATGGTCCGGGTGCCTGCGCTGGAACAGGCGGGCGTCAAGCAGATGATAAACGGGTCCGAAAGCTTCACGCCGGACGGGAATTTCATCCTCGGGCGCGGGCCGGAATGTTCCAACATGTATGTCGGCGCGGGGTTCAACGCCTTCGGCATCGCCTCAGGCGGGGGCGCGGGCTGGGTGCTGGCGGAATGGGCCATGCGGGGCGAGGCGCCGCTGGACCTCTGGGCGGTGGATCTCTTGCGCTTTTCGGGCCTGCACCGGGATCGCGACTGGGTGCTGGCCCGCACGTTGGAGGCTTATGGCAAGCATTACACCGTGGCCTTCCCGCATGAGGAATACACTTCGGGCCGCCCCATGCTCAAATCCCCGCTTTATGACCGGCTGGCGGCGGCGGGGGCGGTGTTCGGGTCGAAACTGGGATGGGAACGGCCGAACTGGTTTGCAACGGATGGCGCACCGGCGCGGGACGTCTATTCCATGGGGCGGCAGAACTGGTTCGATGCGGTGGGCGAAGAACATGCCCATGTGCGCAATGCGGTCGGGCTGTTCGACCAGTCATCCTTTGCCAAATTCGAACTTTCCGGCCCCGGGGCTGCGGCGGCATTGGACCGGATCTGCGCGGGCCATGTGGCGCGCGCACCCGGGCGGGTGACATATACACAGCTTTTGAACTCGCGCGGCGGAATCGAGTCGGATCTGACCGTGGCGCGGCTGGCGGAGGACCGGTTCTACATCGTTACCGGCACCGGCTTCCGCACCCATGATTTCGCGTGGATCGCGGATCATCTGCCCGATGCGGGCTGTGACTTCCGCGATGTGACCGAAGATTGGGGCACGCTGTCGCTGATGGGGCCAAAGGCGCGGGATGTGCTGGCGCGGCTTTGTGGGGATGCCGTGTCGGCAGCGGCCTTTCCTTTCGGCGCGGTGCGGGAATTGGTGATCGCCGGGGTGCCGGTGCGCGCGCTGCGGATCACCTATGTCGGGGAACTTGGCTGGGAGCTTCATGTGCCGCTGGCGGCATTGGCGCAGATTTACGATGCACTGATGGAGGCGGGCTTGCCCGAGAGCATCCGGCCATGTGGATATCGCGCCATCGAAAGCCTGCGGCTGGAGAAGGGCTATCGTGCATGGTCGTCCGACATCACGCCCAATGACACGCCGTTCGAGGCGGGGCTGGGCTGGGCGGTCAAGATGAAATCCAATGCCGCTTTCATCGGGCGCAGCGCGCTGGAAGCGGCGGGGCCGCTGACCAAACGCTTCGCGGGCTTCACGCTGGACGACCCGGCCGCCGTGCTGGTCGGGCGCGAGACGATCCTGCGCAATGGCGAGCCTGTGGGTTATCTGACCTCGGGCGGGTTCGGCTATACGATCGGGAAATCGGTGGGCTATGGCTATGTGCGCCATGCCGATGGCGTCAGCGACGACTACCTTGCCTCGGGCGGTTACGCGCTGGTCGTGGCGTCTGAGGTATTCCCTGCGAATATAACGCTGACCGCCCCTTATGATCCGGATAACAGGCGCATCAAGGCATGACCTGCAGGGCAATGGCCCGGCCCGGCGAGGTTCCGGCCTCGCCCGGCATGGAGACATAGGGCGCGGTTTCCTCCAGCACCGACAGGCGCTGTGCCGTGGCAAGCGCCGCGATGGCGGCGGCGAACCCATCCTGCCAGACGGTGTCCTTCACCGTCAGCACGATCACCCCGCCGGGGGTGGTGATGCGCAGCAATTCGGGCAGCGCTTCGGCGCCGACATGGCCGGTGGTGAACACGCCGGTGGAAATGATGCCCGCATAGGTGCCATCGGCAAAGGGCAGATCGCGGCCAAGCGCCAGCCGGTGCAGCGTCCGGTAGCAGCCCTTGCGTTCCGCCACGGCGAGCATGCCCGCCGAGATGTCCAGCGCATCCACTGCCGGATAGCCCACAATGCCCAGCCATTCGCCGACCATTCCGGTGCCCGCGCCCGCATCCAGCAAGGGGCCTGCACCGCGCGGCAGATGGCGGGCCAGCAAGGCCAGTGCCACCGACGGATGGCGGTATCCCGCCGCGCGCATCTCGGCCTCATAGGTCTCGGCCCATTGGTCATAGGCGGCGGCGACCTCCTCGGGGGCTTTGGCTGCATAGACCTTGCCCAGATGCCCGTCGTGATCCTTCTCCGCCATGGCGCCCTCCGTTCTGGTCTTGGCAGGACCATAGTCCTAGGTTGGGCAAAGTGAAACCGCTGCCGCAGGAAGGATGCCCGCCCATGACCGATGCAGACCTGATCGACCGCCTTGCCGCAAATGTGCCGGGGCTGGCAGGAGTGCCGGAGCGGTTGGGCGGCATGACGAACCGGGTCTACCGTGTGGGCGGTTTCTGCGTGCGGCTGCCGGGCAAGGGGACCGAGGCCTATATCGACCGCGCCAACGAGGCGGTGGCGGCGCGGGAGGCGGCAAGGGCGGGGATCAGTCCGGAATTGATCCATGTGGACCCGGCAACTGGCGTGATGGTCACGCGGTTCCTGCCCGATGTGGTCACGCTGTCGCCAGAAAGCTTTGCTGCGCGCGACGGCGCGGTGGAGCGCGCGGCGCGGTCCTTGCGCGTATTGCATGGGTCAGGGGCGGCGTTTCCTTTCCGGTTCGAACTGTTCGCGATGATCGACGACTATCTGGGGCACTTGTCGGGTAAGGATGTGACGCTGCCCGAGGGGTATCAAGATGTCGTGGCCGAGGCGGGCGCGGTGCGGGCCGCCCTTGCCGCGCATCCGGTGCCGCTGGTGCCCTGCCATTGCGATCCTCTGTGCGAGAATTTTCTGGATGACGGGGAAAGGGTCTGGATCGTGGACTGGGAATATTCCGGCATGAATGATCCGATGTGGGATCTGGGCGATCTGTCGGTAGAAGGGCAGTTCACACTCGCGCAGGATGCGGCCCTGATGCACGCCTATTTCGGGGCAGAGCCTTCGGCCTTCGATCAGGGGCGCATGGTGATCTACAAGGCGATGTGCGATCTTTTATGGACGCTCTGGGGGTTGATCCAGTTGGCCGAAGGCAACCCGGCCGAGGATTTTCGTGCCTATGCAGAGGGTCGGTTCGCGCGCTGCAAGGCACTGATGGCGGATCCCGGTTTTGCGGCGCATCTGGCGGCAGTGGCGCGAGGACCGGGGGGCGCTCATCAGCCCTGACGGGCTTCGCTGCCGGGGGGCGGGACCGATGAACGCCATCAGGCTTGACGAGGGGATCCCCCTTCCCGGACGGCTGGCCCCGGAGTAGGATTGCCCTATGCCCAGTCTCTGCCGCGCCTGTCTGACCTTGTTCGATGCCGGGGCGGCGCGCTGCCCGGCCTGCCGGTCGCCGCGCGTGGTGTCGCACCCGGAACTGGCAGATCTCAGCATCGCGCATATGGATTGCGACGCCTTCTATGCCTCGGTGGAGAAGCGCGACAACCCGGAATTGCGCGACCGGGCGGTGATCGTGGGGGGCGGCACGCGGGGGGTGGTGTCCACCTGCTGCTACATCGCGCGGATTTCCGGCGTGCGTTCGGCCATGCCGATGTTTCAGGCGTTGAAGCTTTGCCCCGAGGCGGTGGTGGTGAAGCCGCGCATGGCGGTCTATGCCGAGGTGTCGCGTGCGATCCGCGCGATGATGGAGAAGATGACCCCGGCCATCGAGCCCCTGTCGCTCGATGAGGCCTTCATGGATCTGTCCGGAACCGGGCGTCTGCACGGTATGCCACCGGCGGCGATGCTGGCAGGGCTGTTGCGGCGTATGGAAACGGAGTTAGGGATCACCGGATCGGTCGGTCTGTCGCATAACAAGTTTCTGGCCAAGATCGCCTCGGATCTCGACAAGCCACGCGGGTTTTCCGTGATCGGCCGGGCCGAGACCGAGGCGTTTCTGGAAACAAAACCCGTGCGGGTGATCTGGGGTGTCGGGACTGCGATGCAGGCGGCGCTGGACCGCGCAGGCATCCGCACCATCGCGGACCTGCGCCGCTGGGACCGGGGCGACCTGATGATGCGGTTCGGGCAGATGGGCGGGCGGCTCCACGATCTCGCGCGGGGGCAGGACAGCCGGCGCGTCAATCGCGACGAGAAGGTGAAGTCGATTTCCAAGGAGACCACCTTCGATGCGGATATTTCCGATCCCGCGCTTCTGGACGGCCATCTGTGGCGATTGGCCGAACAGGTGGCCGACCGCGCGAAGGCGAAGGATCTTGCCGGGCGCACCGTGACGCTGAAGCTCAAGCGCGCCGATTTTACCGGCATCTCGCGGCGCCATGCGCTGAATGGGGCAACGCAGGTCGCGGACCGCATCTATCGCGAGGCTGCGGCGCTGATGGCGGGGGAAGCGGGCCGCGGGCCGTTCCGCCTGATCGGTGTCGGGATCGCTGACCTTTGCCCGGCACGCGAAGCCGACCGGGAGGGAGACCTGCTGGACCCGGACGCAGACCGCCGCGCGAAGGCCGAGGCCGCGACCGATGCAATCCGCGCGAAGTTCGGGCGCGATGCGATTCTCAAGGGCCGGGCCTTGCGGTAGGAGCCATTCGGCACTTGCGCGGCCAAGCGCTTGCCGCCAAGACTGTGTGAAAGGCATTTCGGAGTATCGGCAATGGATATTGAGGCGTTCATCGGCGGCAATGCGGTCTATCTCGCAATTGCGGCCTTCATCATCGTTTCCCTGTTTCTGGGGGTGCGGATCGTGCCGCAATCCGAAAAGCATGTGGTGGAACGGTTCGGCAGCCTGCGCGCGGTGCTGGGGCCCGGGATCAATTTCGTGATCCCCTTCCTTGACCGGGTGGCGCACAAGATCACCATTCTGGAACGCCAGTTGCCCAATGCGTTGCAGGACGCGATCACCGCCGACAACGTGCTGGTGAAGGTGGAAACCAGCGTGTTCTACCGCATCACGGAACCGGAAAAGACAGTGTATCGCATCCGCGACGTTGACGGGGCGATTGCAACGACAGTGGCGGGGATCGTGCGGTCGGAAATCGGCAAGATGGAACTGGATCAGGTGCAGTCGAACCGGTCGGAGCTGATCGGCAAGGTGCGCGAACTGGTCGCCGCCATGGTCGATGACTGGGGGATCGAGGTGACGCGGGCGGAAGTGCTGGACGTCAACCTTGACGAGGCGACGCGGGCCGCGATGCTGCAACAGCTCAACGCCGAACGCGCACGGCGCGCGAATGTGACCGAGGCGGAGGGCAAGCGCCGTGCGGTGGAACTCAAGGCCGATGGTGATCTCTATGCCGCCGAGCAGGAGGCGAAGGCCCGGCGTGTTCTGGCCGATGCCGAGGCCTATGCGACCGGCGTGATCGCGGATGCGATTGCCAAGAACGGGCTGGAGGCGGCGCAGTATCAGGTCGCGCTGAAACAGGTCGAGGCTTTGACAAAGGTCGGCGAGGGTGCAGGCAAACAGACGGTGATCGTGCCGGCACAGGCACTCGATGCCTTTGGCGATGCGTTCAAGATGCTGAAAGGGCGGGTCACGCCATGAGCTGGCTGTCGGTCTGGTGGGTCTGGGTTGCGGGCGGCTTTGCCATCGCCGTGATGGAAGTCCTGATTCCGGGCTACATCTTTGTCGGCTTTGCCATCGGGGCGGTGCTGACCGGCGCGTTGATCGGATTTGGCCTGCTCGGCGGCAATCTGGCGGTGACGATCTGCGTTTTCGCGATTGTTTCGCTGGTCGCCTGGCTGGTGACGCGGAGACTGGTCGGCACGCGGCCCGGTCAGGTCAAGATCTGGACCCGCGACATAAACGACTGAGGCCGTGGCCCGAGGGCAAAATCGCCGGGGTCTTGTAACAGACCGCCTGCGCGGCCCGAACTGAATCGGGAAGATGATGGAAACCGAGGAGGATTGGGCAGGGTTGCTTCTGGCTGCCAATGCCGGTGATGGGCGTGCCTATGCCCGGTTCCTGCATGCCATAACGCCGGTCCTGCGCGGCGTGGTGCGCGCGCGGGGGCATGGGCTTGGTGAGGCGCAATGCGAAGATGTGCTTCAGGACGTGCTGCTGGCGATCCATCTCAAGCGCCATACATGGCAGTCGGATGCGCCGCTGCGGCCATGGCTCTATGCAATCGCGCGCTACAAGGTGATCGACGCCTTCCGCGCGCGCGGGCGGAGGATCGACCTGCCGATCGAGGATTTCATCGCGATCCTTCCGGCCGAGGCCGCGCCGGACCCGACCGAACGGGGCGATATAGAGAAGATGGTCGGGATGCTGGACCCGCGATCCGCAAGGATCGTGCGGGGGATCGGACTGGAGGGCGCAAGCTTTGCCGAAACCGGTGCGGCCCTGAAGATGACGGAAGGGGCGGTGCGGGTCGCGCTGCATCGTGCGCTCAAGGCGCTGGCCGCATTGCGCGCCCGGCATGTCGAGGTAAGAGGCGAAAACGATGAAAACCGATAGGCTGATTGCGGTTCTGGCCGCTGACGCGAAGGCCGAGCGCCCGCTTGCGACGGGGCTCTGGGTCGGGCTGGTTCCGGCGGTCGCGCTGTCATCGGCCGGGCTTCTGGCTGGTCTGGGGCCACGGCCGGATCTGGCGGCGGCAGTGACCGATCCGGTGGCGGGGCTGCGGCATGTCCTGTCGCTGACCCTGATGCTGGCGGGGCTTGCCGTGGCGATGCGCCTCGCGCGGCCTGGGGAACGGCCCGGCAGAACGGCCTTTTGGTTCGTGGTCGTGGCCGGGCTTGCGGGCACGCTCTGGCTTTCGACATTTGTGGGCACGCCACCGGGCATGCGGGCGATGGCCGTGCAGGGCAAAACCATGACCACCTGCCTTGCGACGATCCCGGTGCTTTCGTTGCTGCCGGTCGCGGCGGTGCTGGTGATGTTGCGGCGCGGCGTGGTGGAACGACCTGCGCTTGGGGGCGCGGTTGCCGGGCTTGCGGGCGGGGGCGCGGGGGCTGCGATCTATGCGCTGCACTGCATCGAGGACAATCCGCTCTTCTTTGTCACCTGGTATGGGCTTGCAATCCTGATCGTGACAGGACTCTCGGCTTTGGTAGGGGCGCGGGTTCTGCGGCGTTGAACTGCAAACGCGCCCGATGCCGAAGGGCACCGGGCGCGCTGCGCTGGTTCGCCTGAATGCGAAGCCGAAGCGGATTACATTGTCGGCATGATGACGGCGTCGATCACATGGATCACGCCGTTGGTTGCCTCGATGTCGGCGGTTGCGATGTTGGCGCCGTCAACCTTCGGCCCGCCATCCAGCGTGATCGTCACTTCGCTGCCCTGCACGGTCGCCGCCTTGAGGCCCTCGCTCAGATCGGTGGACATGACTTTACCCGGCACGACATGATAGGTCAGGATCGCGGTCAGCTGGTCCTTGTTTTCCGGCTTCAGCAGGTCTTCGACAGTGCCTGCGGGCAGCGCCGCGAAGGCCTCGTCGGTGGGTGCGAAAACGGTGAAAGGCCCATCGCCCTTGAGCGTGTCAACAAGACCCGCGGCCTGAACGGCGGCCACGAGCGTTGTGAAGGAACCGGCCTCGACGGCGGTATCGACGATGTCCTTGCCATGTCCGCCGGCAAAGGCCGGGGCGGTCATCAGGGCAGCGGTGGCGGTCAGCGCCATGAAAGTTCTGCGGATCATTTGCTATTCTCCTGCGTATCTGTCTCGCCAAATTGGCTTGGCGATGGGAAAACGCAGCGGGGGACGATCCGGATTGACCCCAAATCTTCTTGAGCCGGGCTTGACCCTGTCCAGGGTGCCCTAAGCGCGGCCTCCTGCGGGTTTCCAATAAGAAACCTGTGATCGCTCGTGACCAGCCGTGACCCGATCCGGCAAAGTCATTCCAGGTCGAGCGCCACTTTCACGATACCCGACAGCAGTGCCTGAACCGGTGCCATGCTGCCTTCATAGCTGTTGTGCCCCACCGTCGCGGTTTCGCTGCCCGGCATTTGCCAGACATAGAGGCCATAGGGACAGAATCGCAGGTTCGCGGGATCGGCCTCCATCACTTCACGGCTGACCAGGGCCGAGCAGAACTGGAACACATCCGCTGCGGCAAAGATTGTCCTTTCCGCCCCGACATCGGCCTTTGTGCGTTCCAGCATATCGCCAACATGGCTGGTGGAATCGATCACCAGACCGGCGCCGATGATCGCGTTTTCCACCGCGAAGGCCGCATCCTCGAAGGAAAGATCGGTGTCATAGGTCACGAAATCGCCCGCAAGGGCAGGGGTGGCGGCCAGCAAAGCGCAAAGCGCAGCGGATCTGAACATGGGAAACTCCTCCTCTTTTCATATTCTATCATAGGAATATGTGACCGGGGAAGCAAGCGTGACGCAGGCCCGACATTTCACCTGCTTGTCGATAACGTGAGTCGGATTTTCTGGCCGCTCTGTCATAACAGGCTACAACAAAGACTGGGCGAAAACGGAGGCAACGGATGCGCAAGGGTTTCAGGAACGATCTCGGCTGGTCCGAGGTGACGCCGCGATCAGTCTGGGTGAACCGCCGTTCGCTGTTGCTTGGGGCGGGCGCTGCGGCGCTGGCCACGCCCGCGCTGGCAAAGATCGAGGCCGCCCCCAGCGTCTTTTCCACCGATGCCAAGCAGAACACTTTCGAGGAAATCACCACCTACAACAATTTCTACGAATTCGGCACTGACAAGGGTGATCCCGCGCGCAACGCCAAACGCTTGACGACCGATCCCTGGACGGTGCGAATCGACGGGATGGTGGACCGCCCCGGCGACTATGACCTTGCCGACCTGATGAAGGGCATCGCGCTGGAGGAACGCATCTATCGCTTCCGCTGTGTCGAGGCCTGGTCGATGGTCATTCCATGGATCGGGTTCGAACTGTCGGAGATTCTGAACAAGGTCGGCGTGCAGCCTTCGGCGAAATTCGTGGCCTTCGAAACGCTGGTGCGCCCCGAGGAAATGCCCGGCCAGAAACGCCCGATCATGGACTGGCCCTACCGCGAAGGGTTGCGGCTGGACGAAGCGATGAACCCGCTGACCATCATGGCCACCGGGCTTTATGGCGAACCGATGCCGAACCAGAACGGCGCGCCGATCCGGTTGGTCGTGCCTTGGAAATACGGGTTCAAGTCGATCAAGTCGATCGTGCGCATCTCGCTGTCGGAAACCATGCCGCCGACAAGCTGGAACATGATGCAGCCGAATGAATACGGGTTCTATGCCAATGTGAACCCCAAGGTCGATCACCCGCGCTGGAGCCAGGCCAGTGAGCGGCGTGTGGGCTCCTCCATCTTCGCGCCGCGCGTGGATACGGTGATGTTCAACGGCTATGGCGAGCAGGTCGCCGGGCTCTACTCCGGTCAGGATCTGTCGAAGGATTACTGATGCCGGTGGACCGCCTGAACGGCTGGGTGCGACGGATCTCGCCGAGCTGGGTCTATGCGACAGGCGCCCTGCCGCTCCTGTGGCTGGTCTGGCAGCTCAATACCGGCGCGCTTGGTGCGGAACCTGTCAAGCGGATCGAGCATGCGCTCGGGCTGTGGGGGCTGCAACTGATCGTGGCAGGGCTCTGCATCACCCCGTTGAGGCGGTTGTCGGGGGTGAACCTGCTGCGGTTCCGCCGGGCGGTCGGGTTGCTGGCCTTCGCCTATATCACGCTGCATCTGGCGACATGGCTGTTTCTGGACCTGCAACTGCGTTGGGGCGAGATCTGGGCCGACATCGTGAAGCGCCCCTATATCACCATGGGAATGGCGGGCTTCGCGTTGTTGATCCCGCTTGCCGTGACCTCCAATGCGGCGTCGGTCCGGCGACTCGGGGCGGCGGGATGGCAGCGACTGCACCGACTCACCTATCTTGCGGCACTGGCGGGGGGCATCCACTATATCTGGCTTGTAAAGGCTTGGCCGCTGGAGCCGATTCTGTATCTTTCGGCCATTGTCGCATTGATTTTGCTGCGAATAGGCTGGGCGTTGCGGGGGCGTCGACGCGCCGCTGTCGGGTCGGTCTGAACAGATCGGCAAGGCGGAAGCCCCTTTTAGTGGCAAAAGTGTCGCGAACCCCAAGATGTGGGGTAACTTTTTAAGCCGCCCGAAAAAATGTCATCATTCTGTTTTTTTCCTCTTGCGGGCCACGTCGCAGATCCGTAGATAACCGCTCACCGAAGACGGCAAGCAGCGATGCAGACGGAGACGGGCGGCAGCGAAAGCAGTCGATAAAAATCAGGAGGCAAGGCGGGCAGGTGCGCTGAGAGTTTCAGCGGTCCGGTTCATTTTTGTCTCTGTGCTCTTTGACAATTTGTTTTTTGAAGGGATATGTGGGCGGTTTGGGCGCGATCGGCGTTTGGATTGTCTGTATATCGACCATGTAGGGTTTCGGCCCGATGATCATGGG